>JBFIXI010000053.1:0-27680 GCA_041605955.1 Acidimicrobiia bacterium
GTCTTCTGCGGCTCCCCGAGCAGATCCCGCTCGACCTGCCAGCGAATTGCCGGATCGCCTTCGAGAAGCCAATCGATCGTCTCGGCCATCCCGCCAACCTACCTGCCGGGCAGCGCCGCTGGTCTTCGACCCAGAACGCAGTCAGATGTCGGTCCCCCGCCAACGAATGTATGCCTGGTGTGTAGCTCGTCCGCAATCGACGGCCGCCTACCCTTGGGGAACGCCGAAAGGAACGGCCCATGCCGAGCAACCGAGGGACTGTCGAGCGGGACGGGGGAAGCCTTCTTCTGGCACGCTCGGGAGCAAGGAGGCAGCGAGCTGTCGTTCTTGACTCTCTCGGCGGCGTTGGCTGTGCTCCGGGGCGAAGCCCCGCACCGCTCAGTAGGCAAGATCGTCCATCTCCTTCAAGTTGGTTTTGCTGGTGAGGTTATCGTGGCTTCCATGACCCAACTGCTCGTTCCAAATTCAGCTGAACGGTGGAGCGCTCGCATGTTGCACCCGCGGCTACGCGGCGTGCGCCGGGTGCAAAAGGTGCCGGATCGTCTTCTGGGTCGGCAGACCGTACAGGTAAACGCGCGGGGTGAGTCCGGTGACTGAGGGCAAGACGCAAGTGCTGTTCATCGCCGGCATGGGTCGGAGCGGAAGCACTGTTCTGCAGAACGTATTGGGGCAGATCGATGGGTTTTTTGCCGTCGGCGAGCTACGAGAACTGTGGCAGCGGGGCCTGGTAGGGAACTGGCTCTGTGGGTGCGGAGTGCCCTTCGACCAATGTGACGTTTGGCGTCAGGTGATGGAACGCGCCAACGCCATGCAGAAACCCCTCGACCCGCTGGAGATGTCTGCTCTCACGGACAGTTTCCGAAACAGGCACTTGGCCCTTGGCTGGATTCCTGTCATCCGCCGGCGCCAGTTGAGCCGGCTTCGACCGTATACGGATCGGCTGGGCGACCTATACGCGGCTATTCGAGATGTGACTGGAGCTCGAGTGATAGTTGACTCCTCGAAGAATCCCTCGTACGGGTATCTCCTCGAGTCCGTTCCGAATCTGGATGTGTCGTTTCTTCACCTCATTCGAGATGCTCCTGCAGTTTCCTATTCTTGGACTAAGAGGAAGATGTGGGAACCGGGCAAGCCCACGTCGCTCAAGTCCAACCTGAGTAGCGCGCTTCGATGGAACGCCCGAAACTTGACTGCTGAGCTGTTCCTTCCACGCCAAGCCACTCGACGTATGAAGATTCGTTACGAAGACATGATGCTCGACCCGAGAGGTGCGGTGGATTCGATCGTCCAGTGGCTCGGCGTCCCCGAGGCAAGTCTCCCGTTCGCATCGAGCCACGAGGCCGTTTTCTCACGGCCCAATCACTCGGTGTTCGGGAACGTAGTTCGTTTTCAGCAGGGCTCCGTGACGCTCGCCCGTGATGATCGCTGGCTTACTGACTTCGCCAGAAGCAACAGATGGTTTGTCAACACAGTCACCTGGCCGTTGCGATACCGATATGGCTACACACGCGGCAAACTCCGCGCGGTGAGCGGTGAACACACCGGTTGAAGCCAGGCCGAAAGGTCATAACGATCGGAACAGGAGCGCGCTTCTTGCCGTCGAGTCGACTTGCGCCTCATCGACTCGAAAGTACGCCGCTACCCTCATCACCATGCCGTTGACGAAGCGCCAAGCCAGTCGACGTCCCGCTCGACCTGCCAGCGAATTGCCGGATCGCCCTCGAGAAGCCACTCGATTGTCTCGCCCATCCCGCCAACCTAACTGCCGGCGCCGCTTCACCGCGTGGGCGACCTGCGCGCTTACCACCGACTTCCGGCAGCAAGGGAGGCGGCGTGGACTTCACCGGTAGGACAGGTCTTATCACGGGTAGCTCGAGTGGGATCGGGGCGCGTGTCGCCGAGCGGTTCGCCGAGCTCGGGGCCACGGTCATCGTCAACTCGGCGCGCAGTGTGGAGGCGGGCGAGGCCGTCGCCGCTCGTGTTGGGGGCCACTACATCCAGGCCGACGTCGCCGACGAGTCGTCGGTGCGAGACATGATCGCCACCGCCATCGACTTGACGGGTCGACTCGACATCGTGGTCAACAACGCCGGCGCCACCAAGCTCATACCCCACGATGATCTCGATGCGGCCACCGACGAAGTGTGGCGCACGATCATGAACACCAACCTGATGGGAGCTTGGTACATGACCCGAGCTGCCGTGCCGCATCTGCGCCAGTCCACCAACGGCAGCGTCATCAACATCACTTCGATCGCCGGCCATCTGGCGCTCGGCAGCTCGATCCCCTATGCAGTTTCGAAGGCGGGGCTCAACCATTTGACCCGGTTGTTGGCGCGGAATCTCGGGCCCGAAATCCGGGTGAACGCAGTGGCGCCTGGGCTGGTGGACACGCCATGGACTGCCGATTGGGACGACATTCGGGAGTTCGTGGAATCCAATGTTCCGGCGCGCCGCTCCGCAACTCCCGATGACGTCGCCGAGGCATGCGTCTTCCTGGCAGCGTCCACCTTCGTGACCGGCGAAGTGCTGGTAGTCGACGGCGGGCACCAGCTGCTGTGAACACTCCGATCTCCACCGGCCTACCCTGGGTGACCGGGAGAGGAGCGGCAGATGCCGAGCAACCGGGAGACCGTCGAGCGCTACGCGGAAGCCATATGCAATCGCGACTGGAAGGCCGTCCTGGCGCTGCTAGACGACGACTTCGTAGGTGAATTCCCCCAGTCTGCGGAGCTCATCCGCGGCCGGGACAATTGGGCCGCCATCTACTCGTACTACGAACCAGAGCTTCCAGAAAGCGTGCTTGCTGAGGTCGCCGGCGACGAGGCACAGCAAGTGTACGTGTCGGCCGCCGCCGGCATTGGCATGCCGATGATCACAGTGACGGGTGGGGGTGACAGCTTCACGGTGGCAGGGAAAGCAACGTATCCGAACGGCGACGTCTACCACGTTGTGAGCATCCTGCACCTGCGCGACGGCAAGATCATCAAGGAGACCTCGTACTTCGCGGCGCCATTCGATTCGCCGGAGTGGCGACGCGACCTGGTCGAACGTACCGACGACTAGGTAATCAACCAGTGTCTCCGACGGAAGGGCCCGCGATGGTGGGTTGGTTTTCGGGCCTCGAGGGCGAGGCGCGCCCGGCCCAAAAGGGTTCCTCGTCTCAAGAAGGGACGCAGAACACCCGATGTTGCTGGGGTGAAGACTTTCGCCGCTGAGGGGCTCGCCACTACGGCGAGGGCTTCCGGCAGCCTGCTACAGCCTTCCCGCACCAGCGAGATGCAATTCGTCAATCTCGTCAAGCGCACGATGGCATTGGTGGCCGGGCTGTTGGCGGTCGTAGCGTTGGCTACGACAAGCGCCATGTTGGCGGCCATGGCTGCCAGCACCGCCACCACATCCGCCGTCGCGTGGTGGCAGGCCAAGCATGAGCGGCCCTCCGCCCCGACGTTGGCGCTGTTGCTGTCCGTTTCCACTGCGGCTTACGTGCCCTTCCACGAGGGACCGACACTCGAGATGGCGCTGATCGCGGTGGCCGCATTCGCCGCCATCGGCTCCCTGTTCGCCCAGCACCGGCGGACGTACTTCGCCGTCATCGCGGCGACATGGTTGAGCCAACTCCCTTTAGCTCCCGACCGAGCTACCGCCGTCACAGCGATGGCGCTCCAGCTGTTGGTCTTCGTAGGCATCTCGAAGGGCGCCGCTCGCATTGCCGATGCCGTCCACATGGCCAATGTGGGCTATCGGCTCCTGTTCGAGAGGGCCCCGGTTTCGCTCTGGCGAGAGGACTTCTCTCGCGTGGGAACCTGGTTATCGACTTTACGCGAGCAGGGGGTTCGCGACTTGCGCGGCTACTTCAAGGCGCATCCCGAAGCAGTCGACTACGGCGCGTCGCTGATAGACGTGACCGACGTCAATCCGGCTGCGATGCGCATGCTCCGCAGCGACGAGCCCGGCCAGCTCACCGGCCGGCTCGATCCAACCACCATCGTGCCCGCAGCCCGCCCATCGTTCATCGAGCCCTTCGTGGCCATTTGGGAGGGACGCAACGAGGCATCTGTGGAAGTGAACGGGGCCCGCCTCGACGGAAGCCCGATGCATGGCTTCCTGCAGTGGACGGCACCATCTACCACCACCACCGGGCTGGCACGCTGCGTCGTCTCGATCACCGACTTGTCGGAGATCGCCAAGATCCGCCAGGAGCTGGACAGCACAGAACGGCGGCACGAGGCGGTGATCCGGCACGTGTCCGACGTTATCTGGACCATGGACCCGGCCGGGGACATCACCGATGTCAGCCGGTCCGCGGAAGCTGCGCTGGGGATTCCGGCTGAGCAGCTCATCGGTAGCAAAGCACTCGAGCTGATCCATCCCGACGACGTGGCGCGCGTCTTGCAAGCGGCGGCGAGGACCGGTCCCGGGGAGTCAACCGCCGCGGTGGAGCATCGCGCCCGCAACGGAAACGGTGACTGGATCGACTTCGAAACCCGCGCCACCAACCTGCTCGACGATCCCGACGTCGCCGCCTGGGTTCTCACCTCGCGCGAGATAACTGACCGCAAGCGCACCGAGGCGGAGCTGCGCCGCAGCGAAGAGCAGTACCGGCTGCTCGCCGAGAACGCCAGCGATCTCATCACCAGAGCCGATCCCAATGGGATTTGGCGCTACGTGTCGCCTTCGGCCAAGTCCGTGTTGGGCTATACGCCGGAGGAGCTGGTGGGGCTGAGCCCGTGCGAGATCGGCTGCGACGGCGACAAGGAGAAGATACGGGACCAGCTGGCCGCCACCATCGACGGGAACGATGTACAGGAAGCAGTCCATCGGTTCCGCCGCAAGGACGGCACAGTCGTCTGGGTTCACTCCAACAGCAAGGCGATTCGCGATCCGCAGACCGACGAGGTGACCGAGATTCACATAGCGTCGCGAGATGTCACCCAGCGCCGTCAAGCCGAGCTCGAGCTGCGCCAAGCGATGGAAGCCGCCGAGATCGCTACCGAGGCCAAATCGCAATTCCTGGCCAACATGAGTCATGAGATACGGACACCGATGAATGCGATCTTGGGGATGACCGAGCTCGCCCTGGGCACCGACCTCACGCCCGAGCAGCTCGAGTATCTGGAGACGACCAAGAAGTCGGTCGACGCGCTGGTGACCCTCGTCAACGACATCCTCGACCTCTCGAAGATAGAAGCCGGCCGGATGGAGCTCGAGTCGATCCTGTTCAGCTTGCGCGACACCGTCGGCGACACGATCCGCACGCTGGCGGTGCGGGCCGCCGAGAAAGGTCTCGACCTGGAACAGTCGATTGCCGACGACGTGCCTGATGCGGTCATCGGCGACCCCGGACGGCTGCGCCAGGTGCTGTTCAACTTGGTTGGCAACGCCATCAAGTTCACCAACATTGGCCGCGTCGTGGTCTCCGCTCGCGTCGAGGAGGCCGATGCGGACGGGGTGTCGTTGCACTTCTCTGTAGAGGACACCGGGATCGGGATTGCCCCCGAGAAGCACCAACACATCTTCGAAGCCTTCGCCCAAGCCGATGGATCCACGACCCGCAAACACGGCGGGACTGGATTGGGCCTCGCTATAACGTCCCAGATAGTCGAGTTGATGAAAGGTCGAATCTGGCTGGAAAGCCGGGTCGGCCATGGCAGCACGTTCCACTTCACGTCTCGCCTCGGCCTGCTGTTGGGAGGTGCCGAAGCGGGGCTACCCGCCGAGCGTGCCGCAGGACAGCTCATGGTTGCGGTCGTTTCCGACGACACGGCTGTGCGCCGCAATCTGGCGGCCGTCCTGCGAACCGCCCGAGCCATTCCCCTCGCATTCAACGATGCATTTGCGCTCGTCTCAGCGATCGAGTCGGGGGTCAACAGCGCGGTTCCGGACGCGGTGGTCGTGGCCTGCGCCCAAGACGATGAGCGTTTCTGTCGCAACATCCTCGAAAGCGGAGGCCTGGCCGCCCGGCTGCCAATCGTCGTGGCACCGACCATGGGCGAGCGAGGCGACGCTGCCCGCTACCGCACCATCGGAGTGCGCGGCTACGTGCCCCGGCCCGTGGCCCCTGCCGAGCTGGGCGATGTGTTGCGGGCCGCCGTCGCCATGCCGGCGGACCAGGTCGGTGTCGACATCATCACCCGTCACTGGCTGCGCGAGCGACGCCCCGCGCTCGACGTGCTCGTTGCCGACGACAGTCCCACCAACCGGATGCTCGCGGTCAGGTTGCTGGAGAAGCGAGGCCATCGCGCCGAGGCAGTCGAGAACGGGCGGGAGGCCGTCGAGGCAGTCTCCAAACATGACTTCGACGTGGTATTGATGGACCTGCAGATGCCTGAGCTGGACGGCCTCGGGGCAACGGCGGCGATCCGAGAGGCCGAAGCCGTCACCGGAACCCACTTACCCATCGTCGCGCTGACGGCCCACGCCATGGAGTCGGACCGCAAGCGCTGCATCGACGGCGGCATGGACGGATATCTCTCCAAGCCGTTTGTGGCTGACGAGCTGTACGCCACCATCGAACAACTGGCCGGAAGGGCCAAGACGGTCGAACCGGCCGTGGAGCACGAGGCGTCCCTCGACAGATCGCGGGCTATCGAGTTGGTGGGGGGCGACGCCACCTTCTTCGCCGAGGTGGCCCAGGCCTTCCTCGAGGAGTACCCGGAATCGGCGACCGAGTTGCGTCACGCAGTGAGCAACGCCGAACTCGACCAAGTGGCCCGCCTGGCCCACAAGCTCTCCGGCAGTCTTGGAGCCATCGCCGCCGAGGGCGCTTACCAGGCGGCGCGGGCGCTGAACGACCACGCCAAGTCGGGCGACCTAGTACAGGCCCGAGTGGCGTGGGATCGGCTGGAGACCGAGCTGGGGCTCCTGGAACGAGAATTGAGCGCAGTCGTTGCGACCGCCGGAGCATCGTTGACGGCCTGACGCCCCGATGCATCGGTCCGCTCCCCCGATGGGATACGCGTAGCCATGTACCTGGACGAGCCGACCGGCACGATCGTGAATCTACGACGATCGAGTGGCGACGAAGGCGCGGCTACCGGCTCGAATTCAGCGACCCGCACACCCTCGAAGTCAAGGACTCCACGCTGCTGACCCACGGACCCCGGCTGAGGCTGGGCGCTTGCTTCATGACCACGGGATGGGCCGATGGCACCACACACGTCGGGATTGGCAGGGTTAGCTCCGGGCAGGTCGAGCTGGGCTCGAGAAAGTAAGGGGGGTCCTGTCGACTGCCGGCGACCCCGATCTGGTGGCGGCGCTGCCGAACCGCTTCGCGGTGGACCCGGGTCTCCTCTTAGAACGCGCCGACGACGACCTCCGGCTCCAGGTGCTAGATCTAGAGAGGCACTTGGTCGAGGGCACATCCCGATGACATGCCTCCGCTGTGGCAGCTCACTCCCGACGCCACCTACGCAGTGTGCTGGCGTCTCAAAGGCCGCGCCCGGTGGATCGTGCTCGATCTCGACACCGATGAAGCGGTCCACGAGATAGCCGGGCCCGGCCACAACGAGCCGCGGCTGGCATTCGGCAGCAGCGGGTCGGTCGCCGTCGGTATCCACGACCGGCTGCATTTCCTCGACTCCGTGGTCGGGCAGCTGTCGGCGGGGCGTCGACTCCGCAACGATCGCACCGGAAGCGCAATAAGGGCGGTGAGCCACGAGAGGGATACATCGCTGCTGGTCACCTGGTTCGGAAACCACAGCGACCTGGCGTCTCGAATGAAGGCGTACCGCGGGAGCCGCAACCGACACAACGTCGAGGAGTTGCTCGAACAGCTGGCAGCCGACCGGTACGGCGCCATACTGCGCTTCGCCACCGAGCACGACCGGGTGACCGAGGCGGCCCTCTTTCCGGATTGGGTGACTGATCCCGTGGTTCTCGGCAATCGGGTAGTGGCCGCCCAATGGCCGAACCGAGCGGTGGCAACCTCGCGATTCCACGCGTGGCCCACGTATGCGCCCCGAGCGCCGGATGCCACCAACTGGCTATAGCCGCCGGGCCCGCCGTATCTCGTGTACTTTCGAGGAGGGGCCGACGAGAGGAGGAGTCATGGCGCACTTTCTGCATGACTACATCGACAAGATCGTGGCCAAAGACTGGAAGGCCGCTGCCGACTATTGGGCCGACGACGTCGTGTTCCACCAGAGCGGACACGGCAAGTGGTCCGGCACCCGCAAAGGCAAGGCGGAGGCATTGGCGTGGCTGCGGGAGCTCACCGCCACCCTCGACTCGATGGACATGGAGCACCACGCCCTCACCATGGGCGACGGTCACGGAGTCGCCCTCATGAGGGTGCACGCCACCAAAGGGGACGAGAGCTACCACGGCAACCGGTTGGCCGTGTACCACCTCGATGACAGCAAGATCACCGAGATCTGGACCATCGATGAGGACCAGGCCGCGATGGAGGCGTTTTTCGGGTAGCCCTCCGTCTGGCAGCATGCCAAGGTGGTCGATGAGCGAGCTATCCATGCGGTTGTGCGCGGGCTCGTTCAAGGTGTCGGTTTTCGATACTCGACCAGGCGGGAGGCGGCCCGACTCGGCGTGACGGGCTGGGTACGCAACCAGCCGGACGGCGCAGTGGAGGTCCTGGCGCAGGGCCCCGCGGCGGCAGTCGCCGAACTGGTCGCCTACTTGGAGACGGGGCCCTCCCACGCCCGGGTAGCGTCGGTCAGCGTGACGGAGGTAGAGCCCCAGCCGGGACGGATTCGGTTCGAGATCGGATTCTGAAAAGAATGGCGAGCCGGGTACGGGCTACGCCAGAGGCATCGTGTAACACAGTGCGGCGCCGTCGACAGCGACGACGCCATCACTGCGGGTCACCGTGGTGACGAGCTTGGTAATCGGCTTGTCCGAGCGGACCTCGGCGACTTCGACCCGGCCGGTGATGACATCTCCTGGCCGCACCGGGGCGCGGAAGTTCCAGTCGACGTGAAGGAACACGGTGCCTGGGCCCGGCAGGTCCTCGGCGACGACTGCGTTCAGGATCGCCGTGGTGACACCACCCTGGACCACGATGCCCTCAAAGGAGGTCGTCGCAGCCAGCGCGGCGTCGTAGTGAATCGGGTTGCGGTCGCCGCTCATCTCAGTGAACAGCTCGATGTCGCGGGACGAGATCTGACGGGAGCGCTCGGCCACGTCACCAACGGACGGCTGGCCGCCGGGCCACACTTCGCAGGGAGTCGACATCGCATAAACCCTACGCGCCTGCTGGGTGGAACGACGGAACCGCCGGGCCGGCAAACGGCGTCATACTGGCGGCATGGCGCGTTGGCTCTCAGTTGTGGCATTCGTGCTGGTTCTCGTCGCGTGCGACAACGGCGGCCAAGCCACCCTGCCCGACTCATCTCGCCCTGCAGGGCCGGCTCGTGACATCCACGGCAATCTCGTCGCTGGAGACGGCTGGGCGTTGCTCGCCTTCACTCGCAGTGGGCTGACCTACGGAGTTGCCGTGGCTGAAAGCGAGGCCGACGCCGTCCGCATGTGGGCGGCGATGCCATTCGACGTGGCCGTCCCGGCGGTTGACTACAGCACTCACGTGCTGCTGGTGCTGGGTCACGCCGTATCGGGATCGTGCCCCGACATCGAGTTCCGCGGTCTGGAGATCGGAGCCGATCACGTCTACGGCAAGTTCGCCTTCGAGCCGGCGGCCGGCGGGTGCACCTCCGACGCCAATCCCGCGGCGTTCCTCCTCGCCGTCGAGCGCGCCGCGCTGCCGGACAGGTTCCTGCTGACACTCGAGGAAGAGGACGTCTGCGCCGGCTGCCGCGAGGACACGATCACCGTCGACCTCACCTCGGACGTCCCCGACGACTCTCAATGGTGGGCGCAGGGCCGCTTCGGCGTCGTCATCGGGGGTGCTGCCCCGGCCGATAGCCACGTGTTCGTGCTCCGCTACGGCGGGGTGGCCGAGCCGCTGGCGATCCTGGCCGCCGACTGGCAGGAAGCGCCGCGCTGGGTCACCGGTGGAGAGCGCTTCCCCGATCGGGTCGAGGCATTCAGCGCGAATTGCGTCGGCGGGGAGGAATGCATCGAGAATCTGGAGGCGTTGGAGGCAACCGGGCCCGTGTGCGGCACCAACGTAGACGTTGGCGCCCGTCAGGATTTGGCGATATTGATCACATTCGCGGCGGACGCCAGCTGCACCATCGAGCTGGTGCCCGGCACGGACGGCACAGAGTTCATGGTGACGGGCGACGAGCCGAGCCGCTGACCGCAAACGTCCTCCACGCCGCGCCGTTCATGCCGCCCAATCGACGGCAGCCGCCTCGACCCGATCCCGAATCGACCGCAGCATCTTCTGTTCCATGATGAAAGTGCCGGGATCGGACAGCAGCGTCATCAGCCAAGTTGCCGGGGTGGACTCGAACTTCGGCCGCCACCGACTCACCAGGCGGGTGCCGCCGTCGGCGGGATAGAGCCCGAGCGACCAGCTGGTGGACCCATCCTGAAGCACGCTGACGATGGAGTGGGGCTCGTCTACCGACCTCACGATGAATCCCATCTCTGGCATCATCAGAATCTTGTCACCCGGTGCCAGATGCTGGAACTCCGGAAGGATCCGATCGGCACTCGGTTTGAAATCGTTGTCGATCCAGTCGTAGCTGTACCAGCCGGCCTTGCCGTAGCCGAGCTGCACCAGCCAGGGCCACACGTCTGCGGGCACGGCGTCGATGCCGATTGCCCTGGTGGCTTGGCCGGCCTCCGGGATGAGCTCGTCGCCCGGCATCGCCATCGTCACCTCTTGTTCGGAGGCACCCCAGCGAACATGCCACGGCCTGATCACCGAGATGTACAGGACGAGCGTGCCGGCTGCCAGGGCGAGGCCGGTGGCGAGGCCACCGAGCCATCCCATCCACAGGATCAGTCCAATCAGCACTCCGATGGCGGCCAGAGCGATCGTCCCGACAATCAGCATGATCATCAACTGGGTCCGCATGTCGCCTCCTCGCGCCGCGATTCCACCGCTAGCAGATGACACCGCCGGGCCGGTAGAGGCTTTTGGGGAGACGACGACGGGCGAGTTGGCGACCGAGGCGGCCGGCGGGCGCAACCCGTGTTCGCCGTGAAGGTTCATCCCAGAAGGGAGTCGACGTGGCGTGCCAAGCGCAGCGCCATCGCCACGATCGTCAAAGTCGGGTTGGCGAAGCCCGCTGTGGGAAACGCCGAAGCACCCGCGACGAACAGATTCTGGGTTGGGAAGACACGACCATCGCGATCGACGACGCCATCCCGAGGACCCTCCCCCATCCTGGTCGTGCCGGCGTGATGGTGCGCGCTCAGATCGGGCCGCACGCCCTTGGTGAAGTCGAGACGTCCAATGCCGGCCGCTCGGAACGAAGCCGCCACCGCCTCTCTGAGATGTTCCAGCCGCGCCTGTTCCTCGTCCGTCCAGTGGAGCACGAGGCGAGGTAGCGGGTTGCCGAATCGGTCGAGCCGGCTTCCGAGCTCTATGCGATTCGCTTCGAGGGGCCGCTGCTCGAGGTTGAGAATGATCCTGAACGCTTCGGCAGACGAAGTGGTACGCGACCAGCCATACATGCCGGGCTGGTCGATGCCAGCCGCCCGGCGGAGCAAGCGGAGCATCCGGGCGCCGAGCGTCCGCTTGCGACCACCCAGTCGAGGAAAGAGCGTCATCGATGCGCTCGGGAGTTGCTCGTTCTCCTGCGCTTCCTCCGTCAGGGCGAGCCGGCCGCCGACCAACACGCCGCCGTGCGACTCGTGGAGGTCGTAGAAAGCGGCCTCGCCAATCAGGCCGGGAGTGCTCGGGACGAGAGCGAGCGAGAAGTCCCGGGCATGCTCCATGAACCCCCGGCCCAGCCAGGGGGAAGTCTCCCCCAAACCAGACAACAGGAGGAGGCGAGCGTTCTCCACTGCCCCGCAAGCCAAGACCACTGCGCGCGCCGTGATCTCGTCGCCTCGCCCGTGACCGTCGATGACCCGAACTCCCAGGACGCGATGGGTGCCCTCGTCCCAGGTGAGGCCCACCACCGTCGTCGACGGCATGACTGTCACTGCTGCACTCCGCTGGAGGCGGTTCGGAAGATCGACGGTGAATCTCCGCCCAAACCCGAACTGATAGATGTTGCTGGTCAAGTGGGTTCCATCCAGTGCGAATGGACGGCGGGTCGGTGTCGTCCAGTAGTCCGCTCCGTACTCGAACGGTCCCAAGCCGCAGAGCTCCTGGGCCTCGATGTAGTGAGGCTCGAGGTCTTCCCACTCCAGGGGCCAATCAGCGAGATCTCGCCGACTGAGCGGCACGTACTTGGCCCCCAGCTCGCCGTGAACCCATACGTTCCAGATGTTGGCCGTCCCTCCTATCTGGCGATGCCGAGTGCGGACCAGGCCCAGATACGGCTCGCCCCTGTGATCACCGTCGTTGAGCTCCTGAGCCTGCTTCAAAGAACGAAGCCCCCCGCTCTCGAGGACGGTCACTGCGCGTCCCGCCTCGCCCATCGCCAAGGCGATGGTCATCCCGGCCGGTCCCGCCCCGACGATGCAGACGTCGGCGACCGTTGTGTTCTTGCTTCGCTTCGTCACCTGCGGCGCAACCCCTTGGCCGGCGACCGCCAGGCTACCTGCGGTCCCGAGGGAGATGGCTTCGACTGGGAACCGATGTCGGCAGGTTGCGGGGGTTGATCGGCGGGGCGAAACTGCAGAGATATCACTGACCTGAGGGGGTTCCGGCTGTTGTCTGCCAAATTGGTTGTGCTCGGCGTCGATGCGGCGAATCCGTACCTCATCAGGCGCTGGGCGGCCGAGGGACGGCTACCAGCTATCCGTGGGGTCCTGGAACGCGGCAGATCTGGGCTCGTGGACGGTCTCAAAGGGTTCTTCATCGGCAGCACCTGGCCCTCCTTCTACACCGGCCTCAACCCGGCCGGACATGGGTTCCACCGCATCGTCCAGCTCCGATCCGGAACGTACGACTTCTTCCGCCCCCTGGGCTCGCCCGATGGATTGGGCGGCACCCCGTTCTGGAGACTCGCATCAGAGGCCGGGCGCCGCGTGGCCGTGCTGGACGTACCGCTCAGCTGTCCCGAAGCCGGTCTGAACGGCGTGCAGATCGTGGAATGGGGTGGCCACGACAGTGTCTTCGGGTTCCAAGCCGCTCCACCCCGCGTGGCAGAAGTCGTCCGGTCGGGCGTCGGTGACTACCCGATGCCGGCCAACTGCGACGCCCCCCGACCCAGTCCCGCCGACTTCGAAGAGTTCGTGACAGGCTTGGAATCAGCAGTGGCGAAGAAGACCGCCCTCACCCTCGACCTGCTGGCAGCGGACGAGTGGGATCTCTTCATCCAGGTCTTCACGGAATCCCACTGCGTCGGGCACCAAGCCTGGCACATCCACGATCCCGCACATCCGGCGCACGACCCGCAGCTACTGGAGACCCTGGGTGACCCGGTCGAACGAACCTACCGCGCTATCGACCGCGCAATCGGGACCATCCTCGAAGCCGTTGCGGATGCCCGCGTTCTCCTCCTGTCGGCACATGGCATGAGCTACTACCGCGGGGCCGGGTTCCTGCTGCCCGAGATCCTCTATCGCCTTGGAGTCACCGGGCGGCCGGCTCCGACAGAGCTACGCGGGCTGCGGGGCCTGGCACGGGCCGGCACGAGGCTGGTGTGGAGAAGGCTGGTTCCCGACCGGGTGAAAGCGTTGATCCGGCCGCCGGCGCCGACGTATTCGCCACGATCCCGGCCCCTGCCGACACTTCGGGTAGACGTCAGCCGCAGCAAGTGCTTCCCGGTGGCGAACGGCCAGCCCGTCGGGGGGATCCGGCTCAACCTGTCAGGCCGCGAGCCCGGCGGCATCCTCGAACCGGGGCCGGAGGAGGAGGCGTTCTGCCAGCAATTGAGGGAGGATCTGCTGGCCATCGTCGATGACCGCACGGGGGGTCCGCTGGTGGCCGATGTCTACCGTACAAACTCGATCTATGCGGGCCATCGACTGCACGCCCTCCCCGATCTGCTGGTCGAATGGAGTGACGCATTGCCCACCGGGAGCCGCGCTCACGCCGGTGGGCGAGGGTCCACCATCCGCGCCACCTCGCCCAAGATCGGAACGATCGAGGCAAGCAACGCCTATGGGCGCACCGGCGATCACATCCCCACCGGGTTCTTCGTGTACACCGCCCCCGGCCTCCAGCCCGGGGCCAAGTCCAGACCAGTCTCCGTGATGGACTTTCACCCCACGATCTGCCAGCTTCTGGGGCTGGCGGATCCTGACGTTGACGGCGTTGCGATCCCGGACCTGGAAGGGCTGCGCTGGTCCTGATGCGGCAATGCTGACGATCATGTCGAACCTGGGCGTGGTGCCACAGCTGCGACGACTTCGCCGCACCAAGTGGACACGGCAAGTTGCCCGTGCGTGGCTGCGAAACGCCGTGCTCGCCGACGAGCCGGCGCGGCGCGATGACGTCACCGTGCTGATTGGCGTGCGCAACCGGGCCGATCATCGGCTCATCAATGCCCTGCGAAGCATCCGAGCGCAATCTCACCCCCCTGATCTCGTCCGGCCGCTGGTGATTGACTACGGAAGCGAGCCCGAGAGTGCCGACCGGACGGCCGAGATGTGCGCACAGCACGGCGCCGGCTACCTGCGCGTCGCTGAGCCCGGCCCATGGAGCCGGGCCCGCTGCTTGAACATTGGGCTGCGCCGGGCAGACACCAAGTTTCTGATGACAGCCGATGTGGACATCGTGCTTTCTCCCGGATATCTCGCCGACGCCATCGATGCCCTGGCCCGATCGCCGCTGTCGGTGATCTGCAGCCCAATGTTGGATCTGCCGGAAGAATCCACAGAGTCGTTCGTAAGCGCGGCCCAAACGGGCGTCGAGCTTCCGCTCGATCACTGGAAACAACGCAGCGCCCGCCGCATGGACATGGAGTTCCATCCCAGCGTCGGTGTCTCGTTCACCGTCTTCCTTCAGCTCATCCGGGGATACGACGAGTTCTTCGAGGTGTGGGGCGGAGAGGATCGCGACCTGATGAAGCGGCTAACCCAGTTGGGCCTCGAGTATCAACCCCTCGAATCTGGCAGCTTCTACCTGCATCAGTGGCACCCGAAGTTCCAGGGAGTGAGCGAAGACGCGACGTCGCAGCGGATCATCGCTAATCGGGAGCACGCCAAAACCACTCACACCATTGTTCGCAATGACGACCGTTGGGGCCGTCCCACCAGCGCCTACCGAGAACCGCCGCGGTGACCCGTGCGGCTCGATCATCTCGTCTACGCCGGCCGGGACCTCGAGGAGGCAGTCCACCAAGTGACGATGGCCCTCGGGGTTGGTGCCGTGCCGGGCGGTCAACACCTGGGTCGCGGCACCCGCAACTATCTCGTCAATCTCGATGGCGGCAGTTACCTCGAGATCATTGGGCCCGACCCCGACCAGCCGCCACCGAGCCAGCCTCGCCCTTTCGGAGTCGATGCTCTTGCGCAGCCCCGGCTGGTGGCGTGGGCTGCACGCACCACCGACATCGATTCAGCGGTGGCCTCCGCTCGCCGCAACGGTGTCAACTTGGGAGCGCCCCGGGACATGCAGCGAGCGACGCCGGATGGGGCAGTGCTGCGGTGGCGACTGACGCCGCCGCGCGTCGGGTTGATCCCGTTCCTCATCGACTGGGGCGGCACCGCCCACCCCACGGAGTCGATGCCCGCGGCGGCGCGGCTTCTCGACCTCACTCTGGAGTCAACCCAACCTGCACGAGTCAGCGCGGCAATGGAAGCCCTCGAGCTCGATGTTGGTGTGCGGCGCGGCCCAGCCGACCGGCTGGCCGCCGAGATCGCGGTCGATGGCTCACGGTTCGCCTTACGTTGAGCGGACGGGGCCACGAGCTCGACCACTCCTCTCCCGCGGGGGACCATCGCCGCGCCGGATTGCGGCATACTCGGTCGACATGGCAACTGTCGTGACTTGCCCGTACTGCGGGATCGACAACCTCACCGCAGAGTGTTCGATCTGCTCTCGCCACTTCGTGCTGACCACTGCCATCACCGAGGACCGATTGCGCGCCTTCGCCGACGAGGGCCTCGCCGCAACTCCTCCTCAATACACCCCTGTGTGCGATTTCGACCGAGCCAAGGAACTGGGTGTCGACGCAGCCGAGCTCGTGACGCAGGGGCTGCGCCAGCGGACGTGCGTGGACTGCAAAACGGCGTTCCTCTACAGCGACGAACAGTGAGATGACCGCGGCTGGGTAGCCGCGGTCATCTCAAACCTTGACACTCCTCCACGACCCATGTCACACTGCGACCCACATTCTTGGCGGCCAAGGCCGCATCGAGGAGGAGTCGACCGGTGAGAAAACTCAGCGTCACCGCCGTGGACATGGCTCACTCCCCGGCGTTCCCATAGGCTTCACGCCTCACTGAGCCAAAGGTCCGGCGGTTAGCCACCGCCACTCCCGCCGCCCTGTAGGGCACGGCCGCACTTCTTTCAGCCCACGAGGTGCCCGCGGTCGGTCACTGTGGAAGGTCACCGAGAATGATTCCCGTCCGCTCCTATATCCGCATCCTCCGCCAATACCTGAGGCCCTTGCGCGGGCGGGTAGCGCTGTTGACCACGATGGCGCTCGTCGGGATCGGGTTGCAGCTGGCGGCCCCCCAGCTGATACGGGCGTTCCTCGACGGTGCCGCCGCCGGCTGGGAGACGAGCCGGCTGGTGCCCCTGGCGATCTGGTTCATCGCGATCGCCGTTCTCCAACAGGCGGCCAAGGTGACGGCAACCTACCTGTCGGTCGACGTGGGGTGGTCGGCGGCCAACGACTTGCGGGCCGACTTGGCAGAGCACGTACTTCACCTCGACATGGGCTTCCACAAGACCCATACCCCCGGGACCCTCATCGAGCGGATCGACGGTGACGTCACCTCACTGTCGAACTTCTTCTCATCTTTCACGATCCAGGTGATCGGCAACCTGATCCTGATCTTGGGGATCCTCGTTCTGCTGTGGTTGGAGAACCTGCTCGTCGGAGTCGGTGTGACGGTGTTCGTGGGGTTGATCCTTGCCGGCATGGTGAAGGTGCAGGCCATCGCCGTGCCCCGTTGGAAGGCGGTACGAGCGCGCAGCGCAGAGCTGATGGGCTTCATCGGTGAGCAGCTGGGCGGTACCGAAGACATCAAAGCCAACGGCGGCGACCGGTTCATGATTGCCCGCTTCACCAGGATTCTGCGGCAGTGGCTGCCGGAGCAGGTGAGGGGGCGTCACGGCTTCTCGATGCTGTGGGCGATGGGTATCGCCACTTATATCAGCGGCGTCGCGGTCGTCTTCTGGCTCGGGTCGATGCTGTTCAACGACGGTGTCATGACGCTCGGAAGCGTCTATCTGGTCTTCCACTACGTGCAGATGACGCATGATCCGATGGAAGAGATCCGCGCCCAGATGGAGGACTTCCAGAAGGCGGGCGCCGGCATCGCCCGGGTCGAGGAGTTGCTGCAACGCCGGTCGCGCATCGTCGACGCCGGCAGCACCCTCCTGCCGGCCGGACCCTTGGAAGTGACATTCGAGAACGTCACCTTCTCCTATGGCGACGAAGCAGGGGACGGCCGGCCGGTGCTCGAGGATCTCGACCTCCATCTCCCCGCCGGGCGTGTGCTGGGGGTGCTCGGCCGCTCCGGCAGCGGCAAGAGCACGCTGGCGCGCCTGCTGACCCGGCTCTATGACCCACAATCGGGCACCATCAAGCTCGACGGCGTGGCGCTCCCGGCGGTGCCCATCGAGAGTCTCCGCCATCGGGTGGCCATGGTCACCCAGGACGTGCAGCTGTTCGGCGCCGGCATCCGCGACAACCTCACGTTCTTCGACCACTCCGTCGACGATCAGCGGTTACTCGACGTGATCGGCGAGCTCGGCCTGACCCCGTGGCTGGAGACGCTCGATCGCGGGCTCGACAGCCGCCTGGAGGCGAGCGGCTCCGGCTTGTCGGCCGGGCAGGCTCAGCTGCTCGCCTTCACCCGCGTTTTCCTCCGCAACCCCGGCCTGGTGATCCTCGATGAGGCATCGTCGCGTCTCGACCCGGCCACCGAGGAGATGATCGAGCGGGCTGTAGGGCGGCTTCTCGAGGGCCGCACCGGGATCATCATTGCCCACCGGCTGGCAACCATCGAGCGCGCCGACGACATCCTGATCCTCGAGGACGGACGCATCGTCGAAGCGGGCGACCGCAAGCAACTGGCCGATGATCCCGGATCGAGACTCTCTCACCTCCTGGCGACCGGCATGGAGGAGGTGCTGGCGTGAGCGATCGGGCAGCCCCTACCGGCAGGTTGATGCTGGGCGCAATGCGCTTCGCTCCGTGGCGCTATCTGGCCAACATCATCCTGTGGACCACGATCTGGGTCCTGCCGGTGATTCCAGCGCTCATCGTGCAGCGCTTCTTCGACTCGCTCGAGCTGGAGACCGGCGCCAATGTGGCCACCCTGATCGCTGCCATCGTTGCCTATGGGATCGGCCGCATCGTGATCATGGTGACCGGGATGCACAACGACATACTCTTCGAGTTTCGTAGCGGCTCGCTGTTGCGACGCAACATGCTGGAACGCATATACGAGATGCCGGCGGCCCAGGCGGTCCAGGGATCACCCGGGGAGATGATCTCTCGCTTCCGCGAAGACGTCGACCACGTCCAGGAGACGATCAGCTGGACGGTCGACATGGCCGGCGCCATCACCTTTGGTGCGGTTGCGGTCTGGATCCTGACGGGAATCGACGGCGGACTGACTCTTGCCGTGTTCGTCCCGCTGCTGGTGATGGTCGTCATCGCCGAGCGGCTCGGCGGTCGTATCAAACGCTATCGCCGGGAGGCGCAAGAGGCGACGGGACGCATCACCGAGGCCGTCGGCGAGATGTTCGGTGCGGTGCAGTCGATCAAGGTCGCGGGGGCGGAGCGCTCGATGGTGGCCAACCTGCGCCGGCTGAACGACGGGCGCCGTCGGGCCATGGTGCGCGACAAGGTGCTGACCGCCGGACTCGAGTCGGTGTTCTGGAACATGATCTCGATCGGCACCGGCCTGATCCTGCTGGTGGGAGCGGCCTCGCTGGCCGCCGACAACCGACTCACAGTCGGCGAATTCGCCCTGTTCGTCTACTTTCTCGGCTTCGTCGCCGACACCGGCTACTTCGTAGGGATCTTCATCGCCCGCTTCAAACAGGCGACGGTTTCCTATGCCCGCATGATCAAACTGCTGCGGGGCGCTCCGCCGACCCGGCTGGTGCACAAAGTGGATCTGGGGCTCACCGGGCCGGAGGCGCCAGTGTTGATCTCGCCTCGCGCGGCCTCAGATCAGCTGGAGCGACTCGAGGTGCGCAGCCTCACCTACCGATACCCGGGAACCGACAACGGCATCGCCGATATCGATCTCGACTTGCCCCGGGGCAACTTCACTGTGATCACTGGTCGCATCGGGGCGGGAAAGACAACATTGTTGCGCGCCCTGCTCGGCCTCGTCGTGGCCGAATCCGGCGAGATCCGCTGGAACGGCCGCCTCATCGAGGATCCGGCGGCCTGGATGGTGCCGCCGCATGCCGCCTACACCCCGCAGGTCCCCAGCCTGTTCTCGATGTCGCTGCGGGAGAATCTGCAGCTCGGCCGCGCCGACAACGACGAAGAGATCATGGCTGCCATTCGGGCCGCGGCGCTCGACCGCGATCTTGCCGAGATGCCCGACGGCCTCGACACTCTCGTCGGCCCTCGGGGCATGCGCCTGTCGGGCGGTCAGGTGCAACGGACGGCAGCGGCCCGCATGCTGCTCCGCCGCCCCGAGCTGCTCGTCTTCGACGATCTATCGAGCGCGCTCGACGTCGAGACCGAGCAGATCCTGTGGAGTCGCCTGCTCGATGAGCAAGCGGGAGCCACTGCTTTGGTGGTCTCGCACCGGCGGCCGGCGTTGCAGAGAGCCGATCAGGTAATCGTTATGGAGCATGGACGGATTGCAGCCCGCGGCACCTTCGCCGAGCTGCGCGTCGGCAGCGACGAGTTCAACGCGCTGTGGGTGGGGCAAGGCGGCTGACGCCAGGGAGGCGGGCAGAGAGGCGACTCTGCTCACACCCCCGCACGCAGCGACCTCTCCTTCGCCGATGGGGCCCATGCCGCGGCCGACGGAAGTCGTACTGCGAATCGGCCGTAGCTACCGTGGTGGTGGTACGCCAATTCACCGCCTATCCGCTCGACGAATGTTCTCACCACATTCAGACCCAAACCCACCGACGCAGGGCGGGTGTCGCCGCGAGCAGCATGGGTGTAGCGATCGAACATGTGCTCTCGCTGATCTTCTGGAATCGGAGGACCATCGTCTGCAACGTCGACGACCGTCCATTCCCGATCTTGTGCCACCGTGATGCAAATGTGGGGCCCGCCGTGTTTGACTGCGGGCGCCGGATATCCTGAATCTTCCCGGCACCGCACCTCAGCCGACGCGGCATGGCAGCAGATCAGTTCTCTACCCGCTGGCGCGCCCGGCGCCTCGGGCGGCCGCCACCGCCGCTACCCGGCCGGGGTCAATTCGACGAGCTCGACATCGAAGACCAAGACTTTGCCGGCGAGGAAGAAGTTGCCGTCGATGATCGCAGTGGCCGCATCGAGATCGATCGACACCACTGTGACCTGCTGGCCGGTGTTGCTGACGAGTGTGTCTCCTGCAGCGGTGCCTGCGGGGAGCTGATCTAGGTTCACTTCGATGATGAGCTCGGGGTCCGACTCGCCGTAGCCGTCCGCCGGCTCCACTCGTTGGGTGCGGGTTTCCCCAACGGCGAGTCCCCGCACCGCGTCGTCGAAACCCTTGATCACCTGGCCGCTGGCGATCACGAACTCGAGCGGCTCACGTCCCTCAGAGCTATCGAAGACCGTGCCGTCCTCGAGGCGACCGGTGTAGTGGACCCGGACTGTGTCACCATCCGCCGCCCGGATCCCTGCACCAGCTGCGGCGGCCGTCGACGACACCGCGGGCGCCATGGTCGTCGACGACTCCTCCGACTCGGCCCCTGAGGAATCGGCGCCATTGTCTCCCCCGCACGCGGCCACCAGAAGCGCCAGGAGCAACAGGGCTCCAACGTGGCGAAGGGCGGGCCGAGCCCGGGAGATAGGGATCACGCGTTCTCCTTGAGTGGAAGACCGGATGGAGGCGGCATGGTAAGCGTGCCGCTGCGCTACTCCCATTCGCCCGGCTCCACCCACCCTAACCACCACACGGAGGCCGGAACGAACGATGGCTGGGCGAGCACGAGTTGCTGGGCGAGTAGCGAGGCGAGAACCAGAGAACCCGCCGGGTGGCGGGTTCTCTGTGAGCAGGGTTGACGTGCGAGTGGCCCAAGAGGGGTGAGCCCCCCTGCCCCTGGCTTATTGCCCGCACGGGCACAAGCGGTTCTCGATGACTGACCCAAAACGGGTTGGGGCGAGCAAATTGTGGGGAACCGGCTACATATCAACGGGCAATAACCGATGACGTGTACTCGACACGAGAGGGGTTGGTTGGTATGTCATTCGCGAGGATGCGAATGCTCATAACTATGGGCGTGGTGCTCGGTACCGCGACTGCGATTCCGGCTGCGGCGAGCGCCGCACCGGCGAGCGTTGCCGCGCTCGAGACACACTGCGTGGTCTACGTGGTCGACCAATTGAACGATGGCGAGCTCCAAATGTCGCGACCGACCTGCTTCCCAACCCAGCGAGAAGCCGCTGCGCTGGCAGCGCAACCGGCTCTCGCGCCTCGAGCAGCCGGGGTCGACGCGGGCAACGGCGTCGCTTTGTTCACGCTGGGCATTCACTACGACGGCTACAACGGCACCGGCGCCTCGATCACGGTCGTCGGCTCGTCTTGCAGCGGCGGGTGGTGGAACACGCCCACCTGGTTCGACAACAAGATCTCGTCGTCGTTCAACGGCTGCTACCGCTTGCGCCACTACAACCGGCCCAATCGGGCTGGATCGTCCACCAGCACGACCGGCGTCGGCGACATTGACAATCTGCCCTACTTCATGAACAACCGGACCGAGTCTGTTGCGTACTTCAGCTCGTGAGAAGTGACCGTTGCTCGAAGCCTCGATCCTGCGAGGATCCTCTGAGTGGAGAACCCAATTCCCACGGACGGCGAGGCGATCAGGGATTCCCTGACACGCCCCGAAGCGTTCGAGCCGGTCTTCGACCGCCACTACAACTCGATCTACAAGTACTTGGCCCGTCGGGTCGGGCCAGATGTCGGGGGGGAGCTCGCCAGCGAGGTCTTCGCTGTCGCCTTTGCGCAGCGGGATCGCTTCCGACCGGATGCCCAAGACGCCCGCCCATGGCTCTACGGCATCGCCGCCAACTTGGCGCGCCGCCAGGCGCGCACGTGGAGGCGGAGCCGCCGCGCCGGACAGCGCAGCGTTGGTGGGAATGTCATCTGGCTCGACCCGGCACCCGAGGACCGTATCGACGCGCAAGGGATGCGCCAGGTCCTCATCTCCGCCATGGCGCAGCTCCGATCCAGCGAGCGGGAGGTGCTGCTGCTTCATGCCCTGACTGATCTTTCGTATCGCGAGGTTGCCGAGGCGCTCGCGATCCCGATAGGGACCGTGCGTTCGCGCCTAGCGCGGGCTCGCCGCCAGGTTCGCGATTTTCTGGTGGCAGACGGCCATCACGAGTTAGCCGAAGGGCTCGTCAACGAGGGAGACAGCGATGCTAGCTGAAGACCGCTTGCGCGAGATTCTCAACGAGATATCCCCACCGCTGGAACCATCCCCGGAGGTGCGGGCAGAAGCCCGCGCCAGGCTGCAGCGCGCCATCCACCGAGCGGCGCGGCCGCGGCCCCCGCTGTGGCGGCGCCCGGTAACGGCCTGGGCAGCTGCTGCGATGGCGGCGGCCGTGCTGGTCGGCGTGCTGATCGTGCCCGGCTCGACGCCGGCGGTCGACGCCAACCTGGCGAACATCGCCCGAGCGGCGCGGGCCTTGAGCGTCGAAGAGCTCCCGGCGGGAGCATATCTATACGTCCGCACCGAGAGCCGCGAGCTCGTGGATGCGGACTCCAGCACCGGCAGGATCACGTACTTGGTGCCGCGCGCCGTCGACATGTGGACCAGCGGGGCGACCACCGTCGAGCGCCGCACGACCGGCGAGCCTCAGTTCTTCGACGCAGAGTCGGAGCGGCAGTTCTATGCAGGGGGGCTCGACGAGGCGGAGGGGATCGGTGAGACGGCAATCGTCAGCGTCGCCGACGTGCCCAACCGGGCCCGCATCCGCGGGCTCGCCGTCGACGCCGACCAGCTGCAGCGCCAGATCTACCGCGAGCTGGCCCAGGACCCGGACTGGTCACCGGACAATGAGGCGCGAACGATGCAGCACCTCGCCGAGCTGATGCATCCCCGGCTCGATGCGCCACCCCCGCTGCGGGCTGCGCTGCTCGAAGTGCTGGGGCGCCTGGACATCGATACGCGGAGGGTGGCCGGCGGCGGGGTCGTCGCCAGCCTGGAATACGAGCGGGCCGGGTTCGGCAAGTTCCTGCACGAGCTCGAATTCGACGGCGACGGCTACCTCAAGGTAGACCGACTCTCGCTGATCGAGGCCGCCTCGACGCTGGGACTGCCGCTCGGCATCCACGAGGAAAGGATCTACTCCCGCCCGGCGATCGTCGACGACGAGGTGCTCCCCGCAGTCGATTGAACCTCGCTTGCCCGGCTCGAGTGTCAGTCGAGCACTGCGGCGACGAGTTGATGGGTGCGTCGCCGCATCTGTTCGGTGAGGGAGATCGCCGTGGTCGTCCGATCCACGCCCGGAATCTTCAGGATCCGCTCGACAATCGCCATGATGCCGGGATTGGAGCTCGACACCACCTTGCACACGAGGTCTCCCTGGCCCGCGATCGTATGTATCTCGATGACCTCAGGGATCTTGGCGAGCTCCGACGCCACCTCGCCGAAGCGGCCTTGGAGCAGCTCCACCGTGCAAAACGCTTGCACGTCGTAGCCGATTGCGCTCAGATCGATGTCGGGACCGTAGCCGGTGATCACGCCCGACTCCTCGAGTCGGCTCAACCGGGCGTACACCGTATTGCGGGCTACACCCAGGCGGCGCGACATCTCGAGGACGCCGGAGCGGGGATGCTGCGCCATGTCGAGGATGATGCGGGCATCGAGCTGATCGATTTGGTAGCCATTCTGCGCAGCCATCCGCTCGGGCCTCCCGGTCTTAGTGAGCAATGTGTTCAGCATACATCCTGTCTGTTGACTGCTCGTCAAGAACAGCGGACAATTAGTGAACATCTTGCCTTGGATGACGCGCTGCCGACGCAGATGGAGGCGAAGTGCCGAGATTCCGCAGCGACCTCGAGTCGATCAACACCTACATACCGGGTAAGCCGATCGACGAGGTCATGAGGGAGTACGGCGTAACGGACATCGTCAAGCTGGCATCCAACGAATGCCCCCAAGAACCGTTCCCGGCCGTCCAGGAGGCCATAGCCACCGCGTCCAGGGAATCACACCGCTATCCGGACACGGCAGCTCACGATCTGAATCAGGCCTTGGCCGCCCATCTCGACCTCGATCCCACCGCCATCTGGGTCGGCCCCGGCAGCACTTCCATCCTCACGTCGATCGCGCTGGCCATGGGCGGACCAGGCACCAGCGCCGTCTTCTCCCAACAGTCCTTCGTGCTCTACGGCATCAGCAGCGCGATCGCCGCCACCGAGCCCGTCACAGTGCCCATTGGTCGCGGCCTCCACATCGATATTGACGCCCTGGCGGCGGCGGTGAAGCCCGACACAACGCTGCTCTACATGTGCAACCCCAACAACCCCACCGGCACGTACGTCGGCCCCGACGCCATCGACCGGTTGGTAGACGCTGTGCCGGCCGACGTTCTCGTCGTCATCGACGAGGCCTACGAGGAGTACGTCACCCGCCCCGATCACGCCACCGCCATCCCCCATGCAGTTGCCAGAGACAACGTCGTCGTCACGCGGACGTTCTCCAAGATCTACGGCATCGCCGGCCTTCGCGTCGGCTACGCCGTTGGCCAGCCCGCCACCATTGCCGCACTGCGGCGCCTCCAGCTTCCCTTCGCCACCACCAACGTCGGCTTGGCGGCCGCCGTGGAAGCGCTGCGCCACCAGGATCAGGTGGCTGAGCGGGTCAAGGAGAACGCCCGGGGTCGCGACCAGCTTGCCGCCGGGCTCGGTGACCTCGGGGTCGGCCACCTCGACAGCCAAACGAACTTTGTATTCACCGGCCCCTTTGATGACGCCGCCGGGCTGTGCGACCGACTGCTACAGCTCGGGGTCATCGTCCGTCAGTTCGGGCCATACGTCCGTGTGACCACCGGCACCGAAGCCGAGAACATCCGATTCCTCGACTCACTGGGAGATTTGCTCTAGATGGAAGAAGTCGACCTCACCATTCGCCAGATCCTCGACGCCGACGGCAAGCTCGTCGCCGCCCTCCCCGATCTCGATGACAAGGAGCTCGTCGAGCTGTACCGGCTGATGGTTGCCAGCCGCGACTACGACCGCAGAGCTCTGGCAGCGCAGCGCCAGGGCCGCCTCGGCACCTATCCGATGCTGGAGGGCCACGAGGCAGCTCAGGTGGGGGCGGCCTTTGCGCTCGGACCGAACGACTTCATGTACCCCGCCTATCGGGAGCACGGCGTCCAGCTGACGCGCGGGATGCCGCTCGACGTGATGCTGTCCTACTGGCGTGGGCTGCCGACCGAAGATTGGGACGTTCATCGCTACAGAATGATGACGAACACCGTGCCCATAGCCTCCCAACTCCCCCACGCCGTCGGGCACGCATACGCGGCCCGCCAGCGCGGGGAGGACGTCGTCACCGCCGCCTTCTTCGGTGATGGGGCCACCTCGGAAGCGGACTTCCACAGCGGCCTCAACTTCGCCGGCGTCTGGAATGCGCCCACGGTCTTCGTCTGTGAGAACAACGGCTATGCCATCTCGGTCCCGCTCGCCAAACAGACGGCCAGCGAAACCCTGGCGCAGAAGGCCGTCGCCTACGGCGTGGCCGGCGTCCGGGTCGACGGTATGGATGTGCTGGCCATGTATCAGGTCATGAGAGAGGCCGTGGCACGGGCTCGCGCCGGGGAAGGCCCCACGTTGATCGAGGCCATCTGCTACCGCTACGGGGCCCACGCTTCTGCCGACGACGCCCGTCGCTACCGGCCGGCCGCGGAGGAGGAAGAGTGGCGGCCCCAGGATCCGTTGCTCCGCTACCGCAACTTCCTGGAAGACCGCAGGCTGTGGGACCAGTCGGCGGAGGACAACCTGCTCGAGGAGGCCGGCGACGCCTTCGACATCGCCATGGCCAAGCTCGAGTCGATCCAACCGGGGCGTGACTCGATCGTGCGGCAGGTGTATTCGCGGATCCCCAGGCAGCTCGTCGACCAGCTGCATGCGCTCGAACGCGGTGCCGGCGAGCCGCAGACACGGTTCAGCGAGGACGAGCTGTGGCAGCTGGGTGAAGACCCCCAGCCTGCCGGCCCCACCGAGCGGTGGAACATGGCCGAGGCAATCAACGCCGCCTTGACCCAAGCGATGGAGGGCGACCCCCATCTGATCATCCTCGGCGAGGACGTTGGCCTGGTCGGCGGTGTCTTCCGGATCACCGAGAATCTGCAAGCGAGGTTCGGTGAGGAGCGGGTAATCGACTCGCCGCTCAACGAGTCCGGAATAGTCGGGACTGCGATCGGCATGGGAATCTCCGGGAGCCGGGCGGTTGCCGAGATCCAGTTCGACGGATTCGTGTATCCGGCATTCGACCAGCTGGTCAGCCACCTGGGACGGCTCCGCTTCCGCAGCCGAGGAAACGCCACTGCCCCGATAGTCGTGCGGTGGCCCAACGGCGCCGGAATCGGGGCCCATGAGATGCATTGCGACAGCCCGGAGGCGTACTTCGCCCACGCCCCCGGCCACACCGTGGTGGTGCCGGCCACCCCCTGGGACGCCAAGGGTCTGCTGGCGGCGGCCATCACTGCAAACGACCCGGTGCTGTTCCTGGAGCCCAAGGTCCTGTACCGAGCCTTCCGGGAGGACGTTCCGGTCAAGCACTACGAGATACCTCTGGGCAAGGCCCGAGTGCGCGCCTCCGGAAGCGATCTGACCATCGTCACATACGGCGGGATGGTGCCCCCGACGCTCGAGGCGGCCGCCACCGTCGCCGCGGACGGCATCAACGCGGAGGTGATCGACCTCCGCACAATCTACCCCTGGGACGAAGAGACGGTGGCCACCTCGGTCGACAAGACCGGACGCCTGCTGATAGTCCAGGAGCCGCAGCGCACTGGTGGTATCGGCGCCGAGATTGCCGCCCAGATCGGTGAGCGCTGTGGCTATTCGCTGGTCAGCCCCGTCCGGCGGATCGCTGCTACCGATGCGCCGTGGCCCCAATTCCTCATCGAAGAACACGCTCTGCTCACGCCGCGCCACATCGTTCGGGCCATTCGGGAAACGGTGGAGGGCTAGTGGCCCACGAACTGAAGCTGCCCGATCTCGGTGACGGCCTCACGGAAGCAGAGGTCGTCCAGTGGCTGGTGGCGGTCGGTGACCGGGTTGTTGCCAACCAGCCGCTCGTCGAGGTCGAGACCGACAAAGCCGTCGTCGAGATCCCCTCGGTGAAAGCCGGGCTCGTGCTCCATCTCGGGGCACCTGCCGGCAGCACCATTCACGTCGGCGACGTGCTGGCGGTGATCGGCGAGGAAGGCGAA
>JBFIXI010000054.1:0-27143 GCA_041605955.1 Acidimicrobiia bacterium
AATGCGGCAGATCCGGGTGGTAACCCGGTGAGTGATACGGATCCGGAGACGGTGCTGGTGGCCCAGTCGCCGTCGATCGTGCTGGTCAAGAGCCTGTTGTCGAACGCGGATGAGGATGGCTCGGGTGACGTGTCGCTGGGTGACACGTTGACGTATCAGTTCGTGGCTACCAATGACGGTACGGTCACTTTGGGCAACGTGGTGGTCACCGATCCGTTGCCGGGGCTCTCGGCGTTGTCGTGCGCCCCGGTGGCGGGGTCGTCGTTGGCGCCGACGGAGTCGATGACCTGTGCGGCGACGTATTCGGTGACGCAGGCCGATGTGAACAATGGCCAGATCGACAACACCGCCACCGTCGATGCGACCGATCCGGGTGGCAACCCAATCAGTGTCACGGATCCAGAGTCGGTGCCGGTGGCCCAGGCCGCCTCGATCGCGCTGGCCAAGAGCCTGTTCGCCAACGCGGATGAGGACGGGTCGGGCACGGTGACGTTGGGTGACACGTTGACGTATCAGTTTGTGGCGACCAATGACGGCACGGTCACTTTGGGCAACGTGGTGGTCAGCGATCCATTGCCCGGGCTGTCGGCGTTGACGTGCGCCCCGCCGGCCGGTGCCACGTTGGCGCCGACGCAGTCGATGACGTGCACCGCCACCTACTCGGTGACCCAAGCCGACGTGGACAACGGCCAGATCGACAACACCGCCACGGTCAATGCCACCGACCCGGGTGGCAACCCAATCAGTGTCACGGATCCAGAGACGGTGCCGGTTGCACAGTCCGCAGTGATCGGCCTCGCCAAAGACGTGGCAGCCGTGGTCAACAACGGCGACGGCACCTACACCGTTACTTTCCGGCTCATCGTCGAGAACCTCGGCAGCGTCACGCTCACGGACCTGGTGCTGACCGACGACATCGTCGGCCAGTTCGTCGGGCTGGCTCCCACCGGATTCACCGCCGCGGACGGCACGCTCGTCGCCGATCCCGGCTGGGACGGGACGGCGGCTGCCAACATCCTGGCGGCCGGTCAGAGTCTCGCTCCCGGACAAGTGGGGGACGTCACCATCACCTTCACGGTGACTCCGGGCGGAGTCGCCTCCCGCGACAACAGCGCCGACGTGAGCGGCACCACGCCGAGCGGCGGCAACGTGACGGACAGGTCGACCGCCGGAGTCGATCCCGACCCCAACGATGACGACAATCCCGATGAGGCGAATCCCACCCCCGTCAGCTTCGTCGAGGCGCCGCTGATCGGGCTGGCCAAGCGCGTCAGCTCCGGGCCGACGAGCAACGGTGACGGCTCATTCGACCTCTCCTACGAATTGGTCGTGGCCAACCTCGGCGACACCGACCTGGTGAACGTGCAGGTCACCGACGATATGGCCGCGACGTATGCGGCCGCTGCTGGATTCGCGGTGCTGACGGTGACCAGCGCCGACTTCACGGTGAACGGCGGCTACGAGGGTGCCACCGACATCGACCTCCTCGCGGGCACCGACACCTTGCTCCTCGGAGCAGCCGGCTCGATTCAGATCACGGTGCGGGTCACTCCCGGCGGACTCCTTGGGCCATATGACAACACGGCAACGGCCTCCGGAAGCAGCCCGGGCGGGATCGTGGTGACCGACGATTCGCAGGACGGGGTCGACGTGGACCCGGACGGCAACGGCAATCCCGGTGACAACAGCGACCCCACTCCGGTGACCTTCCCCAGCCTCGAGTTCGACCTAGCGGTCACCAAGACCGGCCCGGGTGAGGTCAACGACGGCGACACAGCGACGTGGACCGTGACGGTGCGCAACTTGGGCCCCGGCGTTGCTCCGGCGCCGATCGTGGTCACGGATCTCCTCCCGCCCCAGCTGGCGTTCGTCGCGGCCGCTGGTCCCGGCTGGAGTTGCGGGGCCGCCGGCCAGACCGTTACCTGCTCGCGAGCGACCGACATGGCGGCCGGAGAGTCGGCATCGATCACCCTGGAGACGATCGCTTCCGGTGCAGAGGGCGACCAGATCACCAACGTCGTCATCGTCGAATCCCAGGGTGGGATCGTGGAGACGATCGTCGACAACAACGACGCGGAAGCCACGTTGATCATCGGCAAGCTTCCGGCGACGGGCCGCAACCTCAGCACCATCGCATGGTTCGGGTTCCTGATGATTCTGGCCGGTGTTCTCCTGGTGCTGACCGCGCAGCGGCGCGCCGACCAGATGTGGATCGAGCACGGCGTCAGGATGTGAGCCGCAGAGCTGGGCCCGCCCGGGAGCGCTCTGACCTGAGAGGCCCCGCCGGCCACAAACCACTCGAGAAGGGGGCGCCGCATGATCGGGCGCCCCCTCCTCGAGCCACGTGGGTCGGCTATCGCCGTTCCGGCGCAGGCCCAGGCAGTCATCGACCAGTCCCATACGAGCCCCCATAATCTGGGGGCGGCCCTCAATGAGTGTTGCGGATTCAGCTCACAGAGTTTCACTTCCAGCGTGACTGGTGACTCGGTGGCGGTCAGCGTCAACATCATCGGGCGCGATGGATCGGAAGCCCTCTTGCGGCTGGACATCGAGACTGCCGAGGATGGCCTTCCGACCGGTGCTGTGCTCGGGAGCGCGGTGCTGCCAACGGCAGGCTCCCTAATCGGGGACATGGTCTTTCTGGGTGCCCCCGTGCCTCTAACCGCGGGCGCCGAGTATGCCATCGTTGCCAGATACGAAAACGCGCCCCCGCCCGGCCCCGGTAGCGGCCAAGGCCATTGGACCGGCTCTTCCGGCAATATCTATACCCGTGGACAACATGTGTCGCACGACGGCACCCGCTGGCTGTACGACGGCTTGGGCTTTGACCTTCACTTCATCACCTGGATGGGTGGTGGAGACCTCGACGGCGACGGCTGGTTTGCGCCCGACGACTGCGACGATAACGACGCTGCCGTCTACCCGGGGGCCCCTGAAGTGCGGTGGGACGACATCGATCAAGACTGCAACGGCTACGACATGACCATTGACGTGTTCAAGGCTAACTACGAACCCCGGGAGAGTGTGTTGAAGGTCAAGGCCACGAGTAGTTTGGGCGCAGCTGCGGGCCTCGAAGTGCTCGGCGACGGCCCCATGCGCTTCAAGTCCGATACGGACTAGTGGGACAAAACCATTCGCGTCTCAGCCATGCCGGGCACGGTGACCGTATGCGGCGTGGAGGGTTGTTGGACCCAGGCTGTGCGCGGAGGCTGAATGCCGCCGCTAGCCGGGCGCTGCTGCTAGCTCGTTCCGGCGAAGCGACGTCGGAACGCATGCCGCCGACGGGACACGGGGCCCATCGGTGACCCCAATCCCAGAGTCGGGGGCCGTATGCCTCTACCCCCGTGTGATGGCGTGGGCGGATGATTTCGGTAGCTCCTGAAAGGGGGGGTCATGCGCATGCGTGGTGCGCGTGTTTGCGCTGTCCACCGGGCTGTACCAGTTGCGGAATGACGCTGGAGACAAGCTGCGATTGCAGCTGAAGATCCATGTGACCATCGCTGGCGATGATGTGAAGGTCGACATGTTCGGTCTCGATTTCGTTTGCTTGGGTAACAACTGAACCTTCGTCGTTACAGGTAGAGGCTCGCCGAGCCGGCAGCGCATTGGCTGGCATGTGTCACCGCCCAGGCAGGGTGGTGGTCTGAGCACGTCTAGGACCTGTACGGCTTGCACGTGTCCCGGCTGGCCCTTGGCGGTGCCGCCACAGCGCGCCGCATCGGGAATGTCGAATCCTGTCCCGTCCGAACGGCGCCTCTTGGCCTCGCTGCCCGCTGTCTCAGGGGATCGCCGACACGGAGTCACAAGCCTCGAACCGGGTGCCGTTGAGCAGGGCGCCTGATACGCAGGCCTGTTCGTTGCCTGGGGAGATCCCCGTCTCTTGCGTCCGGTAGTGCGAGACGAGATCAGGGATTCCGTCTCCGTTCACGTCCTCGATGTGCCCCCCTGCGGCGTGGGTAGGCGATGCGCCGCCGGGCCCGAACGTCAGCGTGGAGACGTCGACGTCTGAGACGTCGAATGTAGCCGTGCCCAGGATCGCGACGGGAATGACTCCCCGATTGCGGAGGTCGACCCGGTTCTGTTCACTGTCGGGCTTGATGTCGACCGCGATGTCGACCGCCGCGATGTGGCAGCGGGTGGAGAGGGTTGCGCGCCCGCCCGTGGCCAGGAAGAACGGCTTTGTTATACCCCTGGCCAACCCCGAGGTGAAGGGAAGCTCTGTCGTTGCCTCCGCCCGGGCGGACATGTGGTCGAAGAACGCCACCTCCGCCGGCGAAAGTAGCCGGTCCTTGCTGAGAACGATCACCCCCAGCCGAAACTCCGTCGGCGCGTCGCCGAACGCCGGAATCCGTGGACCATGTAGGTCAATGATGTCGTCGACGCCAACAGTATCTACAGGTCCAACGAGGACCCCACCATCGCGAAGCTGATCCAGCTGGTCCTGGTCCTGGAACACGATGTGCTCTCCAACCTCCTCGGCAGGGAGGAGACCCATGAGATAGAGCTCGACATCGTTGAACTCCGTCGCCCGTTCACGTCGCTCGAGCAGGTAGGTCCCGTCAAGATTGTCGATGATGTCGAAGGGGAAGGTCGAGCCCGCCCGAGCCAGATTGCTAAACCCCATGATCCCGTCAGCCAGATCCGATATCGGCCAGTGAACCCCACCCCTGGGATCGCTGAAGGGTCCATCCAGCCAGTTCATCCAGCGATGCCCGATCTCGTGGATCGTGGCCCCTTCCGCAGCATCGAAAAAGGAGTCGATCGGGTAGATGATCGTCCCCTGCAGACGCTCGGGAACACCGGTTCCCGCCAGGAAGTCGAAGGAACCGAGACCGATCCCCTGGGTGTCGTTGCGTCGCGCGAAGTAGGTCCTGTTGTTAGTCGAGTTCACCATGTCCACCACAGCGACGAAATCGAAGTCAACATCGCAGAAGTCGTAGAACCGTCGCAGCAAATCGACGGACCCATGACGTCCCAGCAGAGGCTCATCGCCGATGAGGTTGAGGATGTGCGGAGCGACCTGTACACCTGGCTGAGGAGTCTGCACCGCAACGTCAACCATCGAGCTGGTGCGGACGTTGACAACGATGTTCGATCGCGGACTCCCCGATACTTTGAGGCACCCAACCACCGAATGCATGTCCCCGGGCACATAGTTGTGGAGGATCTGAGATGTGGTCAAGGTCGCCTGATACGTCCTCTCGGCGACGGGAAGGAGAGGAATCAGCTCGATCTCGATTGAGCCGACGCAGCCATTGCTTCTGAGGGACACCTCGATCGTCGCCGGGTCAACATCAACGAAGACGGTCAGGGTGGCAGACTCGGTAGTGGCGAGATCAACAACGCGAGGATCCCAGGAAGACCACAAAACCTGAGGGTCCTGCGCGGCTGCCTCTTGCCCTACCGCCGCACCCGAACCGATTGGGGCAACCCCTGCCATCAACGTGAAGAGCACAGCAGTAACAATCAAGGTTTGGGACGAAGAACGCATGGCAACCCCCTTGTGTGTGCCTCGCAGCAAGCGTACAGACAGCGTCCGGGCCACGCTCGCGAAGCGGGTGAGTTCTCCCGCTCACCGTCCCCGGAGGCGGCAATGGCGCCTCAGTCTTGCCTCGGGAGTGGGACGACGTGTGGAGCGGAGAACGGTTCACCGAGCCCGGCTTCGGCACCTCGGAGCGTCCTGTTGCCTTGGCGTGCGCTCACAGCGCAGGTGCGGGCGTCGGACCCTGCGCCTACTGAGGCATTCATCCGTGCTCAACATCGTCTTGCTGGAAACGAACCAGTCCGCGAGCGACCGCGGCCCAGATGACGAGGTCGTCAACCCCGGCCACCGGTTTGGTTCGGTGGCGCGGTGAATCGGGCGAGTCGGTCGTCATAATGACAGGGGCCCGACTTGATTCGACCGAACTGCCACCCTACACGGCGAGGACACCGCGCCCATACGTGCCATTCCCAGGCACTCGGTGGGATGAGCGGCCGTCCTCGATTTGGTGATCGGCGTGGGTCTTCCCAAGGCCGACTTGGTGTGGCACCAGTTATGGCCATGTCTAGTGAGTCGTTGCGCACAGTCCGAGATCGGTCTTCCGAGTTCGTCGATTGCCTGGAATCACATCACGAGCGTGTTGTGGTGACCAAGAACGGGATGCCGGCCGCCGTCCTCATCAGCACCGTGGCGATCAAGCGGCGACGCGGCTCCTTCTCACGACGCAGCTGCTTCGTGTACCCAAGCGGGTGACCGGAACGGTTCGCAAGGTATGTCTCCCCGGAGGGGGAGAAGGGACCCGCCGGCGGCGAGTCGCCGAGCGGGTAGAGGGGCGCATCGCCAGAGCTGATGCTCGCTACACGGGCTCCGGTCCGGCGGGCCGGAGCCAGGAACCTTTAGCCGGGGATCACAATGAGGTGGCGCCCCCCTCTGGTCCTAGCTGGGCCGGTCTCCGCCCTCCGGGTCGAGGCACCCACTACCGCCCCCCCGCACAGAGGACTCATCCCACCGCGCGATATCGCGCACCCACCCCTGCCACTATCCGGCAGATAGGGCGCTTCTCGAGGATGACGATCGTCACGTTGAGTGTTTGCGACCCCGATCGCGCACCGCCGAAAGTCGGTATGTTTTGAAATGCGAGTGAATGGAGGGTGAATCATGAAGAGGAACCTCGCGCTATTTGCCGCGCTCTTGGTGATGATGCTGGTCGCCAGCGCCGCGCCGTCCACGGCAGGGGTGGCCTGGGTAGTCGAAGGTAAGGCCTGGGTCGACGTGACCCCGGGCCGCTTCGGCGCCAATGGTGATGTGAGCTTGAGTACGACTATCAACTACCCGGAACGGCTGCGGCTTCGAATCGTGAAGACAGCGGGCGTCGACCAGGTGTTTGTCGCCGGCTTCGTCCAGTGCTTCAAGAACGACGGAAACATCGTCAAGCGACGCGAGTTCGACAAACCCGTCACGCTAACCAACGGGTCGGCCTACGTCCGGATCCCGCGGCCGAGGATGGTAAACGCCCAGTGGTGCAACCTGCACGTCTTCGTAGCGTCGAGCGGCGACAGCGTAGCTTATCGACTCACTGCTGCGCTCCAGGTGCGAACTTGATCGCCGCCGCCCGGCGGGCAACGGCCTCGGTCCTTCACAAATGACGAAAGGGCGTATTGGTATGTGTGCAGCTTTGCGGGCCAGCAGGGCAGGGTTGAAGCGCGGTCTTGCGGTGACTATCCGCTGAACCTGAGTCTGTCTCGAGATCGATCTGTCATAATCCACCCGTGGCACGGTTTGGTGGCGCCTTGTGAGCGAGAAGGATCTGATTGTCACCTTCCCCGACTACGGGCGGATCGATCCCAAGATCGCCGCCGACCTGATGCCCGTGCCGCTCCTGCCCTTCGAGGTCCATCCCGACTTCGGAGGACCATACGCAAGTGTCATCGATCCGGGACCGGTACCTCCTACTTACGTCCACTCGTGGGCCTTCGCAATGAGTGGGTTCACGACGTTCAAGCTGTCGCCCGCACGGGATGGACTTGAACTGAACTGGCTGAGTGGCGACCACGTTGTCTTCTACGTACCCGAGACCGGGCAGCGCAAGGTGTTCACCTCGGAGGTGGAGCTACGCGCCAGTGTCGTGGAGTTAAGTCCGTTACCGGCTGCCTTTCCCGTTCGCGCTTACCTGATCCTCAAAGCCTCGACCGAGCGCTGGGCTGACCCGTCTGAGCGCCGACAACGGCGGTTCCGCATCGAAGGGGTGAGACCGCTCGCGTCGGCAGATGATCCCAAAGTCGTTCTCGTCGGCGACGACCTCAACTACGACACTCGCCTCGCTCCGAATCATGATCCGTGGTACAGCGACGGGACGCCGGAGAACGTCTCCCAGGGGTGGATTCAAGGCCAGAACACCTGGGCAGGGGTCGAGGTCGGGGAGCCCCGCGAAGAGGACGGCTGGTATCTGCTAGCTCGATTCACGCCGCCGCCCCAGGAGGCGGCTGACATGGCCCTCAATGCCCTCGTGTACTACAACGAACAAACCAGTCACCTGAGGCTCTACGTCCTGCCTGGTCCTCGCTTGGACGGGGCGACGGGGCTTGACGTCCGTTTGCGGCTGCTTGGACGCGATCCGGGATCCAAGAGCGGCTACGTGCCCCTCAAGGGTGCTTTCTTCGACGACGACTCGAGCCCGCATACGTGGAGCGAAGCGCACCTGCCGATTACTCGGCTTGCCACCAACAGGTGGACGATGGCGCAGACTTCCGTGCTGTTTCCCATGGCCACAGATCTGCCCGCCGGCCAAGACACAAGTGGCCCCGGCCTGACAACCGACGAGGGTCGAATCCTTACCGACGATCCTCGCTTCCCGCCGCGCAGCGAGTGGCTGAAGCCAATCTATGACAGCCAGTTCGAGTCTCAGAACGGAAACATCCGCCTGCAAGTTGAGATCACTCCGTTCGAAAGGGGATCCGCTGACTTGGACTTCATCGGCGAAGGCGTCGGCGCGGCCATCCAGGACTCCACACCCAGCGGCGATCCGTTCCTGAAGATCTTGAAGGACAGCATCGGTTCCGCCATAGAGACGGGTAAGGGCGCCAACAAGGCCGCCGACTGGATCTACCAGAAGGTCAAGGCCAGCTACCACGCCCACAAACCCGCCACTACGCCGCCCAACGCACCCTTGCCAGGCTTGCTAGCCCTAAGCGCCGGCGGGTTCACTGGCTCGGTCACTGCGGTCGCCGCCGCGATTGCCTTCTTCGCCAAGGCCTTTTCCGAACCGGAGGCGCTACGGCTTGCCTTGGAGCTGAAGATCCGCGGCACCATTACCGGGACCATCTACACGCCCTTGACCAAGGTCATCTTCGACTGCTATCTCCCAGGGCGATTCGACGCCGAGGAGATGCATATCAGCGAAGGGGTATCACTTCAAGACCCAACGCTTCACCAACTGACGCCACGCTACGACCGGCCGCTGGGACATCTGGGCTATCGATACGATCCTAGCCGGCTGAAGTGTCGTGCTATCTACTTCGAGACGTTCGGCGATTCAGACCCCCGTACCGACATCACTTTTGGTGAATGGGCATGGAACTGGTCGATGCGTTGCGTTTGGCCAGCCAACAAGAGCCCGAAATATCCCTACAGCGCCTATAGCGGAAGGACACCATGGAGGTGGGGCCCGGACAGCAGACACCACGAGGCGCCAATCGACGGGTTCCTGCCCGTCGTCTTCAACGAGTACGCCGAGATCATGCCGATTCAACCTATCGGAACGCGACGGGTCGAAGGACCCGACCCCTCGGCAGTACCAGGTGGCAGGGAATCCACCTCTGGCATCCAAACGACGCAGCGTGCCCAGCTACCCGACGCTCCTGAAATCCCGCATCAACCAACCCATCACCACGTGGGTAACGTCGCCTTCGCTGCGCACCTCGATCCTGAGCCGGGAGATACGACCTTCCCGACCGTCGATATCGAACTGGGCTCGATTGGCAGCCGGTCCGTCTGGGTATTTCACGACAGCGATTGGCTTCATGGAGCGGCTTGGGACGGTACGGTCGAGGAGTTTATCGAGCAACAGGGCAGGACATTCGTTGAACGGGCCGATGGATACTGGCTCGATGCAGGGCCGGGCGTTTGGGTGCCGCCGCTGCGGGACTTCCTGCATCCAATGGATGTCCGCACCTATACCTTCGGTCAAATGTCCATGTTGCTCTACGACGAGGACCAGGAGAATCCAGGGTCAACTGTCGACTCTATGAGCTTCCTCAACACGACGCTGGACAAGAAGCACTTTCGGCCCTATGCACCAGGTGGGTCGTGGCCCCTGGCGAACATCATGTTTGGTTGGGATGTGCGCTATCTCTACTACGGGCGCTCCCGCCAATTGCCCAGCGGTCGCGTGCCTCGACGCCGAGTTACGCGGCCGATGCGCTCGCCAGTAACGATCTCAGTGATCCGCTTTGAGTGCGACTTTGGCATGCAAGAGTCTTGGGAGAAAGCCGGCAGCGACGCCCCCAGCGTCATGATGCTCGACAGTCCCTGGTAGCGGCTAGAGCACGCGACCGCCCAGCCCGTGTGGTGCTTGCCGACCGAGCCGTCTGAGCCTGTCCAATCGGACCTGTGTCAGCTGACCATCACAGCGTATGGAACGGTTCGATCTTGCGTAAGGGTCGGTGACATCTTCATGTGGCCTAGCCCCTTCGAAGCGGTGAGTAAGCGTGCCGGTGGCTGCGGCTCTGGTATGCGCAGCTCGAGGTCAGGTGCTGGCCGACCCGTCTGTGGCGACACGTCGACATTACAGTCCTCCGGCTGCCCGCGGCCGCGCCAACTCCGGCATGTCCTGGCCCGTGGTTAGCACTGCGCCTCTCGGAAGGGTGTTATGCACCTGCTGCGGGTGGCGTGCGTACGTGCGCCGCAGAACTGTCACGTGGCGCTTGCCTACCGCCGGCGTGCGGGTGGGCTGGTCGTACCTACAGGGAGGATGCACGTCCCCCAACGCTGATGGTCGTGGAAGGTGTCAGCGTCCTCGATGTCAGCCGACAGAGAGAAGAACGTCCGGAGGACACAAGCGGTGATCCCGTTGAACGAGGCCCTGAGCGCGTTGCCGTGGACAACGATCGGCCGATCAGCAGCCATTGTGACGGCAGCCGCGTTGACAATTTCGCTGTGCGTATCGTTGGTCCGGGCTCGGTCACGAAGGCTTGGCCGCCGGCGGCGGCTCGAATATGCGCTCCTTCCGGATCCGGCGTTCGAGACCACTATTGAGGCGGTGATCCGCTTTGCAGCGCAGCTGGGTCGGGTGCGGCGAGCGTCTGGTCTCCTGCATCACCCGAATGCGAACTCGATTCGCCTGCGGTTTCGATCAGTGCGGGAGGGGCAGTTCCTTACGTCGATGGTCGTACCCGAAGCAGCAGCTCCTGGACTGCGGCAGGCAAGGTTTCCGGAAGTCGAAACTCGTCCCGTCGATGAAGTCGTCGATGCCCTCATTGGTCCGTCGGTCGCTACCGGAAACGATCGTCACGTTGCCGTAGCCAACGGCTCGCATGGCGGGCCTTCTCGAGGTCGGCAGCCGGATGCGTCACCGGTGCGGGAGCTCAGCGACGGCGACGAACAAGGTCCTGGAGACGATGCCCCCCTCGGGTGGATCGTTGTCCCCAGGTCCACAGACGCCGGGGCGAGGGTGTATACGTGGCGGCCGATCCACGGGGCGGCCACGATCAGCCTGAGGATCGTGACGTCACGTCGTGGGCCGAAGGTGACCGTGCACGTCCAACCACCTCATTACTGGAGGCGACCTGATTGCGGGTGCGGACGCTCGTCGTCTGAGTGTGGCTCGGGCGGAGCTGGTCCTGGCCCGCGATCCGGTGGCGCCGCTGCGGGACGTGCCGCTCGATCCGGATCCGCTCACCGGTCTGGCGACGGCCATGGGCGACCTGTGGGACGGCGAGGACCTCGAAGTTGTCGTCGACCTGGTGCCGATCACCTCGGGTGCGCAGCGCCGCTGGCGAAAATAAGGCCATCAAGAAACACCAGGTCGATCCGGGCGGCAACGGCGGCTGGACCGAGATCAAACGCCAGCTAAGAGAGGAGCTCACGAAGGGGACCAGATACCAGAACAACGGCCGGCCGGCCCCGGGTCCACGACCCGGCAGCCTCGAACGGCGCGATATCGCTGCGAGGGAGCGAGCAATCCATCAGCTACTGAGCCGCGACGAGCCGCACTTCATGATGCAGCTGCTGTTGCGGGCGACGTCACCGATCCCGGGTCGGCCTCCGGTGGTTCTGCAGTGCTCAGCGAGAAGACCTCACCGTCGCCGCCGTCTTCGGTGACTTCCACCGAAACCGGGTTTGCGGAGTCGAAGGCAACGCGGGTGTCCTCCAAGAGCACGGATAGCGCAATATCGACATCGACCGACGATCCCTGGGGGTCCGTAATGGACATGCGGATCACGTAGTCACCTGCGGCCACCCCGGCGATGCCGGCCACGGTCCAGCCGCACTCGACCTGGCCGTCGGTGGCGCAGCCGTCGGCAGCCAGCGTCAGCCCGGTGGGGAGCCCGTTCACGAAGTTCGTGCCGTCGCTACTCCAGGCGACGGCGGCCACGAGCGGGCTGTCCCCGGCGACATCGGTTCCCGTGATTGTCACCGGTGCGATGACATCGCCGCACTGCACGGACTGTGAGGCGACGTCGGCCTCCCCGGTGGGTGGCAGGTTGGTCACGACCAACTCGAAGGTCGCCGAATCGCTCCCGCCGTTGCCGTCTGAGGCAGTCACGATGACCGTTTGGTCCGCCGTTGTCCCGTCCGTCTGATAGGACCACGACCACGTCCCGTCCCCGTTGTTGACGATCGTCCCGATCGAAACCGCCAACGAAACGTTGTCGCCGTCCACGTCGCCGACCGTGCCGGCGTTGGACGCCAACCACTTCTCCTTCGGCCCGATCGATCTTCCATGCTTCGGCAACACCGCTGTCGGCCATCACGACCCGAAATCGATCGTGCATGCGAGGACATCGGCCAATGGAGCCGCCGCCATGCAGGATCTGAGCTGCCTACGCCGACACGAAGCCCAGCTCGTCGTTCTCGACGATCACCTTGACGTTGTCTCCCTCGACGAACGTCCCGTCGAGGATCCGGAGTGCCAACGGGTCGGCGATCGACTTCTGCAGCAATCGCTTCAAAGGCCGGGCTCCGAACGAGGGGTCGTAGCCCTTGTCGGCGAGCCAGTCGGCCGCTTCGTCGCTGAGCACGAGGGCGATGCGGCGCTCCGCCATACGGCGTTGCAGGGTGCGGAATTGGATTCCCACGATTTGGCGCAGGTCGTCGCGCGAGAGCCGCTCGAAGACCAGGATGTCGTCGACGCGGTTGATGAACTCCGGCCGGAAGTGACTCCGCACCGCTTTCATGACACGCTCCTTCACCACCTCATGGGGCAGCTCGGGATCGATGAACTCCGAACCTAGGTTCGACGTCATGATCAGCACGGTGTTGGTGAAGTCCACTGTCCGGCCCTGCCCGTCGGTGAGCCGGCCATCATCGAGCAGCTGCAGCAGTGTGTTGAACACGTCCGGATGCGCTTTTTCGACCTCGTCGAGGAGGACCACGCTGTAGGGACGGCGGCGGACCGCTTCAGTGAGCTGGCCGCCCTCGTCGTAGCCGACGTAACCCGGAGGCGCCCCGATCAAGCGGCTGACACTGTGCTTCTCCATGTACTCCGACATGTCGATGCGCACCATCGCCCGCTCGTCGTCGAAGAGGAAGTCGGCCAACGTGCGGGCCAGCTCGGTCTTGCCGACCCCGGTGGGCCCCAGGAAGATGAACGACCCGATGGGACGGTTCGGGTCGGACAACCCGGCTCGGCTGCGGCGGATGGCGTTGGCGACCACGTCCACTGCGGCGTCCTGTCCGATGACGCGCTCGTGAAGCACGCTCTCGAGCCGTATCAACTTCTGGATCTCGCCCTCCATGAGGCGGGACACCGGAATCCCGGTCCAGCGGCTGATCACCTCGGCGACGTCCTCGTCCGAGACCTCTTCCTTGAGCATCTTCACCGTCGACTGCAACTCTTCGAGGTCCTGCTGCCTCTCTGCCAGGGTCGACTCCAGCTCCGGAAGCGTCCCGTAGCGCAGCTCGGCGGCGCGCTGCAGATCGCCGGAGCGCTCTGCTTGCTCGGCGGCCGCCCGGGCCTCTTCGATCTGCAGCTTGGTGGCCTGGATCGCCTCGATGGCATCCTTCTCTAGTTGCCAGTGGGCGGACAGGCCGTCGAGCTCCTCACCGAGATTCGCCAGCTCTTCTTCGATGGCGGCCAGTCGTTGCGCCGAGGCCTCGTCGGTCTCTTTCTGCAGGGCGTTCTTCTCGATCTCGAGCTGGCGCTGGCGGCGAATCAGCTCGTCGATCTCCTCAGGCATCGAGTCGATCTCGATACGCAATCGCGACGCCGCCTCGTCGATGACGTCGATGGCCTTGTCTGGGAGATGACGGGCGGTGATATAGCGGTCGGATAGAACCGCTGCGGCGACCAGCGCAGTGTCGGTGATGCGCACTCCGTGGTGGACCTCGTAGCGATCCTTGAGGCCGCGCAGAATGCCTACGGCGTCGTCGACGCTGGGGGCATCCACCAGCACCGGCTGGAAGCGTCGCTCGAGGGCGGCGTCCTTTTCGATGTGCTTGCGGAACTCGTCGAGTGTCGTGGCGCCGATCATGCGGAGCTCGCCGCGCGCCAGCATCGGTTTGAGCATGTTGGACGCGTCCATAGCCCCTTCGGCGGCGCCGGCGCCGACGATCGTGTGCATCTCGTCGATGAAGGTGATGATTCCGCCTTCGGACGCCTTGATCTCGTCCAGGGTCGCCTTGAGCCTCTCCTCGAACTCGCCGCGGTACTTGGCGCCGGCAACCATGGCGGCCAGGTCTAGTGCGATGAGACGCTTGTTCTTGAGCCCTTCGGGCACGTCACCGTCGACGATCCGTTGCGCCAGGCCCTCGACGATGGCAGTTTTGCCGACGCCGGGCTCGCCGATGAGAACTGGGTTGTTCTTGGTGCGGCGGCTCAGCACCTGGATGACCCGACGGATCTCCTCGTCCCGGCCGATCACCGGATCAAGCTTGCCTTGACCGGCGAGCTTGACCAGATCACGGCCGAACTGCTCGAGGGGCGCCAAAGTGTCTTCGGGGTTTTGCGAGGTCACCCGTTGGGCGCCACGCACGTCGGCAAGCGCCGCCAGGATGGCGTCGTGGCTAACTCCGAGCCGCCGCAACTCGTTGCCGATACCGTCCTTGGAGTCGGCAAGTGCCAGCAGGATGTGCTCGATCGATACGTAGCTGTCTTTGAGCTTGCGCTTCTGGGCATCGGCGGCATCCAGCAGTGCGATGACGGCGGGGGAGAAAGCGACCTCGCCGCCATCGCCGTATACCTGAGGAATCGAGGAGAGCTCGCTGGTAGCGACGGCGCGCACCTCGGCCGGGTTGGCGTTGAGCTTGGCTAGCAACGGGTAGACGATCGTGTCGGTCTGTCCGAGGATTGCCTCGAGCAGATGAGCCGGATGCACCTGCTGGTGCTGTCTTCCGGCGGCGGCATCGCGGGCTGCCAGGATCGCTTGCTGCGATTTCTGCGTGAAGTTGTTGATGTCCAATGCTCCCCCGAAGGTTCGGCGCTGCTTCAGTTCAGACGTCCAGTTCAACGTCAACTGAGCGATAATGTTCCAGGAAATCTGAGCGTGATACTATCAGGTTTGACTCAGTCTGTGAAGCCGTGACCGCGTCTTACCCACCGCTTACCCACCTCAGCCGATGAGTAACGGGTGGGGAGGCGTTGGTACTAGCTTGCACCCCGTGAACACAGGCTCGCGGTGGGTCTTGGCGCAATTCGTCGTGCTCGTCCTGATCGGCCTGGCCGTCGTGCTCTTCGGCGCGTCTCCCCAGCCGGTGCCCACAATCCTGGCAGTCGCGCTGTTCGTTGCTGGCCAAGCCATGGCGCTGGCCGCCGCATTTCAGATGCGCCAATACCTCTCGGCACATCCCGCACCGGCTCCGGGAGCCAAGCTGCTGCGCGATGGGATCTACGGCCTGGTGCGCCATCCCATGTACGGGGGTGTCCTGCTGATGGTGGCCGCAGTTGCGCTCTTCGACCTGAATCTCGTCGCCGGCGGTCTCACCCTCGTTCTCGCCGGCGTGTTCTACGGTAAGTCCCGTTACGAGGAGGGACTGCTGGCGGAAGCCTTCCTCGGCTACGCGGATTACGTCCAGCAGGTCAGCCGTCGCTTCATCCCTTGGGTGTTCTGAGATCTCAAAACCCGGAACTCGCAGGGACACTGCGTGTCCTAACAGGGCAAGTGGCACTCAGGAGGAGGAAAAGGCTGTGAGAAAGCTGCTCAAAGACTTCAAGGAGTTCGCCGTCGGCGGCAACCTGGTCGAGATAGCGGTGGGATTGGTGATGGCGCTGGCGTTTGCCGCGTTGGTCACCGCATTCGTCGAGAATCTGATCATGCCGATCGTCGCCGGCATCTTCGGCGAGCCGAACTTCGACGGCCTATGGGCTGTCCCGGTCGGCGACGCCGAGATACAGTTCGGCACGTTCGTTACCGCCCTGGTTACTTTCCTGTCGGTGGCGTTCGCCATCTACTTCTTCGTCGTCAAGCCGTATCAGGGCTACAAGGCGAAGCATGAGGAGCCGGCCGAGGAGGCGGGCCCCAGCGAGGTCGACCTGCTGACCCAGATCCGCGACTCGCTCGTGCGGAGCTAACACGCATCCATCTCTGGTGGGCAAGGACCCCGGGGCGGCGCCCCGGGGTCTGTCGCGTAGTCGTCCCGCCTACACTCCCGTCCGATGATTCCGCTGCGCCTGGTCGAAAGGGAACACGAGGACTTCGAAGAGCCCATCGTCGAGCTGTGGCGAGAGAACGAGTTCGTCGGCTACGTGTTTTGGGACGAAGAAACTCCGATCGTGCAGTTCTTCCTGGACGCCGAGGGCGATCCGTTCGATCTGGATCTGCGCGATCTGCAGCAGATCCTCGAGATGGCCGATCAGATCGTGTCGCCTGACATGTTCAGCGATGCGGAGCTCGCCGAGCTTCGTACCCGGGTGCAGGTCGCACAAGACGGAAGCGAGCCCGCCGCGGATGTGATCGAGCTACTCACGGACGAGTTCGACGACGAGGCGGTCTACCGCAACGAAGACGGCGAGGGCTTCTATCCGCGAAGGAGCGCCGCCGCGATCATCGAACGCTGCAACGAGCTCGACATCGCGGTCGTGGAGATGGAAGGCTTCGACTACGAGAACCGGACGTTGGCCGCCCGGCCCAACCTCAATCTGCTGGTGCGTGGCCAGCCCGGCGACATGTGGACTATGTTTCGCCCGGAGGCCAATATGCGAGCGGCGACGACACTGGGTGACTGGCCGAGCCGCGACAGCCTGGTCGTCGCCTTCGTAGTCCAGCTGAACAACGGGGAATCGGTAGTCCTGTAGCGCCCGCAGGTCGCGCTGGGCGGACCCGGTGATCGCGATCAGCCGGCATGGCCGCCTGGGTGCTCTACGGTTCGACGGTGACCCCTCGCCAAAAAGCCACACGATTCTTGATGTCGGCGGCGGCCGGCTTGGGATCGCGGTAGATCCAAGCGGCGCCGCGGTTGGTTTGCCCGTCGACCTCAACGTCGAAGTAGTCGGCAGTTCCCTTCCATGGGCAGCGGCTGGTGGACGGTGACTGGGTGAAGTGCTCCTCGTTGACCGCTTCGAGCGGAAAGTAATGGTTGCCCTCCACGATCACGGTATCGTCGCTCTCGGCAAGTACCGTTCCGTTCCACACTGCTCTGGCCACTGCTGCTCCTTTGCTACCCGACGCGAGGTCCAACAGTAGAGCGGTGGAAGTGATTCCCCGTCGTCGCCCGCCGGCGGCGGCCGATCTAGGCGAATGCCAGCACAGCGGCTGCTGCCAGGTAGAGCACCCCCGCCAGCAGCGGGAAGTTCGACACGGCGGTCTCGACTCGGCTCGTCTCCCACGGCTGGCCATAGCGGACTAGGTGATAGAGGCCGTTGACGACGGGGCCGAACACCAGCATCAACAGCCCGGCGATGGCAAGCGCGGTGGCGTAGGCGGTCCGCAGCGAAACCGGCCCACAGTTGCTGGGGAACAGGGCATAGCGCTCGCACAAGTCGATGTAATTCGCCTGCACGTAGAGAGTGAGCAGGAGGGCGATGCCGGCTCCGGTGAGCAACAGGATCGGGAAGCGCACGGATCGGGTGGCAAAAGCCCACCGGAGGCCGCTCGACAGGGATCTGCGGCGCACGCCGTTCTGGCTGGCATCCATGGAGTGCCTCCGCTCGAGAGCTTAGGCAGGTAGGGGACCGACGGTCCCCGTTACCGCCGAAAGGGCGGCTAGCGGTTGAGGGGCAGGTCGCGCAGGATGTCGGGCAGATTGCGGCGGTGGCGGGCCGGTCCCAGCGGCGTGGATGTCGACGGAGCGCCCGCGTAGCGGGCTTCGGCCTCGCTGAGCAAGCGCCGCAGTCGATCGACCTGGCTGCGCAGGCGCTTGTTGTCAGCGCGGAGCTGCAAGATGCGGCGGACTCCTTCGAGGTTGACGCCGGCAGACGTCAGCTCCTGAATCAGGCTGAGCTTCTCCAGGTCCTCCTCGGAGTAGCGGCGAGTGCCCCCGGGAGTGCGGAACGGCTCGATGAGGCCTTTGCGCTCGTAGATGCGCAACGTCTGGGGATGCACTCCGGCGAGCTCGGCAGCCACCGAGATTATGTAGACCGCTTCCGTCTTCTTCGCCATTATCAGACTCCTAGGTGAGCTCGCGGGTTTTCCTCGGGCCCGTTGTCCCGGAACTTCTCCAGTAGTGCCCGTTGTTCGTCGGTGAGGTCTGTCGGAACGGTCACCTCGACAGTCACCAGCAGATCCCCGGTGGCTCCGGACGCATCGGTGACGCCCCGGCCGGCCACCCGGAACGTCTTGCCGTGGGGGGTCCCCGGTGGAATCCGCAACTTCACCGAGCCGTCGAGAGTTGGCACCTTGATGTCCGCTCCCAGCGCAGCCTCGGCGAAAGCTATCGGCGCGGTCAACCGCAGATCGCGTTTGCCAGATCGCTCGAACAGCGGGTGAGACGCCACGTTGACGATGACGTAGAGGTCCCCGTTGGACCCGCCGTCTCGCCCTGGCCCTCCTTTGCCCTTGACGCGGATCTTGGTGCCGTCGGCAACGCCTTGCGGGATCTTCACCTTGACGGTCTCGCCGTTGATGGACATCTCCCGGGTGACTCCCGAGATCGCCTGGTGGAACGACAGGGACACCTCGGTGGTCAGGTCGCGCCCGGGGGCACTGCGGGGGGCGGTCTGGCGTCCGAAGATGTCGCCGAGGCCGCCGAACAGGTCGAAGGGAGATCCACCGCCACCCGGGCTGCCGCCGAATAGGTCCTCCACGCGGACATGGGGTTGGCCGCCGGCGCCCCCGGGCCCGCCAACGAAATACCCCATGTCGCGCACCTTGTCGTACTCGGCGCGGGTCTCCGGATCGCCCACCACGTCATATGCTTCGTTGATGTCCTTGAAACGGGCCTCCGCGGTGGCATCACCCGGATTGGCATCTGGGTGGTATTGCTGTGCCAGCTTGCGGAACGCCTTCTTGATGGCCTTTTCGGACGCGACCTTCTCCACCCCGAGGATGTCGTAGTAATCGCGTTCCAGCCATTCCTTGCGCACGACTACTCGTCGCCCTCCGTGATCGTGGGCTCGCCGTGCTCCACAGATACCAGCGCAGCTCGCAGCACACGCCCACCGAGCGTATAGCCGCGGCGCAGCTCGCTGGCGACGATCAGGTCGCCCTCGCCCTCACTCACTGGTCCCGACACGGCCTCGTGCACCGCGGGGTCGAAAGCCACCCCTTCAGTAGGAACCGGCTGCAATCCCTCGGCCGCGAGCAGGTCGAGCAGCTGCGCCCGGGTGCTGCGCATCCCGTCCAGGATCTTGTCCTCGGCCGGGGTCTGCGGCTCGTAGGCGAGCGCCGCGTCGAAGTTGTCGAGCGTCGGCAATATGTCGGTGAGCAGCCGCTGCGTGGCCCGCTCCACCAGCTCGCGCCGATCGCGCTCGGTTCGCCTCCGATAGTTCTCGAACTCGGCGGCGATCCGCTGCATCGTCTCCAAGTACTCGCCGCCCTCGCTGCGAGCCTCGACCAACGCCTGCAAGAGCACCTGGCGGGCGGCCTCAGGATCCTCCGGGAGGTCTAGCCCGAGGTCGGCGGCGGTCAGCGACATGGGTGCCGACTCCACGCCGGCACCCTCGTCGGCGACGGTCGACTCACCGTTACGCGACTCACCGTTGCGCGACTCACCGTTGAGATCGTCGATCACGAGTCGCTCCCCTCCTCGTCCTCGACTATCTCGGCCTCGACGACATCGTCGTTGGCGGCGCTTGCATCGTCGTCGCCCTCGGCGGCCGACTCGGCCTGGCTGGCCTCGTAGATCCTTTGCCCGAGGATCTGGCTGGCCGTCATCAGATCATTGGTTGCGTTCTTGAGGGTCTCCGTCTCGGCGTCATCGGCCACCAGCTTGCGCACATCGGCAATCTTGGTCTCCAGGTCGGCCTTCTCCTCGTCACTGAGCTTGTCGCCGTGCTCCGTGAGCTGCTTGTCGATGGTGTAGGCCGCATGGTCTGCCTGGTTGCGAGCGTCCACATGCTCCCGGCGGGCAGCATCCTCATTGGCGTGCGCCTCGGCGTCGTCGATCATTCGCTGGATTTCGTCGGTGTCGAGAGCGGTTCCGCCGGTGATCGTCACCTGCTGTGTGGCGCCGGTACCCAGGTCCTTGGCAGAAACCGACACGATGCCGTTGGCGTCGATGTCGAACGTGACCTCGATCTGGGGCATCCCGCGGGGCGCCGGAGCAATTCCCGGCAGCTTGAAGCGGCCCAGTGACTTGTTGTCCGAGGCCATGGCGCGTTCGCCTTGCAGCACGTTGATCTCCACCTCCGGCTGATTGTCGGCAGCAGTGGTGAAGATCTCGCTGCGCCGGGTCGGGATGGTGGTGTTGCGCTCGATCATCTTCGTCATGACACTGCCCTCGGTCTCGACTCCGAGGGTCAGCGGCGTGACGTCGAGCAGCAGGATCCCGGAGACGTCGCCGGTGAGCACTCCTGCCTGGATAGCCGCTCCCAGAGCAACTACCTCATCCGGGTTGACGCCCTGATGCGGGTCCTTGCCTGCCAGGTCCTTCACCAGCTCCTGGATCGACGGCATTCGGGTCGAGCCACCCACCAGAATGATCTGATCGATCTCGCTCACCTTGAGGCCGGCATCCTTGATGGCTTGCTGGAAGGGCGCCCGGGTCTTCTCCACCAGATCTTCGGTCATGCGCTGGAACTCGGCGCGGGTCAGCTTCTTCAGGAGGTGGATTGGCCCCTCGTTGGTGGCGGTGATGAACGGGAGATTGATCTCGGTTTCGTTGACCGACGACAGGTCGATCTTGGCCTTCTCGGCCGCTTCCTTGAGCCGGGTGAGGGCCATGGCGTCCTTGCTCAGGTCGACACCGTTCTCGTTCTTGAACTCGGTGACGAGCCAATCGATGATCCGCTCGTCCCAGTCGTCGCCGCCCAGCTGCGTGTCGCCCGAAGTGGCCTTGACCTCGAAGACGCCCTCGCCGATCTCGAGAACCGACACGTCGAAGGTGCCGCCTCCCAAGTCATAGACGAGGATCGTTTGGTCGCCGCCTTTGTCCAGGCCGTACGCCAGCGACGCCGCAGTCGGCTCGTTGACGATACGCAGCACCTCCAGGCCGGCGATCTGGCCGGCCTCGGTCGTCGCTTGGCGTTGGGCGTCCCCGAAATAGGCGGGCACGGTGATGACGGCTTGGGTGACGGGCTCACCTAGGTAGGCCTCTGCGTCGCGTTTGAGCTTCTGCAGAATTCGTGCCGAGATCTCTTGGGCGGTGTACTTCTTGCCGTCGATCTCCGTCGACCAGTCGGTCCCCATGTGCCGCTTCACCGAGCGAATCGTGCGGTCGGGGTTCGTAATGGCCTGCCGTTTCGCCTGATCTCCGACCAGTACCTCGCCGCCCTTGGCGAAAGCAACGACGGATGGCGTGGTGCGGTGGCCCTCAGCATTGGCGATTACGCGAGGGTCGTTGCCCTCGAGAATGGCTACGACCGAGTTGGTCGTCCCTAGATCGATACCTACAGCGCGTGCCATGCGACTCCTTCTCGGGTTTTTCCAGGTGAACGTATTTACAGCTCTAGTGTCTGTTTCACAGTTTTAGTGTCTGGCCTCTTTATAACTTGAGCGTCCTATTGTCATATTCCGGACTTATTTCGTCAAGGGTAGCGCAGCCCGCGCAGTGGAAATCGACGCGAGTTCCCAGCGCGAGTCGCGGGCGATCGCTGAGGTTGGATACTTGGCCCTCTAGATCGCACCTCCGATGCGGGCGGAACATCGAGGGGTCGTTGGAGAAGAAGCCAATGGCCGTCGATCATGGAGAGTCCGGGCGCCGCGCTCGGAAGAGATGTTCTACGCGGCTGAGGATGGCGAGGTCTACCGGGTACCCGTCGCCGGATCGGGGATCGACCGCAGTCGCGGCGGCAAGGTAGCCACGCTGATGTTGGGCGACCATCCCATCGCCCACCAGGTGCACCGACTGGCCATGTCTCGGTCGTGGGCCGCTGAGTTCAGCCCGGATCGCCATCTCTGGCTGGCAGGGCCACCCCGGAGGCTGGGCACATCGGGGCGGCAGCTGGAGGGTATGGCGCCCTCCGAGTCGACTCGCGGCCGCCTGGTGATCAGCCCGCAACCGGACCTCGAGTTCGAAGTCGAGCAGGGAATCGACAAGCTCGGCTGGAGTCCCGAAGCGGTCTTCGCCGGCCTGAGCCTGCGGCGCCGCGCCATCGTGGCGAGCGCCTCCGCCGCGAGTGAGCCGGATGTCGTTCCCGGTGAGCGGTCCGTTCGACACGGGATGAGAGGTGACTGGTGAGCACGAAGCCGGTTCATGGCATGTTCGACGGCGGCATTGCCTATTCCCGGTATGGCGGTGGTCCCAAGTCGCTCCTGTTCGTACCCGGAGGGCCGGGCAACGGCCTTCCCTCGGGAACGCTCGAGTGGATGATCCGCAGGATGTTTCGTCCGTATGTCGCCACCGGCTATTCGGTGTGGAACGTGACCCGGCGGCAAGACATGCCGCCCGACCATACGATCGAGGCCATGGCAGACGACTATGCACAGCTCATCAGAGACGAGCTCGAGGGCCGCGTCGACGTTTTTCCTCCGCATCTCTCTTGGTGGCATGATCGGCCATCACGTCGCCGCCAACTATCCCGAAAGCTGCGGTCACTTCGTGTTCGTCGGGGCCGGTTACCGTGTCAGCGAGCGGGGCCGGGAGCTCAGCTCTCGGTAAGAGGGCCGTTGGGGGAGTGCTGGATGAAGAGCCCGCGTCGGGCTGCAAGGCGCTCTTTGGCGCGGGTACGCTTTCCTTAACAGGCTCTGCGGGGAGGGAGCCATGTTCTGGCGTCTGAAGGGGATACGTACCGAGCGATGCGGCGTGCTAGTGGTGCACGTCGGCGAGTTGGTAGCGAGGAGGGTCTTGTGAAACGAACGCTGACGATGTTGATGCTCGTGGCCGGCATGCTTGCCGTGCTCGCTGCTCCGGCCGGAGCAGATCCGATGAAGGGCGAGGTGTTGGAAGTCACCTGCACGGGAGGTGTGCCAGGCGGCACAATCGTGGCTCCGGCCAACGACGCCCTGTGGACACCCGGCCTGGCAACTGCCAGCACCGGCGTGTACATCCCATACGCATTCGAGTTCAGTGCCACGTTCATACCCGATGAGGGAGAGCCGGTGGATCTCGGGACCGATGTGTTCTCGAAGAACGCCCCCAAGAACACGAAGGCTCACCTTCACGGTGTTTGCACCTTCACTGGTGAAGAAGCGGTGGACGATCCCGACCTCGGGACCGGGGTCATCCAATTCACCGGCATTGCCTGGGTGTTCTGGACGGGGAAGTAGCACACCACCGTCACCGGACCTACGACAGCCGATTGGTCCAGCCTTTGCACTGAGCCCAATCGGTTAGGGCAGATGCGGCGTCGGCTCAGCCGAAGCGGCATCTCAGGTATCCGCACGCCGAGGTGCCGATCCAGGGCAGTCGGCGAAACGTGCGATATGGCTCCGTATTGGGTGATCGGTGCGGCTGCGTGGGGGTGGCTTCGAGGTCGGTGGAGATGCCCGCCGCACTTGTTCTGGCCGATAGGATCGTTAGTCGAGGCTGAAGCTGATTGCGCTCCCACCGCGCTATTCAAGGGCGAGACCCATGCGCTCGCCTAGAGCGGTTCTGCCTTGGCTTGTGAGTCGGATCGATCTCGGTTGGGTTCCCCGAATCACCCACCGTCGCTCCAGGGATATCCCTAGGAGGGCGGCTCCGGCTGCCCCGGCGAGGTGGTGCCGGCGTTGGGTCCAATCGAGGCAGCTTCGGACGATCGGTCGTTTGCTGCGCCGTAGAGCCTCGATGTCTATGCCAGTGCTTGCCAGTAGAGCCGTTCCTGATTCGCTCAGCTGTAGGTGCCCGTCGACGCGGTCAAGGTGGCCATCATTGACGAGCTGGTCGAAGATCAGAACAGCAAGTTCCCCTGCGAGGTGGTCGTAGCAGGAGCGGGCGTATGTCAACGCTGCGGGCGCACGTGATCGGAACGCGTCAACGGGTGCGGCCGCGCCAAGGTTCTCGAGCATTGCGGCCACTTCGTCGCTGCCGATGCGGAAGTAACGATGCCGACCCTGGGCCTCGACTGTCACGAGCCCGGCGTCTAGAAGTTTGGAGAGGTGCTCGCTGCCCGTGGAGGGCGCCACCCCAGCAAACCGGGCAAGCTCGCCACCCGTCCTACCGCGTCCATCCATCAACGCCGTGAGGATCTCGGCGCGGGTCTCATCAGCGAGAATGGCCCCAATCTTGGCCAACCGTGAGGGCATAGGAACACGATAGGCACTGCACGTTTCGGCGCGCACCGAAACGTCCATCCCTAGCTTGGCGGCATCGACATAACTCGCCTCGCTACCTTCGCCGGACTGTGGTTCGTACTTGGCCTCAGCCCAGGGCCCAACGCGGCCTTCTGCATGGCAACCGGGCTATCACACCGGCTCAGAGAGGCAATGGCTGCACCCGTCGGTATCGGCCTCGCATCATTCGTCCACGTCATCGTCGCTGCTGTTGGAGTTGGAGCTGTCTTCGCCCAATCAGATGCTGCGTTCCAGACGCTCAAGTTCGCCGGCGCAGGCTACCTTGGATGGCTCGGCATCAAGCAATGGAGATCAACGAGCAGCCCTCTCGATGTCTCGATTGGAAGCAACAGCCAGCCCCGCACGTTCGAGCTCCTTCGTCGTGGCATGGTCGTGTCCCTCACCAACCCCAAGGCAATCCTTCAGTACGCCGCCGTCCTCCCACAGTTCGTCGACGCCAACAGCCCAGCCGGACCCCAGTTCGCCACGCTCGCCCTCATCTCAGCCCCGATGGTGATAGCCGACTACACCATCTACACAGCAGCCGCCACCGGTATCGCCAGCAAGCTCACCGAACGCCGCACTCGCGCGTTGCGCCGAGCAACCGCCGCCATCTACATCCTCGCCGCGGTCGTTCTCGCCACCAAGTGACGCATTCCAAAACGCCCATCCTCACGAGAGGGTAGGCCTCCAACACAGGCACCAACCCGCCCAGCGTCCGGCAGACAAAGCGAATGCGGCCGAATGAGGATTGTTACGGTGAGTGTTTGACAGCCCGCTCACGGAGGTGCCGTTCTGTGCGGTTATGCCGTGTGCGCAATATCGCCCGTATTGGGTGATCGGTCCTTCTCGTTCCTTGTCGCCGACGGAGCCGACAGGTGCCGCTGCCGCCGAGCGGCAACCACCCGGTTTCCCGTCACACGAGCGGGTTACCCGGCCGGAGCGATCGAGAACTTCTTGCCCTTCCGGGTAGGAACACACAGCACGTCTGCGTCGCCGACGACCAACAACTCGTCACCGAACTGGTTGTGCGTCAAGACAGTGAAGACAAGGCCCGGGTCGCTTCCGGTCCGATAGCACATTAGGTGACCGAGGGCGTTGCCCACGCCAACGGCAACCCCGGTGTCGGGGTGGATCTTCCGGGTCGGGTTGCAGAACATCACAGGCCCGCCCACTTCGACCTGCGGCTCGGTCTGCCACTGATCCTGCAGCCCCACGACGGTGTTGGCCGCCTCGGCGTCAAGCACTTGGTAGCACTTGAAGTGGTCGAGGCGCTCTGGTGGCGGATGACCCTCCTTCTGGGTGGGCACGGCAAGCCAACGCGCTTGTCCGAGTACCGCCTTCCCCTTTTCGAACTGGTTCTTGTACCTGATGGTCCGCTCAGGGCCCGGTTCGGTCTCGATGTTGTAGAACTTGAGATGGCCGTCGGGGTTGGTGATCTCGAACAGCCGGTTCTTGTGTCGCTTCTCGGTCGGGTTGCAGAACCACTCCGGATTGCGTACCAATGCTTCGGGCGTAGCGCCCGCTGCGATGTCGAACTGGTCCTGGAGCACCACGACGGCACCTGCGGATGGCGGCTCTGCCTGGAGTACCCGGTAGCAGCGGAAGTGATCCAGCGGCTGCGGCTTAGCCGCCTCCGCCGGCAGGTTGGTCCAGAGCAGCAACCCGCCCACCAGCATCACCACCAACAGCACCGATACTCCCAGGCGGGACCGTGAAATAGTCGCTTGCATCCCTACCCCTCCTTCGTGAGCGAACACCGGCCTTCCCCGCTGACCTCCAACCCTACACTTAGGGCACCACCGGTGCACGGGCGATTCGAACGTGTCCCTCTAGGGCCTCAAGGGAATGTGGCTACCAAACCAACGAGCGGACCACCTGGGCTAGCCCACGTAGATGCCGGTGAGCGAAGTGTTGAGGCTCAACTGACACCCGCCACCCATAACGCGCTCGGTGAGCCGGAGGGGACGGTCAGCAAGCGTCCGAGAACCGGCAGGGAGGATGGGTTGGTGCGCTGATCGTGGACGATGGCGGTCATCCTCTGCTTGGTTCTACGGTTGGTTAGTTCCTGGGGTTTGGTCTGGCTCGCGAACCGGCTGACACCACAGGGTTGTCTTTCGAATGACCCGCCGGCTGGCCCTGGGAACGGCACTCACCGGTCGGGTGGGAGACCCGTTCCGGTCCTGCTGAAACCAGGTCCGGGTGAATCTCTGGTCCACCTTCCCGGCAAGTGCGTGCCACCCCTGTCCGTCTAGTGAAGGAGGGATGGCAATGACCATCGTAGGAACCAACCCCGAGGCGGTGATTGGTGGTGTTGACACTCATGTTGATGTGCATGTGGCTGCGGCCGTGAACCACGTGGGTGGGGTGTTGGGCGTCGAAGCGTTCCCGACCACCCGAGCCGGGTATCGCCGGTTGTTGGGTTGGTTGCGGTCACAAGGTGAGCTCACTCTGGTGGGAGTGGAAGGCACCGGCTCTTATGGTGTCGGCCTCGCCCGCTATCTGACCCGGGCCGGCATCAGTGTCGTAGAGGTTGATCGTCCCAACCGCCAAGCCCGACATCGGCAAGGCAAATCTGATCCGGTCGATGCGGTGGCGGCGGCTCGAGCGGCCTTGTCGGGAACCGCTACCGGGTCACCCAAGAGCCGGGATGGCAACGTGGAAGCGATTCGAGTGTTGATGATCGCTCGTCGTTCCGCCGTCGACACTCGGATTGAGAC
>JBFIXI010000055.1:0-27060 GCA_041605955.1 Acidimicrobiia bacterium
GTGCGCCGCAGCGTCGGGGCGATTGTCGACTCCGGCATGCGCCACTTTTTGCAGGCCGTCGCCGCGATACAGGGGCTACCCGCCTGAGGGGACGGAGCCGCCCGTGGCTGTTAGCAAGCTTCTTCCCGATACCACGTCCCGAGTTTCGAGTTGTCCGCGCTCGCCGCTGTCACGCCAGGTCTCGTGGCGGCAGCTAGCCGGGCCGCAAAGAGTGAAACCCAATAGATCCAAAGGAGGCTTTCATGCGTAGATGGCTAGCACGGACGAGCTTGGCGTTGCCGCTCGTCGGATTGTTGATGATCGCAATGGCGGTACCGACCACCGCTCAGGAGTCCCCGGAGGTCGTCGCCCCTACTCGGGTGAATCTGGTGACGCCGTATATCGGTGTGGCCGTTGAGCCGGGGGAGACGGCGTCGTTCACCCTCGACGTCACCGCTCCGCGAGGAGAGGTCGTCGAGCTGGAGGTGGCCGATCTGCCCGACGGCTGGAGCGCCGATATCCGTGGCGGTGGCTTCGTTGTCGATCGCGTCATGGTCGACGCTGGGCTGAGCCACAACCTCAAGCTCGAAGTGGACGTGCCCGAGTCCGCCACCGAGGGCAAATACCAGGTCACGGTGGTCGCCGCTGGCGAGGTCTCCACCGACCGATTGGTCCTCGACCTGATGGTTGCCCAAACGGTTGGCGGAGGGGTGAGCCTGGATGCGGAGTTTCCGGCATTGCGGGGTCCGTCCGACGTCGAGTTCTCGTTCAATCTCGAGTTGACCAACGAAACCCCGGAGGAAGTGCAGTTTGGACTCCAGGGCGAGGGTCCCTCCGGTTGGCAGGTCACGGCGCGACCTTCGGGTCAGACCCGCGCCTCGAGCGTGACCGTGGCTGCGGGAAGTTCTGAGCGGGTCACCGTGGAAGTCGATCCGCCCGACTTCACGCCGGCCGGAACCTACTCCGTGCTCGTGCGGGCGGCCGGTGGTGGCGAGACGGCAGCCACCGAGCTGACGGTCGAGATCACCGGCAACTACGAGTTGGCGCTGGTGACTCCGGATGAGCGGCTCAACCTGGACGTGGAGGCCGGCCAGGCGACCGAGCTCCCGCTAGTGGTGGTCAATGAGGGCACCGCACCCCTCACCGACGTCTCTCTGTCGGCTACACCGCCGCGTGGCTGGGAGGTCACCTTCGCCCCCGAGTCGCTCGATCGGATCGAGCCGGGTGCGTCGGCCGAGGTGACCGCCACCATCACGCCTTCTGGTGAGGCGATTGCCGGCGATTACCGGCTCACGCTGCGGACCACCGTGGCCGAGACGAGCGATTCCGTCGAGCTGCGGGCCACCGTGAAGACCTCTGGCATCTGGGGGCTTGTAGGGGTGGGCGTGATTGCGGTAGCGCTGAGCGCCCTCGCTGCGGTCTTCCGCCGCTTCGGCCGGAGGTGAGCGATGACGAACGGTCCTGAAGTCCTTGTCGAGAGTCGCGGCCTCGCCAAGCGGTACGGCTCCACGACCGCCGTCGACGGTATCGATCTGACGGTGCGGGCCGGAGAGGTGTTTGGTCTGCTCGGGCCGAACGGGGCAGGCAAGACGACCAGCGTCCTGATGCTGCTCGGCCTCAGCGAGCCGGATACCGGCACCATAGAAGTCTGCGGTCTCGATCCGAGCCGGAATCCGCTGGCGGTGAAACGCCAGGTGGGCTACCTGCCCGACACCGTCGGCTTCTACGAGCAGCTCACCGGACGTCAAAACCTGCGCTACACGGCGCAGCTCAACGAGCTGCCGCCTGACATGGCCGAGGCTCGAATCGACGATCTGCTGATCCAAGTCGGGTTGGCGGCTGCGGCAGACCGACCGGTGGGCGGTTACTCGCGGGGCATGCGCCAGCGACTCGGGCTCGCCGATGCCCTGGTGAAGGATCCGCGGGTCGTGATCCTCGACGAGCCGATGGTCGGCATCGATCCCGAAGGCGTCCTCGAGATACAGGGGCTCATCGCCCGGCTGGCGCGCGAAGACGGCCGAGCCGTGCTGTTGACCAGCCACATGCTTCATCAGGTGCAGCAGCTGTGCGACCGGATGGCCATATTCGTGGACGGCCGAGTCCTCGCCGAAGGCAGCGCGGCCGAGCTAGCGGCGGCGCTGGCGGATGGCAGGAGCGTTCTCGAGGTAGTCGCCGCCAGCGGTCGCGAACCAATACATGCCGCGCTCGCGGCCGGCCAAGCCGACGACAGTGTGGTGGATGTGCGTCTCGTCGGCGCCGACAGATGGCGGATCTCTGTTCCGGCCGCACGAGCCGTTGACGTGCTTCCGGCGCTGGTGCGTGCCGGGATAGACGTGCGCGAGGTGCGTGATCTCGGATCGGATCTCGACGAGATCTACCATCGGTACTTCGCCGATTCTCGTGAGGTGGCGTGATGACAACCCACGCAGAGTCGAGACCAATCCAATGGACCCGACGGCGTCCAGGATGGGCGGTGGTTGCCCGCAAGGAGTTTGCCGACCACCTGCGCTCGGCCCGGTTCGTCGCCATGTTGTTCCTATTGGGTCTTGTGGCCGTCAGCAGTGTCTATGCCGCCGCCCAGGCGCTGCGCGACGTGGCGCCGGCGACTGCGGGTCTGTCCGGCATGTTCCTCCGGCTCTTCACCGTTCAGGCGGATCCGGTCCCCTTCTCGTTCTTGACGTTCGTGGGCTTTCTCGCCCCGATCCTGGGTATCGCCCTCGCCTTCGATGCAGTGAACGGAGAGCGGGCTCAGGGGACGCTGCCCCGGCTCGTTTCGCAACCCATCCATCGCGATGACGTGGTCAACGGCAAATTCGTCGCCGCGCTTGCGGTGGTCGGCTTGATCATGCTGGTCGTGGCGCTGGTCGTGGCCGGCCTCGGCATCATCCTGCTGGGAATCGTGCCGACGGTGGCCGAAGTCACCCGTCTGGTGGTGTGGCTCGCCGCCGCGATCGTCTATGTGGGCGTGTGGCTGGCCTTCGCCACGCTCTGCTCGGTGTGGCTGCGGCGCGCTTCGACGTCGGCGATGGTGGCAATCGGGCTCTGGCTGGTGCTGGCGCTTTTCGGAGCTCTCTTCGCGCAGCTGGCGGCCGACGTGCTATCGCCGGTCGACCCGACGGATCCGGCGACGGCCCTGGCGAACGCCCGGAATGAGATCACCCTGTCGCGTCTCTCACCGGTTGTGCTGTACGAAGAGACCGCAACTGCGCTGCTCAACCCGGAGGTCCGCAGCCTCGGGTTCGTCACCCTCGACCAGATCGACCGTGCCATCGTATCCGAGCTCTCGCTCAGCCAGAGCCTGCTGCTCGTGTGGCCGCAGCTGGTCGGACTGGTGGCGGCCACGGTGGTGATCTTCGCGGCGGCCTACGTTCTCTTCATGCGCCAAGAGGTGCGGGCCTGAGCCGTCGCGGCTCGCGCCGAATCGACGGGGCCTGCAGTTGTGGGCTGCAGGCCCCGTCGTCGTCGCCCGCCGGCTGTCGGCCTAACTCAGCGCGTTCCGCTCTTCACTACTCTCGCGGGCGATGTCGTCTTCGCCGGTCGTCTCCAGCCAGCTGCGGGTGGCGATGCTGGCCCCGATCTCGTGGCGGGTGCCGCCGCGCCACTATGGGCCCTGGGAGCAGTTCGCCTCCCTGCTCACCGAGGGGCTCGTTGCCAGAGGCGTCGACGTGACTCTGTTCGCGACGGCCGACTCAGTCACCGGGGCGCGGCTCGTGGGCACCGCCCCGACCGGCTACTCGGAGGACCCGTCGCTGGACCCCAAGGTCTGGGAGGGCTTGCACATCGCGGCAGTCTTCGAGCGGGCCGACGAGTTCGATGTGATTCACAACAGCTTCGACTTTCTGCCGCTCACGTACAGCGCGCTCGTCGACACGCCGGTGGTGACGACGATTCACGGCTTCTCGTCGGAGGCGATCGTGCCAGTCTTCGAGAAGTACAACGAGCGGAGCTTCTACGTAGCAATCAGCGATGCCGACCGGCATGAGCGGCTCGACTATGTCGCCACCATCCACCACGGCATCGCCATGGACGAGTTCGCGCTTCATCCGTCGCCGGGTGAGTACCTGCTCTTCTTCGGGAGGATCCATCCCGACAAGGGAACCCTGCCCGCCATCGAGGTAGCTGCCCAGGCGGAGTTACCGCTGAAGATCGCCGGCATCATCCAGGATGAGGATTACTTCGACCGGTTGGTGGAGCCACGAGTGGACGGGCGTCGAGTCAGCTACCTCGGCCCGGTAGGACCGGGGGAGCGTAGCGAGCTGCTGGGGGGAGCCCGGGCCCTGCTGCATCTCATCGATTTCGATGAGCCTTTCGGGTTCAGCGTGGTCGAGGCGATGGCGTGCGGCACGCCGGTGATTGCAGCCGCCCGCGGTTCGATGCCCGAGCTGATCCGCCACGGGGAGAACGGTTTCCTGGTGGGTTCTGCCAGCGAAGCCGTCGCCGCCGTGCGCGCCGCGGCAGCTGTCGACCGGAGGGCAGTGCGTCACTCGGTTGTGCGCCGGTTCGACGTGGCTCGGATGGTCGACGAGTACCTGGCTGTGTATCACCGCGTGGTGGCCGAGCACCGGACTCGCCATGCTGCAGCGCGGTAGTGACGAGGTCAGCTCTCGGTGAGGCGAGTGAGCACCTCGTCGAGAGACGCGGTGGCAATTCCGGTGCCGCTGTCGGAGAAGCCGTAGGGGATGATCAGCAGATCGCCGTGGATCAGGCTTCCGCAGGAGTAGACGACGTTGGGGACATACCCGTCCCGCTCGCCCTCGGCGGGCGTCAATAAGGGCTCGTCGAGATGACCGATGACGCGACACGGGTCCTCCGGGTCGAGGAGTATGGCTCCGAGGCTGTATGTCCGCATCGGTCCAACGCCGTGAGTGATAACCAACCAGCCGGCCTCGGTTTCCAGCGGTGAGCCGCAGTTGCCCAGCTGGATGAGCTCCCACGGCTGCTCCGGGATCTGAATCTTCTCAAACTTGTGCCAGAAACGGACGTTGTCCGACAACATGAGGTGGTTGTTCTCCTGATCCTGGCGCGATAGGGCGGCGAATTGGCCGTCGATCTTGCGCGGAAACAGGGCGATCCCCTTGTTCTGGGCTGCCTCGCCGTTGAGAGTGGACACCCGGAACGTGACGAAGTCATGGGTCTCGATGAGCTGCGGAAGGATCTGGCGCCCGTCATAGGCGGTGTAAGTGGCGTAATAGCGCACAGTGCTGTCTTCGTCGGTGAAGCGGACGAAGCGGGCGTCCTCCATTCCATTGCTCTCTGTGGGCCCCGCCGGGAACAACACGCGTTCCGAGATCTCAGACTTGGATGGATACGTGGTTTCGTAGTTGGACGCGGCCAGCCAGTGCATGATCCGAGTGGTTTGATAGGCGAGCGTGCGGTCGACGTCTTGCTGGTCCAGATCCGCCATGGCGGTCTTGAGCTGCTCGAAGGTGAACTCCGGGGGCAGCGCCTCCAGGCACATGCCGGTGATGTCGTTGTACACGCCCATCTCCACCAGCTTGGCGGAGAAGACCCGCTTGTTGTAGAGCGGTGGGGTGAGGTGACCGGTCATGCTGTAGCGGCTCGGTTTGTCGAGGGTGATGATTCCGTCGTCGGCGACAACCCCGGATCGAAACTCGATCGATGAGATGTGCCCCTCTCCGATAGCTCGCAGACTCATGATGAAACGGAGTTCTCCAGCGGCCAAGCCGGATTGGTCGGGGGCGGGGACGATCGAGGGATTGTTGAGAGCTGCCGCCTCGATGGAGTACTCGTGGGTGAAGTACGCCCCGATGAGCAGTCGTCGGCTCATCGACAATTCGTCCGGATTCTCGATGTGGTGGGCAACCGCGCCGAAGCTACGCTCGAGGACGCTCTCCAGGTCCGGGTGGCGGTCGGCGAACTGCTGCCGGGTGGCGGCCAAGGTCTCTTCGGCCACGCCTTCCGACATCGCCAGAACCCGCTTGATGATCAGATCGGCTCGGGACGCCCCATCGAGAAACGGCTCTTCGCCCGGTATGAACGGCTTGGCGATTACCCGATGGGGATCGGGAAGGAGCCGCAGCTCGCGCCTGGTGATCTGGACGGTGTTCATTCGGTGAGTCGCCTGCCTTGCCGACCCTGCCATGTATCGGCTGCCGGGTCGCGAAATATGAGCCTAGAGGGCGCGCCGGGCCTTCATCCAATCTCGCGGTCGCGCCGGCGAACCTCAGCGAAGGGTGGCGGCGTGCTGCAACACGGCGAGGGCGGCCAGGGTCGACTCGGCGCCTTGGTTCTGGTTGATGCCGTCGGGCATCAACCCGTCACCGCAACCGCCGGTGAGCGGGTCATAGAGAAGTGCCCGGCGATCATTGGCTCCGATGAACCATTCCGCCACCCGGCCGACGTAGTCTCTCCACCGTTGATCTCCGGTTAGGTGCCACGCCCGCATGCATGCGTCGGCCATCGCCGCGGCCTCCACCGGCTGCTGATCGAAGCCGGGCCGAGGCTCCCCGCGCGTCCAGCCACCGGCGGGGGTGAAGCTGAAGTGCCCTCGGGGCGCCTCTGCTGAAACCAGCCACTCGAGCAGCGTGATGCCGGCGGCGACCAAGGCTTCGTTGGATAGGATCGACCCGGCCACCAGCAGCGCCTCCGGAATTCGCGCATTGTCGTAGGCGAGGCGCTCTTCCGGCCAGGGCCAGTGCGGATCATTCCGCATGATGAGGCGGCTGACGCCCTGTTCGAGCAGGCCTTGCGCATGTCCGTGTTCGGGTAGGACCTCCAACACTTCCCCGGCGCCCAGCATGGCAAAGGCATGGGCCCGCGGGCTGGGGGAACGGAAGTTGCACTTCTCGAAGATCTGCAAGCCGGCCGAACGCATCCAGGGCTCCGGTCCGCGCCGAGCCGCGGTCCCCGCCGCCCACAACGCTCGTCCCTGGGAGTCGTCAGATCCCACATGTGTGGACCAAGCTCCGGAGGAGCTGCGGCGGTTGATGAAGTGACCGTCCGGCCGCTGCGCGTCCCGGATGAAATTCAAATAGATGCGAGCCATTGCAATCAGCTGCGGAGATGGATCGGGTTGGCGGGCGATCACGATGAGCGCGCGCGCATTGTCATCGGTGCAGTAACCGTGCTCGAACCGTGGCGTCGTGTATCGCGAGTGCTCCCACAGGCCACGATGGTCGGTCATCCTGCTGAGATGAAGGAAGCGTGGCTCCGGCAGATCGCGCCTGAGGCTCATGTCGAGTCTGCCCAAAGAGGTGTCAGCTGACCGAGGCAAATCCATTGAGTGTGTCCTGAGGTTGCGAAGCTCGTTTGAGGTTGCGACGACTTGCCAAGGCCGCCGCCATGTCATCGTACCGGCGAGCGACCACGGGCCAGTGCAAGGTCGATCCCACCACTTCGGCGGCTGCCGACATACGGGCAGCGAGGGAGTCATCCGTCAGCACCGTGCGCAGGGCAGTCGTCAACGCAGCCGTATCATCATGGGGGACGGTTACTCCGGCACCGCTGCTCAGAAGCTCGACGGCATGAGGGAAGGCGGTGGCGACCACCGGTTTGCCCGCGGCGACCGCCTCGACGAGGACGCCAGAGGTGACCTGCTCGGTGGATTCGTACGGCAGAACCACCACATCGGCTTGCTGGATCTCGGCGGCGAGGCTGGCGACATCGAGATAGCGGCCATCGAACTCCACCACGTCCTCCAGGCCGAGGTCATGAGCCCGCCTGATCAAACCATCGCGATACGCGTCCCCGTGAGCAGCGCGCACCTTGGGATGAGTGGCGCCCAAGATGATGTACCGGGGAACCGGATGCAGGTCGCGCAAATTGGCGACGGCATCAATCGCCATCTCCAGACCCTTGCCGGGGCCGATGAGGCCCCACGTCAAGACGACCGGCCGGGTGCCCCTCTCAACCGTGTGTCCACTCATGCCGGGTTGGGCGCCATGGGGGACCACTCGAAGCTTTGCCGGGTCGATGTGATAGCCATCGAGTAGTCGCCGATGCGCCGTCTTGCTCATGACGATCGTCCGGTCTGTCAACGCCGCTAGCTGCTCCAAGACCGACTTCTGGCTGAGGCTGGGTCGGGTGAGCACCGTATGCAGCGTCACGACCTTCGGAGAATCGAGGCCGACGAGCAGGTCGAGCACTTCACGGCCATCGGCGTGGCCGAATATCCCGTACTCGTGTTGGACCGACACGACATCGAAGTTGTTGAGCGCCGCCTGAGCGCGGCGGAGGGACTCGCGATCCCCGTTGACATGTTCATGGACGACCTCGGGGAGGCGATCACGCCGCGGCGCTTCGACGAGGCTGACTACCCCGAGGCCGGCGTCGGAGCCCCGTTTCGCGGCTATGGCCTCCCGCAACGAGGCCGTGAAGGTCGCCAGGCCACACGATGTCGGTGGGTACGTACTCACGAAGCCCATGGATGGGCGCAGGCCCACGTGCGTCATTGAATCCAAAGTCCTCTCCAGAGCTCGGGGTTTTGCTGCGTCTAGTCCCCGAGACAAGAGAGCCGGGACTGAACCGCTCGTTGACCACATTAATGGCATTCCAGTGACTACCAGACGTCCCTCGCGCAGCCGCTCATTCCGACGCGCTCACATCCGGAGAAAGGCGCCAGGGAATCGCCAGATTGGAGGCAGCGCGGCGAACGGGACCGATGCTCTCAGTCGAGGCCGCCTACCTGCGCAACCAGCCGGGATATGGGCTCGCGCCTTGTGCGAGACTGGTTGCATGGCGGCTCGCTTCGAAGGGCGCAAACTTGCAGTAGCTGCGGCGCTGGCGGTGCTCGCCACTGCCTGCGGCGGCGGCGCCACCACCTCGGAAGCGCCGCTCGACTTCTCGGCGATTGCAGTCGGCGAGGCGGTGATGACGCCCGCCGCATCCGGACGAACGGCCACCCTGACGGTTGAGACTTCCATCGATGCCGTGTGCGCGGTGGCTTTCGGGGAGACCGAGGCGCTCGGTAATCTCGCCACGGACCAGGACATGGGCGGGGTAGGTCACGACGATCACTCCGCGGTGCTCACCGGGTTGACGCCTGACACGGAGTACTTCTATCGGCTCCAAGGTGTTGGGTCTGACGGTCGGCTGTACCAGAGCGACCTGATGACGTTCCGCACGCCCCCGGGTGATGCTGCCCCCACCGAAGATGCGAACTTGGCGCGGGGAGCCATGATCGTCGACGTCAGCTCTGAATTCTCCGCCGCCTTCGCCGCCGTCAACGCAGTCGACGGTGACCCGGCGACCGAGTGGTCGTCGCGCGGGGACGGTGACGATGCCTACATCACCATTGATCTCGGTCGTCCCGTCGTGGTGACGGCGGTCGCCTTTGAAACCCGTTCGATGGCCGACGGGTCCGCCATCGCGGAGACGTTCACCGTGACGGTCGACGGTGTCACCTACGGACCCTTCGATGTCGGGCTGGCCCCGGTGGACTTCACTGCACAAACGATCAGATTCGATGTAGCGACATCGACGGGCGGCAATACCGGTGCCCACGAGATCGCAGTGTTCTCTGACTCTTGAGGGGCGGGAGGGATGCGATCCGATCAGCGTGGACCCGTGGCACTCAGCTGGATCCTCGTCGCCCTCTCAGTTGTGGCGGCGACGTTGGCTGCATGCGACGGCGCCGGTAGTGGCTCCACAACCTCCGTTACGTCCACGACCGCTGCTTCGACCGGCACTGCTCCCACAACTACGGAACCCGCCCCGACCACTCGGTCGCCGACCGACGAGGCAGCCACGACCACCTCGACTGCGGTGCCGTCGCCGGCAACCTCCAGCTATGCCGTCGTCGCTGAGGAGCGGGCCCGCCGCCTGACCGCGATCGGCCCGCGCACTCAATGCGACTCCGACCCGTGCACGCTCGAGCCGACGCTGATGGTGGAGCTAGGGGAGCGTCCCCACAATTTGGCGGCAGTCGGTTCGGTGGTGTTCGCCACGCATCCCGGCGCCGGCGCCATGTCGCGAGTCGACTTCGCCACCGGAGAGGTGATCACGGTGGCGGTAGGCGTCGAGCCGCACGACGTGAAGTACGACCCCGTTGGGGATGTGCTCTATGTGGCCGATGAGGCGGGGCGCCGGTTGCTCACCGTTGCGCCGGCAACTCTGGAGATAGTGGAGTCGCTCGATCTCCCCGGGGAACCACACGACCTCAGTGTGGGTAACGACGGAGTCTGGATAACGATGATCGGTCGCGACGAACTGGCTCGGGTGAACGGCGGCGTCATCGACCTGTTTCCCACCGGCCGGTCGCCGCACGACCTCATCGTCGATAGCGAGGGCCGCGTCTGGTTCTCCAACTGGGGATCCGACGAGCTCAACATCTTCGATCCTGCCACCGGCGACACTGCGGTGGCTCCGGCTGGAGTCATCGAGCCTCATCATTTCGCAATCGGCCCGGACGGGAGCGTATGGGTGACCGACAACGGTGGGAACACGGTGACCGGGTTCATCGGTGGCGAGGTCGCAGCCGTCGTGGTCGGCCCGGTGCCGCATCACGTTGCCTTCATCGACGACATCGCAGTAGTGGCGGTCAGCGGTAGCGGCCAAGCCGTCTTCGTGTTGGATGGCAGGGTCGTGGCGCGCGCCACGCTCACTGAGGGGCTCCACGGGGTCGCCGTGATCGAGACCGCGGTCCTGGCGGCGAACAACTGAACCGCCGAGTGGCCACTCCCCGCCATGCCATGGCTCGCGCCGGCGAGCTTGGTGGCTATCCGGTCCGTGAGATCGCCGAGCCGATGTCGCAGTGCGCGCAGACCCAGATCGAATTGAGCAGCTGTTTGCGGGCACCGCAGTCACCACAACGTGATCGCCAAGCCGAGGGGTCGGCGAGCGGCGGGACGGAGCGACGACGGAAGCGTGGACGGCGGCGAGTGATCGGAACGCCGCGGGGGTTGGTTGCCCGCGCGATGGCGATTCCCAGCGTGATCGGTCCCAGAAATGCCCCGGTCATGATGAGAGCGGCGCCCGGAAGGGCCCCGATCGCTATCCCGGCACCGACGGCGAGCAGCGCAACAGTCAGCCCAGCAATAGCAATGAGCAATGAACGCATGGCTTCATCTCATTCGCCGTGCGTCCAACATACACCAAGGAGCTGGGGCAATGCCAGTGGCCGAGACGGCAGAGCTGCCAGTCCTGACGAGATCGGCCCGGCGAGATCGGACCCGATCAGATCCACCCCGCCGAGATTGAGGCGGTAGTTTCCGCACCGAGGAGGAACCAATGTCACGACGCTTGCGAGATCTCGGGGTGACCATCGGCGAGCTGCCGCCCGGACCGCACAATGCCATCACCGATGTACCCGATGTCTACGTCGGGCATGCCACCTTGATGAGCGACGACCCGGTAGTGGTTCGCAGCGGCGTCACCATGATTGTGCCTCGAGCCGGAGAGATCTGGACCGATTACGCGTTCGCCGCCTGGCACAACTTCAGCGGTAACGGCGAAATGACGGGCTTGCCGTGGATCGAGGAATCCGGTCTGCTCGGTTCGCCAATTGGGATCACGAACACCTATCAGGTAGGCATGGTGCGAGACTTCCTGGTGAAAGCGGCCGCGGAGAAGGGCGTCGACAAAGCCTTTCATCTCCCGGTGGTGGCCGAGACCTACGACGGATGGCTCAACACCATCGAGGCGTTCCCGCTGAGCGAGGACGACGCCCGGCACGCGCTGGATGAGGCCGGCCCGGGACCGGTCGCCGAAGGCGCCGTCGGGGGTGGCACCGGCATGATCTGCCACGAATTCAAAGGCGGCATCGGCACGGCCTCCCGTCTGATCGACACTCCGTCAGGGACCTTTACCGTCGGCGTCTTGGTCCAAGCCAACTATGGATCGCGTCGCGACCTCCGCATCGACGGGGTCCCGGTGGGGACGCTCATCGATTACGACGAAGTGCCGTCGCCGCGGGGGGCGCTGCCCGGCGGCGGCTCGATCATCGTGGTGGTGGCGACCAACGCCCCGTTGCTGCCGGTGCAGTGCGGCCGCCTCGCCAAGCGCTGCGCGGTGGGCCTCGGCCGAGTCGGCGGCTACGGGCACAACGGCAGCGGCGACATCTTCTTGGCGTTTGCGACCGGAAACCACGTCCCGGAAACCGACCGCGTGCTTCCGCTCGAGATGGTGCCTCCCGGTCATATGGATCCACTGTTTCACGGCGTCGCAGATGCCACGGAAGAGGCGATCCTCAACGCGCTGTGTGCTGCCGAGACCACGACGGGCCGTGACGGGCGGGTAGCTGCTGCGTTGCCGCTCGACCGGGTGGAGGCGCTGATGACGAGGCGGGGGTAACCGTATCCCGCGCTGTGTGGGTGATCATCACAGCAGCGAGACGGGGCGGTGGTGGGGCTCGTCGCCGGTCTCCAGCAGGCCCAACCGCTCCGCCTCACGGACGGCGGCGTCCCGGTTTGGCACGCCCAACTTCTCGTAGAGGTCGTGCAGTCTGCGGAACATGGAACGCTCTGAGTAGCCGGCCTCATCGGCCAGCTCTACCACCGTCTGGCCTCGAGACAGCGCGCGCAACCAGTCGGCTTCCATAGAGTCGATCGGGGGACCGTGGCCGCCGTATCGCCGCGGCGTCAGCGCGCGCACCACTTCTGTTGGCAGCAGCGATAGGCGATTGACGGCGGCCGCAATCACCGCAGCGATGTCCTCGGGATCGGCAGCCCAGTCGATGGCGGCGACTGCGCCGTGGCCGATGGCGTGGGCGAACTGCTGGGCGCTCGGCTCGGGCAGCAGTGCCACCACGGACGCACCGGCGCCGCTGGCGGCTTCCACCAGATCGCATGCCGCCGCGTCCATCAGCGTGATCACTGCGACTCGATCACCACCAGATTGCGACCACGCGATCACGTCGGCCGGATGATCGACTGTGAAGCCGGCCCGAGTGCAGGCCGGCTCGAGCCCGCGCTGAAAGGCGACTGCCCGCTCAGTTATGGCCACCCGAACCCTGCCCATTTGCGCGGAAGCGTACCCACCTGTGCCCGACAATGAGGTGCCGTTTCGCAAATGGCACGAGTGCGCCAGCGCTTGACGCAGACAGGCAGGCGAGTGCCCATGCAGCATGAGGCCGCACGAGTCTCGAAAGGAAAGAGATGGCGCAGAAGAAATCACCGCAGAAGTCCCGGACTGCTACGAAATCCGGCATGGGCGCAGCCAAGCCTGCAGCCAAGTCCACACCGAAGGGCACTGGCGCAGCCAAGCCTGCCAAGCGCTAGCACCCGGCTTCGGGGGGAAGGAATGAGGGAGCCCACCAGGGCTCCCTCATTCTTTCCCTGCGACCTCGTCGACCTGGTAGCTTTTTCGCTAGGCGGCTTGTCACGCCTCACCTTCGCCCCGGTTCCCACGCAACTGGTTCGAGAAGGCAAAGGGGACCACGGAGTGCTCGACAGGGTTGGGAGCTACTGGCGTGTCCGCCTATGCCGCCAAGCGTGGGTTGTTGGGCGTGGCGACACGGGAAAGCAGTAGAGATGACCCAACAAGAATCCTTCAAGCGGCGTATCCGGGCGCGCATGGCCAAGACGGGGGAGCGGTATCTGGCCGCCCGCCGCGCCCTGATCGAGAAGGCCGGAGGAGAGCGGCGCCGTCCATGGGTGTCCGAACCCGAGACCAGCGATGAAGCGGTGCGGGCCGCAACCGGCAGAGGCTGGGACGACTGGTGCGACCTCATCGACGCCTGGCCGGGTCGTGCGGATGGCCACAGCGCAATCGCCGCCTATCTCCAGGATCATCTCGATGTCGACGGATGGTGGGCGCAGTCGGTCACCGTCGGCTACGAGCGCATCACCGGACGGAGGCTGCCGCATCAGCGGCCCGACGGCACCTTCACGGCCGGTAAGTCGCGAACGATCGCGGTGAACGGTGACGTGCTCCGCAAGATGCTGCTCGATGATCAGCTACGCGCCGACCTCTTCCCGGGCAAGCAGACAGAGCTACGGTCCAAGCCCACCTCGAAGGTACCGCGGGTGGCGATTGGCCCCGGCACTGCCCAGATCGCGATCGAACCCCGTCGCGACGGCAGGACGAAGGTAGTCATCAGCCACGAGCGGCTTCCCACCCTCGACGACGTCGCCGAGTGGAGGTTCTACTGGTCCGAGTGGCTGGATGCCATCGACGAGAGCTGACCCGGTTGGTGCCGGGGAAGCGCACTAGCGTGCGACGGAGGACGCAACGCTGGAGACGAACCTCCGATGACACCCGTGGCGGCGACGAATGATCTGGCCGTGCTGCGACGGTGGGTGGGACGTGTCGAGACGGTCGACGATCTGCTCGACCCGCAGTGGGCCCGGCTCATGCAGCAGACCCTGGACCGGCCGGCGACTCTCCAGGCAGGCGACGCCCTGCCGCCCTTGTGGCACTGGATCTACTTCCTCACTTCAGCCCGCATCAGCGAGCTGGGCCGGGACGGTCATGCCGCCAAGGGAGGCTTGCTGCCGCCGGTGGCGCTGCCGCGCCGGATGTGGGCCGGGGGGCGCCTCAGGTGGAATAGCCCATTGGTCCTTGGGGAGCGCGCCACCAAGACCACGACGGTGACCGGAGTCGAGATGAAAGCGGGGCGCAGCGGGCCGCTGTGCTTCGTGAGGCTGCAGCACGACATCGCCGTCGATGGCTCTCTGCGGATGACCGAGGAGCAAGACCTCGTCTTTCGCGAGGATCCCAAGCCGGATGACGTACCTCGCGCTGCGCCGCGGCCGCCGGGCGCGGCGGAGTGGGCTCGAACCGTCGTGACTTCCACCGTGCAGCTCTTCCGCTACTCGGCGCTCACGTTCAACGGTCACCGCATCCATTACGACCGCACCTACGTCACGGAGGTCGAGGGATATCCGGGGCTGATAGTGCACGGGCCGCTGATCGCAACGCTGCTGGCCGACTTGGCCGTCGCCACCGCCGGCGGTGGTCTGCATAGCTTCTCATTCCGAGCCGAGGCGCCGCTGTTCGACACCTCCCCGTTCGATATCAAGGGACGTTCGATTGACCAGGGAGCCGAGTTGTGGGCCGAGACGCCGGACGGAGCGTTGGCGATGGCGGCCGAGGCCACGTGGTAGCCGGACCCATGCGAGGTCAGCTCATTCCCAGCGGAAGAAGCGAATCCCCAGCGCGGCGCTGAGCACCCCGATCCCGGCAAAGATCAGCCAGGACAGACCTGCGTCGAGACCGAGCCACGCCCCCTGCATCATGATCACGGCGTGCCACAACGGGGTCAGCTCGGCGATGGTGCTCATTCCGCCGGTGAGCACTTCGGGAGGCGGACCCGCCCCGCCGAGGAACAACATGATGAACCAGACAAGCAATCCAACGGCTTGCGCAGCACGCGCCGTAGGCAGGACCGCGCCGAGAAAGATCCCGAAGGCGGCGAAGCCGAGGACGAGCACGACGAGCACGCCGGCCACGGTCAGATAGGACACGGGTGCCGAGAACTCGTACACGGGGGTGGCGGCAAGCAGCAGGATTACCGAGCTGACCAGGGAGAGCACCAGCGCCACGGCCACCTGGGCGCCGCCCACCTCCCACGCCGGAATCGCCGAGGCGTGGAACCGCTTCAACACCCCTTGCTCGCGGTTGCCCGCCAAATGGGCCGGGATGCTGATCACGCAGACCGAGGCCACTACGAGTGCCAGATACGCCGGCACGTAATAGCTCATCGCGCCGACTCCCCGGAAGGCGACCTCACCGTCGGGCTCGCTCGGCTGGTCGCCGAACACGCCACCGAGCACGAACAGGATGATCAGCGGCAGCAGGAGCGAGAAGACCACGGTCATCGGCTCGCGCAAGAACAGCTTCAATTCGACCCACGCCAGCTGGAGACGCCCCACCATCACGCCCCCTCGCCGACGATCGACAGGAACACGTCCTCCAAGCTCGCTCGCTTCACCTCGAGGTCCAAAGGGAACACCTGGCGGGCGGCGAGTGCCGCCGCTACTCGGGCCAGGAGCGCACCGGTGCCGCCGATGATCACCCGATGCCCGCGGTGGTCGACGCTCTCCACGCCCGTGACGTCGAGCAGGAATCCGACGTCGTCGAGGTCGGTGGAGAAGGTGACTTGAGCCGTTTCGGCGTAATGAGCGATGAGGCCGGCCGTGGTGTCGAGGGTAACCAGGCGGCCCTTGTCGATCACGGCGACGCGATCGCACAACTGCTCGGCCTCGTCCATGAAGTGGGTTACCAGCACCACGGTGGTACCCGCGTCGCGCACCTGACTGACGAGGTCCCAGGTCACCCGCCGCGACATCGGGTCGAGCCCGGTTGTCATCTCGTCGAGAAAGACCAGGCGGGGGTTGTGGGCTACGGCCAACGCCACGAACAGTCGCTGCTGCTGGCCACCGGACAGGCTGCCAAACGAAGCATTCCGCTTCGCAGTGAGGCCCCACCGGTGGAGGACCGTCTCCCAATCCGGTGCGTCGGTATGGCGCGAGGTGAACAGCTTCAGCGCCTCCCAGACGCGCATCCGCTCGGGAAGCGCCGAAGCCTGTAGCTGAGATCCAATTAGCTTGCGGAGTCGATCGGCTTCCCGGCGCGGATCGAGGCCCAGCACAGTGGCCCCGCCGCCGTCGGGTCGTCGCAAGCCCTGCAAACACTCGACCGTGGTTGTCTTGCCGGCACCGTTGGGGCCGAGAATCCCGAAAATCTCCCCGTCCTCGACGGAGAAGCTGACATCGTCGACGGCGACGAATTCGCCGTAGCGCTTCTCGAGGTGCTCAACCTCGATGACTGCCGGCACCTACGCGGTGCTCCTCGTCGGCGAACGGGTCGACACCCTCACTTGGGGGAGTGCTTGGCCCGCCGCATCGACCAGAGAACGATCAGGGCAACGATCACGACCAGCTCGGCGAGGACGATCACCATCGTCCGTTCCCGGCTGGAGGCGCGCCGGCCCTTATCTCCCTTCTTGACGAGCGTGTCGGCAACGTCGGTCGGTGACTTTGTGATCTTCTCCATGGCTCCCTCCGTGAAGGCGTGTTCCTACGCCGGCCCTCATTCTGCTGAGCCGGCGATGGCCTCACCAGAGGCCAATGTCACTGCAGCGGTGCCGATTCGGGTGGCTGCCGGCGAATGTGAGCCGCGGAGCGGGGGCGGGCTTCCTCCGCCTGCGAGAATGCAGCCATGGGCTTCGACACCGGCAACTTCGACATCGGCGACTTCGCTATCGGCGACTTCGCTATCGGAAGTGACGACCCGAGGGCGTCGGATGTGCAGGCGTTGCTCGATGCCCACCTGGCGTTCGCCAAGGCAGTGACCCCACCCGAAGATGTTCATGCGATCGATGAGGCCGGGCGCCTGAACGATGGCCTCACGTACTTCAGCGTCCGGTACGAAGGTCAGCTACTGGGCGTCGGGGCGCTGCGTCACCTCGACGAGAGTCACGCCGAGATCAAGTCGATGCACACCGCAGCCGCGGTTCGCCAGCGCGGCGTGGGCCGAGCCCTGCTCCAACACCTCGTCCAGGTGGCCCAGGAAGGGGGGTATGGCCGGATCAGCCTGGAAACCGGTCCGATGGACGCCTTCGGCCCCGCCCGTGCTCTCTACACCTCGGCCGGCTTCCAGATCTGCGAGCCGTTCGGCGACTACGGACCCAACAGCGTCTGCATGACGCGGTATCTGGTCTAGCGCGCCTGCGGGGGTCGCGGTTTGGGGCTGAACCATGGGTGGGTGCCGAACTGGTTACGGCGTACCGGTTCTCCGGTGGTCACTCGCCAGGCGACCCCGCGTCCCACCGACTCGAGGTAGCGGCGCATCAATGGGCGCACGACGGCGAGGTAAGGCACCCAACGCAGCGGGGACGGCAGGCTGCCCAGCATGCGGGGCGTCAGCTCGATCGTCAGGAGAGAGCTGGAACCCTGCGGAGAGATTCGCCACGAGACCGTGGCGCCGGGCCCCGTCGCGTCGCGGGCTTCGAGGTCGTACCCTTCGCCCTCCCGCCATGTCGTGAACCGGCGCGTCACCTGCCGACCGTTGTAATACTCCACCGTGTCCTGAGATCCGGGCCCCGGCCAGACGTCGACAGGGTTGGCCCGGCAGAAAGGGTGGCACTCCTCCAAATATCCGGGCGCCGCCACGACCGCCCAAACCTCGTGCGGTGCGGCGTCAATTCGCTGCCGCATCGAGATGGGCCGGGGGCGGAAGGGGCTCATAGGGACGAGTACGGTAGCCTCGGCCCGGCCGCCATCGCCGGGGGACGTACCGATAGCGTCTGGTCCCCCTCGGCGCGGCCGTCTGATGACATACTCCGCTGATGTCACGATCCCGTCGCATCCTCATTGGGTTGTTGGCCGCCGGCGGGGCGCTGGCACTGTTCTCGCTGGCCCCGGGACGCTGGGAGTCGGGCCCGGGCCGGCTGGAAGTTGCAGTGCACGGAGACGTCGTCGTAGATGGGGCCGTGGACGTGGGGTCGCCGGCGGCGGTCAGGTTGGAAGGTCGGTCGGGACTGGTGGCGGTGACGGCGGACCTGGCGGACGGGGTGCGGGTCAACGGCCCGATCGAAGTCGTCTTGACGGTTGTCGATGAGACCGTTGGGCGGCCGCCAATCTCGATAGGTGACATTGCCGTGACGATCGTGCTGGCGGATGGGGCTGGCGAGACGGTGCCCGTGCTCAGCCGCGATCCCGGTTACGGCGGGGCCGTCGGCTTTCGCGCCGTGCGCCGACCCCCGGTGGACGTCGGGGTCGTCCTCGGCTTGCTGTTTGCCGTGATCGTCCTGTGGGTGTCCGAGGTGGTGCCGATCTTCGTCACCGCTCTGGGAATCCCCGTGGTGCTCACCTTCACCGGAGTAGCAGCTGCAGGTGATGCCCTTGCACCGTTTTTCGACCCGATCATCGTGCTGTTCTTCGCCGGGTTCCTCATGGCTGAGGCGATGCAGCGGGTGGAGCTCGACCATCGGGTCGCCGTGGAAGTGGTGGCCCGGGCGGGCAGAAGCCCCGCTCGACTGTTCGCCGCCATGCTGGGCATTGCTGCCTTCATGTCGATGTGGATGTCGAACACGGCCGCCGTCGCCGTGCTGCTGCCCATTGCGCTGGCGGTGACCGAGCCGATTGAGCACCACGGCTACCGCAAGGCGATGGTTCTCGGGCTCGCCTACGCCGCCACGATCGGCGGTGTTGGCAGCGCTATTGGGACTCCCGCCAATCTGCTGGCCATCGATTTCCTCGACACCGTGACCGGCCGAGAGATCAGTTTCGCCGGATGGTTCTGGTTCGGGCTCCCCATGGTGGTTCTCTTCCTGCCACTGCTGGGGTTGTACATGTGGCGAGTCAGCGGCGTGCAGGTGGACCCGGCTCGCTTTGCCGAGAGCCGCAGCCGCGCCCAAGCCCAAGCGGCCGCTGCGCCAGCGCTGAGTCGCCGGCAGTGGACGGTGCTGGCGGTGTTCGGCGCCGTGCTGGCCGGCTGGCTGACTCAGCAATGGCACGGGCAGGCGCCGGGCATCGTTGCCCTCGCCGGAGCGGTGCTGCTGTTCGCCCTCGGCCTCATCGAACCGGTCGATCTGGGTCGAATCTCGTGGCCGACGCTGTTGACGTTCGGCGGCGGATTGGCGCTCGGCAGCTTCATGGTCTTCACCGGGACTTCCGACTGGGTGGTGACTCGCCTCGGTGCTGTGGCGGCCTGGCCGCCGCTGGCAGGGGTCGCCGCCGTCGCCGCCGTCTCGCTGGCGCTGACGACGGTCGCCTCCAACACGGGCTCGGCCGCCACGCTGATTCCCTTGGCCATCCCGCTGGCGGGCATCATCGGAGTGACGCCGACCCTTCTCGTCGTGGTGGTGGCGATCGCTTCCTCGGTCGACTTTGCCCTGGTCATCGGGACGCCGCCGACGATGCTGGCCTACAGCACGGAGCTGTTTACCGTGCGCGAGATCCTCAAGAAAGGATTCGTCCTGGATCTGGTCGGAGTCGTGCTGCTGATCGCCGCGGTCGTTCCGCTCTGGCGGTTTGTCGGCATCGTGTAGACCCGAGGCGGGTGCCGCCGGGAAGGCAGCCGCCCGGCGCCATTCAGCCGATTGGATCATGACCATCGCCTCTGCCGACTGCGATGGCGGGCCAATATCCTCAGATTGGGCGCGGGCAGCCGGGTGCTTCCGGTGCGACCCATGACCCGGAGGAGAAGGCATGAGACGCCTGGTCACTTTGGGGTTGGCCGGGATGCTCGTGTTGAGTGCATGTGGTGGGGCCGATTCAGGTTCACCATCGACGACGCCGACGACGACCTCTCTGGCGCCCTCGACGTCATCGATGACGCCACCCACTACGACCGCAACGACGAGCACCACGACTGTAAGCACAACTCAGCAACCTCACATTGTGCCGCCGCTGCTGTTGGCCGATGCAGCGGGGATCCGAGTGATCGGGTCTGGGGAGCAGCCTGAGATCCGGTTCTCTATTGAAGCGGCGGCGCTGGCAGTTCCCGACCTGCAAGGCGGGGTCGTCTTCCAGCGAGAGGTTCGTCATCCCACCGGGCTGCGGTGGGACGACGTCATGGGGCGCAACGTCTTCGAGTGGGCGGAGGGTGCCCCGGAGCCGATCTGGCATCTGGCGGGCCCGGGCGCCTCGGCGACGGCCGTCGTCAGCCACGACGATGCTGAGCTCACTCTGGTGGACGTGGTCGAGATCGGAGGTCATCCCAACGTTCTGTATCGCATGTTGATCGGAGGGCCGGGCGGCGACGAGGCGTGGCACCAGGTCTTCGGGTGGTTGTGCCTCTACGACCTGATGAGCGGCGAGACCCGGATGCTCGGACTGATCGGCTCCTATGAGAGCTCGCTGACCCGGATCCGTTTCGGCGGTGATCTGGCAGCGGTCGCGTTCGATCCGTACGCCGACAGCCACGGCACCCTGATCGGGTTCGTGCCGGTGGCCGTTCTCGGGGGAGACGCCGAGTACAACTGGCTGCCGAGCTTGGTGGCCGCGGACTTGACTCTCGGCCCCGGCACGGAATGCGCGGGTGATCTGGACTGCACCGGCTGGGCGCTGGCAACGGCGGCGAGCGACGGATCACGCATCTCTTGGGTCCAGTCCGCCACCGGGTGGGCAGACGGGGGCCCCCGCCAGATCCTGCCCGTCGAGGTGATGATGGTGGACCGAGCCTCGGGCGTGGTCAGCCAACGCACCGAGCTGGCGCCCGTCGCCCCGGATGATGACCCGTCAGGCCAAGCTCGCTTCATCGACGACGACGGCGCCACCATCGTCATCAGCGGCGTGGGGACGACGTCCGACGTTGCCGTCGTAGCTGCCGATGGTGGCGTTGCGTACCTGGGGATGCCGGGCGCTACCGCCAGCCTGTGGGAGTCGACCGTGTCGACCCACACCGATCCGATCGTCAAGGAGATGTTGCTGGTGCTGCGGGGCGACACGCTGGGCCTGGTTTCGTTTGGCACGCCGACCGAGGACGTTTTGAGCCTGCTCGAGGTGGAGATAGGTCCCCCCAGCCGCGATGGCTTTGACATGTATCACGCGGTCTCTTGGGACGATCTGGCGCTGACGCTGTTGTTCAGTCCGCACGACTTCTACCGCGATGATGGCGTCGAGCACCTCGTCGGTTGGAGTCATTGGAGCGGCGTCGTCACGTCGTTGCGCACCAGCCGCGGCATCGGGCTCGGTGACACGTTTGCCGACTTGACGGCCGTCCACGGCGACCAGGTGACGATTCCAACCGGCGAGGACGAATGCATGCCTCCATGGTTCGTGTGGTTGAACGATCCGTCCGCTGACATCGACAGCAGGATGCTGGTGATTCTGGACGGCCCTCCCGACGCAGCCGGCACTCGCGTGACCTATATGTCGGCCGGCGCCAGCTACGGGTGCTGACGGCGCCGGCTCCACCTGCTCATCGGGGTAACGCGGCTCACTGGGGCACGCCGGCTCCTGTGCGGCGGGAGGCGAGGCCGGAGCGCACGAACACCCACGGCAGCCCACCCGCGGCGAGCACGCCGACGAGGGCGTACCGGACGAATCGCCAGGCGAGCACGGGCATGAGTCCGTGGAAAAGCGCCTGAAATCCGTAGAGAGCGGCGGCCATCACGCCTAGGCCGAGGATGGCTCGCCCGGCTCGTTGGCGACGGCTCCCGGTGACGGCCATCTGAACGTAATGGTGCTCGACTACGAAACCGATGCTCAGCCCGAACAACATGCCGGCCGCCATAGCGCCTCCGGAATCCCATCGCCACCACAGCGCACCGCCGGCGAGCGCGCTCGGAGCCGCATACTGCAACCACCGCGGTGCCCCGAACCAGGCCCGCTCGACGTCCCCTCCCCACTGTGTCGCCGCCCAAGTCAAGGCGACCCCGACCAGTGCCCCGCCGAGGACCTCAGGTGGCAGATGCACCCCGAGGTACATGCGGGAGGCTCCGACGAACAACCCGCCCACGGCGACGAGCCACAGCCACCGACGACGATCAGTCGAGATGGCCAGACCGCCTCCCACCACGACGACGTTTTGCACATGCCCGGAGGGAAACGCCGGCGGGTCGGCAGCGGACAACGCCTCGATGCTCGGGTGGATGGTGGATGGCCGCGGCCGGTCGAACAAGTCCTTGAGCAACACGTTGGCGGCGACGGAGGCAAAGAACAAGAGAAGAGTCCGCCGACCCGCCGGCGGGTCGAGCAGCCAGTACACGAGGAGCATCGCAGGAACCAGGACCTCGTTGGTGCCGAGAGCCGACACCGCCCGGGCCACCCCGTCGAGTGAGGGGCTGAACTGCTGCAGCCACTCGACAACCGGGACTCCCCAATCGAGCACATCCAGGTTGGTGCCACCTCCTTCAGGGGGGAGCTTATGGGCTCTTGGTCGGGTGCGTCGCCCGTAGGGAGGACGTGCGGTCACCCAGGGGAGAAGCGGGCCGGTTTGCATCGGATCGCAGTGCGGTGCGAGCCTGCGGTAGTGCAAGGTTGGATTCTCACGTGATGAGCCTCGAAGGTTGGCGAGTCGGTCGGGTCGCCGGCATCGAGATCCGGATCGATCCGACCTGGACGTTCATCTTCTTCCTGGTGGGCTACAGCTTCTACCTCCTGCTGGAACAGGAGTTCGCCGAGTCCTCGTCCGCTGCGCTGGCTGGGCTCGGCGCGGCGATGGCCGTCGTGTTCTTCGCGTCGGTGCTGCTCCACGAGCTCGCTCACGCCATCGTCGCCCGGTCGCGGGGCATCGAAGTGCGTGGCATCACTCTGTTCCTGTTCGGCGGGGCGACGCATGCCAAGCTCGAGGCGCAACGACCCCGCGACGAGTTCGTCACCGCCGGCGTGGGCCCGCTAACCAGTGCCGCGGTCGCCGCCCTGCTGTGGGGGACCGTTGAGCTCACGGGCAGCACCCTTCCAGAGGAGCTGGCATACGCCGTCGGCCGGCTTGGCTGGCTCAACCTGATCCTTGCGGTGTTCAACCTCGTGCCGGGGTTTCCGCTCGATGGAGGCCGACTGCTGCGGGCAATCGTGTGGGAGCGGACGGGCGACATATTGCGGGCCACCCGCATCGCCTCCCAGGCCGGTCAGTTCTTCGGATACCTCCTGATCAGCTTCGGCCTCCTCCAGGTTCTGGTAGGGGGTTTCGTCGGCGGACTGTGGTTGGCCGCAATCGGGTGGTTTCTCAATCAAACGGCCCAGGTCTCGTACAGCCAGTTGCGGATGCGTCGCTTGCTCAGCGGTGTCGAAGCCATCGATGTGACGACCCGCCAACTGGTCGACATCGCGGCCGATACGACGTTGGAGCGCGCGGTCGACGAGTACTTCCTGCGTTACGACTACAACGCGTTCCCCGTGCAAGACGACCAGCGCACCATCGGCATCCTCACCCTGCGGGCGATTCGCAAGGTGCCCGGCGACGAGTGGACGACGCGGACGGTCCGCGACGTCATGGAGCCGCTGTCTGCCGAGTGCACCGTGGGCGCCCACGATCGCATGGATCACGTGATCGACAAGCTCGAGACAGCCGAGTCGCAACGCGTGCTCGTTCTCGACGACGCGAAAGTGGTCGGCCTGATCACTCCCAGGGATGTTGCCCGCTGGCTGAGCCGAGCCCAAGAACTCGACCTGCCGCAATCCCGACAGTGAGATCGGCGATCCGGAGCCTGTGGTCGCGCCGCTTCAGCGACATACCGTGATATAACCAGGGGCACAGCAATCGGCAGGGATGCGACGTGAGCGATTCGCAGACTCCTCAGTCGCGGCGGGTGCACCTGGCGCCGCCACGGGTGGGCCGGAGGCGACGGCCTTCTGGCGAGCCGTCGCCGTTGCCCCGGGAGACGCTGGCGGGATGGGGCAAGGTGTGGCTGATCCTGACGGTGGCGATGGTGCTCATCCTGCTGGGCTTGATGTCGACGTCGACCCACTTCCTGGCTTCCGGAGCCTGGTGGGACGACCTCGATCGGACGATGCTGGATTGGTTCGTTGCCGCCAGGACGGATGCTCTGGTCGAGGTTGCCAAGGTACTGCACGCGCTCACTGAGGACTGGTTCTTGAGCGTGCTGCGCTGGGGGACGATAGCTGTGCTGGCGTTTGTCAAACGGTGGCGTCACCTCGGCGTGTTTGTCGTTGCGGTGCTCGGCGCCGAAACGATCGCCGCCGGGCTGACGTGGCGGATGGCCCGGGTGCGGCCCGACGGCATCGACATCCTGACCGATTGGGCCGGCTTCACTTTCCCCTCGCTGCCCTACGTCGCCTTCATCGTCACGGTCGTTTCGATGATCTTCGCCCTCGTTGTGCCGGGGCGGCGCAGGCACCGCACCCTGCAAGTAGCGACGGTTCTGATCGTGCTCGTCGGGCTGGCGCGGATCTACCTCGGCGTAGATCGAGTGACCGACGGCATCGGTGCCGTGATCATCGGGGTGGCGCTGCCGGTGCTGGCGTTTCGCTTCGCGGTGCCTGATGCGGTCTACCCCGTCTCCTACTCGCTCAAGAAGACGGCGCATCTGGATCTCACCGGGCGGCGGCGGGAGGCGATCTTGAACGCCTCGCGCGATCAGCTCGGGCTGGAAGCCGTCAACATCGAGCTGTTCGGCGCGGAAGGCTCCGGGGGTTCGACGCCGTTGCGCGTCCACCTGGCTTCCGGTGGGCACGTTTTCGCCAAGCTATATGCCCAGAACCATTTGCGCTCGGATCGCTGGTACAAGCTGGGCCGCTCGCTGTTGTACGGTGCCCTCGAGGACGAGGCCCCCTACCGGACGGTGCGTCAGCTCGCGGAGCACGAGGACCACATGATGCGCCTCATGCAGGAGGCGGGCGTACCGGTTGCCCAGCCGTACGGGGTACTCGAGATCACGGCCGGTCGTGAGTACCTGATCGTGACCGAATTCATCGACGGCGCCGAAGAGCTCAGCAAAGCCGACATCGATGAAGCGACGGTGCGGGCGGCGCTGCACGCGGTGGCTGCCATGTGGGATGCCGGGCTGGCACACCGTGACATCAAGCCGGCCAATCTACTGGTCGCCGACCAGACGATCTATCTGATCGATCATGCCTTCGGCGAGATACGACCCACAGCATGGAGAGAGGCAGCCGACCTCGCCAACATGATTCTCACCCTCTCGCTGCGCTATCCGGCCGCCGAGGTGCATCGCATTGCCGGCGAGATCTTCACCGCGGAGGACATCGGCGAGGCGTTCGCCGTGGCCAGAGGAGTGACGATTCCGCGTGAGTTACGCAACGCAATCAAGGAGGGCGGTCGCGACGTCCTGGCGGAGAACCGGGGATTGGCGCCACCGCGACCTCCCATTGGGATTCAGCGTTGGACGCCGCGACGCATCTGGGCACTGTTGTCGGCCCTGGCAGGTGGGGTGATCCTGATTCGCTTGATCCTGCTCAACAACGAGATCGCCCGCGAGCTGCTGTGAAGCTCCCGCTCCGCTGGTGGCTCGCGATGGCACTGGTCGTCTCCGCATGTGGGATCGAGGTGGGTGATGTGCGGGTCGGCCCGCCGCCGATCTGTGACACCACGAGTCGGGGCATGTTGATCTTGATGGCGCAGGCCGTTCCCACTGCCGAGCTGATTCCATGCTTGCAGGCCCTACCCGAGGGTTGGGTCCTGGAACGAGCCGAGATCGAGACGGGCAGCGCCGAGCTGTCCCTTGATGGAGGGCACGTCGGAGACGTCCTCGTCGAGCTGGTGCCCGAGTGCGAACCCGTCGGCCAGGAGGTAGCAGACGACGTCCCTGCAGGGGCCACCGGGTACGAGCAGCTCACCGATCGTGTCAAGAGGCGCACGGTCGTCTACCGCGGCGGATGTGTAGTCGTCGAGTCGCCCAACCGGCTGGCCGCCGGCGAGATAACTCGTGAGATCTCGTTCATCACCCGCACCCGACTCCGCCGGTTGAGCGGGCTGGATCTGTAATCCGCTTCCGGTCACCGCTAGGCAGATCACCGCCCGGATCGTTACGCTCCGTAGTGGGTATGTGCCGGCCGAGTAGGCGCCGGCCCGGAAGGGAGGAGTGGAGATGGCGCAATCTCGTCGTAGCGGGCTCTTACTGGCGGTGGCGCTCATCGCGTCGACGATCGTGGCATTGGTACCCGGCGCCGCCGTCGGCAGCGGTCACGTCGAGACCCTGGAATCTTTCAGCTTTGCCGCCGGTGAGCTGCCTGAGGGTGTGACGGTGGACAAGAAGGGCAATGTCTTCTACCCGTATTCGCCGCTGGGTCAGCTGTGGAAGATCCCTCGCGGCGATGGCGAACCTGAGCTCTTCGGCCAGATCGACGGCCTGGTGGACGGCGACTTCGGCATCCTGGGGATGACGGTAGACAGGAACGGCAACGTCTATGCCGGAGTGGGCTCGGTCAATCCCGATGTCAACGGCGTGTGGAAGTTCCATCGCAAGACCGGGGAGGCGCAGCGCGTCCCCGGCACCGGCGGAGCCGGCCTTCCCAACGACGTGACGATCGATCTGCGGGGCAACCTCTACATCACAGACTCGCTGTTCGGTCTGATCTGGGTCGTGCCCCGCGGTGGTTCGATAGAGGTGTTCCTGGACTCGCCGTTGTTGAAGGGCACCGGAGACTTAGTTCCCGGGTTCCCGATCGGAGCCAACGGCATCGAAGCTCACAAGCGGATGCTGTATGTGGGCGTCACCGAGCAAGGCTCGATCGTGACGATCCCCATCGGCAGGGACGGCGGCGCCGGTGCCGCCGAGATCTGGCACCAGGGCCCTGAGCTGTTCGGCGTCGA
>JBFIXI010000056.1:0-26786 GCA_041605955.1 Acidimicrobiia bacterium
AACGGCTTCTGGGCTCAACGGCTTCTGGGCTCACCGGCTTCTGGGCTCAACGGCTTCTGGGCTCAACGGCTTCTTGGGCTCAGCCGGTCCAGAAGACGTGAGCCCGGGCCGAGAACTGGATTACACCGGTGCCGAAATCGGGATCGTTCTCTACCCGCTCCTCGCCGCTGAACGTGCACACGCCATGTAGGTGGGACTTGGTGTTCTTCGGTGCTTTCTTCATGAACACCTCCGTCCCCAGGTCCACCGGGTCTCCCTCGTCGGGTATGAGAATCGCACTGAACTCGAACCCGTAGGCGATGTAGACGCCGGTGCCCTCGATCGCGAGGCCTGGTGTCCACGTAGCTTCGTTGGGGGGAGCTACGACGGTTCCGCTGGGGATACCTCCGTGGCAGGTCAACTCGACGCCGCCATCCAGGAGGGCACCTACCAGCCACCGGCCGATTTCGTCGCCAATCGCATCCGCATTCGCCGCACCGGCAAACGCACCTAGCGAGCTGGCACGACGCATCTCCAGAGCCAGCTCAGCCGGGCTGATCGACGGTTAGGTCAGCGAAACTCGACCACGACTTGCCGAACTCCCACCAGCCGTGAACGTGCGGAGCCCGGACCGAGGTGTTCCACGCGTAGCTCAGCGGAATGACTGCTACCTGCTCGGCGACCGCCATTCGGTCGGCTGCATGGAACAACTCCAATCGAGCCCGCTCGTCTCGTTCAGCGGCGGCGCGGCGAATCAGGTCGTCGTAGGGCGGATGATTCCATCGCCCGAAGTTGTCCATGGCGTCGGAGGCGAGCAGCAGCCGCAGGAAGTACTCCGGATCGGTGTAGCCCGGATACCACGTGGATGGGAGCACACCGTACTCGTGACCTTCTAACGGCAAGCCGAGGATCCGAGAGCGATCGACGAGGTCCAGCTCGACGTCTAGGTCGAGATGCTCTCGCCACATAGCAACAACTGCCCTCACCTGCGGGCCGAACCGCTCCACGGTGGCGGCCCGCAGCGGGCCCGGAGCCTCGGCCTCGGCCAGCAGCGCCCGGGCGAGCTCAGGGTCGAACGACAAGGCGATGTCGGGGGTATGCCCGGCGAGCGGCGGGGGCACGATGCCACCCGTGGCAACGGTCTCGTCGAATCCCAAAGCGCTGGCCAGCGCCTCCCGATCGATGGCGTGGGCTAGCGCTTTCCGCATCCGCACATCCGCCACTGTCGGATTGGCGCTATCGAACAACAGGTACCACAAGCCCGCCGGCGGCTCATGCCAGACGTGGTCGGATGGGAAACGGCGCAGGTCCCGATCCTCCCACGCGCCACCGATCCACAGCAGGTCGCGTCGGCCGGACACGTACTCCTCGAGGGCCTGGGAAAACGGCCCCTGCGACCACTCCACCCGCCCCACGTTGCCGAATCTCATGCCCTGGTAGTCGTTGCGGCGCTCGAGGACGATCTCCGTGTCGGTGTGCACTATGCGACGAAAAGGCCCGCTGACGACGGCGCGGTCCGATTCGTGCCACGCCCTGCCGTGGGCTTCGATGGCGTGCCGCGGTTGGGGTCCGCAATCCGGCCGGTTCAGCATGGAAAGGAAGTAAGGCGCCGGAGCGTTGAGACGGAACTCGACCGTCCGGTCATCGATCGCCTCGACGCCGACTGCTGTTAGGTCGTGCGTGATACCGAGCACGTGGTCGCGAGCACCTTCGATGACATAGAGCATCGCCACCGAGATGCCGGGTGCGTCGGGATCCAGGTTGCGAAGCACGCCGAAGGCGGCGTCGGCGGCGGTGAGGGGATGCCCGTCGGACCAGGCCAGCCCCGCGCGCAGGGTGAACCGATACCGCAGCCCATCGGCGGACACCTCCCAGCGTTCCGCCAGCGACGGGACGAGGGTGTCATCCGGCCAGCGCTCCACCAGACGATCGAACAGCGCCATCTGTAGCTGCATGTCCGTCAGCACATACGACCGGACGGGATCGACCGGCCGGTACAGCGGTGGAGTCGCGAAGCGCAGCACTGCGTCAGCAGGCGGGCTGGCTTCGTATTCCCACAGGTCGAACGCTCGCCGGTACACATCGTTGGCCTCGGCGAACCGCAGCGACGTGTGGAGCGCATGGGCGAGCTTCAACAAGACCAGGACCGTGGCACCGCGGTCGCCGCGTCGTTCCAAGATCGGCAGCAGCGTCCGATAGTGGTCGACGGCCTCGTCGAGGGCGTGTTCTCGCCTGGCGACATCGCCGGCCCGCAGCAGCGCCTCGGCGGCCCGGTCGTCATCGCCGGATGCCGCCCAGTGATTGGCGAGCAGACCGGCTACCTCGTCCACGTTGTCGGCGTGCCGATGTTCCAGCCAGGCGGCGGCGCGGCGGTGGAGGTCGGCGCGCCGGGGCTCAGTCAGCGTGCGGTACGCCGCCTCCTGGATGAGGACGTGCTTGAAGAGGTACTCGGCGTGGGGCCAGCGGCGGGCCTCGACGAGCAGGTCGAGCCGAAGGAGCCGCTGGATGGCGTCGAGAACACCGCTCGAGTCCCCGAGGACACCTTGAAGCAGCGGCAACCCAAAGCTCCGTCCCAGCGCGGCGGCCGACGTCACCAGTTCGTGGGCATCGTGATCGAGCCGGTCGATCCGAGCCTGAACCACCTTCTCTACCGTCTCGGGGACCGCTAGGGGAACCTCGTGGTCGAACACCCACCGGCCGTCGGCCGCCACGAGGGCGCCGTCGTCGACGAGGGATCCCACCAGCTCTTCCAGATAGAACGGGTTGCCTTCGGCGAGGTCGAGCAGCCGGCGGCCGGTGGTCGCCGGCAGCGTCCCCGTACCGATCATCGCGTCGAGCATCGCCTGCTGGTCGGGTCCAGCCAGAGTCGTGAGCGTCAGCTCGGTCAGTCGATGGGGGAAGTCGCGCCGTGCCAGCTCGCCGAGCCGGTACGACGGGTGGTCGGGGTCAGGCCGGGTCGTGAGCACCAGGAGGGTGGCGGTCCGGTCGGTGAGGTCGAGCAACCGTTCGACCAACTGAACCGAAGTGGGATCCGCCCAGTGGATGTCTTCGATCACCACGACGAGAGGGATGTGCCCGGCAAGCGCCGCGAACAACTCGCCGACAACCTCGAAGGTCCGGTATTGCAGCGCTTCCGGCGACACCTCGAGCCGTCCCGCAAAGGGGGCCTCGAGGGTCACACCGAGCATGCCGGCCAGATACGGATAGAGCCGCTCGGGTGTGGCGACAGCGTGCTCGAGACGAGCATGCAGCGCTACCCGAGCCTTCAACTCGGTGTCGTCGACGCCCAGATCGAGCCAACTACGTAGCAGGTCGCGGAACGGCCAATACGGCATCGCTTCGGCGTAGGAGGCGCAGTGGCCGATGAGCCACGTGGTCGCCTCCCCCGTCGCCGAGCGCAACTCATCTAAGAGGCGGGTCTTGCCGACCCCGGCGTCACCACGCACGATCAGGACGCCGCCCAGCCCGCGGTCCAGCGCCTCGACGGCGGCCGCCGCCGCGACCAACTCTGCATCGCGGCCGACGAACGGTGATCGCAGGCGGGGCGCCATCCTTGCCTTGTCGGTAGCGCCCTTCGTCGCCATGACTCGCCACGCTCGCTCTTCCCGGCCGATCGGCACCGGCTCCGGATGCCACGAGAACAGATCCTCCAACTGACGGCGGGTGTGGTCGTCCACGACGACCTCGCCGCCGTCGGCCGCGGCGGCCACCTCCCGCAGTGATGCCCCGACCGCGCTCAGCCGGTCTGCATCTACGAGAGGCACCGTCACCGGCCGGGACACGACGGCCACTCGGGCTTGCAGGCCAGGGCCTCCCCACGATCGTTCGATGTCGCCGCTCTGGTCGGCGATCTCGGAGCGGATGGTCAGACCTGCCCGGATGGCGCGATAGGCGTCGTCGTCGCGCGCCACCGGGATCCCGAACGACGCGATCATCGCTGCATGATCCGATGCCACAGTGGTCCCGCCCAGCAGCTCGAGGGCGGCAGCCATGGCGCCGGCAGCCTCGGCGACAACGAGGGCGGCCGTTTCGGGCCCAACGTGGGCCTGCAGCTCGTCAATCCCGATCAGCTCGCCCACGACGAACGTGACCAGTCGACGCTCCTCGGCCGGCGGAGGCGCCGGCTGGGCGGTACCAGCAATATCGACGGGTTCGGGGGCCGGCGCAGGGTCTACGAGCAGACTCGTATCCTGGGCGAGGATCCGCCCTTCGAGGGCGCGCAGATCCGGTCCCGGGTCGATACCGAGCTCTTCGGCGAGCCGATAGCGGGCGGCTGTGAAGGCTCGCAGCGCCTCGGCCTGGCGTCCGGCGCGGTAAAGGGCGAGCATGAGCAAGCCCCAGAGGTCCTCCCGCAGCGGATGTTCCTCCACCAACGATCGGAGGTCGGGAACCACCTCGTCGTGATGACCCAGCCGGAGCCGGGCATCCAACGAGTCGACCGTCGCTTGGAGGCGAAGGGCCTCGAGACGAGTCCGGGTCGGTCGCAACCACTCGGCGCGTTCGGCGTCGGCAAACGGCGTGCCCCGCCACAGCTCCAACGCCCTGGTCAGTAGTCGATCGGCGATCTCCGGATCGTCGGGAAGGTGGCGACGCGCCGCGGCCACCGCCAAAGGAAACCGGTGGGCATCAACAGCGTCTGGCTCGCTCGCCAACCGATAGCCAGAACCATCGGTGACGATCGTGTTTTCGGGGAGGATCGAGCGGAGATGGTGCACGTAGGTCCGCAGCGTCTGATTGGCCGAGGCGGGGGGCTCCTCGCCCCACAGCCCGTCAACAAGGCGGTCGGTCGAGACGGATTCGCCCACTTGCGCCGCCAGGATCGTCAACAGGGCACGCTCCATCGGCCGGCGGACCTCGAGCGCCGACCCGTCGATGACCTCGAGCGGTCCGAGCACGCTGATCTGCATTCGTCAACGCTACCGAAATCGGCTTCAACCGCCGTCCAATCACCGTTCAACGCCGGCACAACCAGCCTCAGGCACGGTGCACATCGAAAGGGCCGCCAACAGAGGAGGTATTCAAATGCCCTTGTATATGGATGTTCACCATCAACTACCCGAAGGTGCCACCGCCGACGACGTCGCGGGCGCTCACGAGGCCGACATGGCGATCCAGGACCGCTACGGCGTCACGTACCGCAGCTACTGGGTCGACGCCAAAGCCGGCAAGGTCTTCTGCCTGGTAGAGGCGCCGGACGCAGAGGCGGCGACAGCTGTGCACCGAGAAGCGCACGGTCTGGTCGCCGACGAGATCTTCGAGGTGGTGGAAGGATGACTCGCTCACGGAAGAGAACTGCGATTCTGGGAGCGGCTGTCACCATGGCACTGGTGATGTCGGCCGGAGCGGCCTTCGCCCGCGACGACCTGCGCGAGGTGCGCACGGCCACCGCTCGATTTCACTCGACTACTCAGGCCGAGAAAGCCGGCTATGTCGAGTTCCTCGATTGTTTCGACTCCGAGGCTGGCGGCATGGGACAGCACTATGTGAACCTGGGAGCGCTCGATGCAACCGTCGACCGACTGGCTCCCGAGTCGCTGGTCTACGAGATCGTCGCCGGGAAGCTCAAACTGGTCGGCGTCGAGTGGATCGTCCCCGGTGACCTAGTCGACCCGGCGAACCCGCCGCAACTGTTCGGCGAGGCGTTCCACGAGAACGAGAGCCTCGGGGTCTGGGTGCTCCACGCCTGGATCTGGAAAGACAATCCATCCGGCTTGTTCGCCGACTTCAACCCGGCGGTCGGTGCCTGCCCGTGACGAACTGAGACAGCGCGAGGCGGCCGGTCCGCAACCGGCCGCCTCGTCGCGGCCATGCTGGGCGGCCCCCTCAGCGCCAACGCCAGCTCGATCTGCCGGACGTGAGGATCACCCGAACCGCCGGCTCCACCGCCACAGGTAGCGCCCGGCTCCGAGCGTGATGCCGGCCACGACGAACGCCAGTACGGCGCGGACTGCGATGAAAGCCGGAGACGAGAAAGAGGCGTTCGGCACGGGCTGGCCTGCGGCGAAGACGTCGCTCTCTCCCGCGGTGACGTATCTGGGCTGATTCGGATCGACGTAGAAACGAACCGCGTCGTAGACGACGAATTCATCGGAGCGGTCATCGTTGAGAAACAGCGAGTCGAGGAAACCTCTCGTAAATCCACTTGCCTTCGTGGCGTATGCCTCTTTGCCCGAGTGGCAGATCACGTAGCCCTCAGCGTCACCCGTGATAAGGGACGAGCGGGTTACGGCGTCCACGATCTCGCCCGAAGTCTCGGTCCAGCCGAGCTTTCGAATCGTGTCGGCGAACTGGCTGACGGCATAGGCGCCAATCACAACCGCCCCCAAGAGCACGTACACGGCGAGCACGGCAACCAGATAGCGCGCCACGCGCCCGCGCCATCCAACGATGGTGGCTCTTTGCGCCACGTCATCACCCATCGTGGGCCTCGCGGAAGACCCCGGCGGCGGGATCATCGTCGACCACCCATCGCCGTCTCACCGCTTCCAACCCCGTTCCTCGTGCCGACCCCGCACGTTGAGAACCAGGATCATATCGACCCGCACCGTCGCGCCCTCGGACCGGAGCGAAGACGGGCAGCGCAGGCCGTCAACCGGACTGCGAGCTGATCGAGCGGGCGATCTCAACGACCTCTGCCAGCGGCAACGCGGATTCGATGCGGGAGGTGAGCCCGCCGTCCTGCCACACCAGGGTGTCACCGACGAGGCGGGCCGAGTCTTGGCGCACCTCGCCGTCCGGTCCGAAGAATGCTATCGGGTGGGTCCCCTCGATCCAGAAACCACGTAGACCACCGGCGATGGTGACCTCCCGGAAGTCGGCGTTTCCGGCGAGCTGCTTGATCGCCACCTCGCCGGCAGTGCGGAATTGGGTGAGGATGAGCCCGGCCGTTTCCCCCTCGTTGCGATACACCAGGCTGACCAGGCCATCGGCGATGTCGGTGCGCACGAAGACACCGGGGTTCGTGAGTTGCGCGACCTCGGGCACCCGGGGAGCGAAACCCACCAGCCCCAAGACATCCTCCAACTCGACCTCCTCGCCGAGCGGCTCCGCGGTCGGGGGGACGGCCGGCAGGTCGTAATCGGTGACGTGCTCGATGGTGACGCCACCGATCCCGAGCAGCCGAGCCAGGGCTTCGCGCGACGCCGGAAATGCCAGCACCGCAGCGACGATGACGGCGGCCACGGCGGCGGCGGCCACCCAGCTGCGCCGGGGCTCGGGGTGCTCCGCGATCGCGATCCCGGCCATCACACCGTCGACCAGCGACGGCGACTCGGGAAACACCCTCTCGGATAGGTTGCTCAGCTCGAGCTCGAGGCGATCTTCAGTCACGTTCCACCTCCGCCAGCTCTTCCCTCAAGCGTCCCATGGCGCGCGACAGCCGCGACTTGACCGTGCCCCGGGGCACTCCGGCGACGGCGGCAGTCTCACTCTCGGTCAGCTCGAGCAGGTACCGACACGCCACGATCATCCGCTCTCCCTCAGGCAACCTCCCCAGCGCGGCGAGCAGCCGCTGCTGCTGGTCGTGGGCGACGGCCGCCGCCTCGGGAGACGGGACCGCGCCGACCGCGTCGACGGCCGCCAACGACTCATAGCGGGCCCGGCGGCTGGCCGAGCGCACCCGGTTGCGCGCCTGATTGGCCACGATCTGCAATAGCCAGGGGCGGAACTCGGCTCCTTCCCGCATCTGGCCCAGCGCTCGGTACGCCTTGATGAAGCCTTCCTGAGCAGCGTCCTCTGCCTCGGCCGGCGAGCGGCAAACCAACCAGGCGACCCGGAAGGCGAGCTGCTCGTAGCGGCGCACCAGCTGGGAATAAGCGGCGAGGTCGCCGTGGCGTGCCCTCGCCGCCAACTCCCGATCGATCTCAGGCGGTCGGTCCACCACCCTCCTCGCAGGCTCACCGGGGCACGGGCCGTCGCCGTCTCATCCATGTGCCGGCTCCAATGATGCCCGCGATCAGCAGTATTGCGGACGCAATCAGCGTCCCACCGAGGCCGGACGACCCATCGATGCCGGAGGACTGGGCGACCGGACCGGAGGCGGCCGCCGGAGCCGCATCGGCCTCCTTGACCGACTCAGCCTTCTTCACTAGCTCAGCCTTCTTGACCGGCTCAGCCTCCTTGACCATCTCCCCCTTCTTGACCGGCTCAGCCTTCTTGACCAGCTCAGCCTTCTTGACCGGCTCGGCCCTCTTCACCAGATGAGCGACGGCGGCTTCATCCACCCCCAGCTCTATCAGCGGAGTGGCTAGGTCACCCGTGATGGTGAGCCACCCGCCCACGGTGGCCCACGGGTCCTCCCAGAACTCCTGGCCCGGAGCGACATAGGTGACGGGGCCACCGGCGGCGTGCGTGTAGATCTCCTGGACGATGCTGTCACCGCCCGTCATATCCCAGGTGATTACCAAACGCTCCTTGCCCAAGGCTTTGGTCGGTTGGTCTGAGTGCACCCTGGGCGACTTACCGAAGGTGAGCTCGAAGAATCCGACCGCCTCGACAAGGCGGCTCATGGCGGTGCCTTGGCCGAGCTCGCCGCGCTCCAGGACCACGACCGCACCCTTCATCGAGTCGCCCTCGATGGTGGCACCGGCCGGCCCCTTGGCATACGCCGCAGGGGCGATGAGGAGAAACGCAACGACGAGCCCGGCAATCGACATGATCCGACGACGCATGGCTTTCCTTTCGGTGGGTTGCCCCTGATACACCGCTGCCGAACGATCGGTTCGCGGTGTGGGGCGGACCCGAGGGCGCGCCACGGGCACAGCGGGTAGGTTTCGATCGCGACCGAGCCGGCCAGACTGTCGGGCTCACCGCACCCACCGGCCCGATCGGACGCCTCCAGTAGGGCCGCAACCCAACAGCCGAGGGCGGGATAGACCGATGCCACCACCGCATACCCGCGCGACACTGGTCGCCGACCTACAGCGCCTCGGAGTGCAGGCCGCCGACCTGGTCATGGTGCATGCCTCGCTGCGCGCCATCGGCCCGGTTGAAGGAGGGGCGGCAACACTCCTGGGTGCACTCGAAGACGTCATCGGCGTCGACGGCACGATCATGATGGTGCTCGGGGCCCTTGACGACTGGGACTGGGTCAACCAGCGGCAGGAACGAGCCGAGCTGCTGACGGGCACTCCGCCCTTCGACCCGCTGACTACGCCGGCCGATCCCGAGGTCGGAGCGTTGGGCGAGTACTTTCGCACCAGGCCGGGAACCGTGGTCAGTAATCACCCGGAAGGGCGCTTCGCCGCGGCCGGGCACCTGGCGGACGAGCTCACCACCGATGTGCCGTGGCACGACTACTACGGGCCCGGCTCTCCCTTGCAGCGCCTCGTAGACCGTTCCGGCCGCGTGCTGCGCCTTGGCGCCGACCCCGACACGGTGACGCTGTTGCACTACGCCGAGTATCTCGTACCGCTTCCCGATAAGCGCCGAGTGCGCCGCCACCGGGTCGTCATCGGACGCCACGGCCCCGAGATTCGAGTGATCGAATGCCTGGATGACAGCGACGGTATCGTCGACTACCCCGGCGAGGACTACTTCAAGCTGATCCTCGAGGCCTACCTCGGCGAGAGCAGAGGCAGTCGCGGTTCCGTGGGGTCGGCCCCGAGCGAGCTTCTCGAGGCGGCCGACCTCGTCGACTTCGCCGTGCGCTGGATGGCCGGCAATCTCGCCAACATTGCTGACGACTAGCCGTTTGGACGAAGCCGGTCTGCAACGAGCCCGGCCTAATGTCGGTGAGTTGCGCTACCGCCAGGCAGACCCGGGGCGCACGGACATGGAATCCTCGGCCGCTGGGCCGACTTCGGTGCTCACCCACATGGGCTCGGGCGACTCGGACAGCAGCTCGTCGGGAACGGCGTCGACTAGTTCGATCCTGATGATGCGCTCGGACGACGTCTCGAAGTCGAGGAAGCCAACCGGCGTGTACCGCCCGCCGGGATCCGGGACCACACGGCAGCGACAGCCTCATGGCCGACTTCGCCGCGTGCCAGCGCCATCCACGGGGAACGCAGCCGCAGCCCGTCTAGAACACCAAGGGGATCATCGGCGTCGCTGACGATGCCGCGTATTTCGGCGGTCGGAGCCACCAACTGGCCGATCCATTCGAAATCGGAGGCATTGAAGGCCTCGACAAAGGCGGAGAGGAGATCCTCAGCGACAGTCTCGTATTCGGTCATGTCCTCTTCGCACCCGAACCAGCCGGGCCGCAAACCACCAGGGCCGACGCCCAACGCAGTTGCGCCCGGCAGGCCGTGGAACCATTAGGGTCGACACCAGTCCGCTTCGAGACGGAGGTGCGAAGATGACCGGCTCCGGCCAGCCGCCGTCGTTCGGGATCTTCCCCATCCCCGACGCCGGGCAGCTCGACATCTTGTGGGAGGCAGTCCGGATTGCCGATGCCGAGGGGCTCGATCTCGTGGGGATTCAGGATCACCCCTACCAGCGGCGTTTCGTGGACACCTTCGCTTTGCTGGCGGCCGTGGCGGCCCGCACCGAGCGGCTCACCGTCTTCCCCGACGTTGCCTGCCTGCCGTTGCGCCCGCCTGCGATGCTGGCGAAGACTGCGGTCACGATTGATGGGCTCAGCGGGGGCAGGTTCGAGCTCGGGCTCGGAGCCGGGGCGTTTTGGGAAGCGATAGCCGCCATGGGAGGCCCATCCCGTTCGCCGGGAGAGTCGTTGCAGGCGCTGGCGGAGGCGATCGACGTCATCCGCCTCATGTGGAGCGAGGAGCGCGCGGTGCGCTACGAAGGGACCCACTATCGACTTTCCGGCGTCAAGCCGGGCCCGCCACCTGCACATGACATCGGCATCTGGCTAGGCGTGTACGGGCCGCGGGCGCTGCGGCTGCTCGGCGAGAAGGCCGACGGATGGGTCCCGTCGATACCAAGGATGCCGGTAGAGGAGCTGGTCCCGAAGCACACCATCATCGACGAGGCGGCCCGGGCTGCGGGCCGTCGCCCGGAGGACATCCGGCGCATCTGCAACGTCAACGGCGTGATCACCGACGGTCCGTCGGAGGGGTTCCTGCGCGGCCCGGCGGATCAATGGGTGGACGAGCTGTCCGACCTGGTCGGCGAGCATCGCGTCGACGGGTTCGTGCTCTGGCCGGATGGAGACATGATCGACCAGACCGCCCGGTTCACCGCTATCGCCCGCCGGGTGCGGGACGCATTCGGCGGCTAGGCCTGAGTTCGGCTCATCCGTCGCCTGCGGCGACGTTCGCAGCAGGGACACCCACAATGCGGCCCGCCGGGCGGCAATCTCCAGCGCGGTCATCAGAGGACTGCCGGCGGAGAAATCGGATTTGGTGAGCGCCGCCACCTGGCGGCCATCGCGCATGGCATCGCGTGACTCCCAACCGTCGGCGCTGGCCTGGCGGACGGCAATGGCCATCCCGCTGTGGCTCTCCATGAAGTCGAAGGCGGGCAGATCGCTGTCGCCGTCGCCCACGAAGACCATCTGCTCAAAAGGAACGTGCCACTTCTCTTCCGGAATGTGCCGGTCCACGTCTCGGGCCCGGTCCGCCTCGACGGAATCCAATCCCTTGGCGATCGCGAGGAGGTGGCGCACCTTGTCGTAATGGCCCACGACGCTCTTCGGAGTCACGATCTGACCGGAATCTTCGAATGCCCAATGTCCGCCGATGATCGAGTCGAAGCGCGCGGCGATCGATGTGGCGGCGGGAACGTGGACGAACCCGGCCGTGACGAGATAGAACTCGACCTCGAGATCGTCTTCGATGTTGCGGACGGCAGCGGTGACCCGATCGAACATCTCGGGCACACCCGGGTACAGCTCGAGCTTTGCGGCGACCTCCTCGAACGTCTCGTGGGTTATCGGCCCGTGTGGTCCCTGTGACAGCTCCGCCAGAGCGTGCGCTTCGGCGAGGCGTTGCTCCCAGCCGTCGTCGGCCAGCGGCTGCACTCGTCCTTCGCGAAACTCCTCCGGGTCCACGCCGACGTGCTGCAACAAGGCATTCGTCGTGTTGGGCGCCAGGGTCTCGTCGAAGTCGAAGACGAATGCGACTCGGGGGTGAATCGAGCGCAGAACGGTCTCTTCGGATTTGCCGGCTGCGTCACTCATGTCGGTTGGCTACCCCGGTTCGGCCGCGGCCAGACAGCGGGACTCCGCACGAGACCGCTGTGGCCCTACCGGTTCAGTGACCCGTCTGCGGATTGAGCTAGTTCTCGCACGACACGAGGTTCTCCCCCGTCTTGCATGTGTCGCTGCCGGCGCCGACCTTCAGAGTATCGCTTCCGTTCCCCCCAGTGAGCGTGTCACCGCCTTTGCCACCGTTGATGATGTCGTTGCCGGCGGCACTGTTCCGAAGACGCTGAAGGGACCGTCTAGACCGTGGCCGCCGCGCGCTCGGCGACGGTCCGAGCCCACGTCACCCCGCCGCCAAACCCGGCGGCCACGATCGATAGCGATTAGGAAAGTGGGGACTCGTCAGCCACCTGCGCCGGCCGGGGTCAATTGCGGATTCTGGACGATGGCTTGCCAGGAGACGGGGACAAACGGGGCGGGTTTGCCGTTCGTCCTCCACGTGCGCACCGTCACGTTGGCAATCACTGCCGGATCGAACTCCCCCCCTTCGCCGTATTGGATCGCTTCCGCAAAGTCGATCGTGTAGGTCGCGAAGACGGGTTGATCAGAGATCGGCGCGGCGACGAAGGTAACCTCGTCGATGATCTGCCGGTCGACGATCGTGCCGCCGCCGCAGCTCATAGTGCTGTTCAACGCGACTTCAGCAAGGCCGCCGCCATTCGTCAACGTTTCCCCACTCAGCAACACCGTCAAGCCTTCGCCGCGATGGGGACCACATTCCGTCTTGGCCAGCTGCCCGTGCAATGTGTACGAAGTGGATGCCGACCAGGAGGGAAGCTGCAGCCGCACCGCCTTCGAGCGGGCCACCAGTTTCGCCTGCGCAACCACCTCGCCCGGCGGCGGTTTGCCATCGTCAACCGGAAACATGTTTCCTCCTCCCTAGGGTTGTTCCAACGAACCTACATGGTTCACCGCGGGCGTGGAAAGTCGCCCCCGGCGATCTCGGCGGCCGACTGGGGAACGGTGCCACGGGTGAGTTGACGTGGCTCCCCAGCGGCGTCGATCCCTAACCTCGCTGCATGGCGTGGAACCTCGCCCGCATTGCTCCCCCCTGGGATCCCAGCCGGCCGAGCATCTACGACTTCATCGCGAGTCGGCTCGACGAGAACGGCAGCCTGGGACAACCGGTGCCGTCGCTGCCCGACGAGGAGCCGGACCCCAGCGCAGTGTCGTTCGGCGCCGGCACGTTGGATGGAATCTCCCGCCATTGGGGAGTCGCCACCGAGGACGACGCGGCGGTGTCCGTCATCGTCGGTGCCGTTGCGAAGCTGGCGCGGCGAGCCACTCCGCGCACCGCGGCCCGCCTCTACGAGTTGGTGGCCGACACCCCCACCCTCGGATTCGTGGACAAGGCCCTCCCCTTCATCGCTTCCAGCGGCGCCGATCCCGCCAGGGTCCAGGCCATCGGCCACTGGCTGGCCACCCGTGCGCCCGACCGCTCGGCCGTGAAGTTCGGGATCGCCCTCCTGGGATTGTTCGATCCGCCTGACATCCCAACACTTATCACCGTCGGCGCCCACGACGAGTTCACGTTGTACTCGGCGGTGTCCTTGTCGAACACCAGAAACGAGGCGGCGTTGTTCGAGCTGGCGAAGCGCGTCGACGGGTGGGGGCGCATCGAATGCGTGGAGCGACTTGCCAACACGGCTGATCCGCACATCAAGCGCTGGATGCTGCTCGATGGGTTCAGAAACTCGATCATGGATGAGTACCTCGCTCTCACCTGCGCCCGTACCGGCGGGCTGGCCGAGGCGCTGGCGGCTGCCAGCCCGGACGACCAGCTGGTCGACTCGGCCGGAGATTTGCTGCAAGCGCTGTTGTCCGGCGAGCCGGGCCCGCCGCCCAATGAATACTCTGCGCTGGTGCCGGCGCTGCGCCGCTACGTCGAGCTGGTGGGACAGCGGCCCGGGAATCTGCGCGAACGGAGCGTCGTGCGTCGCATTCGCGACCTCATCGACGCCCCCGGCGACGTGCCGCTCGACTCCGGCGACTACGCCGCGCTGGCCGCCGCCGCCGACGACTTCCTCGCCCGGCCGCATTTCCGCCAAGCCGTGGACGCCGGCTTGATCGACGCCGACCACGCGATCTATTGGGATGCTAAAAACGCCGCCCGCGACCTGGGGATCGACATCTACGACGCGGTCTACAGCCGCATCGAGACCGGCATGGATGACTATCCGCTGTGGTTCGACCTGCTGCAGGCCACCGACGAAGCCCGCATCGACCGCAGCCTGGAGCTCGGACGGGAACTGCTCGATCTCTCCGCTCTGGCATCGGGGCCGAGCAACGACATCGGCCTCGGCCCGACATACGCGGCCGATGACGCTCTGGGCTCCTTCCTCCAGGAGCTCCGCCGTTTCCCCGGCAAGGGCCAAGACTTGGTGGCAGCCGGCTTGCGCAATCGGGTGGTGCGCAACCGCAACCTGGCCATCCGTGCCCTCCAGGACCTGCCCCGCGGCGACTGGCCGGACGGGGCCGCCGCCGCCCTCGAAGCGATGATCGACGCCGAAGTGAGCGACGACGTGCGCACGTTCGCCCAGGACGTGCTGCGCGGTGAAGTACCGGTCGCCGAAGCGTGGCGGCGCACCGTTGCCACGCTGCGAGAGCGCAACCCCGAGCTCGCCGAGCTGGCAGAAGCACTGGCGGACACACGGCCGGGCCGCCAGTTGCGAGCCCAGCCCGGCTTCGGCGACCTCCGGGTGTGGGACGGGACATATGACACCTCGCCGGCCGACCGGCGTCATGTGACCGTGTACGGAACGGCCGCCGGCTTCGGGGCTCACCTCAGCGACGAGCCGGCGACGGCGCCCGCTCCGTCCGAGTGGTCGCGAGACGACGCCGTCGCCCAAGTAGCTGCGCTGCTGAACCGCCTCCTAGTGGAGTGAGCTTTGCCGTGTTGGTCCAGAGCGGCTGGCACGAGGCGGGGACCGGGACTCCCCTGACGCGCGGCGGGTGGCGCCCACCTTCGACCCAGCCGAGTTCGACCCAGCCGAGCTTCGCACCTGACCCGACGTCAGGCCGCGACGATCTCCAATGGGACCTCCGTGAAGGTCAGATTGCCGCTCTCTTCGACGGCGCCGACCTCGATCTTGAACTCGTCGAGCTCGTCGTCGGGGCCGGGCACAGGAGGTAGCGCCTCGGCCGGTATCACCACCGAGAAGGTGTCTGCCGACACTTCGATCGTGACCGACCCGGCGATCTCGTCCTCATCCGGTCCCCCGGCGTCGACCACCAGGGTGTATTCGAGGACGACGATGTAGCCGGTGATTTCCGCCTCGAGTGGATCGGTGGCGTCGCCTTGCGGATCATCGGGAGCGAACACGGTCGTCACCTCATCCCAAGTGACGAGGAGATCGCTACCGCTCTCTACCTCGTCGTCCTCCTCGTGGGACGTGACGTCGGGCCCGGCCGGTAGATCATGGGTCAGCTCGGTCGACGACCGCAGCTTCATCCCGTCGATCGTCTTGCCCCGGGCCTCGTAGGTCCCGTCCGGGAACAGGGCCAGGAAGTCATCGAGGGTGTAACCATCCTCGGCTTCGGGACTGGGCTCGAATGGCGGCTCGTTGCTCTCCCAACGATTCTCCGTCACGCCGTGGCCCCGCAGATTCGAAGCCGGTTGGAGCCTGAATATCGGCTTGCCGTCCTCTCCTCTGATCGTGGCATTGCGCCACGCCGGTCCATCGACCATGCCCTGGAGACCGGCATCCAGGTCGGTCGCGTTGATCTCGATGAACACCTCGAAGTCGTCGAACTCCTCGTATCCAGCGCTGTCTCCGGCCGCTCCCGCGGCCGCAGACACCGCCACCAACGCCAACGTCGCCATTGCAACTAGATACAGCGATCGGATGCTACGCATTGCCAACCTCCCCTTGGCTCCCCTGCATTATCCGCCGCGAGTGCTGACTACAGCCTGACTGTGTGCATCCCTCGACCCATCGTTCGGTGGCCTTCGGCCCGCCAACCCGACCTTTGATCTCGTAGGCTCGGATTGCGATGTGGCACGAGCTGCGACACCCCTGGCGCGAGGCGTTGCGTTCGCTGTGGTTCCTTCCGGCGGTCTTCGTCGTCGGAGCACTCGGCGCCGGATACGGCCTATCTCAGATCGACGTCTCGGAGGACAACGTGCTTGCTCCGATGCTGTTCCGCGGTGAGGCCGGAGCCGCCCGCGAGCTGCTGATCGTCGTGTCGGGGACCATGATCACCGTCACCGGCCTCGTGTTCGTGCTGACCGTCGTCGCTCTCCAGATCGCCTCCACCCAGTTCTCCCCTCGCCTGCTGCGGTCGTTTCTCCAGGACCGCGGCACCCGCCTGGTGTTGAGCACCTTCGTGGCAACCTTCGCCTACAGCCTCGGGGGCCTATTCACCGTGGGCCAGGCCACCGATGAGGGGGGCGCCTTTGTTCCCCAGCTCGCCGTCAGTGGGTCCCTTTTCCTGGCCCTCGTCAGCGTGGGCATGCTCGTCTACTACATCCAACACATCACCAACTCGATCCGCATCGACGCGGTGATGCTGTCGGTGCGCCAGGCGACCCTCGCCGCCATCCGGGCACACCATCCGCTACCGATCGCATCGAGCGGTGGCACCCCACCCGCCCCCAAACCAGCCGACGATGCGAAGCTGATTCCGGTGCTGCGCAGCGGTTATCTCCAGGAGGTCGATCTGGAAGCTTTGCAGCGACTGGCGGCCGACTCTGCCGTGACAGTCCGTATGCGGCCCCAAGTTGGCCACCACCTGGTCGCCGGCAGCACCCTGGGCTGGGTGTGGGCCGACAACGGGGCTATCGATACAGAGCGGCTGATCAATGGGTTGAACCGCGCCATCGTCATGACAGTCGAGCGCCGAGTCGACAACGACGTCGGCTTCGGTATCCGGCAGCTGGTCGACATCGCATTGCGGGCGGTGGCCCCGTCCATGAACGACCCGTACACCGCGGTGCAGGCGGTCCAGCACCTGTCAATCGTGATGTCCGAGCTGGCCCGGCGGGCGACCGACGACATTCTCACCGAAGGGCCCCATCCGGTCTTCGTTCCGGTGCCCGACTTCACGCTGTTCCTCGACACCATCTGCAGCAACCTGCGGCGCAGCGCCGCCGACCGACCGCGCGTGATGATCGCCCTGCTACGCCTTCTCGAGAGCGTCGCCGCCTCGGGCACCTCACGGGACCGCCGGCGAGCCGTCACCGAGCAAGTGAGCCTCATTGTCGACGAGTCGCGCCGCGTGGTTCACCCACCTTCGGACTTCGAACCCATCGAGGCGATGGCGATCGATGCTGCCTTTGCAGCCGCCCACGGGTACGTCGACCACGAGTAGACACCCTCACTCAGTCGGCTCGGCGCCACGCGCGGCGCAGTTGCGCAGTGACTCGACCCGCTCCCCCAGCGCCCCATCGATCGCGTCAAGGGCGGCGGCCAGATCCGGCGCAGTGACTGTGGGCCGAACTGCACCGATGATGTGCCCTTCGGCGAACGCCTCGTACATCGTCCACCGACAGGCAGTCCCCTGATCGAGATTGGTGGGAAAGGGTGGGTCGAGCCAGCTATTGGCCGGCAACGCCACGGCATGGTTGGTGGCCAACTGTTCGAGGACTTGGATGCTGCTCTCGACTGATGACACGACTGCAGGCGGCATGATCGCGGGTGCGGCGATCAGGATTGCCTGCGTCAGGTATTCCTCGTCGAGGACGAGCAACAAGGCTCGCACCTCGCGGTTGGTCAGGTCACCGACGTAGCTCGCGTAATCAAATCCGCATGGCAGCGATGCGTGCCGATAGCCCTGACACAGCCGCACATCTGACGGTAGGTCGGGCAGGGCAATCGTGTACGTCGGATTCCCCACAATGAACCAGGCGTATCTGCTGACCCCTCCTGCTGCCAGTACCCGCGGCGCATCGCGCTCGGCCGACGTCGCCAACAACCTGCCGTCGCTATCACGCATGGCGATCCAGTTTCCGTCCGGCGACCACTCAGCGTCGAGGATCTCGTAGTCGTGCGGTCCTGATATCGCTGCTGCTCGAACAGTTGCTCGGCCCGGCTGTTCGATCATGACTTGGGCGCCGCGCCACCAGTGGCCGGTGGCCAGCCGGGCTCCGTCCGGGCGCACGTGAGGACTCGGCCAGGCGACCCCCAACGCTGAAATCGCGTCTACCTCTATGCCGCGGATCGGATCGACGAACACCAGCATCGAGTCGGCGGCGCCACTCGAGTTGAACACCAACTCGCCCTGGGGCGACCAGCCACCACCGCCGCCGGGCCCAAAGCTCAAGTCTGCCCTCGGCGGAGCGCAGTAGACCACCCGAGCATCGCTGCCGCCGGGCTCCATGACTGAGAGGCACGACGGCGCTCCTATCTCCGCGCGACTGAGCCACGCCAGCTGCCCAGGAATCGCATCATTGGGTCCTGCGTCGGGGAACGACTCGGTGCGCCGCAACAGCCACACCCCGGCGACCGCGACGACGAGCAGGAGGGCTACGCCGAGTTCGACTCTCCATGTCCTGGGGAGCGGACTGCGAGTGGACCACCACACGAGCCAACCCGCTGCGATGAGCAGAACCGCACCAACCAGCAACGACCAGCCGCGGCCGAGGAGCGGCAGGACCTCTTCGTGGCGTGGCGGGTCGTCGAGCAACACGCCAGCCGCGATGAATATGGCCAATCGGCCTAGCAGCACCGCCGCAGTCACCCAGAGAGCGGCGGCCAGGAATCGCAATCCACTGCGCAACCTCGCACCCACGGCCCGTCCCGAACACTCGTCAAATTGCCACTGTGACGGTACGACAGCGCCGAACCTGCCGTAAGTGCCACACGGCCCACCACACCTGAGTCCTTCTCCGCGGGCGACGCGGCTCGTATGCCGTGAGCATCCCGCCACCCTCTGCTTATTGTGTTCCGAGGGCTTCTAGCGCTCCGACGTCTCGCCCCACCACGTGGTGGAACTTCCCAGCAAGTTGCCGGGTCAGAGCTGGAGACAGCCCGCTCGCCTGCGGCTTGAACCGCCAAGCCACCATCCGAAGGAGCAAGCGCCATGACATGGCTGGTTGGGATCAGCGCATTCATCATTGGATTGATCATCGGGTGGTGGTTCACCAGAGCCTCCTTTGCGACCCGGTTCGATGCCTTTGAGCGACAACGGACGCAGGCAATCAATGACGCGGCTGCCGCACGACGCGCCACAGCCGGCGCGGAAGCTCGCGCCGCTGAGGCCACGGCGGCGGCCGATGCCGCCCGCGCCAAGGGGGCCGCAGCTGCCGAGCGAGCCGACGAAGCGCAGGCCGCCGCCCAGGCGGCCGTGGCTGACGCCGCAGATGCCAGGAAAGACGCCGTCGCGGCCGCCGCCGATGTGGAGGTCGCGAATGCTCGAGCCGACGACGCCCGGAAGGCGGCCGAGGGTGCCAAAGCAGAGCTGGAGACCGCCAAGGCAGAGGCAAAGAGCGCCCAACACGAGGTAGAGACTGCCGACAGTCGTACTCGGGAGGCACGGGCAGCGGCGGACGCTGCCAAGGCCGACGCCGAGGGGGCCAAAGCCGAGGCCGCATCGACCAGGAGCACGGTGGATGCAGCTCGGGCCGAAGCCGAGACGGCGAAGCGCGAGCTCCATGCGGCCCGGCGCGCTGCCGACAAAGTCAAATCCGAAGCCGAGACCGCCAAGAGCGAAGCCGCCCAGGCAACTGCGGACGCCAACACCGCGCGCGCTGACGCCGACGCCGCCAGACGCGAGCTCGAAGCGGCCCGGGCCGCAGCGGAGGAGGCGAAAGCTGAAGCTGATGCCACCAGGCGCGAGCTCCAGGGGGCTCGAGCTGCGTTGCAACCCAAGACGGGTGCAAGCGCAACGGCGCCCGCTGCCGGATCGTCCCCGACCAAGCATGGGCCCGGTCAGATTCAGCCGTTGGCGACAGCGCCAACGGCGGCCGAGCCGGCACCTGCTGACGTGCCGCCTGGCAACGGCGGCGACACCAAGCAACCTGATGACCTCACCCGCATCGAAGGCATCGGGCCCAAGATCGCTGGGCTACTCAACGACAGCGGCATCGGCACATTCAGCCAACTGGCTGCGGCGAGCGTCGCCAGACTGCAGCAGATTCTCGACGAGGCCGGCCCCCGCTATCGGATGCACGATCCCGGCACGTGGCCGGACCAAGCCTCTCTGGCTGCCGCGGGTAGCTGGGCCGATTTGAAAGCGCTCCAGAACAGGCTGAGTGGAGGCCGCGCCCGTTAGCGCGGGCGCACTGCCGCCAGCCCGGCCAAGGTCGTGGCCGCGTAACAGGCCAGGCCGGCCAATATCACCGCATGGGATCCGAAGCTGATACCGATCAGTGCAGCCAGCGCCGAGCCACCGATGGCGGCGGCGCCGTTGACGGCCCACATCTTCTGCACGGCCCACTCCCCGGTGACGCCCACGATGCGGATGCCGATGGGAAAGGCAAAGCCGAGCAGGAAGCCCACCCCCGCCAAGAGCATTCCAGAGGCCAGCGCCCTGCCAGAACCGGAGCTGATCGACTCCAGGACGTCGAGCCTCGCAAACAGGGCTAGCAGAAGCACGAGGCCGGCAACTATCGCCAGCCACGCCCGGTGCAAGCTGCCATCGGGAAACAAGCGCCTCGAGAAAAAGGCGCCGGCGCCCGTGCCGAGGAGCATCCAGAACAACACCACGGACAGCACCAATGTTGGGTGACCCAGGATCAGGATCAACCGCTGATGGAGGCCCAGCTGAATGAGGATGTAGCCCATCCCGATGCCGAAGAAATAGAGACTCATCAATCGGTAGACGCGACGTCCTCCAGCCGAAGACTCGGCACTCGGCAGGGTCATCGCAGCAAGGCCCAGCACCAGCGCGGCAAAGGCAGCCGCCAACACGGTCAGCACCATGAGCACGCGCACTCCGTTCATGGTGATCTCGGTCACCGGGCCGTATTGCTGTCCGGCGGCAGTCACCACGTCGGCGGGTCGGAGCTGGAGGAAGAAATAGGGGCGCTCATCGCTCGGTGGGGAAATGTCGAAGGGGCTTTCGCCGATAGCCGCCTGGCGGCCGGAGTGGTCGAGCAGCTGATCGATGATCGGGTCCTCATTCCATCCCGGGGCCGCCAACGGGATGAAACCGTTGGCAGCGGATGTGGACTCGAACCGTTCCAGCTCGGCTGCGGAGTACGGGCTCTTCGAGATGAGGATCGTCGCTCGGGCCACACTGCCGTCGAATTGCCAGTCCACATCCGGCACCTCTTGAGCGACCAGCAAGACGTGTTGGGCGGGGGATTCGATACCGATCCGTTGCAGCGACTCCGCCGCCAGCGCAACCAGGCGCTGTGTCTCCGCCGGTGATGACGATACATACCAGCGGGTCATGGTGAGGATCCCCTCAGGAGAGAGGGCGTCGAGGAAGATCTCCCACCCGTCGGTCGTGTACAGCCCGTTTTCGGACAGCAGAAAGCCCCCGCTGGCGGTGGCCGCCCACGTATCGATCAGCGACGCCTGGATGAGGTCGTACTCCTGCTCGGAATGCAAGATCCCGACACGCGCCTCGCTGTGAATCAACTCCAGCTGCGGCCTTGTCGTCAAGGCGTTGAAGTCGGCGTACTCATCGCGGAGGAGATCGATGATGATGCCGTTCAGCTCGTATCCGTCGACCCGTTGGGCCCTCAGCGTCAACGGCGGCGTCAGGTCATCCCCGCCACCGACCCCGATGACCGCGACTCGCGGCAGATCGCGGCCGAGGAGATACGCCACGTACGTAGCGGATTCCCGCCAGTCGGGAACGATGGGCTCTTCACCGCGGGCTTGAGCCGCCGAGATCTTCCGGAGCGGGGTGGCCGCGGAGCGGTCGATGAGGATGCGATGCTCACCCGCCGCAAAGTCTTCTTGAAGCACGATTCGGGAGTGCTCGTTCCAGCGCTCGAAGTGAAACGGCAAATCCGAGAGCCGCAGGAAGGCTCCGTCCGAGGCCACGTTGGCCCCCACGCCGAGTAAGGCCGACGCCGCGGTGAGCGCGCAGACCACTCGAAAGACTGATCGCCGCGACAACGAGGCGCCGGCCAACGCCGCCAGACCGGCAGGAACCAGCAAGGTGGCGGTGCCTTGAACGACCCGCATCACGAGGATGGCGCCCAAGCAGGCCGCGGCCGCCGCCGCCAAATCGGCCGCATAGAGGCGATCGATCCATCGGGCTCGGCGGGCAAAAGCCGCCGCCAGAAACGCGCCGGCGGCCACCAGACCCGGCAGGAACACGATCGCCTGGAGCGCGACACCGCCCAGCTCGAGATCGCCTTCGGGTGAAGAGCTTCCGGCAAACCGGAAGGCGGCGAAGATGGTCGCAGCTGCGAAGACCCAGGCCAGGGCCGCCAGTCGGTCGGCGAATAGGGTATCCGAGCTGTCGCGGACGTTCCATCGCGAAACGGCGATACCACCCAGCGCGAGTCCGGCCATGATCAACGAGACGGCGAAGAACGAGTAGTGGTGGAAGAAGGCGACGGAGAACAAGCGGGTCACCATCAGCTCGACGAGGAGCATCGCGCCGGCAATGACGGCTACTGCGGCGGTCAGCAGCCGAGGAGGCGCGCTGGGCGAACCGCTCGATCCGGCAGTCATGCTCGATGCCTCCTGGCCGCGACTCGCGGACTGTAACATCGCGTATATCGTCGCCTCACCCGCGAAAACCAAGGGGTTAGCCGCCCACCCACTTTGTCGCTGGCACGCCGAGACCCTTACTCGCTAGGTTTTGGGCCACGAGAGAAATCTCGGCGTTGGGGAAAACGATGGGGACGCCACGAAAGGGGACATGTCGCCTCATCTGCTCCTGATGTGATCGGGGAACGCACGGCTCGACCTTCCGAGCCAGATGAAGAGAGGCGATTCATGAGACGTAGAAGACTGGCCGTTGCGTCGGCCATGTTTCTGGCTGTGATGGTGTTGCCGACTGCGGCGCTGGCGGCGCCCCCCGACAACGACAGCTTCGAGGGCTCCGAGGTGATCGATCCGGCGGCGTTGCCGTTCGAGACGACCCTCGACACCACCGAGGCAGCAACTGAAGGAGCCGATCTCGAGGCGGTGGCGTTGTGCGAAGGCCCACCCGCCACGGACGCCGCCGTGTGGTACTCCATAACCCCGACGGCGGATATCAACTTGTTTGTGAGCACCGCCGGCAGCGACTACTCGGCCGGCATACTGGTGCTCACCGGTGAGCCCGGTTCCTTCGCGCTCGACGGCTGCGCTCCGGGAAGAATCGACTTCTTTGCGCTGGCCGGAGTCACCCACCATCTCCTGATCATCGACGATCAAGGCGATGGCGGCGGCAACGGGGGAACGCTGCAGCTGCAGGTTGGTGACCTGGGTGAGGAGCTGTGCCCCGGGATCTTCGCCAACGATCCGGACTTCGCCGGCGCCAACGTGATCATCGGCACCGACGGCGACGACGTCATCATGGGCACCGATGGCTTCGACGCCATCATCGGCTTGGATGGCAATGACACCATTCATGGCCTGGACGGTGATGACCTGTTGGCCGGCTGTGCCGGAGACGACGACATCGACGGCGGCCTGGGCGACGACGGTATCACCGGCGACGGCCTGGGCTTCTTCGGCAACCCGGAGGCCGAGGGGGGCAACGACACGATCGCCGGCGGTCCGGGCAACGATGAGCTGCTCGGGGGACCCGGCGACGACGTCATGACCGGCGGCCCCGGAAGGGACGTCGTTATCGGGCACCAAGGCGACGACATGGTGTACGGCAACCAAGGTCGTGACCTGGTGTTCGGCGGATTGGGCAACGATCACGTCTCGGGCGGCAACGGCAAGGACTTCGTGACCGGTGGCTGGGGAGATGACTTCCTGTCGGGCGGCAACGGGAAGGACTTCCTCAACGGGGCGCCTCCCGTCTTCGAGGACTTCGACCCCGAACCGGAAGCCACGGACACATGCGTCGGTGGCCGCGGCGTCGACGAGGTGATCAACTGCGAAGCATGACGTAGAGATGCTTCCGATATGGTCGAACGGGACCGGGGTGCAAAGCCCCGGTCCCGTCGCGTGGGGTGGGGCGACGCACTCGTCTGCTCCTCCAGGCGATCACTCGATGACTAAGGTGGCGGCGGGTCCCGGAGTCGGGACGTTGGGGAGGAATGATCATGCGCCTGTTACGAACCTTGATGCTCGCCCTCGCTTTGTCGACTGGTGCAATTGCACCGGTTACGGCGGCGTCGCCGTATCCAGACGTCATCCCGCTCCCCGGCGGCTATTTCCCGGAGGGCATCGCCGCAGGCGACGGGCACACCGCTTATGTCGGCTCTCTCGTCGACGGTGCCGTCCGCACGGTCGACCTACGGACCGGAGAAACCGAGGAGCTGGTGGTGGGCGCCCCGGGCCGGCTGGCCGTCGGCATGAACTACGACCGCTCAACAGGCAGCCTGTTCGTCGCCGGTGGACCGGACGGCAACGCTTACATCTACGACGGCAAGACGGGCGAAACGGTTGCGGTCGTCAACATCGTGCCCTTTGGATTCGTCAACGACGTCTTCGTCACCAACGATGCCGCCTACTTCACCAACTCCTTCTTCCCCGAGATCTATGCGTTGCCGCTGGAGCCGAATGGTGCGATCGCAGGACCGGCGCAGACAATTGCGCTGAGTGGTGACTTCCAGTTCGCCCCAGGCCAGTTCAACGCCAACGGCATCGTCGCCACCGAATCCGGGGACACGTTGATCGTGGTCAACAGCTTCTTCGGCGAGATCTACACGGTCGATCCCGCCACGGGAGTCGCCACCGCCATCGACCTCGGCGGGACCGCAGTGAACGGCGACGGGCTCGTGCTGATCGGCCGCACCCTCTATGCCGTCGAGGGATCAAAGAACCAGATCACGGCAATCGAGCTCGCCCCCGACCTGTCGGCGGGAACCGTGGTGGGGGGTATCACCAGCCCGGCCTTCGCTGTCCCGACGACGGCGGCCCGCTTCGGTGCAAGCCTCTACGCCGTAAACGCCAAGTTTGGGACCCCACCGCTGCCGACTACACCGTACGAGATAGTTCGTGTCGAGCGCTGAGGACGGGCGACGAATTGACTCAACACTGCAGACCGGACCGGGCCGGCCGGCGGCCCGCTAACCGGCTGCCCGTTCATCAAGCCCCAGCTGGGCGAGTTCGGCTTCGAGCGTCGGGATGACGGAGTCGGCCCAAGCGATGTGGCCCTCAGCGCTGGGATGGAAGAGGTCGGCGGCGAACATGTGAAGACCGCGGTTGAAGGCCTCAGTGGTGAGGCTCCATTGATCGATCTTGGCTACTGAGCGCCGCTGCGCCACCCGACGATGCACCCGATCGGCGATGTGCCCCGAACCCGCCGCCAGCCGGTCCACCGGGTAGGGCAACCGGGGAATCGACCCGAGATCGCCCACTCCGAAGAGGATGACCGACGACGACACCCGCTGCATGCGCCGCACGATCTCGTCGAGGCGCCGCTCGAAGCGCCACACCGGCGTCATCCGCAGAATGTCGTTGGAGCCAACGGACACGATCACCACGTCGTGCCGATGAACCTCGGCGAGCGGCACCTGCTCGTGAAGGACATGCCACGACCGCGATCCCCCGATGGCATAGCTGCGCAGCTCGACCCGAAAGCGGTCTGCGAGATGCCGGGCGACGACCCGCGGCCAGCAATCGTCGACGCTGGCGAGCCCTTGTCCGGTGACGGTGCTGTCACCGAGGATCGCCAGACGCAGCGAATGCTGCGCCAAATCGCCGAATTCACCCGACGGATCGAATCCGTCGGCAAGCGGCAGGCGACGCAGGCTGGCGTAGGCAGCTTGCCCCGCTATCAGCCCGACGCTGCCTGCAACGGCGCTCAGCCCTACGACCCGGCCCCTCATGGGCCAAATCTACCAAGACGCAGATCCGCATCACGACATAGCCCACAACGGTCCGGACGCCACACACTCCGAATGCGCCCGGGTAGCTTTGAGGACATGCATCCGATCGACCGGGCCGCCAGCTGGGTGTTTCGTTTGGGGCCGTCCACGCGCGCCGTGTTCCGTGATGGCTGGGGGGACGAGACTCTGCTTGCCGCCCTCGATGCCGCCGACCGGCGGACGCACGCCCCCGAAATCAGCATCGACTGGGGCCCAGAACGCCACGAGAACGGGCTGATCATCAAAGACGGCAGCTTCCCCAGCCCGGCGGATCACCTTCCTGCCGCCAGCCGGCTGGCGGAAGTACGGATGATCGCGCCCGAGGTTGCGGACGGCCGGTTGGTCGTGATGATGGCGGCGTGGAACGATCACGGCTTCTCGACGCGCAGCGTGCTGGCGGCGCAGCTGGCCCGGTACGGGGTCACAACCGTGATGCTGGAGAACCCGTACTACGGCAGCCGCCGAGTCGGGCAGGACCCGCCGATTCGTACGGTCGCCGACTTCGCAGTGATGGGCCGCGCCGCGGTGGTCGAAGGCTGGGCACTGACGGCGCATTTCGCGGAGGACAATCAGGTCGGTGTAGCGGGCTACTCGATGGGAGGCAACATCGCCGCCTTGGTGGGAGCGCTCGCGAACCATCCCACGGCCATCGCCGCCCTGGCCGCCTCCCACTCCCCCGCTCCGGTCTGGCTGGATGGAGTCATCCGCAATGTCATCGATTGGGATGCCCTCGGCGGGCCCGGTGCCGCCGCCCGACTGCGCCGCGAATTCAGCAAGGCAACGGTGCTCGCCATCGAACCGAGACCTCACACGGCGGCGGCAATC
>JBFIXI010000057.1:0-26755 GCA_041605955.1 Acidimicrobiia bacterium
CTGGCAGCTCGTTTCGATTCCGCTCGCCGACTTCTTCGATGACAACTCGTTTCTCACCGGCGGCAACGGCGTGCTCGACGCGGTGCCGACGTCAGCCGGCGGTAACGGCCAGCTCATCAACGTGGTGTTCGTCATTATCGGCGACAGCGGGTCGGACGTGAACTTTCGGACCGACTACTGGACCTTCGGCGGTCCGGCGGCACCGTCACTGGCGGTCTGGGACGACTTCGAGGACGGCGACTCCTCCGACTGGTTCTTCTTCGGCGGCAACGCCGCCGGGGGCGGCGGCGGCGTGCTGGCCGACCGGCCCCAGGAGGGTGCGTTTTACTTCTCGACCGGCTGGGGTGGTAACGGCTCGGCGAGCGGGTTCTACGGCGGCATGTTCAAGAACGTTGCCGAGTCCGACCAGCTGCAAACGCCGATCAACCCGTGGTTCAACGTCTGGGTGCTCAATCAGTCGAACGCCACGGTCGACCAGTACACGCTGGAGATCACGATTCGCGAGGACACCGACGGCAACGGCTGGACGAACGGCCAGGAGGACTCCTTCCGGCTCGACGCAGTATTCCCGGCATCCGCCTTCGACGACGAGTGGACGCTCGTGAGTGCACCGCTGTCCGCTTTTTCGAATCTCTTTACCGGCGGTGACGGCACGTTTGACGGCAAGCTCGACGAGGTCGTGATAGTGATCTCGGGCGTCCAGGGCGGTCCCGGCTCCACGGTCGAGGTGGACTTCGACTACTTCGCCCTGACCGCGAACGGTCCGCTGGTCGAGCCCACCGAGCTGGTCTTCGACGACATGGAGCACGGCGATCCGTTCGGCAACGGCTGGTTCTCGTTCAACGGCGCAGTCGGCGGCGGCGGTATCGGCGCCAACAACGCCGATCTGCCTCCGGCCAACGGGGGCGCCTTCTCACTCGAGACCGGGTGGGGATCGGGTGGAACCCCAGGGTTCTACGGTGGCTTCGGGCGCACCAACCCGGTCGATGTCTCGGGTACCGATCACTTCAACTTTTGGATCAACCCGGATGCCGGCCAGGACTACACGCTGGAGCTCAACCTCCAGGAGGACGACAATTCCGACGGCGCCATCAACGGGCCCGACGACGACGAGTTCCAGTTCAACTGCGTGGTGGCCCCGGGTGGGCCGTGTGCCGAGCCCGGCGGCGGCTGGCAGCTCGTGTCGATCCCGCTCGATGACTTCTTCGACGACAACTCGTTCTTGACGGGCGGCAACGGCGTGCTCGACCCGACGACGCCTGCCCGCGGCGGCAACGGTGAGCTCGTGAATGTGGTCGTCGTGGTGATCGGCAACGGCAGCGACGTGAACTTCCGCACCGACTACTGGACCTTCACCCGCGGGCCGCTGGTGCCCGACTTCCGGCGCCTGATCGACGATTTCGAGAGCGGCGTCGCCCCGGGCACGCCGTGTGTGGGCGTGCCGCTCGGCTTCTGCACGTTCAGCGGAGCCGGAAGCTCTGTCGCTCTCTCCAACCCGGCGACTCCTCCCGCCCCGGTTCTTCCAGCAGTGGGCACACCCAACAGCGTGCTGCAGCTGGACATGGACGTGACGTCGTTCGCCGGCGTCATCCACGGCTTCGAGGCCGGTGGGGAGTGGGTCTCCCAGGACTGGTCGACCAGTGAGGGCTTCGCCTTCTGGTTCCACGGCACCGGGTCCGGCACGGCGATGTTCATCGATATCCTCGACAACCGTAACCCCGGTTCCACCACCGACGACGCCGAGCGATTTCGGGTGGACTTCACCGACGACTTCGTAGGCTGGCAAAGCTTCGAGTTCCCGTTCTCGAGCTTCAGGCGCTTCGATGTCGGCAACAATGCCCCCAACGACGGGTTCACGCTCTTCGAGGTGCACGGCTGGGCGTTTGGCACCCTGGGCACCGGCGGGCCGCGCACCTACTACATGGACGAAGTGAGCCTGTTCGGCGTTGCCCAGCCTCCGGCCCTGGCGGTGGGTTTTGCCCAGAGCGACACGCCGATCGAGGAGGGAACGACGGGTGAGGTGACGGTGAAGCTGAATCGTCCGTTTGGGCCGGATGATCCAGCGGAGGTGAGCGTCGACTTCGCCACCGAGTTCGCCACGGCGACGCCTGGCGAGGAATTCACCCCGACGTCGGGAACGCTCACGTTCACCGCCGGCGGCCCCACCGAGCTGACGTTCCCGATCGAGACCTTCGACGACACGAAGTTCGAGGGTGAAGAGCGTATCGTGCTTCGCCTCAGCAACCCGGTTGATGTCGAGCTCGGCCAGGGACAGGCGGCGGCACTGGTCGTCGACAACGACCCCTTCGATCCTCTGCTGCTCGACGACTTCGAGCAAGGCGCCTTCATGTGGGATACCACGGGCCCGGTCGAGCTGGAGGCGCTCCGGGTCGAGGCAGGCGATGCCGAAGCGCGGCCCGGCCAGGACGCAGTTGAGAACGTGCTCGCGGCGGTCGTCCCGCTCCACGTCAATATCGTCGTCGAGGGCCGGGTGTGCAACCAGGGCAACGGCGAGATCCCGGTGCAATTGCTGAGCACGCCCTCGTTCGACGCCACCACCGTCGACCACACGACGGTGAGGCTCGGAGAGGCCGGCGAGTCCCACGTCGACCGGAGAACAGGTGAGGCGCGGCGACACGTCGAGGATGTGAACGGCGACGGCCTCGCCGATCTCGTATTCCATTTCCGTTTCCGCGACACCGGGCTGGCGTGTGATCCCGAGGTCGTGCCCTTCAACGGCTTCACCTTCGACGGTCAGCCCATTACCGGCGGGGGCAGCGACGCCGCCTTGGGGCGCGACTTCCCGATCGCGCAAGATTGGAGCGACACCGAGAGCCTCACGTTCTGGTACTACGGCGCCGGCGGAGGCGAGGACGTCACGGTGACGTTGAAGGACAATCGGGCTCCGGATCCCGGCCCGTCAGGGTGGGACCTGGTCTGGAGCGACGAGTTCGACGGGCCCGCCGGCACGCTGCCCAACCCGGCGAATTGGGCGTACGAGCTGCGCGACGGCACCGCCTACGGCATCACCGGGTGGGGCAACAGCGAGCTCCAGTACTACACCGACGATGCGGCCAACGCGTCCATGGACGGAAACGGCAATCTGGTGATCACGGCTCGCGAGGCCGACGGATCGCTGCAGTGCTACTACGGCCCGTGTGAATACACCTCGGCCCGCCTGCTCACGAAGCACAAGGCCGAGTTCGCCTACGGGCGCATAGAGTCGCGGTTGCGGGTTCCCCTTGCGGAGCTCGATGGCCGTGGCCTGTGGCCGGCGTTCTGGAGCCTCGGAGCCGACATCAGCCGCAACCCGTGGCCGGGCGCGGGTGAGATCGACTTCATGGAGTGGGTCGGACGGCTGCCGAACGAGATCTTCGGCACCATCCATGGGCCCGGCTACAGCGGTGGCAATAGCTTCGGCGGCATCTACGACTTCGGCGAGCCGGTCTTCAACGAGTTCCACACCTTCACGGTCGAGTGGGAGCCGGGCCTGATCGTCTGGTATGTCGACGGAATCGAATACCACCGGGCGACGCCGGACGACGTGCCCGGGCCGTGGGTGTTCGACAAGCCGTTCTACCTGCTGCTGAACATGGCGATCGGTGGCAACTTTGGCGGCCCGGTCGGCGACGACGTCGTGTTTCCCCACGAGTACGTGGTCGACTACGTACGGGTGTTCCAGGGTCCCGACACCGCAGAGCGGTTCGAGGCGTCATTCACCGACGACTTCGGCGGCTGGCAGGAGGTCACGATCCCGATCGGTGACTTCACCCGCAGCACCGACCAGCCGGACGGCGCTCCCGACGACGGTCTCGGCCTCAACGAAGTGTGGGGCTATGGCTTCGCGCTGCCGGACGGCAACGCTGCCGGCGAGGTGAAGCTCGACCTGGTGCGGCGAGTGCCGTTCCCGCCACCTACCGCGCTGACAGTCACCACGCTGGCCGACAGCGGGCCGGGATCGCTGCGCGAGGCGCTGACGCTCATCGCCGACGGCGGGACGATCGACTTCGACCCGGCCCTGGCCGGCGGGACGCTCACGCTGATTTCCGGCCAGCTCGAGGTCGACCGCTCGGTGACCATCGACGCTTCCGCGGCGCCCGGTGTCATCGTCAGCGGTGGCAACAGCTCCCGGGTGTTCCAGATCGTGTCGACTGCGACGGTCGGTATGAACGATCTTGAAATCGCAGATGGTGTCGGAGCGCCCCAGGGCGGCGGGATCCTAAACTTCGGGACACTGAGCCTGGACCGGGTCGTGGTGCGTGACAACATTGAGACCAGTCCGGGACCGGCGAACTTCGAGTTTGGCGGCGGCGGCATCTACAACGGTGCTGGCGCCACGTTGAACCTGACCGACAGCGCGGTTGCCGACAACGCAAGTCTCAATCAGCCGGCGGGGGGGATATACGGCTTCTTCGGGAGCACGATCAACATCACCCGCAGCACGGTCAGCGGCAATGTCGCCCAGACCGATGTGGCCGGCGGGCTGCGTACGTTGGGCAACGCGACCATCGTCAACAGCACGTTCAGCGGCAACGTGTCGACGGCGTGGCACGGCGGTGCGATCTTCCACACCGACGGCCAGCTGACGGTGACCAACTCCACGTTTTTCGGCAACAGTGCCCCAGCGGGTACGGCGGCCGGAATCGTGGTGGCGACGTTCGGCGGCGGGACGCCGAACCTCACGCTCACCAACACGATCCTGGCCGGTCCGGTGGGCGGCTTGAACTGCGCAATCGAGAACCAGGGAGGTGCGGGCACCATCACATCCGGAGGTCACAACATCGATGACGATGGCAGCTGCAACCTCACCGCGACCGGGGATCAGCCGAACACCGACCCGCTCCTCGGGCCGCTGGCTGCCAACGGGGGGCCGACGTTGACGCATGCGCTGCTGGAGGGGAGCCCGGCGATCGACGCCGCCGACGTCGGCGTCTGCCCGGCGACCGACCAGCGCGGTGTGGCCCGTCCCCAGCGCGCCGGCTGTGACGTGGGAGCGTTCGAGCTCGAGTGAGTGCTGAAGCGTCTGGTGCACGGGCTCCGGCCGGTTCCCCCGGCCGGAGCCCGTCGTTGCAGCAAAGCGGAGGTTCACCGTCGTGATGTTCGATCAGGGGTCGATCGATCGGCTCGTTCGGCAAATGACGCTCGCCGAGAAGATCGGCCAGATGACTCAAGTCTCCAATGACAGCATCACCCCAGACGAGGTACGCGAGCACTTCATCGGGTCGGTGTTGAGCGGCGGCAACGGCAACCCCTCCCCGAACAACCCGTCGGCGTGGGTCGACATGGTCGGAGGGTTCGCGGACGCCGCCAAGACGACCCGCCTGGCAGTTCCGCTCATTTACGGCGTCGATGCGGTCCACGGCCACAGCAATGTGCGCGGAGCCACGGTGTTTCCGCACAACATCGGGCTCGGCGCCATCGACGATCCCGAGCTGATGCGCCGGATCGGGCGGGCCACGGCCACCGAGATGACGGCTACCGGCGTCCAATGGACCTTCGCCCCCACCGTTGCGGTGCCTCACGACATCCGGTGGGGGCGCACATACGAGGGGTATGGACGCGACCCGGCGCTGGTTTCCCGTCTGGGGGCGGCGCTGGTCGAGGGGCTCCACGGTACATCTGGCGACCCCGCCCGGGTGTTGGCGTGTCCCAAGCACTTCGTCGGCGACGGCGGCACCACCTGGGCATCCGTGCCCCGCCCGGAGTGGCTCACCTGGTGGGACGGCTGGGGTCCCGGCTGGCAGATCGACCAGGGCGACACCCGAATGGACGAGGCCGAGCTGCGCCGTCTCCACCTCGCCCCTTACGAGGCGGCGGTTGCTGCCGGCGCCATGTCGGTGATGGCCTCCTACAGCTCGTGGAACGGAGACAAGCTCCACGCCCACCGCCGACTATTGACCGACGTGCTCAAGGCCGAATTGGGGTTTGCCGGGTTCGTGGTGTCCGATTGGATGGGCATCGACCAGCTGGGCACCGACTACGACCAGTGCGTGATCGCCGCCATCAATGCCGGCATCGACATGGTCATGGTGCCGATCGACTTCCTCCGTTTCATAGAAGCGGCCACCGCGGCGGTGCAGTCGGGTGCCATTTCCATGACCCGGATCGACGATGCGGTGCAGCGCATCCTGCGCGCCAAGTCCGCAGTTGGCCTGTTCGAAGAGATGCCGGCGCCACCGCCGCTGCGTGTGGTTGGCCAGGACGATCACCGCCGTCTGGCCGCCGAGGCGGCGCGCCGCAGTTGTGTACTGCTCGAAGATGCCGGAGTCTTGCCGATCGGGCGAGACGAGCCCATCGATGTCGGCGGGGGCGCCGCCGATGACATCGGCCTGCAATGCGGCGGATGGACGGTCGGTTGGCAGGGCGGTTCGGGACGAACAACCGAGGGGACGACCTTCCTCGAGGCTCTGCGGGCCACGCATGCCGCCGAGGTCGGGTACGACCCCGCCGGAGATTTCGACGGGCAAGCGGCGAACCGGGTGGGCATCGTTTGCATAGCAGAGGAGCCCTATGCGGAGGGCCCGGGCGACCGCGAGGTGCCGTTGGCCACCCCCGCCGAGGCCGAGCTGGTGGGGCGGATGCGGCAACGGTGTGAGCGCCTCATCCTCGTCATCTTCTCGGGTCGACCGCTGGTGATCCCTGAGCTGATCTCGCAGGCGGACGTCGTCGTGGCCGCATGGCTGCCCGGCACGGAGGCGACCCAGATTCCCGGGCTGCTCACCGGTGACTATCCATTCGAGGGCCGCCTGCCCCAGCCATGGCCCGCAACCGCCGCAGATCTCGCCAATCCGGACGCAGTTGCGGCATATCCCCTGACTCACGGTCTGCAGACAGGGCGGGTGGGGCAGTGACCACCACCCTCCTTGCCGGTCTGAGAGAAGAGTCCTTCGTGGAGATCAACAACGCCACCTTCTACGGGATCCCCGACGTGGATCGGCTGGGCCCATTCTTGATGAGCATCCTCAGTGACAGCAACCACTGGATGTTCGTGTCCAGCAGGGGGGGCCTCACAGCGGGCCGGGGCGACGCCAACTCGGCGCTGTTTCCCTACGAGACCGATGATCGGCTCCACGTAGCGACCGGGATTACCGGTCCCATCACCGTGGTGCGAAGAGTCGGGGATGCCAGCACGTGGGAGCCGTTCCAAGGGCGCACCGCCGAGGGAGTGCGCCGGAACCTCTACAAGTCGGTCGTCGGCGACCAGGTGGTGTTCGAGGAAGTCAACGACGAGCTGGGACTGGTCTTCCGTCACGGTTGGGCAAACAGCGACCGCTTCGGCTTCGTCAGGACGGCATCACTGACGAACATCGGCGAGCGGCCCGTCGTCGTGGATCTCGTGGATGGTCTGTTGAACGTGCTACCGGACGGCCTCGAACCGGCCACTTACCGTGCGATGGGCAATCTGACGAACGCATACAAGCGGAGCGAGGTGGTCGATGCGGACGCCCGGCTTGCCGTCTTCTCGCTCGAGTCGCTGATCGTTGACCGTCCCGAGCCGGCAGAGGCGCTCACCGCAACGGTGGCTTGGTCGATTGCCCCCGATGACGCGAGCGTGTCGCTCGATCCGACGACTGTCGATGCCTTCCGGGCGGGCAGCGCTTCGCGTCCTGTGCCGCTGATGACGGGGCGTCCCGGTGCTTATCTGCTGGAAGCGCAGCAAGAGCTGGATCCCGGCGCCGAGACACACTGGACGATCGTAGCCGACGTCGCCTACGACCAGTGTCAGGTGGTCGAGCTACTTCGGTTCCTGCAATCCGCGTCCGACCCGCAGTCGGTCATCGCCGATTCGGTAGAGCGAGGCACTGATGCGCTGGTGGCCACGATGGCCCGGGCGGACGGCCTACAGTGGACGGGGGACCGCATGGCAGCGGTTCACCACTTCGCCAACGTTGCTTTCAATGTCATGCGCGGTGGGATCTTCGTGTCGGCAACTCAGCTCGAGAGGGATGACTTCTCGAGATTCGTGTCGAGTCGCAATCGGGCGGTGGCTTCCCGCCACGCAGCCATCCTGGCCGGCTTGCCGGCGCGGGTCGATCGAGCCGCCTTGTTGGACCAGGTTCGGGCGACCGGCGATCCCCAGCTGATACGGCTGGCGCTCGACTATCTGCCGCTCACCTTCTCCCGGCGCCATGGCGACCCCAGCCGGCCGTGGAACACGTTCTCGATTCGGGTGCGCGACGACCGTGGACAACCCGTCGTCCACTACGAGGGGAACTGGCGCGATATATTCCAGAACTGGGAAGCGCTGTGCCTGAGTTTCCCGGCTTACCTCCCCAGCATCGTCTCGGTATTCCTCAACGCGTCGACGCCGGATGGCTTCAATCCCTATCGGATAACTTCAGACGGCATCGACTGGGAGGTGCCGGAGCCGGACAACCCGTGGAGCAACATCGGGTACTGGGGTGACCACCAGATCGTGTACCTGCATCGGCTACTCGAGATGACCCGGCGTTTCCTGCCGACGGCGCTGGATGAAATGCTCGGACAGCCCCAGTTTGCGTATGCGGACGTGCCCTACCGGATCGCTCCGTACGAACAGATCGTGCGCGACCCGCACAACACGATCGAATACGACGATGCCGCCGCCGACCGCATCGCGTCTCGCGTCGAGCAGGTCGGCCAGGACGGCAAGCTGGTGCCGTCGGCCGACGACGATGTGCGGCTGGTCACAATGATCGAGAAGCTTCTCGTGCCGATGTTCGCCAAACTGTCGAATCTGGTGCCGGGCGGGGGCATCTGGATGAACACGCAGCGGCCGGAGTGGAACGACGCTAACAATGCGCTCGTCGGCAACGGCCTCTCGATGGTCACCGCATGCCATCTGCGTCGCTACATGCAGTTTCTGGCTTCACTTTTCGAGAGATCGGGGCTGGGCGCCATCGACCTCTCCAGTGAGGTCGCCGACTGGATGGACGCTCTAGGGGGAATCCTCGAAGAGAGCCGCGAGTATCTAGGCGGAGAGCTGGCAGACAGCCGCCGCCGTGAGGTCGTCGACCGCTTAGGCGGAGCGTTCTCGGTCTACCGCGCCCGGGTCGCTGCCGCCGGCTTCGGCGGTAGCAAGCCGGTGGAGCTGGCGCGGATCGAGGCGTTGCTCGACACGGCGATTCGGCACATCGACGACACGATAAGGCGCAATCGGCGTTCCGACGGCCTCTACCACTCTTACAACCTGGCCCACTTCGCTGAAGACGGCCCGTCGGCCTCGGTCGAACACCTCCAACCCATGTTGGAGGGCCAAGTGGCGGTCCTGAGCAGCGGTCTCCTGTCTGTCGAAGAGAAGCTCGCCGTGTTGGAGGCGCTGTTCGCGAGCTCGATGTACCGGCCAGACCAGAACAGCTTCATGCTGTATCCGGCCCGGACACTGCCCTCGTTCCTCGACAAGAACCGCGTCCCCGCGGAAGAGATCGCCAGCGTTCCGCTGCTGGGCGAGCTCCTCGCCGCCGGCGACACCACGATCATTGCCGTGGACGAAGACGGGAGATACCGGTTCAGCGCGGGCTGCCGGAATCGGGGGGCGCTGGAAGCGGCGCTCGACCGGCTCGCGCTGACCGAACGTTGGCGCGAGCTCGTCATCCGTGATCGGCATGACGTGACGAGAGCGTACGAAGCCGTCTTCAACCACCATGCGTATACCGGCCGATCCGGATCGATGTACGCCTATGAGGGAATCGGGTCGATTTACTGGCACATGGTCGCGAAGCTGCTGGTTGCCGTGCAGGAGTCCATCCTCGAGGCAGAGGATGCCGGGGCGGATCATGACACGCTCAATCGACTCACTGCCTTCTATTGGCGAGTCCGATCCGGGTTGGGCTTCGAGAAGACCGCAGTCGAGTTCGGCGCCTTTCCGATGGATCCGTACTCGCATACCCCGGCGCATGCCGGAGCCCAACAACCCGGCATGACCGGCCAGGTGAAAGAGGAGATCCTGACCCGCCCTCTCGAACTGGGGCTGTGCATCAAAGATGGCGAGATTCGGTTCGAGCCGGCCCTGCTCCGGCCTAGCGCCTTCGTGGCGGTGCCGACCGCGTGCACGGTTTGGGCGGCCGACGGCAGCCACGAGACTTACGATCTGCCGGCCAACTCATTGGTCATGACGTGCTGCCAGGTGCCGGTAATCGTGTCGCTTACGGAGGGGCCGGCCGCTATCGAAGTGGAACTGGTCGCCGGTTCGGTGCGCCGGGTCGAAGGTTTGGTGCTCGACAAGGAAACCAGTGCGCAGATCTTCGAACGCCGCCGGGAGGTGCGTGCTCTGCGGGTGTCCATTCCGGCGACTGCGCTCGGCGCCAGCACTCCCTGAGTTGGGGGGGCCGCACCGACTGTCTCACGGAGGACTCGGCGAGGCACCTTCGCCCGCGGCCTGTGGCGGGGGCACCGGCTCGAGCACGAATAGTCGGATGTCGCGATTAGTGCGCTCCCGGTAAGTGCGGTAGCCGGGGAAGGCGGCGATGAACCCATTCCACAGACGCGCCTCCTCACCTTCGTCGCCGACCAGCCGGGCCCGCACCGGTCGTTTCTCGGTTCCGATGATGAGCTCGGCGCGGTCATCGGCAAGCAAGTTGTATGTCCAAGCGGGGTGATGGGTGGTCCCCCAGTTCGTGCCCACCACGGCAACCGCTCCGTTGCCGGCGTCGACCCATCCCAGCGGAGTGGTGCGGACCGCCCCGGTCTTGCGCCCGGTGGTGGTGACGTAGCACAGCGGGTAGTCGGTGCCGAGCGTCGCCAAGGTCCACTTCTTGCCGGCCCGGCGGGTGTCGATGGGGGTGAGCACCTTGCGTCCGAACCAAACGAAGGCGCGGGTGCCGCCGAGCCGATACATGAGCCGCTGGTATGGGTTCATGAACCCAAGCCAAGCAGGTCGCGGCAAGGGACGCCATAGAGGGGTAGCGAATGTGTCGGGAGCGAGCGCAGGAGCACGGCGACCTCACTCGATTCCTGGGGCCCCACTCACGTAGGCTCTGACCCTACGCGACGCCGGACGGAGCAGAATGGATCTCTCGTCCTCACTACTCGAGATCAGCGTACTGCTGGCGGGGGCAGTGCTCATAGGCATCGCCGCCAAGAAGTGGCGAATACCAGTGACGGTATTGCTCGCCCTCGGCGGGTTCCTGCTGGCCTGGGGTGGCGGCGACGAAGTGTTCCCGTTGGTCGAGAATCTCAAAGGAGAGGCTTTCGAGGAGATCGTCGTCAATGTCTTTCTCCCCGTTCTGGTGTTCGAGGCGGCCCTGGCGCTGTCGACCCGGGACTTCCTGCGCAACTTGGGCCCGATCCTGCTGCTGGCAACCGCTGGGATGGGGATCGCAGCTGGGATAGTTGGGTACTCCCTTCATCACTTTCTCAATATCCCGCTGGCTGCGGCGCTTCTCTTCGGGGTCTTGATCTCAGCAACCGATCCGGTGGCGGTGATTGCAGTGTTCCGCCATGTCGGAGTGTCCAAGCGCCTACTCACGATCGTCGAAGGCGAGAGCCTCCTCAACGATGGCGTGGCCATCGTCGGATTCAACATATTGCTCGGGGCTGCGCTGGGCACGCGGGTGAGCGTCGCCTCCGGACTGTTGGAATTTGCCGAGGTGTTCATCGGCGGAGCCATCGTCGGCGCCGCCATCGGGCTGGTGGCCGCTCTGGTGCTTCCACTGATCGACCGGCTGTCGGCCGCGACCCTCTCACTCGGAGTTGCCTACGGGAGCTTCGTCATCGGCGAAGACCTGCTCAGTGTCTCGGGCATCGTGGCAACGCTGACCGCCGGTCTCGTCATAGGTGGGTTCGCTCCCAGCCGGGCGTCGGCGGACGTGCGCCAGACCCTGGACCATCTGTGGGAGTCGCTCGCATACATCGCCAACGGGTTGCTGTTCCTTTTCCTCGGACTTCTCATTGACCCCACCGGAATCCGGGAGAACCTGGACGCCATCGTCATTGCGGTGGTGGCGGTGCTCGTTGCCCGGCCGCTCGCCATTATCCCCGTGGTCGCCGCGTTGGAACGGTTTGGTGGCATCAAGAAGGTCGGTGGCCGTAACACGGGCGTTCTCGTGTGGGGTGGCCTGCGCGGCGGAGTAGCCCTTGCCCTCGCCTTGGCACTGCCTACCCATATGATCCTGCACGACCGCTTCGTCGTCATGACGGGCGGCGTGGTTCTGACAACACTGCTGCTGAACGCGACCACGATCTCAACGCTGGTACATCGCCTCGGCCTCGACCGGCCCACCCGCATCGAGCAGTTCATGGAAGCGAGTGCTCGCCTGCTTGCGGTGCGGGAGGCACGCGTCCGTCTCAACGAGCTCGGCTACCACGACAGAGTCGTCGACGCCCGGCTGCGCGTAGTCGAGGTCGAGGCAGAAGAGCTGCTCGATTTCGTGGCTCTCGACGCCGATGAGGAGCTCCAGGTCTACACGTTGCGTGGTCTCCATGCCGAGCGCAAGGTCTATCAGACCCTGAGCGACGCCGGCTTGCTCAGACCTATCGCCACCCGCACCCTCATGCAGGAAATCGACGACGAGATCGAGGAGATCTCAGAGGGAACCCTCGAAGTCGATGCCGCCCGGCGGGCCCGGCGCCCTTGGTACGCGAAAGCAGTGCGTCGGCTCCTGGGCTGGCTTCCCGAACCTGCGGGCGAGAACATCCTGGAGATCGGATACTCCGAAGTGAGCGCCAGACGTCTCGCGGCGCAGCGGGCTTGTGCGCATCTGGAGAGCCTCAAGCAGCTCCCGAGCTGCGACACCTCCGTCCTCGACAAGGCAAAGGAGACGTTCGCGTACTGGGAACAGTCGGCCACCGACGTGCTCGTACAACTCGACCTCCAGACCGACATCGACAACGTCATGCTGGCCCGCCGCCACGCCGAAGCTCTAGCCCGTATCGCGTCGGTCGAGTCTGTGGTCGACCTGGTCGACGCCGGAGTGCTTTCCGAGCGGGCAGCCGACGCGGCAGTGCAGCGCATCATCGAAGAGGTCGAGCGCTCGCACGAGAGCTGAGGTAGCGGTTGTGTTACCGCTACCGGGGAAGCCAGCTTCTGTAGAACCCGGCAATGAGTGGCGCCAGTGGAGGCAGCTCGCCCGATTCGACTCAGCCGGAGGTCGCCTCAGCGTATGACTTCTCGTAGTGCTCCCGCAGGGCGAATCCGTGAAAGGCGGGGTGAAGCCGGTGATCGAGTGGGACCGACTCGCCGAAGGTGAGCAGGGCAGCAAGGCTGAGCGCTGTCTTCCGATTGGGCCGCCATCTCCCAGTCCGGACTGAGCCGGCCCGGTGCGCCACCAGCTCCGGAAGATCCGGTCCCGCGCCGAAGCTCAATGCGGCGATCGCCAATGACTCGCGCCGGTCGCGCAGCGGCTTGCGGCGGCGGCCGCGAAGGCGATCGGCAATCGTCACGAATCGACCAGCGGCGACCTCGGGCTCGTGAAGCGCCAGGATGCGGGCCACATCCTGTTCAGCTCTGTACCCGGACCGAGCCAGCCAGTCGGCTGCGATACGGGCGTTGGCGGCGGCGACTTCCGGTTTGATACCCGCCGATGCAGCCACCGCCGCCAGCACGAGGTCGGCAGCGTAGGTTGGTCCTGCCTGCTTCCAGAGCCGGTAGGTCGCCATCGCCTCATCGGCGCGCCGCGGTGAGTCCGCGGTGCCCTCGGCGGCGAGCACGGCGCCGGCGACGCGCCGGAACCTGGTGGAGCGGGTCGCCGGCCGCAACGACTCGGCCGCCGCATCGGCAGCTTCGACGAACGTGGAGACGTCGAGCTGATGGGCGGCGGCGATCGCCGCCATCGTATAGCTGATCAGGTTCAGCTCATGTGCTCGCGGCAGCGCCTCGCTGAACAGGCGTTCGGCAGTAATGAGGTCTTCGGCGGACGTGTCCTCGACTGCCGCCGCCACTGCGCCGAAGAACTGGTCCGTGCTCGTCTGATACCAACGTCTGTGGAGCCCGAGCGCGACGGCCAGTCGGCGGTAACGCTGCGCTGTTATCGATTGCATATAGACCTATTCCGACTCTCGGTTCCGACTCTGGGTCCCTCAGCCTGACGTCGAAGCAGTACCGTCGGAGTGCCGACCGACGAAGGGAGCCCCAGTGTCCACCACGATCACCTCCGGAGTCCAGCGGTGGGCCCTTGTCCTGGGGATCGTCACCATCCTGCAGGGTGCCTGGGCGTTCCTGGTACCGCGTAGCTTCTATGACGACTTCCCCGTGCCAGACGCCGACTGGGTCTCCGCTCTCGGTCCGTTCAACGACCACCTGGCACGCGACTTCGGATCCACTCTGGCAGCTCTGGGAGTCGTTGCGGTGATCGCGGCGCGATCCAAATCGCGGAGCGCATTGCGGGCCTCGATGTTCGGATATGTCATCTTCGGCGTGCCGCACCTGATCTTCCACTTGACCACCTTCGCAGAATTCTCGGCGCTTTCGTTGGTGACCCAGCTTGGGGGTCTGGCCCTCTTCGTGGCAGTACCTGTTGGCATCCTCATGTCGCTGCGGCCCACCGGCAGCGAGCGACAAGTGGTCGCCTGACTGTTTCGTGACGGCCCTCGCGAAGCTCTACACGACGTGGTCATGCTGGTTGTGAGCGCATACTCGGGTCACCCAGATACGCTCGTGGTGTGGACACGTGGAGCGGAGGCGCCGGCTACGAGGAATACATGGGCAGGTGGAGTCGCCTGGTGGCCCGACGGTTCGTCGATTGGCTCGATGTACCGCCGAGGAGCAGGTGGCTCGACGTCGGATGCGGCACCGGCGCTTTGACGGCCACGATTGCCATGATCGCCCGTCCGAGCTCGCTCGCCGCCATCGACCCATCGGCGGAGTTCATCGGCGCTGCTCGGGACAATCTCGGTGAGGGGGTCGATCTTCGGGTCGGTGATGCCCAGCTACTGCCATTTGCCCCCAACGAGTTCGATGCCAGCGTCAGCGGGCTCGCCCTCAATTTCGTCCCCAATCCGCTGCGCGCGGTCGAGGAGATGGCCCGGGTGACGGTGCCGAGCGGGGCGGTGGCGGCGTATGTGTGGGACTACGCCGAAGGCATGGAGATGATCCGCAGGTTCTGGGATGCGGCGGCGGAGCTCGATCCGGCTGCGGCGGCTCTCGACGAGGCCATCCGTTTCCCGTTGTGCCGGCCGGATCGGCTCGAGAACCTGTGGGACGAGGCGGGCCTGGGTGCCGTAGCGGTGGCGCCAATCGAGATCGATACGACGTTCGCCGATTTCGACGAGTACTGGCGGCCATTCCTCGGGGAGCAGGGCCCGGCCCCCAGCTATGTCGCTACGCTGTCCGAGTCCGATCGGCGGCGCCTGGCCGCCAGGCTCAGGGAGGAGCTGCCCACCGCCGACGGTCGCATCGAGCTGCCGGCGCGCGCATGGGCGGTGCGAGGATCGGTCACTTAGGTGCGATGAGAACGCTGCTCAACACAATCTGGTTGCTGCTCGCCGGGATATGGATGGCGATCAGCTACGTGGTCGCCGGCCTCCTGCAGCTCGTCTTCATCATCACCATCCCGTTTGCGATCCAGTCATTCAAGCTGGCGGGCTACGCCCTGTGGCCCTTTGGTCGCGTCGTGGTCCACCGACCAGACCGGGACGTTGCTTTGAGTACCCTCGCCAACATCATCTGGTTCGTATTCGCCGGGCTGTGGCTGGTGCTCGCCCACATCTTCACGAGTGCGCTGCTGGCGATCACCATCGTCGGCATCCCGCTGGCGGTGGCCAATCTCAAGATGGCCGGGCTCGCGCTGGCGCCTTTCGGCAAGCAGGTCGTTTCGCGGCGCCAGCTGCGCTCTGGGGAGCTTGGCCGAGTAGTTGTTGTCTCCGAGTTTCCGGACGGGCAGTGACATCGGGCGCCGGTCGCCCGGCGGAGCCGTCAATCAGCCGATCGGCTGGCGGATGATGGTACGCAGGTTCTCCGGCTTGGCGCGGCGGGGGTCGCCGAGGTAGATCTCGTGATGCTTGCCGCGATTGCCGTAGCCCTGGGCAGCGATGAACTCATGCAGCAGCTCGATGGTGGGAGCTTCCTCGCTGTAGGGTCCGACGTGCATCACCTGGGCAGATAGCCCCTCGTGGTAGGCCTCCAGGCGCACCTGCGCCGCCGGCGCGATGCCCTTGTCCGCCGCCTGCTTCTGGGCCGCTTCCAGGTCGTCACCGGTGACGAAGTCGGGTTGCATGATCATCAGCGTCCACTTCCACGACTCCATGTCATCCAGCTCCAGGTCGCCGCTCGGGCTCGAGAACAAGCCCTCTGGCGGCATCACCGAGTAGGCGACCTGGTCCCGATCCTTGATGGCGAAGCGGATCGGGTACGCCAGCGAATACAGCGCCTCGAACCCTTCCTGCATCAGCGGGCTGTCCTCCGGATTGCCATGCCCGTCGAACATCAGGAACTGCATCTCGGGAACATCCACGATCGCCGGCCGGTTCTTGCGGGCCGAATACAGCTCCTTCAACTCCTTCTTGAAGTCGAGCGTCTTCATTTCCATCCTCCGTTCGGCCCCAGCATGGGGCGGCGCGCGTTGGGCCGCTAGGGGCGGGAGTCCCTCGGCTCGGGGAACCGACCGGTACCCACATGGGCGACTCGGCCTGTCACACCCCGGGTCGCTCCGGCGACAGCCGGGCGCTGGTGTGGGCACTCGTGGGTTGATACCGCTCCAGGAGATCGTACAGGTCGTGGAGCGCCGCCTCGATATCGGTGGCAGCTGCGTCGTGGTGGCCTTCGGTGACGATGACGGCGTCGACGGTCGTCGCGGTCGTGGCGCTGGCGGCGCTCTGGCGCCAGCACCAGCGGCGGGCGCTCACCACGTCTCCGGTGTCCACGAATACGACCTCGCCGGGTTCGGGATGGGCCGTTTCGCTCGAGCCCAGATCAGTGAAGCGTTCCTCGCCGGTGGCGAAGCGGACTGTCGTCGGTGCCGCGATGGTCGCCTGGTCGAACACCGCCACCGGCATTCCGTAGCGAATCGAGATCAGGTTGCCGATGTCGACCAGCGTGTTGATGCTGGGGATGTCGCCCTGTTTGGTGAGACGCCGCAGCAGCGCCTCGGCCGCCGACCGGTACTGGGTTGGCTTGACGCCGAACTGGGCGAAGGCCCGTCGCCAGGCCGCAATGGAGGGCAACTCGGCCAGCGAGCTATCGCCGATGCGGGCAATGGTCGTCTGCTGCTCGGCCATGTACTCGTCCACCAGCCCCGGCGGGCTGGCGCCGTTCGTGAGACCGGTGGCATGCACCAGCCCGGCACGGATCGTGGGGAAGTGTTCGAGCACGGCGGGGTCGTACTGGAAAAGCTGCGACATCAGGCTCTCACGGTACCGAAAACGACTGCCCGAGTGACGGGCGACCACCAAAACTCGTGTATCAGCCACGCGGCGCGGTCATCAGGTATGCGAGCTAACGAAGGGGGGCCTCTATGGCTCAGAAGAAGGACCGCAAAGTCGGTCTCATCGAGAAGCGGAAGCTGACCAAGTCACAGGTCACGTTCCTCGCCCAAGAAACGTCGCTGCCAGCCGACAAGATCGCCGAGCTGCGGCTGGGCGACATCACTGCCAAGCTCGGCGACGTTCTGGATCCATACTGGCTGTTCAATCGGAAAGTGTGCGGCCGTGTGGTGCAGCGCGATCCGTTGACTGGGGAGCTCAGGGGCGTACCCGGGGCTACGGTCGAGGTGCAGGACACCGACTGCAACGGGTGGTTCCGCAAGGTCGGGGGATTCCAGTGGTTCTATCCGTTCGGATGCACGCGCGACACGATCGCCACGGCAGTGACCGACGAGTGCGGCTACTTCTGTGTGTGGATCCCGCGGTGGATGTACGAGTGGGTGGCCAAGTGGCGCAAGGAGCGCATCTGTTGGCCGCTCGACCGGCCGCGCATCGTCGACGTCATTCCGATCCCCGATCCGATCCCGGATCCGCCCATCGTGCGCGATCCGGGCGTCATCGATCCGCCGCCGGAGCCGGTTGTACGGCTCGATCCCCGGCTCGATCACGTGACCGCCAGTCGGGTGGAGATGCTGATGTCCGAGGTCACCGGCGGCTCCAGCCGAGCGGGGCTCGACCGGCTGCTGGCGGAGCCGCTGCGGATTCAACCGCCGGCACCGCCGTCGGAGCGAGACCTCGTCGGCTACACGCCGGACCCGGAGGGCCCGATCGACTTCATGGAGCCGTTCGGTCCCTTCTGGATCTGCCGCGACGTCTACGTGAAGGAGTGGGAGCTGGTCACCGACGTGCCCGACATCACGTTCCGGGTCACCCAGGAGATCAACGGCAGCGACGTCGAGATCTACTCGGAGGGCTTTTTCGAGGTGCGCTGGGACGACACCGGCTCCGGCGAGGTGACCCTCGAAGCCAATGCGCTCGCCATCGCCACCAACGATTGCGCCGGTCTCGGCATCGTGTGCCAAACCGCCGCTGGGATCATCAGCGCCGACGACATGCCGCTGGACCAGACGGTGAGCCCACTCTTCCACGACGACGGCACCGGCTATGGGGTGCGGACCAACCGGCCGTCGACCGACGGCATCAACGCCCCCAGCGGTATTGGGTTGGTCGCCAACGCCGAGGCGCCGATCGCCGACACGCTCGACTTGCTCGGCTGCGTCGACAACGTGGCCAACGCCAAGTACTACCGGGTCATGTACGACCGTGGCGCCGGGCCGCAGCCGATCACCGGCACGTCGTGGCCGGCGCTGTCGTTCAGCCTCGGCATGATCACGATTGCGCCCGACGCAGACGGCTGGGTCGAGATCAAGGACCTGGTCGGCCACTACAAGCACCTGCTGATGAAGTGGCCCACGGTCAACTACCCGAACGCTACATACGACGTGTGGCTGGAGGTGGTCGACTCCGGCAAGAACCTGTTGGAGCAGACCAGCGGGCACAAGTTCGTCCTGGACAACAGCCAGCCGACGTTCTCGATGTTCGACGTCACGTATCGGGTCGGCGGTAGCGGCGCCTTCGCGCCCCTGGACCTCACGTCGTGCCCCAAGATCTACCGCAAGCCCAAGTCGAGCCTCGATGCGGGCGAGAGCGTCGAGATCAAGGTGGACTGGAGGGCCACCGCAGCTCACCTGCGCAACGCGTTCGTCGTGATGGGTGGTTGCGGCGGCGGCGCACCGACTGCCAGCGCGGTCAGCGATACCCACTGGTACTGGCAAACCAGCGGTGCCACCGACAGCGGCCTCCACACGGTCACGTTCACAATCCCGAGCGATGCCGAAGCCGGTTGCTACACCCTGACCAGGGAAGCGGTGTCACGGGCATACAACCCGGCGAACCCCGCGTTCGCTCCGTCCTACCACTACTGGGACAACGACCGGCGCCGTTGGGAGCGGCGCACCTGGTCGATCTCGGTGGTGGACAACTAGGGGGAGGCGCCACCGGGCGGGTCGGGGTGCGCCGACCCGCCCGGCCGCGCTTGGGCGACAGGTGACGGCTATCGCGCGGCTGTCGCTGCGTCGAGCTCGTCCGCTGCGATCGGGCGCTCCTTTATCGGGAGGTGAATGAGCGCGGAGGCAAGGCCGAGGCCGATGGCAATCATCCACACCGGGTCATACGTGCCGGTGGCGTCGAAGATGCGTCCCCCGAGCCACACCCCGAGAAACGCGCCGACCTGATGACCCAGGAAGACGATTCCGAACAAGGTGGATAGGTACCGGGTGCCGAAGATGACGGCGACGATGCCGCTGGTGAGCGGCACGGTGGCCAACCACACCACCCCCATGGCGGCGCTGAAGACGAGGGCCGACGGTGTCGTCAGCGGCACCAGAAGAAACACCACCATGAGCGCGGCCCGGGTCGAGTAGAGGATGGCGAGCAGGGTTCGTTTGCGCATTCGATCGCCCAGCGAGCCGAAGAAGAGCGATCCGCCGATGTTGAACAGTCCGATCAGGCCGAGGGCCGCGGGTGCTACCCAGCTTTCGAGACCCCCGTCCTCGAGGAAAGCAGGAAGATGAGTTCCGATGAACGACACGTGGAAGCCGCAGACGAAGAACCCGGCTACCAGCAGCACGTAGCTCCGGCTGGCTCGAGCTCGCTGTAGTGCCCGAGCCATCGGCAGCGCCACCGCCGGGTCGAGATCGCCCTTGCGGTCACTGGGGAGCAGCAAGGTGGCCGCCGCTACCGCCACCATGACCCCGGCCAGCAGCACCAGCGCCGTTTGCCATCCGAAGGCGCCGATCCACGTCTGCGACAGCCCGGCCATCACCAGGATCCCGAACGACCCGGCGGCGGTTACGAGGCCGAAGGCGAAAGTGCGCCGTTCCGGAGGAATCGTCCGGCCCACCGCCCCGAGTGCTACGACGAACCCCGTTCCGCTGAGCGCGATACCGGCCAGAGCCGCGACACCCACGAACAGGCCGGCCACCGACTCGATCCGTGACGTCACAAACAGCCCGACACCCAGCAGCATCGCCGACCAGAACATCACCCCGCGAGCCCCAACCCGGTCGGCAAGCATCCCTGCCAACGGCAGCCCAAATATCAAGCTTTGTACCGCTATCGCCAGGCTGAACACTTCACGTCCCGTGCCGAGACTCTCGGTGACCGGCGTGAGGAAGAGCCCGAACGAACGGGACATGCCCGTCGACACCAGGACGAGGAGCGCAGCAACTGCGATGACCAGCCACCCGCGTCGGCGCGAGGTCGGTTGGGTTGCGGCCGCGGCGTGCATTGCGGCACCGTAGCCGGAAGTAGCGGTCGGGTCAGCCGGCAGTCAGCTCCACCAAGCGATAATGGCAGCCGTGGTGTACCTCTTCACGGGATCGACGGCGCAGGCTCCCCGGCGGCGCACTGGGGGTGACAGATAATGGCTTCCACCGGACGTGCGCCGCGGCGGCTGGGAACCTTCGGCCGGATCGTCCTGGCGTTGGTGTCCCTGTCGCTGACCGCGACTGCCTGCGAGTTCGTGCTGGTGGATGCGCTGTGGGGAGCCCTCCCCGGTCGAGTCGGGGCTCCTGACAACACAATCGTCATCGAAGCGGTCCCGGCCGACGTCGAGCCGCCAGCCCGGATCGCCGTGCTCGGCGATGTGGGCACCGGCGATGCCAACGAGTGGGCCACCGCCAACCTGGTCGTTGGTGCCGCCGGGGACGCCGGGTTCGACGGGCTGGTGCTGTTGGGCGACAACGTCTACCCCAACGGTGATCCGGATCGACTCGACGCCACGGTTTTCGACCCGTTCGCCCCCATCCTCGACCAAGGCGCCGCCTTGCTACCCGTGCTGGGCAATCACGACGTCGAAGACGGCCACGCGCTAGAGCAGGTGGCCGCTCTCGGTATGCCGGGCCGCTGGTACGCCGCCGAGGTGGGCCCGGCGCTGGTCGTCGGGCTCGATTCGACCCTGGTGGACGATCCAGACCAGTTGGCCTGGCTCGAAGCCACGCTGGTAAGCGCCACCTCCGAATGGGTGATCGTCACCATGCACCATCCCGCCTATTCGGCCGGATATCACGGCTCGACCGAGGAAATCCAGCAGACTTGGGTCCCGCTCTTCGCCCGCTACGGCGTCGATCTGGTGCTGGCGGGCCATGACCACGATTACCAGCGGAGCACCCTCATCGAAGGGGTCACCTACATCGTGTCGGGAGCCGGGGCCAAGACCCGCCCCACGGCCCGGGCCGACTTCACCGCCTACGCGGCCTCGGTGCGGCATTATCTCGACGTCACGATCTGGGAGGACCGGCTTGGCGTCACCGCCTACAGCGCCGCTGGCCCGTTCGATCACGTGACTCTGGAGGCGGTCGACTAACGAACGGGGTTGGTGAGCTGTCCGATTCCTGTGATCTCGACGGAGACCGTGTCGCCGGGCTTCAGGAAGACGGGCGGCTTGCGGGAGAAGCCGACGCCGGCGGGCGTTCCGGTGGCGATGACGGCACCGGGTAGCAGTGTGGTGCTGCGACTGATGTAGCTCACCAGCTCGGCGACCGGGAATATCAGGTCAGACGTGTTCGACGCTTGCATGATCTTGTCGTTGACGGTCAGGGAGATGTCCAGCGACCCGGCGTCGCCGAGCTCGTCGGTCGTCGTTATCACAGGCCCCATCGGCTTGAACGTATCGAAAGACTTGGCCCGGCTCCACTGCTTGTCGGCCCACTGCACATCCCGCGCCGAGACGTCGTTGACGATGGTGTACCCGGCAACGTGGTCGAGGGCACTGTCCAGCGGGATATCGCGCCCGCCGGAGCCGATGACGACCGCCAGCTCCGCTTCCCAATCGATCTGATCGGACAGTGACGGGATCTCGATGGCGGCGCCGGGACCGATGATGGCGTTGCGATGGAAGGGGAAAGTCACCGGCGCATCGGGAATGTCCATTCCCGCTTCGGCGGCGTGCTCCCGGTAGTTCAGGCCTACCCCGATGAACTGGGGCGGCGCTGGGATTGGGGCCAGCAGCTGCACTTCGGCGAGGAACATCGCCGGCTCGGTCGAGTCGGTCAGTCCGGCCAGTGACTTCGGGTCGGCGAGGGCGTCGAGCAGGCCGACATCGGCACTCACTGGGCGCACCGTGTCCGCCTCCAGATAACCCCAACGGATGGCATCTTCGGCTTCGAAGCGAGCAATGTTCACGGCGTCGAGCTTACTCGGCGACTCGATGCCTCGGTTGTCGCCGGCCGCAGCGTTGTCGCTGAGCGTCAATCGAGCACGTCGCCGCTCTCGAGCAGGCGACGCAGGTCGGCGGCGAATCGGGCCGCCGGCGCACCGTCGACGATGCGATGGTCGACGCTCACGGTCACGTCCAGGAGCCGACGCACGACTATCTCCCCGTCAACGACGTGGGGCCGCTCGCTCATGCCGCCAACGTAGACGTTGAGGGTGGCGACGATGGGCTGGCCAATGGCATAGCCGCCACCGCCGCCGAACATCCCGATCGAACTGACTGCCACCGTACCCGCCATGGTTCGCATCCGCGGCGATCGGGCCAACACGAGATAGAACAGTCGCACCGCCCCGGGGACCCTCACCATCAGCGGGGCGACTCGTGCCATCAACATACCGCTGCGACCCGAGGTTGGTGCCGCCTTGATGTTGCGCAGCTCTTCGCCGATGTCGACCACCGACCGCGAGCCGGTGTCGCGGATCAGATGGGCGAGTGGAAACGATCCGTCCGCAGTGGTGACCTCGACGAGCGTGGCGACGTCGACCTGGTGGGGGACGATGAGGCGCCCTCGCCAGTCGCGATAGGCATGCACGGTGGGGTGCATAGCGGCTGCCCGGCCCACGCAGGCGACCACGAAGGCGGTGAACGTAGGGCGGGGAGGCGTCATTTGATCGAGGCGATCGCGAGCGACGGTTACGTCGGCGCTGAAGATGCCATGAACGGTCGCCATCTTGCGACCGGCTGCCAGACCGGCGGTGACAAAGCGGCGGCTCGCCGGGAAGCGCCGCACTTCGCTGCGATCGCGAATTCCGCTCACAAGACGAGCCTGTCGGCCGCGGCGGCTGGTTAACAGGGTCTTTTGTCCCGCCTGGTGTGGAAATAGGGTCGTTCGCCCATTGACCTGCGGCCGAGCGCCATGACACGGTGTCACCTGCTGGCCCTCTCGCAAGCCAACGAATTCGATATCGGAAGTTGGCGATCCGTCTGGCCCGTAGCGGCTCGTGAGGGTCGGGTCCAGCGGACCGGTAGTACGAAGCTTTCGGCCAGGGCCCATGGAGATGGCTCATGGAGCAGCGAGAGACCGTGACCCCGGCCGAGACAATCAATCACGCTGAGTCCGCCTGGTGGCAGCAAGTGCTGGTGCCGCTTCTGATCATTGCTCTGGCGCAGGTTGCCCGCGTCCTGTTCCCCATCATGTTCGAGATCGGCGAGGACTGGGACTTCCTCCTGGCAGGACTGGTGGCTCTTGGGACCTTCGCGGCGCCACTGCTGGCACTCGGGGCGGGCCGGCTCAGTGCCCGCACCTCCCTGGCTGGCGGCGCCGCGTTGGTCGGAGGTGCGCTTGTCCTGTTACGCGCGCTCGACCCCATCCCTGCGGCGGTGGCAATCGGTGCGGTTGCCGTGGCGCTGGCGGGAGCAACTTTGGTGGTGGCGCGGGCCTCACTTGGATCTCCGATCGACTCGGGGGCGCTGGTACCAGCGATCGTGCTCGGCCTTGGCGTGGATGCAGCTCTCCGGGCTGGATTCGGGTCATGGGACCTCGCCTGGCAGGACAGCCCGGCTTCCTGGGTGGTGGTACTACTGATCGCAGGCGGCCTGCTCGCCACGGCAGCGTATGGGGCTCGCGATGAGAGTCGGCCAACGGATCGAGCGGTGGCCCCGATGTTCTGGGTCGCCCTTGGTGCCTATTTGATGCTGCAGCTGCTGTTCCTACAGAACTTCGCATTTGTCGGTTCTCAAGCAGGAGTCAGCTTCGCCGTTGCCGTACTGGTCGTGCTGGTCGGTGATCTGGCAGCCGTCGCCGCGGCGTATGGGGCGCTGCGGATGCCACCGGCGTCGGCCATCGAGGTCGCCGCCGGCGTGGCCGCAGCGGCGCTGGCGTGGGTCCTGCCGCAAGTGGAGGGGGCTCTCAGTTGGCTCGTCGTCATCGCCGTGCAGGCTCTAGTCACCTCACTGCTGGCGCGCGCCTCGATTCGCCGTCCACCGCACGAAGCCAGCGCCCGCCGTTCCATCCTGGCTCTGGCGGCAGGCAGCGTGGTCTTCTTGGCATTCGTCCTGCTGTGGTCGCTTCACATCGATCAGCCGCTTCCCTTCCCCCGCCAAGCCTTGGTAGCGGTGGCTGTGGTCATCGTCTCCTGGGTAGGGCTGCGGCCGGCAACGAGAGAGGCGAGCGTCCTCGCGTCGGTGACGGTGCCGGCGATGGCCGTCGTAGCCGGGCTGACAGTCGTGACCCCGATCGCGCTGTGGGCCAGCCAGCCGAGCCCGGAGCCGGCTCCTTCCGTCAGCAACGCGGTGCGGCTCGTCAGCTACAACGCTCGAGGCGCGGTCGACACCGATGGGCAGCTGGCCCCTGACCGCATCGTGGCCGAGATCGTCTCGTCCGATCCAGACATCGTGGTTTTGCAGGAAGCGGCCCGGGGATGGCCGATTCACGGCACGATGGATCTGGTTGCATATCTGCAGCGGCATCTCGAGATGGACTACGTCTATGTTTCCGCTGCCGACGGCCAGTTCGGCAATGCCATCTTCTCCAGGCTGCCGGCCACGGAGATAGCCAGCGGGCAGTTGCCTAAGGATGGCAGCCAGCACCGGGGCTATACGGTGGTGCGGATCGAGACGGGGGTGGGTGATCTGGTTGTCGCCGGCACTCACATCCATAGTCGCTCCCGGGTCCAGGTGACCGCCTTGCTCGAGGCTATCGATGCCACCGCACGGCTCGTAGTTGCCGGCGATATGAACATTGCCCCGGACGATCCGGAGGTGGAACTCTTCACCGACGCCGGCCTCGTCGACGTGATCGGCGCCACCGGCGATCCTTGCCGCACCACTTCGGCGGAGCCTGCCTCGGAGTGTGATCGACCCGACTGGGTCTTCGTAACGCCTGACGTCGCCATCGCCGAAGTGCGCATCGGCACGGGTGGGGCCTCCGATCACCTGGCGATTCACGTCACGCTCTCGCCAGGCTCTTGACAAAAACGAATCTGAGTGTCATATATACAGATTATCTATCATCCTATCCTCGGTACGCGTGTCCGAGATGGGAGTGAACCGCAGAATCACAGAGAGAAGGAGGAGTTCGGATGCTGCGCTTCACGGATGCTCTTGGAGATATCCACCACGCCTTCAACTCTGCTACCCGCCGCCGCCATGCCGGCAACATGCCGACGGACATCGTGCAGGAGGACGATCGGTACACGCTGCGCTTCGATCTGCCCGGCGTGGACGCTGACGATGTCGACGTGACGGTCGCACAAGACCTCCTTACCGTCACCGTCTTCCGCACCGACGATGCAGCCGAAGACGGCTCGTGGCTGGTGCGGGAGCGGCCCGTTGGGACGTATCGCCGGCGGGTTCGTCTCGGTGGCCGCCTCGATACCAGCGACGTCACCGCCGACTATCACAACGGTGTGCTCACCGTGACGTTTCCGATCCGCGAAGACGCCGGCAGGCGCAACGTGGCGATTGCGGTTGGCAGTCCGTCGCGAGAGGCCATCACGGTCGAGGCCGCGTCCTAGCGGCGATCGCTGGAGAACCTCTTCTTGCTCTTCAGGGAGTGATGAACTGTGATCTCGCGACTCACCTTCACCGCATTAGTGGTCATGGCGCTCGTCACGGGCGCGCTCGCGGCGGACCAGTTCCATCGGTAGACGGGATGATCGAGCAGCAAATCGGCGACGAGGGCGCGGCGACCGACACCCACGCCACTGGCGCAGGAAGCCCGTGGATTGCGCAGAAGTCGCCGCCGTCGTCCTCGTTGGCTCCGGTGTGGCTCCACTCCGAGCTGCGCAACCGCGATGGGGCGGCGATCGACGCGGCCGCAGAGGTGCGCCGCAGCGTCGGGGCGATTGTCGACTCCGGCATGCGCCACTTTTTGCAGGCCGTCGCCGCGATACAGGGGCTACCCACCTGAGGGGACGGAGCCGTCCGTGGCTGTTAGCAAGCTTCTTCCCGATACCACGTCCCGAGTTTCGAGTTGTCCGCGCTCGCCGCTGTCACGCCAGGCCTCGTGGCGGCAGCTAGCCGGGCCGCAAAGAGTGAAACCCAATAGATCCAAAGGAGGCTTTCATGCGTAGATGGCTATCACGGACGAGCTTGGCGTTGCCGCTCGTCGGATTGTTGATGATCGCAATGGCGGTACCGACCACCGCTCAGGAGTCCCCGGAGGTCGTCGCCCCTACTCGGGTGAATCTGGTGACGCCGTATATC
>JBFIXI010000058.1:0-26735 GCA_041605955.1 Acidimicrobiia bacterium
CACGCCACGGCCGAGAACACCAACCGGTAGGCACCTCGTTAGAAAGCCAACCCGCAAAGGGTGGCAGGCACTTCAAGAGCCAACCGATCAGCGCCTCGACGCTACGGGAAGACCCCGCAACATGCCCCCAGTCTCAATCAGGCACATCGAGGAGCGGCTCCGACAACGCGATGGCCGACGTCATTGCCGAGACAACCAGCCCCACCGTGGTCCGGCGACGTTGGGTGGGCGACCGGGGCTGGAGGATTCGGAGACCCCTGGAGAATTCGGTCACAACGTGGCTGGGTCCGGGGCGCGCTCAGGGCGCGATAGGGCGCGCAACGACCGAATCGATCGCAAGACAATGAAAGACGCTGAAAGGTGCAAAACCCCTGCGTACAAGGGGATTTTCGCTCTAGCGGTGCAAACCCAGGCGACGCCGAAAAGCCCAGCACCGGACTGTTAATCCGTAGGTTGTGGGTTCGAGTCCCACCCCCGGAGCTCAATCGGGAACCCCCGCAGGTCGGGGGTTCCGGCGCGCTGCGGAGCGGCCGCCGCTCTAACCCGGACGTGGGGAAGGGAAGCGCCATGGCGCTCCCCTTCCCGAATTCCCCCTGATGTCGACTGGCTACAGATATACCCCGTTGCGCTCGGGGCCCAGTGAGGCGTAGAAGCCTGCGGATGTCAGCTCGCCGGTTTCGAAGGTGAAGCCGGTCTCGCCGCCACCACCCACGCCCACGCACTCGGCCTCGGCGAAATGACCGATGAACCGATCCCACCCATCGGGGTGCTGCGGGTCGAGGCCGTTGCCACGCCGGACGTGCGGTCCGGTCGCCTTCCACATCACGTCGACGTCGATGGAGCCGGCGACCGACACGTTGTTCGAGTAGAAGAACGTATCGGGCATGGGGAGGTCCTTGACCTTCAGGTGGGCGCGGTTGCCCGAGCTGGCTCTCTGGAACGAACCGGGCGGGATCTCCATCGTCCAGAACACCCCGTTCTGGAGGATTCCCGGGTTGAAGTCATGTACTTGTCCTGCGGGTCCCTGACCGGGAAGAAACAGGTCAAATCAGAAGAAGGCAAATGTGTTGGTGTGCTCATTTCCGTCGACGCCGATGTACCTGCCGTCCATTACCCGGACGTCGAGCTCGACGTCGTAATCGTTCCCGTCCATGTCCTTGGCGGTCCCGCTGACGACCGCGTAGGCGTTGAAGCCCCTGAAGTCGGTGATCTGGCTGGGATCCACGTCCAAACCGAATCCCGGCAGTCCGAGGATCGGGGTGGTGGCGCCCTCGGGCCCCGGCAGCAGCCAGTGAATGAAATCGAACGGCGGGGGCCCTCCGCCGTCGACCACCGGGGGGATCGGATTCGGTGCCGGCTTCCCGCTGAAGCCGGGCGCCCGGCCGCGGGCTCTGCCTCTCCCGGCCGCCTGGGCCACCCCCGGACCGGCCATCGTGGCAGCCGTGCCGACTGCCGCAGCCGCGCCAACCCCGCCGATGAAGCGCCGTCGTGAAAAGTGTGTGTGCGGTACCCCAGTCACTCCGTCCATACCGTCTCCTCCCTCGCGGTGTCTTTCAACCGTACTCACCCAAAGACCCAGGTGGGGTGAGATTATTGGCTATACGAACGTATGTTCGACTAGGGTCTCGGGGGAATGGGAGAGTTGCGCTGGCCGCTTGCCGCCGAATTCACGCAGGAGCTGTTTCCGGCGGGAGTGCGCGTGCTGGGCAAAGGCGAGTTTCGCGGCCTCCAGTTCCTCGAGGTAGACGCTAAGTCGATCATCAACAACGTGCCGGGACCGCCCCGGTTCGGCTTCTCGTACACCATCAACGCCTACCGGGGCTGCTCCCATGCCTGCCGATACTGTTTCGCTAGGCCCACTCACGAGTATCTCGGCCTCGACCTCGGCGCCGACTTCGACACGAAGATCGTTGTCAAACGCAACGCGGTCGAGCTGGTGCGTGCCGAGACTGCGCCGGCGCGGTGGGGTGGCGACCTGATCGCCATGGGTACCAACACAGACCCGTATCAGGCAGCCGAGGGCAAATACCGCCTCACCCGGGGCATCCTCGAAGTGATGGCGGACCGGGCCAACCCGGTGTCGATTCTGACCAAGTCTCCGCTGGTGCTGCGCGACCTTGACGTGCTGAGCGACCTGGCGGGCCGGGCCCGGCTTCGGGTGGACTTCTCGGTCGGCACGGTCGACGAGGCGGTGTGGCGCGCTACGGAGCCTGGCACCGCCCATCCCCAGCGCCGCCTCGACGCCGTGGCCAGGCTGAACGATGCCGGAATCCGATCAGGGGTACTGATGGGGCCCGTGCTGCCCGGCATCTCCGACGGCACCGAACAACTGCGGGCGGCTGTGCAAGCCGCCACCGCGGCAGGCGCCGTCGGCATCGGGCACGTCCCGCTGCACCTCGGGCCCGGCATCAAGGAGCACTTCATGGGTTGGATTCGACGGGAGCGGCCCGAGCTGCTGCCGCTCTACGAGGACCTGTACGGGGGCCGGGGCAAACAAGCGGCGCCGCGCTATCGCGCCTGGCTGGGGCGCACCGTGGGCGACCTGGTCCGCGAGCTCGGCGGTCCGGAGTCTCGCCCGGCGGCCCGCCGACCACGGCCAGCTGCCGCAAGAGGTCCCGACCGCCAGCTGGTCCTCGAGCTCGACTGCTAACCCGCCTTAACCCGCTCTTGGGGGGGCATTGCGGTCCAGCTAAACCCGAGTTGATTATCAAGTCAGCGGCATGTGCCGGTCGATAACCCCATGTAGGGCGAAAGGCGAAGGGTTAGGGGCTTGCCGCCTGCCGTTCCGGGCCCGGTGTCCGGTGGGACACTACGCCCGGCGGCCCGGCGGAGACGACACGAGAGGATCCATGAGTAGCGCCGCAACTAGAACGCGTGCCGTAGGGCTGCTCGTAGCGATCGCCATGCTGATCCCGCTGCCGCCGGCAATTGCGGAACACGAAGGCTCATCGGTTGCAGATCCGGCGCCAGTGGACGAGCCAACTGCTCCCCGCCAGGTTTCCCAAGAGCTCGTCGTCTACGACATGTACTTTCCGATCCAGGGCGGCTCGACCTACACGGACAACTTCGGCGACTGCCGGGGCGGTCCATCATGTCCGCGAACCCACGAGGGCATCGACATCATGGAGCCGAAGATGACCCCGGTCCTGGCAGTGGCGTCCGGATACGTGGGCTGGATGCACAACGAGCGCGGCGGCAAATGCTGCGCCATGGAGCTGGAACACGACGACGGCTGGGAGTCCTGGTACATCCATCTCAACAACGACACGCCCGGCACCGACGACGGGCAAGGGTGGGGATTCGCCGAAGGTGTCGAACCCGGGGCTCGCATCGAAGCCGGCCAACTGCTCGGCTGGGTCGGCGACAGCGGCAACGCCGAAGAGACTGCTCCTCATCTTCATTTCGAGCTGCATCAGCCCGGCGGGGTAGTCATCAACCCATACGAATCGCTCAACGCCGCCACCGTGCTGAACGCCCCGCTGGGCAACGGCCACACCCGGGGCTGTGACTTCAACGGCGATGGCTACGACGACCTTGCCATGGGCACCCCCGGAGAGGATCTCGCCAACAACACCAAGGCGGACGCCGGCGCCGTGACGGTGCTCTTTGGGAGTGCGAACGGCCTCGATGTGACCGGGGCGCGGCTCATCACGCAGGGCACCCCTGGGGTGGACAATGTTGCCGAGGCCGGCGACGAGTTCGGGTTTGCTACCGCGTGCGGCGACACCAACGGTGACGGCTACCACGATCTCATCGTGGGGGTGCCTGGGGAGACGGTGGCCGACCGGGCGAACGCGGGCGCCATCAACGTGATCCTGGGCTCGGCCGACGGGCTGGCGGCAAGCGGCTCCAACTACTGGCACCAGGCTCGGGGCGGCCTGGCGACGCCTGCAGAGGCGGGCGACCGCTTCGGGGAGGCGCTGGCAGTCGGTGATTTCGACGGTGACGGGTTCGACGACGTCGCCATCGGGGTTCCCGGCGAGGCGCTCGCCGGAAGAGCCGGCGCCGGCATGGTGGCCATCATGTACGGGTCGGCCTCAGGGTTGGACGGCTCCAGCGACGCCCTTCACGAGAACACGCCGGGCGTGGGCGGCAGAGCCGAAGCGGGTGACGCTTTCGGCGCCGCTCTCGGAACCGGGGACTTCAACGGAGACGGCTTCTTCGATCTCGCTGTCGGTATCCCCAGGGAAGACTCGAAGACGAATACCAACTCGGGGGCCGTCCTGGCCGTTTCCGGGTCGGCGTCCGGCCTCGACGTAGCCGGCGCCCGCAGGTTCACCCAGAACTCCGCCGGCATGCCGGGAGTCGCCGCCAGCGACGAGCGGTTTGGCGTCGCATTGCGGACGGCCGACTTCGATGGCGACGAGCTCGATGATCTCGCAATCGGCGCGCCGGGCGATCGCATCACCGGGGTCGCCGCCGGCGGCGTCACGATCGTCTACGGCAGCGGTGCCGGGCTGGACGCCGCCGGCAGTCAGCAATTTCACCAGGGAGAAGCCGGGCTGCAGGGTGCCTCGGTCGACGGTGACCTCTTCGGCGGCGCGCTGGCGATGGGGGATTTCGACGCCGACGGCTATCAGGATCTGGCCGTCGGAGTTCCCGGCAAGACGGTGAACGGCATGGCCGCCGCCGGTTCCGCCACCGTCATCTACGGTTCAGGGGATGGTCTGACTGCGTCGGGCAACCAAGTGTGGACGCAAGAGACCAAAGGCATCGCCAACGTGGCCGAAGCCGGGGACCGGCTCGGGCTGTGGCTCAGCTCGGGGGACTTCTCCGGCATCAGAGTCTCCTCCCTTGCCATCGGCGTCCCCCTGGAGGACGTCGGGCCCAAGGCAGATGTCGGCGTGGTCCATGTGATCGGCGGCGTTGCCGGCAAGGGACTCCGGGCGCGGGGCGACCAGGCCTGGGATCAGGGTGATGCCGGGGTGCCCAACACCAACGAGGCGGGCGACGGTCTCGGTCACCTCGGCCCGGCTGCCTGAGCGGGGCGGTCCTCGAGCGATATCGTGGCGCCCATGTTCCACGTCGTCCTCCACGAGCCGGAGATCCCGCCCAACACCGGCAACCTGATGCGACTCACGGTCAACACCGGCTGCACCCTGCACCTGATCCATCCGCTCGGCTTCGATCTCGACGAGGCTCGGCTGCGGCGTGCCGGCCTCGACTACCGCGAGTACGCCTCGGTCCGCCACCACGACTCATTCCAGGCATTCCTCGGCACGGTCGCGCCCGTACGAATCGTGGCTTTCAGCCAGCACGGCGACGTCGTGTATACCGAAGTCGCCTATCGGCGGGGCGATGCGCTGCTGTTCGGCAAGGAGTCGGTGGGGCTGCCGCAGACCATTCTGGGGTCGCCGCAGGTCGGCGCCGTCGCCCGGATCCCGATCGCGCCAGGGGGGCGCAGCCTCAACCTGGCCAACGCGGCTGCGATCGCCGTCTATGAGGCGTGGCGCCAGAACGACTTCGCCTGAGATGGGCCCCGGCCGGCGCGGCTACATTGCCGGCGTGCTCCACAGCCATGACATCAAGGTCCGCTTCTACGAGATCGACCCCTACAACCACCTGAACCACTCTGCTTATGTGCAGTACTTCGAGGTGGCCCGCATCGAGCTGCTCGAAGCCGTCGGCTTGGGCGTGGCGGAGATGTCGGCGATGGGGTTTCACATCGTGGTGACGGCTATCCACACCCGTTTTCTGTCCCCGGCCCACGCCGGCGACACCGTGACGGTCGAGACAGAGGTCGACGAGATCAAGCGGGTCACGGCGCGCTGGCGGCAGCGGATCAGGCGCAGTGACGTGGTCTTGGCTACGCAAACCGTCGATGCGGCGTTCACCCGTACCGACGGCCGCCCCACGCGTGCCCCCGAGGGCTTCGTCGAGGCAATGTCGGCTTATCACGGCGACGAGCTTGCCGGCTGAGACGTCTCAGTATTCGAACTCGAGAACCCCTGAGACGGCCAGTGTCGCGGCGGCGAACGCCACGTGGTCGTCGTGGGTGCCGGCGACTTTCCACTCGAGCCTCAGACCTTCGCCGTCTTTTCCCAACTTCTCGTTGTTAGAGGGTGAGTCGGTGGCCGTCGAGCTGGTTCTTGAGCTCGGCGCGGGCGGCGCCGGTGGGCTCGGTTCGAATCGCGTAGGTGTGGGTCTCCCTGGCTCGGTCGACGCGGAACTCGAGGAGCGGCAGCAGCCACAGCACGATGAGCACCGCCCCGGCGGCGACCGCCGTGGTGAAGTAGCTACCGGAGCCGATGCCCATGCCGAGAGCGGCCGCCAGCCAGATGGTGGCGGCGGTGGTGATGCCGACGATCTCGCCGCGGTGGCGCAGGATCACGCCCGCGCCGAGGACGCCGACTCCGGACACGATGCCGGCGGCGATCCGAACCGCGTCCTCGGCCGGTTCGCCAAGCCGCAACGAGAACATCGTGAACAGTGTGGCGCCCACCGTGATGAGGATGATCGTGCGAAAGCCGGCGGTCTTGTCGCGGTACTCGCGATCGATGCCGAGCGCGCCGCCGACTAGTAGGGCGATGCCGATACGGAGAACGTCCTCCATGCGGCGATGCAATTGCGCAGTGAGTCCGGCGACGGGTCTTTCGTCGGGCCGCGTCACTCCGGGTCGGCGAAGCCGAAGTACTCGAAGTGGCCCGGATCGGCGTTGGTCCAGACATGTCCGGAGGTGAGGCCGGCGGCGTAGGTCCGGGACAGCAACTCCTCGTGCACCGGGCTGCCGGGGCCGCCGTCGGTGGGATTGAAGATGTTGATGTCGGCGGCGGCCCCGAAGGAATGACGCGACAAGCGGTAGCTGCCGGCGATATAGCGCGGGTTCCAGCACCCGGCATACGCGCTGCGGTCGATGACTTCGGATAGTCCGCTGGCGGCCAGGTCTCGCATGATCGCGGTCAGGATGTCGGTCATCACCCGGTGGCACTTGGTTCTGCCGAGCAGCGGGATACGGGTTTCCACGATGTTGGCCTCGACCCATGCAGGGTCGATGACGAACCGTCCGTTGCCGGTGGGGCGATATGCAAACTCGCCGAAGTTCTCTTTGATGAAGACCTGCGAGCGAACCACCAGCCCGCCCCGATCGGCGCTGTCGGTGCGTTCTCGCACCGCATAGAGGAGGTCGTCGGGAACCAGGGGTTTGATCTGGAGATCCAGCAGGTTGGGGTTGTGGTCATAGAGCACCAGCATGGCTCGAGCCTGCATGCGCGACTCCACGAAGTGGCCCGGGTCGACGGCTATCGCTTCATAACCGGCCATCAGGTCTTCGTCGACGATGCCGCCCACGATGAGCGTGGCACCGGTCTCGAACGTCATGGTGTCGCCTACTTCGAGGCGGCGCAGCCGTGCCGAGTCCTCACCGAGAATGATCTGGTCGGGGCCGATCTCGGGCAGGCGGAAGATGGGCTGCAGTCCCTGCGGGTCGACGATCGCCCCGTGGAGCGGGATCACGAAGCCACGGAGCGGTTGATCGACGACCGTGCCATCCGCCTTGTGGCTCGCCGTGAGGTGCATCGTGACGGTGGTGATGACGCTCGATGCCGCCACGCCGGGCACCGCGGTGACTGCATCGATGAACTCTGGGGTGAGCCCCGCCGGCATCCAGGCGAAGATCTCACGCAGCGGCGGAGGAACCGTCGTGCTCGGCGTCTCCGATGAGTCGGTGCCGGCCGGAGTCGGCGCCGCAGTGGCGGTCGTCGTGACGACCTGGGTGGTAGTTGAGGTGGAGGACGGCGCGCTAGTCGCAGGCAGCGTCGTCTCGCTGGCGCCGCTGGCGACGGCGCCCCCGGCCGGGGCGCACGCACTCAGCAGCAGCATCAAGCCGAGTAGTCCCTTCCGCACGGTCGTGATGATACGGTCGCCACAGGACTCTGGGCTCCACACCGACCGGCCGGGAGGCAGTTCGGCCGGTCGGGGTGGGCCGCATGAAGGGCTCAGCAGGGTTGGGTGGTGTGGCTGGCCGGGGCCAGCTCGGCCGACTGGGGGGCGATTCGCTGCCCCAGCCGCGTGAGGGCTTGAGCAAGGCGGCGGCGCAGGGGATGGTCGACCCCGGCTGCGGCCAGGAGCTGCTCCCGCCGGATCTGCGCCGCAGTGTCCTGGCCGCGTTGGCGCGCCAGGCTCTCGGCCAGATGGATGGTGGAGAGTGTGTTCATGGGCCGTCCTCCTCGGATCGGGGACGCGACTGCAGGTACGTCTCGAGCAGCCGGCCGGCCTCGGGAACCGAATCGCGGCGCAGGCTGTAGCGCTTGTCGTCGTCGCCGACGATTACCCGTACCAGACCGGCGCTGCGCAGGATGCGGACGTGGTGGTGCGCCGTCGACTTGGCCACGTCGACCCGCTCGGCGAGCTCCTTGAGACCCATGTCGCGCTCGGCGAGGGCGCCCAGCATGCGGAGCCGCTTCTCGTCGCCGAGAGCCTTGAAGGTATCGACCAAGAACGCCGGGGGGGCGTCGCTGTCGGCGGCCAGCGTCTCGGCGGAGACGGAGTATGCGAAGATGCGCAGCGTGTAGTGCTCGGCGATAACCACCCACGGCCGGATGACCACGGAGGGGATCAAGAGCACCCCGCTCACCTGCGGCTGCATCTCGAAGGTCACCCCGTTGGTCACCTGCTCGACGAGAACTTCAGGGCTCACGGTCTTGGCCATGGCGGCGGTGTTGGTGGCGTCGCGCTCGATCACGTCACGCCACTTCGCGAGCACCGGCGCGATCACCTCCGCCACGCGTTCGAGGACGGAAGCGATCAACTCGCGCATCTCCTCGGGCTCGAACTCGAGGAGGTCGCCGAGGTGGCAAGCGTGGGGGAGCGCCGCTACCAACTGGCGCACTGCATCGATGTCTCCTTGGGCGGCCCGCTCGATGGTGGCCGGGTCGTGTCCACGCGACGGCTTGATGCCGGTGTTGCGCATCATCAACGTGCGCAGCTCGGCCGGATCCATCTCGCGGATTCGGCTGACCAGAGCCTCGACCGTGCGCGGCATCGGCAGCTCGTGGGCGACGCCCAGCAACGTCAGGCCCAGCTCACCCGCCTCGCCCATGCTGGCGATGTCAGCGCGCAGCCGCTCGTCGGCGCGCTCCTCCATGGCGGCGAGCACCTCCCCGAGGACTTCGTACTCGTCCGGGTCGGAATCGCTCCCGAGGACGAACGCGGCGAGCAACACCTCGTAGACCGTGTCGGACTCGACGCTCACGGCGAGCGATCGTTGCCGATCGGTGAAGTCTCGAATCTTCGGTCCGGAAACAGTCATCTCAATGGTTTCCCGTTAGTCAATCTTGGTAGCACTATTCGAAACATATCGAATGATATGAAACTAATACAAGTATGTCAAGAGAACCTTCTCGTTTGAAAAAGCGTGAAACTCGCCCCCAACAGTCGCTAAGGAGCGGCGACGACCTCCGCAACCGCTCTGATGGCAGGCTCGGTTCCTGGTGAGCGCCGGACCGTGGCGGGCGATGTTCCAAGCTGAGCCGTGAATCTCGCCCTGTCGGCCGAGCTCGTGCCGTGACTGCGGGCGCCCTCAGGCCCCGAAGTCGAAGCGGAGATAGGCGTCTTCCTGCGGCTGGATGTCATGCGTTTCCAAATCGAAGTAGTACGAGCCGTCGGCGAACATGCCGGTGACCGCCTCGACCAGGCTGCCGATCGACCAGAACGCCGCCTCGGAGGTTCCCGGGTCGCTGACATCGTGCGCCCACACCACGCCGTAGTCGGCCGCATCTGCGTCGCAGCCTACTGCGTACTGGAATGTCTCCCCGTCGAGGATCGGGAAGAGCCGCCGCGGCCAGACCTCGGCGATCACGTTCTCGGCGACGAACATCTCATAGGTAGCCAACCCGGTGGCCAGCGGGACGAAGTCCACAAAAGGGAACAGGTGCGGCCGGCCGATCGGGTCGTGAGCTGCCCGCAGGGCTGCGGAATCGACGCCGTCGTGCCACGTGAACAGGTCCAGCTATGTGAACAGGTCCAGCAATTCATCGGGCGCCGCGAGGCCGAGCGCGGCGACGGCCGCCGCCACCTCCGCACGTGGCAAGCCTGGGCGGAGGTGGTCGGCAAGGGGCGATCCGCTGGCCCGGATGACCGACAGCAAGCGGTTGAGTTTGGCGATCAGCTCGCTCATCGCGTCCCGCGGCGCAGCAGCGACTCTGCCGGCCAGATCGACGGCATCCTTGCCCACGGCCCGCCGATCTCCACGTCAGCGAAGCTGATTCCACGAATCGACGCTACGAAGACCGGGGTGCCGTCGAGCGCCGCGCAGGTCCGGACCCCACCGCGGGCCGGGCTTGCGGGGGCCTTTCGATTGTCACCGGGCCGGAGTCATCCACGTGGCCGTCGGCCTCTGCTCCCGGCGCCTCGCCGCCGCACCCACAGGAATCAGGCAAGGTCGAAGCGGTCCAGGTTCATCACCTTTCCCCACGCCCCCACGAAGTCATTCACGAACTTCTCTTGGGCGTCGTCCGTGCCATACACCTCGGCGAGGGCCCGTAGCTCGGAGTTGGAGCCGAAGACAATGTCGACTCGGCTACCGGTCCAGCGCACATCGCCGGTTGCACGGTCGCGGCCTTCGAACATGTCTTCGGAGTCCGACGTGGGCCGCCACTCGGTCCCCATGTCCAGCAGGTTCACGAAGAAGTCGTTGGTCAGCGTCTCCGGCCGGTCGGTGAGGACCCCGAGCGGGGACTGTCCCACGTTGGCGTTGAGGGCTCGCATCCCACCGAGAAGCACCGTCATCTCGGGAGCGGACAGCTTCAGCATGAAGGCCTTGTCCACCAGCATGTGCTCCGCCGCCAGATCGCGCCCCTTCTGGAGGTAGTTGCGGAACCCGTCGGCGGTCGGCTCGAGAACGGCGAACGACTCGACGTCGGTCTGCTCCTGCGTGGCATCGGTACGTCCCGGCGAGAAGGGAACCTGTACTTCGTGCCCGGCCGCCTTTGCCGCCTGTTCGACTGCGGCGCAGCCGCCCAGCACGATCATGTCGGCCAGCGAGACCTTCTTCCCGCCGGTCTGCGAGCCGTTGAACTCCTGCTGGATGCCGGCGAGGGTGCCGATCACCTGCGCTACGCCGGAGGTCAGGTTGACGTCCCACTCCGCCTGAGGTGACAAGCGAATCCGGGCCCCGTTCGCCCCGCCACGCTTGTCGGTATCGCGGTAGGTCGACGCCGACGCCCAGGCGGTCGAGACCAGTTGAGAGATCGACAGACCGGAGTCCAGGACGCTGGCTTTGAGGGAGGCGATGTCGGCCTCGTCGATGAGCTCGTGGTCGACGGTCGGGACCGGATCCTGCCAGATCAGCTCCTCGGCGGGCACCCACGGGCCGAGGTAGCGGGCTACGGGCCCCATGTCGCGATGGAGCAGCTTGTACCACGCCCGGGCGAACGCATCGGCAAACTGGTCAGGGTTCTTGTGGAACCGCTCCGAGATCTGCTTGTAGACCGGGTCCACCTTCAGCGAGACGTCTGTCGTCGCCATCATCGGCGGGTGCTTCGTCGCCGGATCGTGGGCGTCGGGGACGAGGTCCTCTTCCTCGACGTCCTTCGGGGTCCATTGGAACGCCCCGGCCGGGCTCTTGGTCAGCTCCCATTCATACTTGAACAGCATGTCGAAGTAGCCGTTGTCCCAAACAATCGGGTTGGGCGTCCAAGCGCCCTCCAGCCCGCTGCTGATCGTGTCGACTCCCATGCCGCTGCCGAGGTTGTTACGCCAGCCGAAGCCCTGCTCGTGGAGCGCCGCACCCTCCGGCTCGGCCGCGACGTACTCGTCGGGGTCGCCGGCGCCATGCGTTTTACCGAACGTATGGCCGCCTGCAATGAGCGCCACCGTCTCCTCGTCGTTCATCGCCATCCGACTGAAGGTCTCACGGATGTCGTGGGAGGCCGCCAGCGGGTCGGGGTTGCCGTTCGGCCCTTCCGGGTTGACGTAGATGAGACCCATCTGGACGGCGCCGAGGGGCTTGGCGAGCTCGCGGTCGCCGTGGTAGCGCTCGTCGCCGAGCCATACCATCTCCGGGCCCCAGTAGACGTCCTCCTCAGGCGCCCAGATGTCCTCGCGTCCGCCCCCGAAGCCGAAGGTCTTGAATCCCATCGTCTCCAGGGCACGGTTGCCGGTGAAGATCAGCAGGTCAGCCCACGAGATCTTCCGGCCGTACTTCTGCTTGATCGGCCACAGCAGCCGGCGGGCCTTGTCGAGATTGACGTTGTCCGGCCAGCTGTTGAGCGGAGCGAAGCGCTGGGCGCCGCTACCCCCACCACCGCGGCCGTCCTCGACGCGGTACGTGCCGGCGGCGTGCCACGTCATTCGAATGAAGAAGGGGCCGTAGTGGCCCCAGTCGGCGGGCCACCAGTCCTTCGAGTCGGTCATGATCGCATCGACGTCGGCAGCCAACTGATCGAAGTCGAGGCTGTTGAACGCCGCGGCGTAGTCGAAGTCGTCTCCCATCGGATCGGCGCCGGGGTGGTTCTGGCGAAGGATCCGCAGGTTCAGCTGGTTCGGCCACCAGTGCTGGTTGGCCGTGCTCCCCACGGCTTGGTGACCGGTGTGCATCACCGGGCACTTCGCAGCCGTCGGTTCGTCGCTCGTGACGGTGGTGCCCTGATCCGGGTTGCTCATTCCTCTCCTCCTCAGTTGTTGAAGCGGCGACTGCCACGCCCGGCCTCGCGGCTCAGGTGCCGTCGGCCGCCTTTCGACAGGTGGGGCAGCGGCCCCAGTAGATGACCTCTGCCTCTTCGATCTCGTAGCCGTGGCCGTCGGCGGCATCCAAGCACGGCGTCGCCCCGACCGCGCAGTCGACGTCGACGGTCTCGCCGCAAGTGCGGCAGATCAAATGGTGATGGTTGTCGTCGACCCGGTCCTCGTAGCGGCCCGGCGACCCGGCGGGCTGGATGCGTCGAATCAGACCCTTGTCGGCCAGAACGCCGAGTGCGTCGTAAACAGCCTGGCGGGAGATCGCGCCGATCTCGGCCCTGACGACTTCGGCCACATCGTCCGCGGTGCCGTGCGGTCGATCGGACACCGCCCGCAGCACTGCCAGGCGCTGGGCCGTGACCTGAACACCATGCTGGCGAAGAAGATCAGCTGGCCCCGTGGGCTGCCCGGCCATGACCCCATCATCCGACCAACTCCAGACCGTGTCAAGAATCTCATCTGGTCCACTTAGCCGCGTGAAACGGTCGATTCTGTCGGGGAGCCGCTCCCAACTGTCACCGCGTGTCATCAAGAAGGCGTCGAGGACAACGACCGTACAAGTGCCGCCCGGGACCGTCGGCGAAACACGCCCGGACGACCATCGGTCCCCGGTTCACGATGCAGGTGTCAGGGCCGCCGCCGCGTCCGGTTCGGCGACCTCCAACACGGCTCGGCTGAACTCGTGCCCGCACAAATCGAGAACAAGTAGCTGCTGTGAGGCTTCTCCGGCCGCAACCGCCCACAGCTGCTTGCCCGCCACTGCTCGCCCCAACATCGTCCCGATGCGCCGCCGGTTGGGGCGCGCGGAGCCGTGGTGTGTGCCCCATCCCAGAACCGGTGATCGATCGAGGGCTCGAGCGATGAGGGCTCTGTGACGAAGGCTGCCTTGACGTTGGCGGTAGCGAACTCGACAGTGCGCCGCAACGTCAGGGCTCGATCCCATCCACTCAGGATCACCCTGATCCCTGCGTCATCAAGCTGGACTACTGCGCGCATCTTTCCACCCGCGGTAAGTCGCCTCCTCGGCCCCAAACGCACCACCACCAGCGCAAGCAGCATTCAAAGATGGGCAATCACCATCCCCGGAGCGTGGTCGTCAAAGCGCGTCAATGCCTGCGGGATGTCATCCAATCCGATTCTCTTGGTGATCAGTCGCGTCGGCTCCAGCTCGCCTGATCGAATCGACTCGAACAAGCCTGCCAAGACGTCGCGCGACGCTCCATGACTTCCCAGGATCTCGAGTTCCTTCGAGATGACCTGGTCGAGACCGACTGGGGTGGGGGACCGGTCTCCAACCAATAGGCCGACCTGGACATGGCGGCCCCGCGGGCGCAACGAGCCGATAGACGCGGCTATCACCTCCGGGTGGCCGATCGCATCCACCCCGAGATGGGGTCCCCCCTCAGTCGACTCCATGAGAGCCAGCTGGATGTCGGCGGACATCGGCACAATGCGATCAGCCCCCAATGCGGCCGCGTGCTCCAGCGCGGCGGTGCTGGTATCCACCCCGATCACTCTGGCTCCCATGGACTTGGCGCACATCACGGCAGACAGGCCCACGCCGCCACAACCAAAGATGGCAACCCACTCATCCGGCGCGACCCGACCTTGCTGAACCACGGCTCGATAGGCAGTCGTGAACCTACATCCCAGCGATGCTGCCGCCTCCATGTCGATTTCCTCCGGCAGGAGCACGAGGTTGTTGTCGGCATAGGGAACCAGGACATACTCCGCGAAGGATCCCCAGTGGGTGAAGCCCGGCTGCCGCTGGTGTGGACACACCTGCGGGTCGCCGGCGGCACACAGCCCGCAGCTGCCGCACCCCAGGACAAAGGGAACGGCCACCCGGTCTCCGATCGTGGCGGATTCGACACCGTCGCCCACGGAGGCGACCACGCCGGCGAACTCATGCCCCGGGACGTGTGGCAGCGACGTGATGTCCGGATCGTGACCATGCCAGCCATGCCAATCGCTGCGACACACCCCCGTCGCCTTTACTGCCACAACCACCTCGCCGGGGCCGGGATTCGGCGCCTCCACGTCGGCGATCCGGATCGGACCGCCAAAGGCTTGGTACTGAGCGGCTCTCACTCGACGATTGTGTCACACCGGCGCCGGCTGGGACCGGCCCCGCCCAAGGACGGGAATGCTGGCGGCGCCACCCGATAGCTCGATGTTGCCTGCGTCGTCTCGAGACGGGAGCGGTATCGTGAGTCGATGCGGCGCCTCGTTCTCACCGGCGCTCCCGGTACGGGTAAGACAAGCGTCGTTGCATTGCTGCGCGACTGGTTTCCGACCGTGGCCGAGCCCGCCCGGGAGTTGATCGCCGAACACGCCGCGGCGACCGGCGAGAACACGCTCGACGGCCGCCCGGAACTGTTCGTGGAGCGACTGGTGGCACGGTCGATCCGCGACTTCTACTCCGCCGCAGGCACCGGCGTGGTCATCCACGATCGCGGCCTGCCCGACTGCGTTGCCTACGCCGCCGCGTTGGGCATCGACCCCGGTCCAGTCCTCGAACAAGCAGCCGCTTTTCGCTACCAGTCCCCGATCTTCATCGCCCCGCCGTGGCGAGCCATCTATACCACGGACAACCTGCGGCGTGCCTCCTTTGAGCAAGTCGAGGCGTTCGATGTTCACCTGCGCTGGGCGTATACACGACTCGGCTACGAGATGATCGTTTTGCCGAGAGCTTCGCCCCAGGCCAGGGCTGACTTCATCGTGGAGCACATCGAGCAAACCAGGATCGACCCCTCTTGAGCTTGGGGCCTCGGCTGCCATGCTGTGCCAGTCGGCGATGCGGCATGGCCGGTAGCCCGCGATCGACGTTCAGGTTCTGAGCCACCTATCCCGCGGTCGGGCTTGGTCGATCTGCTCCGCAGCCGCCGGGAACGCATGCTCGGCACGAAGGTCCTTGGCCTCTTGCCGACTATGTGGCTGTCACGGACCATGGATGAAGACGCTCGGATCGGTGCTGCGTCTGGTGTTCGACCTGACCTCGGCTGGATCGACCGGAGCGGGCTCGGTAAAGGAGCATGAGAGAGGAGCCAATCGTGAGAAACAAGATCGCAACCGTCCTCGCTCTGATCGTCGTGTTGTCGATGACTCTCGTCGCTGCGGCGGACGCCAAGAAGCCGCTCGTCGGTGAAATGGACCTCAACTTCAACCTCGCATGGACCGAGCCGGGGACCGAGGTGCCCATTTGGGTCGGCACCGTCACCATCGACGACGTCGCCTATGGGATGGCCTTCTTCAACATCGGAAGCGGCAAGCCGTTCGCGGCGAACCCCAGCCCGGCTGTGGTCTTCTTCGGCGAGATCTGGGAGATCTACGACGCCGGTACCGGCGTGATGGATCCAGCGGCGTTCGAACGTGGTGACATCCTCCTCGCCGGTCTCGACGAGGGTGTCGTCTCATTCGCCAACAGCAAATACCGGATGAACGGCAGTGTCGAGGTTGCCAACGGCCACTTCTCGATGTGGGCCGGCCGCAACGTGCACATGAGCGGGATCCTCGAGTTCGACCCCGCTGGCTTTCCCCAGTTCGCCCCTGGCACATTCCGCATCAACTGATCGCCGGTGGTGGTGCGACGGGTTCACGACCCGAGGCCCCTCGAACGCGCTGTGACGAAGTGGACATCGTCGGGTGTCCGCGCGTCGAGCAAACGGGCTTGCCCGGCTCATGCCCCGACTCGAGTGGCGGCGCCCGCTCCAGTCGGCGCCGGGAGGATGACATCGTCGACCCGGCCAACGATGCGCTCGATGCCGTCTAGGAGCAGACTGAGTGAAGCGAGGGAACTCGACTCCGTCGTCGCAACCAGTGCCGATAGTCGAGTCCTGGTGCTGGCTGATCGTTGGCATCAGGGCGTTGATGTCCGGGTAGACGTCCGTCGAGGGACCGTTGTTGAGGACCAGCGCGCAGAACGAGTGCATGTAACGTCTTGACGGACACGTCCGTTGGAACAGAGGGCCATGAAGGCATACATCCAAACCGAGTACGGGACGCCGGAAGTGGCCGTTCAGGTGGAGCGACCGGTGCCGGTACCCGAGCCGGATCAGGTGGTGATTGAGGTGCATGCCACCTCCGTCAACCCCTACGACTGGCACATGATGACTGGCAAGCCGTGGCTGGTACGCCTGACGGCCGGACTGCGGCGGCCCAAGGACGGACGGATGGGCCGCGACGTAGCTGGGGTGATCGCCGCCGTCGGATCGGATATCACCAATTTCGCCGTGGGCGATGAGGTCTTCGGCGGTGCCACCGGCGCCTACGCCGAGCTCGCCACGGCGAAGGAGAAGAGCGTGGCGTTCAAGCCGGCCAATGTCTCGTTCGCGGAAGCAGGCGGAGCTGGGATCGCCGCGACCACCGCCCTGCAGGGTCTGCGGCTGACCGGAGAGATCACGCCGAGCGACGACGTGCTGATCAACGGCGCATCCGGGGGAGTCGGGACCTATGCCATCCAGATCGCCAAGGCCTACGGAGCGAACGTCACCGCAGTGTGCAGCACACCCAACGTCGCGACCGCCCGCTCACTCGGGGCGGATCGGGTGGTCGACTACACGCAAGTCGACTTCCTCGAAACGGAAGATCGTTACGACCTGTTCTTCGACACGGTTGGCATCCGCCCCGTGCTGGCGTGTCGCCGGGTCCTCAAGCCGGCGGGCCGGTACGTGGCGGCCAGCGTTCCGAAGAAGATGTCCAAGATCTTCGGCAGGATGATCCGCATGCCGCTGATATCGCTCCTCGGAGATCGCCAGGTCAAGCTGCTCAGCGCGGCCAGCAACAATGATGACCTTGTCCTCTTGGCCGAGCTGATGGACAGCGGCAAGGTGAAGACGGTGATCGACCGCACCTACCGCTTCGATCAGCTTCCGGATGCCTTGCGCTACCAAGGCGAAGGTCACGCTCGGGGCAAGACGATCGTCACCATCGTCGATTCCGAGATGGAGGGTTGAGATGCCGCTTCCCCGATTGCTCGCCAAGATCAACAAACGGGTCTTCAACCCGCGCCAGGCCAGAAACGACAAATGGGTGGTGGTGATACACGAGGGTCGCAAGTCGGGCCGGGTCTATGAGACGCCGGTTGCCCGGCTCCGGGACGGAAACAGTTACTTGTTCGTGCTGATGTATGGCACAGAGTCTGATTGGGTGCGCAACGTACTCGCCGCCGGTAAGGCGGAGCTGCGGGACGGGTCGAAGACCCACACCGTTACGAATCCTCGGTTGGTGCCTGAGGAGGAGTTCTGGTCACGGGTGCCAAGCGGAGTCAAGCCGCCGCCGGGCTTCATGAACGTGCACGATTTTCTCGAGCTCGAGATCGCCGAATAAGCGATCACTTTGCCTGGGCGGCAACGGCCGATGCGACCTGGTGAGCCGAGTCAGGCGTGATCAGGCCCTTAGCTGCCGCATGCGCGGCGGCCTCAGCCGAGGTTGCCACGAGCAGCATGTCGATCCCGGCGGCATAGAGCTGGGACGCGATCTTTGCGACGCCTGCGTCGCGGGGATCTCTCGATACGTCGCGGATGTAGACGGCCCTGATCCGGTTCGGCTGATCGAGTGCTACGTCGCGGTAGATCTCTGGATCATGCTCGCCGCTGTCTCCGATCAGGACGACCGGCGTGGCCGGATACGTCCTGAGGATGCGCTCGATGGTCCGCCGCTTGTGGGTCGGATCGGTGAGGAGCTTGTTGCTGTCGAACCCGTAATCACGCAACAGGATCGGACCGGGCGGTAGCCGGTTGACCTCCATGAAGTCGACCATGAAGTCGAAGAGATTCCACGGTCCGTTGGATACATAGAAGATCGGATTGTCGGCGTGGCCGGCTGCGCCCCGCCGCAGCGCCTCGTACAGCTCGCTCACCCCCAGGAAGGGCGTTCTCGTCTTCGCGTTGTGCAGCAACGTGTTTCGTACCATTCGGAGCAGGCTGGTCGCTTCGGTGTGCAGGACCGTGTCGTCGATGTCGCTGATGATCAGCGTTTCTGCACTCGACGCAGGAACCAGCACCTTGGCTCGGCCGATGGCAGGGCCTGACGACTGCAGCGACGCTTCGATAGAGAGCTCGTGCCACTGGCCGGCGGGCAACGGGCGCTGAGGGTGCAGCTCGATATCGAAGTAACCCTCTTCGTCTGTGCGGGTCTCCCTGGCAACCGCACCAAGGCCGGCGAGCACGGTTGCGCCGGCGATCTCGTTCGAGGCGAACCGGCGGTACGCCCGCAGCAGGTTGTGCCAGGCGCGATCCCCATCGGCAGCCGGGGCGATTCTGGGGTCTCGCAGCACCCGTCCCCGGCTCCACAGGCTGTGGGGAGTCCCGTATGTCAAGTAGGGAACGACGACCATCGGTTGCGCATCGCCTCGGCGATCGGCAACCAGCGCTCGGAGCCGATCCGCGCCTTCATCGGCAACGTGAGCTAGTCGTGTAAAGAGATCTCGCCACTCGGTCACGCCGCCGCAGTGTTGCAGACCGCCGGCCCGGCTGCCGCCGGAGCTCGTGATCAGCGGCGACCGACCGAGAGGAAAGCCGACCAGTTCGGGCTCAAGCCCTGCGACAAAGGGTGCCTCCACGGGCGTGCCTGCTGCTCGCCGTAGAATCGTCTTTCCGGGCCCGTAGCTCACTTGGTTGGATGAGGTGCTTCGAACGAGCGAGCTGCGGCTGGTGATCTTGGTTTGATGTTGTCGAAGGTGTGTTTGCAGCGTGAGGGATGCTTCGAAGGTCCCTCGAAGGGACTCGTCCCCTGCTGGCTCGCCGTAGAATCGTCTCTCCGGGCCCGTAGCTCAGTTGGTTAGAGCAGGGGACTCATAATCCCTTGGCCGCAGGTTCGAGTCCTGCCGGGCCCACGCGGACTCGCCGGAGGCGAGTCCGTTGGCAGTTCGCTTTGCGAACTGCTCTACCTCACTGGTAGTTGGTTCAGGAACTGTCCAGTTAGGCCCACCGCGAGGCTTCCGAACCCAGTGTTTCCCCTGTTCGGTACGTGGTTTCTGGCAGCCTGTCCTATTTGATAGGAAAGTGTCGTTTCTCGCACCTTCGACCCTCACCGAGCGAAGAGCTTCACGCCATGCTGCTCGACGTGACCGCTGTATCTGCGGCCAAACGGGTTGGATGTGGGCCGCGTCACTCGGCCCAGATGTGCTCGGCGTCGGCGGCATCACCCCACCGGGTATATCGCGCCCCAGTGAGTGTTTGTGGCAGACGAAGCGCTGGCTCATCGGTGGATTGTGGCGCCCGCCGAGCTGGCCGCCAGGGGAGGTAACGGGTGAAGTCGCCGGCTCGCTACGGACGGATCCAGCCGGCTAGTCGGATGAGCGCGGTGTCTGTTGGTGGAGGACGAGCGTCCAGCCGGCGTCCCGTCTCGAGTACACGCTCGTCACTGCTGCGGTGTATTCGGACCCGTCGGCGGTGGTGGCGACGGTCGTGTACACGAGGGCTGCGACGTCGCTCGTTATCGGCACACAGGTCGGCGAGTCGATCGTGTAGCTCTCCCACTCCTCGGCGCCACTCATTGACGCCACCACGTCATCCTTGGACATCAAACCAATGTGGAACACCATGAGTCCGTCGTCGGCGAAGTGCTCCCGATAGAAGTCGGCGTCACCCGCCGCCCGCCAGAAGCGATGCTCCTTCGCCAGCAGTTCGTCGATGAGCATGCAGGACACGCTACTCCAGGCCATCATCGTCGGCCCAGCGACTCACAACGCGTACTCGATCGACCCGTCGCGGCGGACCTCTTCGGCGAAACCCTCGAACCAAAGTGATACCGCCACGAACCATGCGACTCCAGCGACCACACACCAAGCGGCAGCGCTGAGCACCGAACCGGGAGGCGCGCCATCGATGACCGCCCGCATGGCGTGAAGCCCGTGGGTGACGGGGAATCCCTGGGCAACGATCTAGGGAGCGGGAAGGAGACATCGAACACGGCGGTCGCCACGAGGAGGCCGACGAACGAGGTGCCGGTTGCATCGGGATCCACTGCACGCTCCGCCCAAGGAACGTCACATAGACGCGACTACGCGAGGAGACGAGGAGTGGGAGGATGCCGAGCCTCTGCGCCCACGTCATGGACCTGCTCGACGGTCAAGGAGACCTGATCGAGAGCGACAATCCTTTCGCCCTTCTTACGGAATACCTTTCCGCCGACGAACTCGCGGCTCACCCGATCGACGACCACGGCTGCTGTCATGGCGGGGCAGGGAGGGTGTTGTGCAGCACTCGCTCGGCCGTCGACACCGATCGGGTACCTACTCAGGCCCCTAACCAGCTACTTCGAGGTGTGAAGGCCGTGCTATCAGGCCCACTGGTCGTTCTCGGACCCCACATCGCCCTGGAGGGCACAGTTTTCGTACCTTGTCCTGCTTGGTACTGGAGTGGCGTTTCTCAAACCCTGACTGGGGTGGAGGCTTCAGCAGACTTATGGAGCATCGGTGTCGACAACGGGTCGCCAAATCGGCCATGCCGTCTTGACCTTCGAGTCGCTTGAAGGTTTAACGTCCCAGTAATGAGGATCGGACAAGCATTGGTGCGAGCGGTGTTGGAGGCGTCGGCGATTCGATTCTACGAGTCGGCTGGAGTGCTACCAGGGTTCGTGTGAGTTCCAAGTGGGGAGAGCACGAACGAGGTCGCGCCGACCGAATGGCCTTCGGTGCCCTTGTTCAAGGAAGGACGACGAGTTTGCCGGTGGCGCGTCCCGCCTCCATGTCGGCGTGGGCTTGTGAGATCTCGTCGATCCGGTACGTGCGATGGATGGGTGCGTGGGCGTCGCCTGCGGCGACGGCGTCGAGGAAGTCCTGGAGCACGTCGGCGGGGAGATCGCTGGCGTCGCCGCCGTAGGCGGTGAGCCGGACACCCCGTGGGAGGTATTCGATCGGGTAGAAGTCCGGCACGGTCCATTGGTTCGAGAGCATCCCGGTGAAACACACGACGCCGTGGACCTTTGTGGCGCGCAGCGTATCGGGCAGGGTGGGTGTTCCGACCAGTTCGAGGGCGGTGTCGACGCCGCTGGGAAAGAGTTCGCGGACCTGGGCTGCGACGTTGCCGTCGTCGATCAGCGGGTGGTCGACGCCGATGCTCCGAAGGACCTCAGTACGTGAGGGTTTGCGGGTGGTGGAGAGCACCGTCATGCCTCGCCGTGTGGCAAGCACTGCGGTGGCCATGCCAATCGACGAGGTGCCTCCGCGGATCAGGATCGATTGGTCGCGCTGCGCGTCGAGGCCAACCGTCAGCGACCCGTGTGAGGTCTGGAGCATCTCGGGTACGGCACCGAGGGTGGCCCAGTCGAGATCGCTGGTGAACGGAACGGTCTGGCGAACAGGAACACAGGTGTATTCGGCGTAACCACCGTGAAAGGTGCGGCCCATACCGCCCATCATGGCGGCGACTTGCTGGCCCGGCGCCAACTCCCCGCCGGGACAGTCGACCACGGTGCCGGTGGCCTCAATACCGAGGACACGAGGGAACGTCACCCCATCCGCAAGACCGAGCCGCGTGTGAAGTTCCGACCGGTTCAATCCGAACGCTTCGACCTTGATCAGGACCTGCCCGGCGTCGGGGGAGGGAACCGGCAGCTCGCGGATCTGGAGCGCCTCGGGTGGTCCGGGGGCCTCGAGCACGACGGCTCGCATCCGCTTCGGCACGTTCGTCATCGACAACGTCAATCCGAGCGGTCGAGCAGCACCACCGGGATACGTCGCTCGGTCATCGTTTCGTATGTGCCGAACTGCGGCATGATCGCTACCAGCTTGGCATAGAGCTCGTCACGGAGTTGGCCATCTTCCACGGTGGTGGCGATGGCGGGGAACTTCTCGGTACCAACCGCGACGGTGACGTCGGGATTGGCCCGGACATTGAGGAACCAGTGGGGGTGGTTGTGCGCACCACCTTTGCTTGCGGCGACCACGTAGCTCCGGTTGTGGGTGGCGTAGACCAGTGGATTCAGTCGCAGCTTTCCGGTCTTGGCGCCGGTGTTGTGCAGGATCAACACGGGCTTGCCCTCGAAGAACCCGCCCACCGAGCCGTCGTTGGCCCGGAAGTCCTCGATCACCTGGGTGTTGATGTCGTCCATCTCTTCCTTCTCGTCAGTCACAGCGTGTTCTCCTGCGAGGGTGTTGCCGAGAGAGGGCGTCCGGTTGCCCGCCGCTCGACGGGGAGTTGGCGAGACAGCAAACCTACGATCGGCACAGCCGCAGCCAGGTGCAGGACGTTCAGCCAGATCGCCGTCAATGTCTCCTCGGCGGTGGTGAATGGAATGATCCCGTAGAGCACCAACCCCACCGCGCACACGGCGACGAAGGTTGCTTGCGGCCGTCCCAATCGCTGTGCGACGAGCGCCAGTCCGATCCCCACGCCGCCACCGAGGACGGTGAACATCAAGGCCTGACCGATCACGACCTCTGCGACGGATTCGCCTCCGGGTTGTGTCACGAGCAGAGGACCGCTCACCGCATCGGCCGTCAAGTAGCCGACGGTGACCAGGGCCAGGGCAACGGCGATCCCGATGAGTCCGGCCTTAACCAACGAAACGTTCACGACAGTCCTCCAAGATTCGATTCCGACCGGCCACTAGTCCGGGTGCGCCCCCCGGGCCCCAAGTGATTGCGTCAGTCGATGAGTGCCCCCGAAACTCTAACAGATTGATTGAGTCAATCAACTTGTTAGCTAGAGTGAGGGACATGGCTGTGCAACTCCGAACCACTGAAGCGTCAGAGACGTATCGGACGCTGTGGGCGACCCTCACAGAGCTACACGGCGTGCTTGTCGGAGAAATGGAGGACGAGACCGGGATGCCGTTTGAGCGGTACAGCATCCTGTTGATGCTCGCGAAAGCCGAGAACGAAGCCCTGCGCCCTTCCGAGCTCGCCGACGCCCTTCCCATCACACGCAGCGGTGTCACCCGGCTCATCGACCGATTGGAACGTGACGGGATTGTGGAGCGCCGCTCATGCGCAACCGATGGTCGCGGCAGATTTGTCGCACTCACTCCGCTGGGCGAGGAGGTCTTCCGGCAGGCGGGTCGGGTGCATCTGCGTGGCATCGACCGTCATCTCGGCTCCAACCTCACGGTGGATGAGATGGCAGAGCTGCGCCGGATCACGGCCAAGCTCGGCGACGCCATAGACGCTGCGCATACCCAAGACACCCGAACAAGGGAGCAAACGTGAACGACAGACTGCGTGTTGGACTCGTTGGCGCCGACGCCGCTGGGAGAGGTTGGGGCCCGATGGTCCACATACCAGCGATCCGGGCACTCGAGAACCTCGTATTGGCAGCGGTTTGCACCAGTCGCCCCGAATCCGCAGCAGCCGCAGCCGACGCCTATGACGTCAGAGCATTCCACGATGTGAGTGACCTAGCGGCGCAGCCCGACATCGACCTGATAGCTGTCGTCGTGAGAGTCCCCGCACACCGCCAAGTCGTCATGCCGGCTCTCGACGCCGGGAAGCACGTCTTCTGCGAGTGGCCACTCGGCGCAAACCTCGCCGAAGCGCAAGAGATGGCAACGCTGGCTCGAGCAAGAGGTGCCGTCACCGCAGTCGGGCTCCAAGGGCGCCAGGACTCGTCCCTCACCTACATCAAAGAACTACACGAAGAAGGTTGGTTGGGTGACGTGCTCTCCGTCCATATGACGATGTTCGGCAGCGGTGCCGGAAGTAGCGACTCGAGCAACGCATGGATGGGCGACGCCAAGAACGGCGCCAACCTCATGACCATCGTGGCCGGTCACAGCCTCGACTACCTCTCACACTCGTTCGGCCCCCTGGCTGAGATCTCGGCGTCAGTAACCACTCAGGTGCCAAAGTGGCACCTGACCGACACTGGCGAGACCATCGATGTGGATGCACCCGACAGCGTGGCCCTCACCGGTTCACTCGTCAGCGGCGGGCGCCTCTCCTTCCACATGGCCTCGGTTCCCTTCAACGGGAGTAGCTGGCGCATGGCGGTCTACGGCACCAAAGGCACACTCGTGGCCACGACACCAGGGCTGCCCCAGATCAGCCCCATCACGCTCATTGGCGCACAAGGCGACGAACCACTCGCCCCGCTACCCGTGCCGGAACGCCTCCGTCTCGCGACATCAGCCGTGCCAGACGGACCTGCCCGCAACGTTGCCCAGGCCTACGCCCGAATCGCAGACGCAATACGCGAGGGCAGACGCTTCGACCCCGACTTCGATCACGCCACGAGGTTGCATGAGCTGCTCGAGGCGCTTCGACGGTCCTCAGAGGAGGGCCGCGCCGTCGAGCTTGCCTAGCCGGCGGGCATGACCCTGGTGATGGACTTCGATTCACCCGGCGCCGTCACCGAGCTGTCGACTCCGCCAGCCTCGTTCCCCGTGCGCGACAGAGGCTTCGCCGAGATGAACATTCTGCTGTCGATTCGGGCTCTTGTGTCACCTCGGACGGTCAGTCAGTGCCACCCAGCGCTGCGATGAGGAGGCGGGTCGATGCGGGATCGCCAGAGACATGCTCGAAGGTTGTGCCGTCGATGGGCGTGCCGAACAGGAAGCCCGAGATCGCCTCTGCCGTCGAACGCACTCGGGCGTCGGCCTGCATCGATGGGCGAGCGGTGACGGTGGGTCGAGGACCGAGCACGATCTCTACGGGCTCACCGTTGATGTCGAGCTCGATCGCGTGCGTCTCGGCGGGCAGGGCTTGGCCGGCGCGCCCGAGGATGGACTGCATCGCCATTGCGATGGCGCGGATGCTCCGTTCGTGGACGGGAGGCGCCACCGGGCCAACTGCGTGCGCCATCCGCGCACCCCACATGCCGAGCTCCTCGATGGCCGTGCGGATGGTCTCACCAGCGTCGGTGAGCGCATAGAGACCGGACCGAGTACCACCGAGCCGGCGCACGATGCCGTCCTCCTCCATACGGCGGAGCCGTTCCGTCAGCAGGTTCGTGGCGATGCCGGGGAGGCCGTCCTTGAGATCCTGGAAGCGAGCAGGGCCGCCGAGCAGCTCCCTGAGGATGAGGATCGTCCAGCGATCGCCGACGAAATCGAGGGCGGTTGCCATGGGGCAGAACTGCTCGTAGCTCTTGCGGCTGTATGCCGAATCGACTGGCATGGGCGCACTCTAGCACTGTTTTTCAACCATTCAGTTGATTTCTTCAACCACACGTGCCAGAGTGCTGCCAGACCAAGGGGTGGTGGCGAGCGACCACCTGCACACGATCGGAGCGCACGACATGACCTTCACCGAACCCCTCCCCGCTCATCTTGCCGAGCCGTCACGTATCGGTGACGAGATCTCCATTACCGGCAAGTGGGTGCCTTCCAGGCCCGGCGGCCGTTTCCGCACCACCGAGGAATCCCGCGAGATGCTCAAGGAATGGGAGGACATCCACCAAGGCGCACGGGCCGACACCGGGGTACTGTCCACCGAGATCAATCACGCGGTCGGCGAGGACGCCGTGCTGGTACACCACGTCTTCGAGAACGCCGATGCCCTCGTCCACTACTTCTCGACAACGGCCGCCGAACACATGGGCCCACTGACGACGATCGCTAAACCGGACCTGCATCTCGTTCGAGGCGTACAACTGCCAGCGCAGGCTCGCGAGGCCGTCCAGGCCAAAGAGGTGGACGCTGCGTTCGGTGAGCGCCTCTTCGGATTCGTCAAGGACGACTACCGCATGCCCGACCCAGCGACTGCAGTCAATGTTACGGCCAAATGGACGAACAAGCTCAGCGACACGTCCAAGCTCGATGAGCTGATCTACTGGTGGCAACGAGTCGGCACCGACGCCTTCGATCTCGAAAAGGGCATGGTCCGCTTCGAGGCATATCGAGTGATAGGAGAGGATGCGCTCATCATCCACGAGGTCTTCGAGGACTCCGCGGAGCTCAAGTTCCATCTCACCAAGGGCACCGCAGATCGGTACAAGAAGGACATCGACGAGATCGCGGAGCCCGAGCGCTACTTCTTCCGCGGCCCGGTGTCCTGGTCGATCCGCACATACTCCAAGTTCATGCACCTTCCGGCCACGTACTCGAGCCGGGGAAGCCACTTCACCCGCAACGGCGGAAGCATGAGCGATGGGACCATCTGACGACCAGGCGGTCCGCAC
>JBFIXI010000059.1:0-26545 GCA_041605955.1 Acidimicrobiia bacterium
CAAACTCAGCGAAGGCAAGAGCCGCAAAGAAGCCCTCCGCTGCCTCAAACGACGCGTCTCCGACGCCATCTACCGCCAACTCGTCAACGACGCCAGGCAAACCACTTGACACAGAGAGGAGCCAATCTGCGCAGCTCAGCCCACCAAGCTGGTTCGCGTTCTGTCGTGTTGGGTCCACGCAGACCTGCCGGGGACAGGTCCGCCTGCAGCTCTCGCGAAAACCTGCCTCAATCGCGGAGTTGGTCTATGTCCTTGCTCGGCGAACTGCTCGACCGTTCGTGAGCGCGGCTACGTCAGAGCGGCTGCCATGCGGCTGGCGTTGGTGAGCAGCAGCCCGATGAGGGTATCGGCACCCGAGTTCGGGCCGCCCAGCGATCCTGTGAACAGCTCGATCACGGCGATATCTCCCACCTCGGCGGCAACCGCATCTGCCAGCGCAGACGGCTCGGTCGTCTCGGCGAACACGGCCCGGACCTCTTGTCGCCGGATCTCCTCGATCAAGGCGGCCAGCTCGGCGGAGCTGGGGTCCGCCAGCGTCGACCCACCGGGGATCACCACGCCCACCACCTCGAAGTCGTAACGGGCTGCGAAGTAGCCCAGGGCGTCGTGGTTGGTCACCAGCTTGCGGTCGTCGGCGGGGATGGCGGCCAGGATCTGCTGGATGTCCTCATCGGCCTGGGATAGCTCCGCCGCATAGGCCGCGGCCCGCCCCGGCCAGTCGATCGAGTCGTCGACCCCACTCAGCTCCACCGCGATCAACCGGGCAGCTTCGGCCATCCGGATGGGGTCGAACCAGAAGTGAGGATCAAGCCCGGAGGATCCGGCACCCGATTGCACTTCGCCAGTGAAAGGAATCGGCTCGAGCTGCTCACCCAATTCGAGCACGTTCGCCCCATCCTCGCTGGCCGTGCGCAACACGTCGTCGAGCCCACCCTCCAATCCCAGGCCGTTGGCTATCACCAGGTCGGCACGCTGCAGGGTTGCGATCTGCTGGGCCGATGCCTGGTAGTCGTGGGGGTCGGCTCCAATCGGAACCAGCACTTCGACAGTACCGTTGTCACCGACGATATTGCGTGCCACATCGCCGAGAATCGTCGTGGTAGCCACCACTGTGTGACCCTGGGAATCAGGAGGAGCGCCGCCACCACAGGCGCCCGCGAGCAGCGCGATCAGCATCACCGCCGTCACTGGCCCACGCCACCGAGGGACAACACTCCGAGCATTTAGAATGAGAATCATTCCTGACAAATCGTACCGGATGGCCAGCCGGCCGACAGCGACGGCGGCCTCCGTTCAACCTCGAGCTTTCCAGTGAGTATTTCGCCCCTGTTACCACGCACCAAGAGGTCGCTAGTCACCAAGATGTCGCCGCTCACCAGGACGAGGCCCCCGGTACCATCGCGCGCTATGTCCTACCCCTCGCTCGGCCCCACTCGCAGGAGCTACGACGCCCGGCGGCGGCGGAGACGAGTGGTCCTCTTCGTGATCCTGGGAGTTGCCGTCGGGCTGGTCGCCCTGGCAGTGAGATATCGCACAGAAGAGCGCCGCGCAGTCGACTACATGGCATTGGCGACGGAGATCGCCCAAAACCAAGCGGGTCTGGCCGAGTCTCTCACGCAGATGCTTCGGGATCTCGGTGGGCTGGAGCGCCAAGATCTGCTCGATCAGATCGATTCACTCGGCGCTCGGATCTCGGCGGACGCCCAGCAATTGGGTGCCCAGGACGTGCCTTCCTCGGTAGCAGTTGCCCACGGCTTCCTCACGGTGGCGGTGAACTCGTGGCAGGATGCGCTGACGGCTCTAGACGATGCCGTTCTCCAGATCCTGGATGCCACCGATGAAGAGGACGCTTCCGGGGCAGCCGCCCTCACCGCCGTCTTTGAGCTGTTGCGGGTCGGCGATCGCGCCTACGTCGGATTCTTGGAAGCGCGCAGCGAGATCGAAGGGGATGTCGCCGCCGGATCGATCGCCGCAGTCGACTACGTGGCTCCGGGGATGGAGAGCCTCTTCAATGGTGACACGATCGCCAGGCGACTCCGGGCGACCCGCAAGCTCGGCGGCCGCCATGACGTGTCGGTCACCGCCCGCACTGTTCCGGAGCCGCTCGGCTCGACCAATGGGCGCCCGGTGGTGCCCTCGTCCGATACGTTCGCAGTGCTGGCCGTTGTCACTAATGAGGGCAACTTGATCGAAGAAGGCATTGCGGTGACGCTGCAGCTGGCGCTCAGCTCCGGGGAAGGCGACCCCGTCCAGCGAGAACAGCTGATTCTGAGCCTCGAGGCCGGCCAGGCCACCACGGTCGAGTTCGCCGATCTCGACTTGATTCCTGGTCAGCTCTACGACTTGCAAATCACAGCATCGATCACCCAGGATGCAGACCCGCTGAACAACGTCTTCGAATTGGTCTTCTTCAGGAATCAAGACGAATGAGCCCCGCAGTCGGCGCCGCCATCCTCGCCTCGCTCGCTCTGGTCTTGGCCCTCGGCCTGGCTTTGCAGGTCGCCGGGCTGCGCCGCCGGTTGGCTGCGGTCCCGAAGGACGGCAACGTGATCGATCTGATGCGCTCGATCGACCACGATCTGGCCAAGGTGGAAGCGGCCATAGCCGATATCGAGCCGCGCTTGACGCAAGTCGAACAGAAGCTTCCCCGCGCGCTCAGCTACACCGGCGTCGTCACCTACGACGCATTCGGCGACATCGGCGGCAAGCTGTCACGCTCGATCGCCATGTTGGATTCAAACGGCGACGGTCTGGTGATCAGCCTGTTGGTGGGTCGCAGCGAGACGCTCTTCTTCACGAAGGAGGTCCGATCGGGCTCGGGGACGGAACGGCTGTCTCCCGAGGAGGGGGCGGCGGTTCAGCGAGCGATGGGCCGGTAGCATCTCGCCATGATCGACGTATCGGTTCTGCGCAACACTCCCGAGCTGCTGCTCGCATCCCTCGAACGCCGCGGCCTGTCTATTGACGTGGCCGGGCTCGTCGAGCTCGACAAGAAGCGCCGTGAGGTCCGGGCGGCCGCAGAAGAGTTGCGGGCCGAACAGAAGGAAGCCGGCAAGAGCATTGCCCGACTCGAGGGAGACGCCAAGGCGGCCGCCATCGAGCGGGCTGGGGAGCTGGCCGACGCTTACAAGAAAGCTCTGGGCGAGGCGGAGGAGCTCGACGCCGCCTTCGAGGAGCAGTGGGTAACCCTCCCCAACCTCGTCGATCCCAGCGCCGCCGAAGGCACCGAGGAAGAAGACGCCGTCGAGATCAGCAGATGGGGCGAGCTTCCCGACCCGACGATCGCCACCAAGGATCACGTCGAGCTGGCCGAGCTCCACGGCTTTCTCGATATCGAGCGCGCCGCCAAAGTGTCGGGCTCCCGCTTCGGCTATCTGCTGGGGCCGCTGGTCAGGCTCGAGTTCGCGCTGGTGCAATATGCGCTCGACACCTTGGAGCCATATGGCTTCGTGCCGGTGGTTACGCCGGTCTTGGTCAGAGAGAATGCTCTGTACGGCACCGGGTTCTTCCCGGGGGATGCCGACCAGGTCTACAGCCTCCCCGCCGACGATCTCTTTCTGATCGGAACCTCGGAGGTGGCGCTGGCGGCGATGCACACGGACGAGATCCTCGACGCTGACAGACTTCCGCTCATGTACGTGGGCTTCTCCACCTGCTTTCGCCGCGAGTCGGGCACCTACGGCAAGGACACCCGGGGCATCTTCCGGGTGCACCAATTCGACAAGGTGGAGATGTTCGTGTTCTGCCGTCCGGAGGATTCACCTGCGATCCACGACACGCTCCTGGCGCGCGAGGAGGAGCTGGTCCAGGGCTTGGGCATCCCCTACAGAGTGGTCAACGTGGCCGCCGGCGACCTCGGTTCTTCGGCGGCGAAGAAATACGACATCGAGGCGTGGTTCCCCGGGCAGGATCGCTACCGCGAGATCACATCCACGTCGAACACCACCGACTTCCAATCCCGCCGACTCAAGATTCGCTACAAGGCGGAACGCGGCAACGAGCTCGTGCACACGCTGAACGGCACCGCAATCGCGGTCGGGCGCTGGCTGATCGCTCTCGTCGAGAACTATCAACAGGCCGACGGCTCGATCGTGGTTCCGGAGGTCCTGCACAAGTACCTCGACTTCGATCGCATCGAAGCTCCCGCGCCGCAGTAGCGATCGATGGCCAACGGCAGGCTCTTCGCCGACATCGCCGCCAAGTACGACCGTATCAATCGCCTCCTGTCGCTCGGCCAAGACCAAGCCTGGCGCCAGCGGGTGGTCCAGCAGCTTCCCAGCGGGAGACTGCTCGACCTAGGGGCCGGCACGGGTGCCGCCAACCCGATTCTGGACCGCTTCGAAGTCGTGGCTCTCGACCCGTCGCCCGACATGCTGGCTCGCAATCACGCCGTGTGCCGGGTGGTTGCCGCCGGGGAGGCACTGCCCTTTGCCGCCGGCACGTTCGATGCGGTCTTCTCGGCCTATGTCGTGCGCAACCTCGACTCGATCGATCGGACATTGGGCGAGGTGTACCGCGTGCTGCGGCCCGGAGGGCGGTTGGGCATCGTCGACCTCGGTCGGCCGGCACAGCCCTTTGCGGCGCGCCTCCATCGGGCCGGCTCGGGTGTGGTGCTTCCACTTGTGGGGGCGCTGGCGGGTGCTCGAGACGAGTACCTATACCTCCACCGCAGCCTCGACAAGCTGCCCCCGCCCGAGGAGTTGTATGCCCACACCCCGCTCACCATCGCCGAGTTGTGGCGCATGGGTCCCCTGGGTTTTGTGCACGGTGTGGTACTGGAAAAGAGCTAGCCACCGCCGCACGATGGTTCGTTCGGCCCATTGACCCCGTTTGGTGACGTTCGGTAGTCTCGAATTACATTGTCGGCCACTCCCCGTATTCGCGGCTCAACGGAGCCGGCGGGTTGCGCCGAGGGTCCGGAGGGGCATATGCGCAGCTTGGTAACGGCGATTCTTGCGGGCTTGCTGGCGGTGAGCACTGTGGTCCCGGCGGCCGCCAATCCGTTGCGTGCGGCCGAGGCGGCGGCCGAGCAAACCGACTGGATCGTGACGCTGGTCGAGGGCGCCGGCGCCTCCCAGAGCGCTCCCGGCCTTGCTCGCGGTGTCGGTGGTGAGCTGGGATTCGTTTTCGAGCAGGTCCTCGGCGGCTTCTCCTTCACGGGCTCGGAACAAGCGGCGGCCGCGCTGCGTCGCAATCCGCTGGTCGCATCGGTAGTGGCCGATCAAGTCTTCCATCTCCAAGAGGTCCCCACCGGGGTGACTCGAATCGACGGAGATGAGCTCCATGGGCTGGGAGGCGGCGCCTATCGGGGCGCAGGAGTGCGGGTGGCGGTGATCGACTCGGGTATCGACCTCGACCATCCGGATCTGATTGCCAACATCGACCAAGCCGCCGGCACCAACTGCGTCAATCCGGGCGCTTCCGCCGACGACGACAACAGCCACGGCACCCACGTCGCCGGCATCATCGGAGCAGCGCTCAACGGTTCGGGCGTGGCCGGAGTGGCGCCGGAGGCAACCTTGGTGGCGGTCAAAGCCTTCGATGCCGGCGGCAGCGCCTCGACTGCGCAGGTGCTCTGCGGCATCAACTATGTAGCCGGCCTCGCGGCCGATGGTGTTCCCACCGTCGCCAACATGAGCTTCGGCGAGGCCGGTGACGATTCCACGTGTGACGACGGCGATACCTCTGACGCAATCCACGAGGCTGTCTGTGATCTGACCGACCTTGGTGTGATTGCGGTGGCGGCCGCCGGCAACAACTCCGGTCCGGCCGAGCAGTTCATCCCGGCAGTCTTCGATGAGGTGATCTCCGTGTCGGCGCTGACCGAGCTCGACGGACAACCCGGCGGGTTGGGCGGCTGCCTCCTCATCTTCATCTTCTGCGACGACGAGTTCGCCTATTTCAGCAACTACGGGCCGAGCGTCGACGTGATCGCCCCGGGCGATCCGATTCTGTCGACCGTACCGGGGGGCGGCTACGGCGAGAAGAGTGGGACGAGCATGGCGGCTCCCCACGTGGCCGGACTGGTGGCCGCCATGATGTCGGCCAACCCGACCATCACCGGCTCAACGGCCAAGGCGCTCCTCGAGATCAGCGGCGAGTGCCCCTCCGGGGCAGTCAACACTGGCGGTCCGACCTGTGAGGGCGAAGTCTGGCCTGGTGACCCCGACGGAATCGGTGAACCCCTGGTCAACGCCGCACGAGCTGTCGAAGCGACCCTTGCTCTCGGCCCCGGCGGCAACATCGCTCCAGTCGCTTCGTTCACCTCTAACTGCAACGATCTGACCTGCGATTTCACCGATACGACTTGGGAACCCGACGGGACGATTGCCACCTGGGCTTGGGACTTCGGTGACGGGGAGACGAGCCCCGCCCAGAACCCAAGCCATACCTTCGCCGCCGAGGGGGTCTACGACGTGACGTTGACCGTCACGGATGACGACGGCGAATCCGGGGCGGACACGCAGCAGGTCATCGTGCCTCCTCCTTACCAGTCCGGCGTTCAGGGTGATTGGGTGGGCACCTACGGCGCCGACGGCTACTGGCTGGCTGCGTGGAATGGTTCGAGTGATTTGTTGGTGTCGGATTGGATGACGGTTGCGGTGGATCAGGGGGCGCGGCATACGTGGGCGTCTTCGACGACGGACGTCAGGGTGTTGGAGGCTCCGGATGAGTCATTCCGGCGGGCCGCCACACTGTACGACGCCTCCCAGGCACAGCTGACTCTCAGCCTTGCCGGCGCATATACGGGTGACCTCCACGTGTACTCGCTCGACTGGGATCCGGTGGGACGGCGGCAGACGGTTACCGTCGACGACGGCAACGGGCCCCAGATCGTGGACATCGATGGCGACTTCGACCAAGGGGCGTGGATGCACTTCCCGGTGAGCGTGGCCGACGGGGGCACGATCACGATCACCGCGGCCAACAACGGCCCGGAGAATGCCGTTATCGCCGGCGTGTTCTTGGGCAACGACGTTCCTATTCCACCGCCGCCTCCTCCGCCTCCGCCGCCGCCGCCGGTGGGGAATGGTGATTGGGTGGGAACCTACGGCGCCGACGGCTACTTGTTGGGGGCGTGGAATGGTTCGAGTGATTTGTTGGTGTCGGATTGGATGACGGCTTCGGTGGATCAGGGGACGCGGTATACGTGGGCCTCTACGACGACGGAGACCCGGGCTTTGGAGGCGCCGGATCAGTCGTTCCGTCGAGCGGCGACTGTGTACCACAGCTCTGAGGTGCGGGTGTCGCTCGGGTTCACGGATGCCTACGTGGGGGACTTGCATTTGTATGCGGTGGACTGGGATGACGCCGGTCGCCGCCAGACGGTGACGATTGATGACGGGAACGGACCGCAATCGGTGTCGTTCGCCTCGTCGTTCGTGAACGGGGAGTGGGCCCACTTCTCGGTTGATGTCGCCGCGGGTGGTTCGGTGTCGGTGGTGGTGAGCAACGACGGTCCGGCCAATGCTGTTCTGTCCGGCGTGTACTTGGGGAATGATGCCCCCACGCCGCCACCGCCGCCTCCTCCGCCGCCGCCGGTGGGGAATGGTGATTGGGTGGGAACCTACGGCGCCGACGGCTACTTGCTTGCCGCGTGGAACCGTCGACAAGACCTCGTGTCGCCGGGCTTCCCCTCTATCGACCTCGAGAAGGGTCGGCGGCATCAGTGGACGGCGTCGACGACGGAGCTGCGAGCGTTGGAGGCACCCGACGAGTCACATCGGCGAGCCGCCACCTACTACCAGAAGAACAATGTCATCGTGAACTTGACGTTCGCCTCGGCGTACACCGGAACGTTGCATGTCTATGCGTTGGACTGGGATGACGCCGGGCGCCGCCAGACTGTCACGGTCGATGACGGTACCGGACCGCAGACGGTCGATTTGACGGAGAGCTTCGTCGATGGAACATGGATGCACTTCCCGATCGATGTGGCCGCCGGGGGAACGGTCACCGTCACTGCGACGAAGACGGCCGGGCCCAACGCGGTGATTGCGGGCATGTTCCTCGGGGACTGACGGAGACCGCCTGCGCAGGGGAGGTGGTATCCCTTAGGCTGAGGCGCGCACAGCAAAACAGCCCATGGGAGCACCCCGCGCATGAACCTCATACTCGTACCGCTCGACACATCCGAGGCTGCTGCCGAGGCCATTGAGCCGGCCATGAAGCTCGCGGCAGCCTTCGATTACAAACTGTTGTTGGTAGTGGTCGACGACGTGGTGGTCCACAACGCAATGCTGCCGATAATGGATTCGGAGCGAATTACCGCCGAGCAGGCCTTGCTCTCATACCTGGGATCGGTGAAGGCGGATCTCGAAGGCCGCGGAGTCGAGATTGACACGATGGTCGTCGAAGGCTCGGATCCGGCCGCCGCCATTGCCGACACTGCCGAAGCGAAGGGCGCCGAGATGATCGTCATGAGCAGCCACGGCCGCAGCGGTGCTGCCCGCTGGTTGCTGGGGTCGACCGCCGATCGGGTCATCCGCAGTGCCAGCGTGCCGGTGCATCTGGTGCCGGTGCGCTGAAGGATTGGTTGGAGTGGCGGGACTGCCCGGCCATCCGGCTGGATCGCCCGCTCGACCCGGCTGCGATCGAAGCACAACCGTGCCCCCCGCCGTCGAATGGTCACCGCCGGCGCTCTCCGGGGCACCGACTCCAGTCGGGCTGCCCTACGGCACCCGGGACCGACTTGTTTAGGGCTGCTTCCTTCCGGACCTGACCCGGTTCACAACGTCCCGCCGCGTAGGACCCGGCCTTCATCGCCGATGGGTCCCGGTGCTAACCCGGCAACTACCCACCCTCGGGCGGGGGATCAGTCCCGCATGAAGGGGTTTTCGGGTACAGGGCACCCCTAGTGCCCCACCTTGCACGGTTCATCAAGCGTAGCCGCCGCCGCGGGCAGGGAAACCCAGAATCGACCCCTCCGGGCCGCCGTCGCTATCTAGTGTTGCATGCCATGACCGACCTACCGCCCGCCGGCTGGTACGACGATCCGACCTCACCCCTTCAGGAAAGGTGGTGGGACGGCGAGAAGTGGAGCGAACAGACCCGCCGCAAAGTGACCCAGGAATACCAGTTCCGCTTCGGGGAACTGCGCCGGGTCAGCGACTTCTTGGGCCACGCCTTCAACCTGATTAGGGCTCGATGGGACGACTTCCTGCTGATCGCCGCAGTGGGCGCCCTGCTCACAGCGGTTGCGGCCGCCGCCCTCGTCTACCCCATCATCGATGCGATTGAGATCGTGGACAACCAAATCATCGGGTTCGAGGCAAGCCACTTCGTCATGCTCGTCGGCTTCTTCGTCGTGGCGGTCATCGTGCTCGCCGCGGCTGCGATGGCGATGTACCGGACGTCCTGGAGTGCCGCCAGCGATCAGGGCGGCGGCTGGACGGATGCAATCCAATACGGCATAGCCGCCGCCCCGCGCCTATTGGGGTGGGGGTTGCTTGCTGTCCTGCCGATCCTCGGGGGAATCGCTCTTGCCGTGCTCCTGGCGCGCGTAGGCGCATTCGTCGCGTTCCTCGGCGTCTTCGGCTTCCTAATCGGTGTAGCTTGGTGGTCGATCGTCATCAGCCTGCTGCCGGCTGCGCTGGTCGTCCAGCCGCGTGGCACCAATCCGTTCCGGCCTGCAATTGCGACCGTGACGGGCCGCTGGTGGCGTATCTTCGGCCGGTTGCTCTTGATCGGCCTCATCGCCGGCCTGATCGTCCAGGTGATCTCGGCGATCGCCTTTCAACTGGTGGGGGGCAGCTTCTTCGGGCTCGACTTCGTCGAAAGGGGCCCCGGCGATTTCGAAATCGTGAAGAGCCTGCGGGGGCAACTCGACTTCTTCGTGTCGTCGCTGGCTGCCACGCTGATGTCCTACATCAGCTACGTTCCGCAATTCACCGGGGTGACTTCGATCGCATACGACGTGATGCCTCGCCCTGACGCTGTGGTCAGCGGCTCATGAACCCTGTGCCGACACCTCTTGAGCCAGGGACTCGATGTATGCCACCAGGGCGTCGATCTCTGAGCTGCTCAGCTGGGTTGCATAGTTGGTAGGCATGATCGCGGCCTGGTAACCCTCAGCCACTTGAGCCGCCGGGTCGACTATCGAGCTCCGCAGATAGGCACTATTTGCAATGGCGGTCTCTCCCGTGCGTAGGACGCGCTCCGAACCGGCGAGACCAAGCCATGTGGGGCCCGTCTTGGGGCTTCCATCGATGGTGTGGCAGCCGAGGCAGCCTGCTCTATTCGCCAGAGTCTCTCCGACGGCAGCCTGGTTGGCGGTCTGATCCTGAGGGGTGTGCGGCCAGGCCACATAGTCGCCGTCGATATTCCAGATGAGCGCAGCAAAAGCGAGGAGCAGCACGCCCAGGAAGCCACCGACAATTCCCAGAGCAAAGAATGCAGGACCGAGGTTGTGCTCGTCAGGCGGCGAAGCCATGCGACAAGTACAACTTCTCGCCACCGCCGCGCATAGGGCCGGCTGGCACCCCAGACCACGGGCCGAGTGGCCCTAACCGCGGGACACCATGGCGGGGACTATGCGGCAACGGAGAGAACAGGAGGTGGCGCGTGGCCAAGCTGACGCGACGTGAATTTCTGCTCCTCGGTGTCGCCGCTGGAGCCACGGCAGCCGTCGGTGTTGTGGTGCCACTCGCTGTGACTGCGCGCGACACTGTGGGCGCAGGCGACCAAGCGGGTGCGCTGGTCGGAGTCTTCAGTCCGAAGCGAATCGCATCGCTGGCTGATCTAGAGGTGGGCGTTCCGGTGGCGTTCGATTACCCCAACTCCGGTCAAACGAACTACCTCGTGAAGTTGGCTGCGCCCGTGGCCACCGGGCAGGGCCCGAACGGCGATCTGGTGGCGTTCTCCCGAATCTGCACCCACATGGGCTGCGTGATCGACCAGTTCGATGCGGCCACGGAGACCCTCGGCCCGTGCCCTTGTCATTTCACCACGTTCGACTTCGCCAAAGACGGCGGGGTGGTCCTCGGCCAGGCAACGCAGAACCTCCCCCGGGTCCTGCTCAACATCGATGGCGACGACGTGCAGGCGACCGGCGTCATGCGATTGATCTACGGATACAACAACACCTTGCTCGATGTCGCCTCAGTTGGGAGTAGCGCATGACCCAGGCCAGCCCAGCTTCCGTGCCGCTTCCCCCGCCGGACGCAACGAGAAGGATCATCTGCTGCGAGTACTGCCCGGTAGCGTGCGGGTACCAGGTGTATAGCTGGCCCGTCGACAGAGCCGGTGGACCCGCTGCGGCGGACAATGCGTTCGGTGTCGACTTCCCGGTTGCTCCGCTCAGCGGACGCTGGATCTCTCAGAACATGCACACCGTGACGAACGTGGACGGGAAGCTGTCGCATGTCGTGATCATCCCGGATGCCGACATCGGTGCCGTGAACGTCGGTGGGACGCACTCCGTGCGCGGGGGCGCACTCGCTCAGAAGCTCTACACACCTCAGGGACCAACCTCCGACCGCTACCAGTTCCCGATGCTCAACATCCGCGGCGACTTCGTCCCGATCCCTTGGGAGGTGGCGACGGAGCTGGTGGCGCGTCTCTCGCAGCACACCTTGGACAACTACGGTGAATTGGCGTGGGGGATGAAGATCTACTCGTACCAATTCTTCGAGAACACTTTCGCCGCCAGCAAGCTGGCACTCAAGGAGATCGGAACTCCCAATTTCAGCCCGCACCACGCTCCGGCCGAGGGTGACGACACTCCCGGGCTGTCCGACGTGGGCATCGATGCCTTCAGCGCCTCGTTCGAGGACGACAAGGCGGCAGACGTGCTGTTCATCGCCGGCTCCGATCCCTACGAGACGAAAACGGTCCGATTCACGACGTGGCAGGCGCCGGGAGAAGCAACCATCATTTACGTCGATCCGCGGCGGACGTTCACCGCGGCATATGCCGAGTCGCGCGGTGGGCTGCACCTTCAGCTGCTCCCGGGGACTGACACCGCCCTGTACTCGGCCATTGCCCGTGAGATCATCGCCCAGGGCTGGGAAGACACCTCGTTCATTCGCGACCACACTGCGAGCCGCGCCGAGCTGGACGCAGAGGGCAAGTGGCGCCGCAAGATGTTCGGGGGAACCTTCGACGAGATGCGAGAGTACCTCTTCTCGCAGCAGGACTTCTCACTCGAAGGCGTCGAGCAAGCCACGGGCGTTCCTGCCGACAAGGTGCGTCGCGCCGCCGAGTTGATGACCGGTGGCGGTGCCGCCGAGCGGCCCAAGACCACCATCCTCATCGAGAAGGGCGTCTACTGGTCGCACAACTACGAGAACACCGCGGCGATAGGAAACCTGGCGCTCGTCACCGGGTCGACGGGCCGCGAGGGCCGCGCAGTGTCTCGTATGGGAGGGCACCAGCGAGGCGGGGTGAAGGCAGCCGGATATCCACTCGACAAGTCGCCCCATGAGTTCGAAGGCCACAAGCTGGAGATGGACACCGAGCGGTGGTTCGCCGAGGGCAATACCCGGTTCCGCTGGATCGTGGGGCAAAACTGGATCGGAGCGATGGGAGCCTCGCACGCCTTGGCCGACGCCGCGGCGCGGTTGACCTCGATGGGTCCACCGGTCGTGTCGCCCGATCCGGACCGTGCCTTCGACGCCCTTGCCCGCCGGATGGACGAGGGCGGAACGGTCATCGTCCATCAGGAGATCTACCCCAACGACAGCGTCCAGTACGCCGACATCATCCTTGCGGCAGGCGCCTGGGGCGAGGACACGTACGCCAGGGCCAACGCCGAGCGACGGATCCGGCTGTATGAGAAGATCGCTGATCCGCCGGGCCAAGCTATGTCCGACTGGAAGATCTTCGCCGCCGTCGGCCGGGCGATGGGCTTTTCCGGATTCGACTGGGCCGACACCAACGAGATCTTCGAAGAGTCGGGCCCGCGCTCAGCAGGCAGTCGCAAGGACTACGCGGCGCTGGTCGAGAAGGCCCAGACAGACGGGATTCGAGGCCACGACCTGCTGAAGTCGTTCGGCAACACGGGCATCCAGGCTCCCATCGGGATTGATGCGTCCGGAAACCTGACCGAAACTCCGCGGCTGCACGCCGATCTCAAGTTCAAGTCTGACTCGGGCAAGGCCAACTTCATCCTCGCCGATTGGGAGGCGGTCAAACGGCGCAACGAGATTCTCGGGCCGATCGGAGACGAGCTGTGGGTCACAAATGGTCGCGTCAACGAGCTGTGGAACAACTTGTCCGATTACGTACGCCGGGAGATCGCCACCGCACGGTGGCCCATGAACTGGCTGGAGATCTCACCCGCGGATGCCAGCGCCCGGGGTATCGAATCCGGCGATCTCGTCTCTATCGAGTCGGACAACGTGCTCGATCAGCTCGGGAATGTCACCTCCGGCTCGTTCACGGCCGCCGCCTACGTTTCCGACATCGTGCCCGACGGGGTGACGTTCACCTACTTCCTGTATCCCGGACAGCCGGCGAACACAGTGGTCTCGGGGGACAGCAGCCTTCAGCCGCTGAACCTCCGTTACAACTTCAAGCTCGGGAAGGGCAGGGTCCGCAAGATCGGAACCACCGATCTGGCATCACGCATGTCGTTCGCTCCCCGCAACCTGACGCCGGCATGAGTCTTAGCGGGGCGCAACCGCGCCCCGCTCACAATTGGTAGCAGGGGAAGCCGTCGAGGTGGCCCGGACGCCGAAGTGGTCCGGCGTCAGAGACGCCCGGGCCGGGTTCTCGGCTCGAGATACGCGCCGGAGCTGCGACCGCTGACAGCATCGAAATCGACCCGAATCACGTAGGCCTTGCTCAACGTCGGCGCGGTGTCTCCCAGCAGGTTGCTGAACGACTCGGAATAGCGCTGCATCAGCTTCTGAATGATCGTCGCCTCCTGCTGGGTGTCCTCGACGACGACGGCGTGGGCGGCGGCGATGACGCTGCGCCATGCCCCGGTCTCATCGTTGTGGATCGTCCACACCACGGACACTCGGGGATTGGCGGCGATGGCGTCGAGTCGCTTTCCGGTGAGGCTGCGGAATGCGATGCCGTCACCCAAAGACACATACGAGATGGGGGTGACGTAGGGCTCGCCATTCGAGATGACCCCGATGTGCGCGAAACGGCACTCTGCGATGACCTCGGCGATCTCTTGTGGGGTCAGGATGTTCATGCCACAGTCTCCGTGAGGCACCAAACTAGCCAATAGAGCCTTTCGGCGGGGCGCGTCGGGCCATAGACCCTTTCTCGACCTCCCTCCGACGACAACACTGGAACTGCACAGGAGGTTGAACCGTGTTGCTAGTCACCGCCTACGACGGATCAGACCATGCCCAAGCTGCATTGGCTCGGGCTGACGAGCTCACCCAGTGCCTCGAGGCTGAGCACCACGTGATTCTCGTGGCGCATGTGCAATCGTATCAGTGGACTGCAATGAGCAATCCCTACCAGATCGATCTCTATGCGCTGGAAGAGGAGCACCTCTCCGAGGCGTACGAGAAGGCGAAGAGCACATTGTCCGTTGAACCGACGGTCGTCATGCGACGCGGCGAGCCGGCTCGCGAGATCATCGCCTATGCCGAAGAGGTCGGGGCCGACTTCGTCGTGATCGGATCGCGCGGGCGAGGAGGGATCAAGTCACTGTTCCTCGGAAGCACGAGCCATGCAGTGATCCACGGCTCTCCGTGCGACGTGATCGTGGTTCGCTACCCGCACTGAGGTTTCACTGCTTCTCCCGTCGCTCGGCAGAGGGTCGTACCGCGGCCCTAACTAGGTGGCCTGACTAGAGCGGTCTCAACTAGAGCGGCCCTGATTAGAGCGGCCGTGATTAGAGCGGTACCGTCCATTCGACGATGGTGCCCCCTTCGGGCCGGGGAGTGATCTCGCAACTACCGCCCAGCACCTGGGCCCGGTTCATCATGTTGGTCAGGCCGAAACCGCGCCGCGCCGCTCCCGGTCCGGCAATCCCGATGCCGTTGTCGGCGACGGTCAAACGACACATGCTGTCGGTTGCCTCGATCCGGACATCGACCTGGCTGGCGTTGGCGTGGCGCACGGCGTTGCTGAGGGCTTCCTGGAGGGTTGCGAGGACATGCTCCCGAGTCCGCACCGGGAGCGGCCCGTCGTCGACGGTGACGTCGATCAGGATTTCTTGGCCGGCCCCATCCACCGTTTCGGCGACGATGCGCCGGGCGGCGGAGTCGAGTGGCTCGGTCTCGTCGCCCTGAGCGAGGTTGAAGATGACCTTGCGCAAGCGGGTGATGACATCGTCGAGATGGCTCACGCTGGCGCCGAGGTGCTCCCGCAGATCGTCTTCGCCGATGCGTCGCTGCAAGGCTTGCAGGCCCATTCCGGCGGCAAAGATGTCCTGGATCACTGTGTCGTGCAGATCCCGAGCGATCCGCTGCCGGTCGTCGATGATGGCTCGCCATTCATCGGCCTGGGAGATGGCGGCTTCCGCTGCGAGGCGGGCGGTGGCGTCGCGGAGCGCCGCGATCGTGTAGGTGGTATCGCCGACATGGAACGGGCTCAGCGCGATATCGACCGGGATATGAGAGCTGTCGTTCCTCACGGCGGTGAGACGAAGCCCGGCTCCCATAGAGCGAGGCTGAGGATTCGCTATATACGCATTGCGGTGCTTCTCGTGCACCCCTCGCTGACCCTCGGGAACGAGGATCTCGACCGGTAGCCCGACGAGGTCGGCTGCCTCGTAACCCAGGATCTCGAGGACTTGCCGATTGGCCGCCACGATGCTCCCATTCTCGTCGACCACCACGATCCCGTCTGGGGACTTGGTGAAGAACGGGCTGGCAAGTGCCGCCTCGAAAGTGAGCGAGATGTCCTGTTTCATGGCTCGATGGTAGGCCCAGCCTAGAGTCGTAAGGCCCTGGCGTTGGCAACCGACCGTGGCTACCGTCGCCACATGTCCGAAGGTCGCATACGCGTCTTGATCGTCGACGACCATGCGATTGTGCGGCAGGGCCTACGCGCGTTGCTCGAGGCGGAGGACGACATCAAGGTCACCAGTGAGGCGGGCTCGGTGGAGGAGGCGATCCGCCGGGTCGGGTTGGACGAACCAGACCTGGTTCTGATGGACTTGCAGCTGCCCGATGGAACCGGCGTCGATGCCTGTCGCGACATCCTGTCGCGGTGGCCCGACACAACGGTGCTCATCCTTACGTCGTTCGCCGACGACCAGGCCCTCTATTCGGCGATAATGGCCGGCGCCGCTGGCTACGTGCTGAAGCGCATCCAGCCCGATGAGCTGTTGCGCGGCATCCGGGCCGCCGCCGGAGGCGCCTCGCTGCTGGATCCTGCTTTGGTGGAGATGGTCTTCAAGCGGGTGCGCGGCGAGCTGACCGGCGATTCTCTGCTCGACCGGCTGTCCGGGCAGGAACTGAAGATCGTCGATCTGATCGAGCAGGGATTCACCAATCGCCAGATAGCGGCCGAGTTGAATCTGGCGGAGAAGACGGTGAAGAACTACGTGTCCAACCTGTTGACCAAGATGGGCATGTCGCGCCGCTCCGAGGTGGCCGCCTATGCGGCCCGCCGGGCGGCTTCTTCGCGGTCGCGGTTTCCCGCTAGCTCTTGGGATGACGACGACTGAGGACTGATGTGCCGGGTTGACCGGTACCGATTTGTCGAAGATGTCTTCCTGCACCCGCCGCTGACTTTGCAGGGCGCGGCGCACCTTCCAAGCTCGAGCCCCGCTCCGGCTGCGGCGGTGGGTGGTGTGCTGGGTACACTTCTCCTTTCCGGGTGCGGTGGCGGCTCGGGTTTGGAGGGATGGCCGAGCGGACGAAGGCGGCAGTCTCGAAAACTGTTGTACCGGTTTCACCGGTACCGTGGGTTCGAATCCCACTCCCTCCGCTCATGAAGCGAATTGCAGTGCTTACTTCTGGCGGCGATGCGCCCGGGATGAACTCGGCGATTTTGGCAGTGTGCAAGGTGGCGGGGTCGCGGAGCATCGAGGTGATCGGCGTCGAACGGGGCTACGACGGCTTGATCGACGGCGAGTTCCGCGCTCTGACCCGGACTGTGTCCGCAACCGGATCCGTCGCGCCGATCCGGGACGTTGAGGACGACGCCAACTCGGGGGGCACGATTCTGGGGTCCTCGCGCTGCATGCGGTTCTTCGAGGCGGAACATCGCCGCCAAGCCTGCGAACAGATGAGGGAACAGGACATCGAAGGTCTGATCGTGATCGGGGGTAACGGCACTATGGCCGGGGCTCATACCCTGGCCGTCGAGTGCCCTGCGGTTACCGTGGTCGGAGTGCCCGCTTCGATCGACAATGACATCGGCGCCACCGCCAACTCGATCGGGGTGGACACTGCGCTCAACACGATCATCGAAGCATGCGACCGGATATCCGACACGGCCCGCTCCCACCGCCGCGCCTTCATCGTCGAGGTCATGGGTCGCCACTCGGGGTACCTAGCCGTGGCGTCGGCCGTTGCGACGGCGGCCGACGCGGTCCTGCTACCGGAGGAGGGACGCTCGGAGGAGGAGATCATCAGCAGCGTCGAGAAGGTGATTCGCGACTCCTTTGCCACCGATCGCGGTAAGAGCCGGGTGCTGATAATCAAGGCGGAAGGGGTAACCATCTCGGCAACCAAGATTGCCGAGGTGGCGGACGCCCGCCTGGAGGGCGAGGTGGAGGTCGATATCCGGGCCACGGTCCTGGGTCACGTCGTGCGCGGCGGGCGCCCCTCGTTCCACGACCGAATGATGGCGGGCCGATTGGCTTTGGGGGCGGTCAACGCGCTAGCGGACGGCGCCGACGACTGCATGGTCACTTGGAACACGACCACCCCCGGCGGAGCGCCCACTGAGGATCCGCGGGTTCAGCGATTCCTGCTGGCGAAAGTCATCGAGGAGGGCAAAGCGCTGGCCGACGGGACCAGCGAGGTCACACAGCGACGAATGGCCCGGATGAGAACCGTTCAGGGCGTGCTGGCGCTCTAGGACGGCGTCGGTCAACACAACGTTAGGTGACGATGTCCTCTAGACCCCGCTGCCCTGGGTGCGCAAGCTGGCTATGACGACCAAGGGAGGGTCCATGACAACATGTCCCATCCCCAAGCGCCCAGAGGAAACCGGCACCAAGGCCGAGGTTCCTGAGCTCGCCCAGATCGAGGGGGCGCACCTGCTGGCCAACGAAGCCAGAGATTTTCTGACGGGTTGCGGCTTCACGGCCAGGCAGATCCTGGAATGGGCCGACACATACATCGCTCAGGAAGGCTCTGGTGACGTTGAGTCATTTGTGGAGTGGATCCACGAGCGGGAAGCGGTCGCCGCCCAGTAGCACTCAGCGACTTGCCGTTGACAAGGGAGGGCAAAGTCACTCGACTTCACCCTCCCTGTTGCGTTTGCCGCTAGTTGGTTGTAGTCGGCCTTAATCCGCCGGGTCTAGGGCTGGCGGCTCTCCCTTGGTGTCGACATCGACGAGGGCGGATCCGATCCCGTGCCGATCCCTCGTCAGGGCGTCGAGGATGTTCACCCCAGTCGCCGCCTCGATCTGCTCGGTGATCGAGATCACTGCGGCGGGCATCTGGCTGACGATGCTCGGCATCCCGTGCCCGGAGCTGCCGTTGCCACTGTCGACGACCGTGATCCGGTCGATGTCGATGCCGCTCACCGTGTCGGTGATCTGGGCGACCAGGTCCGGCAACATGCTGAGCACGAAGATGTCTTGGGCATCTTCGCCGGCGGCCTGGAACTGCTCGGTTAGCTTCTGCAGCACCTGGACCTGGGCTACGCCATCCTCGATGATCTTGGCGGCTTGGCCCTTGGCCCGCAGCTCCAGCGCTTCGCGCTCGGCGCGTGCCGGGGCGACCACGTCGGCCTCGAGCCGACGCTGCTGGAGTTCGATACGCTCATGCTCGAGCGACTGCTCGGCGACGACCTTGGCCTTCTCGCCGGCGACCTTCGCCTCGGCTTCCTCGGCCACGGCTTCCGCTTCGAGCTGGGCCTTGCGGACGCGGAGCTTGTTCTGCTCTTCGACGATGGCCATATCCGAATCGACCCGAGCCAGCTCGGCTCGGCGGCGGCTTTGTGCCTCTGCCTCGGCGGCGTCGGCTTCTTGAGTTGCTTCCGACTCACGAGCCTCCTTGAGCACTTGAGCCGTGCGCCGGCGGCCGACGGCCTCCAGGTAGCCCACCTGATCGGTGACGTTCTGGATCTTGAGGACGTCGAGCTCCAACCCGAGCGTCTTGATGTCGTCATCAGCCTCGTCGATCAGGGTTTGGGCGAACTTCAGGCGGTCTTCGTTGACCTCTTCAGGGGTCAACGTAGAGAGCACGCCACGCAGGTTGGCCTCCAAGTTCTCCTTGGCGATTTGCTGGATGTACTGAGGCGGACGCCCCAGGAACCGCTCCACCGAGTTCTCCAACAATCCCTCGCGACTGGAGACCTTGATGTTGGCAACGCCTTGTACGTCGAGCGGGATGGTTCCTTTCGAGTAGGCATTGGAGACCGATACGTCGATTGGGATCGTGTTCAGATCCATGTAATCGACCTTCTCCAGCACCGGGATTCGCAGCGTGCGGCCCCCCTTGATCACCCGATATCCGACGGTGCGGCCGTCGGGCAGCGGCCGGCTGCGGCCCGAGATCACCGCCACCCGGTTTGGCGGGCAGATGACTACCAAGTTCTTGATCGCAACCAAGGCGATCATGACGATGCCCACCAGGAAGGCGGCAACAATTGCTAACAGTTCCATCAATTACCTCCCTCGAAACTCGGGAGCGGGGTCACATAGGCGGTCCCCTCTCTCACTTCAACAACTACGACTTGGGCCCCTCGGGCTATATCTGCCGCGTCGCGCCGGAAGGGCAGGGCCACCATGTAGGTGGGTTGGCCTCCAAGGTCCACTTCGACCCGTCCCCGGCGCTCGGCGCCGACGGGCAGGACCACTCGGGCCGTGGAGCCTGCAATCTCCTGCGTCGTCAAATGCGATGACACCTCGGACCGTTTCAGGTAGCTCATCAACCGGGCGTTGGTCACTCCGGCGACGGCACCCAGCGCGAGTGCCGCCATGAAGGGCACCGGCTCGGCGTAGTCGAGAAGCGACAGCACGATCCCGACGGCTCCGAAGAACCCGGCGAAGAAGATCAACGTCCGGAACGTGAGGAGTGACGACACCCAATCGCTCACGGCACTAGCGGCGTGGACAGCCCCGGTGTCGGCGTCCAGGTCGGCATCCACATCGAGATCGAAATCGGCGTCGGCATCGAAGTCGAAATCCGCATCCGCGTCGAAATCGAGGGATCCCAGCAGGGCGGGCACTATGAAGCCACCTCCGAAGATGGCGGCCGCAATGTAGATCCAAATCATCACAGCTCCGATCGCTCGAAAGCGTGCAGAGCAGGTGTGGGAAGTTGCGGGGCCGGCTCGAGTGGGCGGCGCCTCCCCATCGGGACGCGTCGGGAAGCCCTGTGGCTACGACCGATCTCGCAATACATCATCCACCCCATTTCTCACCGCTTGCCAGTCCGTCACCCATTCTTCGAGGACGGCCTTCCCGGCCGGTGTGATCCTGTAGTACTTCCGGGCCGGTCCGGTTGGAGAGTCTTCGAGGTAGCTCTCGATCAAGTCCTTGTTACCGAGGCGTCGGAGCACCGGGTAGATGCTCGTTTCGCCGGCGATGTCGAGGCCCTTCTCGTTCAGCCTGCGAACCATCTCGTAGCCGTAGCTCGGCCTTTCACTGACGACGGAGAGCAAACACATGTCCAGCAGCCCTTTGAGCAGCTGACTGTGGTGCCCCACATCGCCATGTACCATGCATTGAATATTACCATGTGTTGGACATTAGTGCAAGGGGTTTGCGGACGACCGGGATCGAAATCGCTCCGTCAGTTGACACCGCCACGGCGACGGGCGGCGAGATGGTCACCGACTGACGCTTTGGCTCCTCTGTCGCTATCGGCGGGCTGCGAAGAAGGACGTCAATAGCTCGGCGCACTCCGCGGCAAGAACGCCACCGATGAGGTCGACACGATGGTTCAGTCGTTCGTCCTGGGGGATGTTGTACAGGCTCCAGGCGGCCCCGGCCTTCAGGTCGGCGACGCCGAAGATGATGCGCTCCAGCCGGGCCCAGACGGCTGCCGTGGCGCACATGGCGCATGGTTCCAGCGTCACGACGAGCGTGTGGCCCTCGAGGCGCCAATCTGCTGCGGCGCGCGAAGCCATCGAAATGGTGAGCAACTCGGCATGGGCGGTGGCGTCGCCGTCGATCTCTCGCCGGTTGTGGGCGGCTGCCACGATGTCGCCGGCGGGATTGACCAGGACCGCACCTACCGGAACGTCGCCGTGCTCGGCCGCAAGCGCAGCCTGGCCGAGCGCCAGCCGCATCAGCTCCACTCGGTTCTCTACAGCGTCGATGGGGTCAACCACCTCATCCTTCTTCTACAATTCCGGGCCCTAGGAGGGATCGCATAGTCTGGCCTAGTGCGCGCGCCTGGAAAGCGCGTAAGTGGTGTAAGCCGCTTCGTGGGTTCAAATCCCACTCCCTCCGCCAGAATCCGTGAGCTGATTTGTGTCTGGAGGCGGTTCGCCCTAGTTCCCCTGAAAGTCCGGATCTCGGCCTTCGAGATAGGCAGCCATTGCCTCGCGGACGTCGTTCGCGGCTAGGAATGCGGCGTTCCAAACGGCCATGTAGTCCAGCGCATCATTCGTGGACAGGTTCTCGCCCATGCGCAACACCTGCTTGGCCCCCTCGACCGCAAGCGGCGAGTTGGCCGCGATCTCACCCGCCATGGCCCCAGCCTCCTTGTAGAGCGTCTCATGATCGGGATACACGTGGCTGACCAGACCCATGTCGAGAGCCTCGTTGGCGGTGATGTCCTTACCGGTAAACGCCAGCTCGGCAACCGCGCCCGGGTTCAGGATCTTGGGCAGGCGCTGCATGGTGCCGACATCGGCAACGAACCCGAGTTTGGCTTCTCTCACCGAGAAGATGGCGTCGGCGCTGGCGAGGCGTATGTCGCACGCCGTTATCAGGTCGACCCCAGCCCCGAGGCAGTAGCCATGGACGGCAGCGATCACCGGCTTGGGGCAATCCGCGAGCGATGAGAAGGTGCGCTGCATCTGCTTGATGTTGTGGTAGAGCTCCTGGCGGTCCGCAACTTCCGGAGTCGATTGGGCGAGCAGCGGCGCAAAAGCTTGGAGGTCGATGCCCACCGTGAAGGCGCGGCCCCGCCCGGCGATGACGATGACGCGCACCGCGGCGTCGACTCCCAGCGCCGCCACCGTGGCGGGCAGGTCGGTCCACATGGCCGGGGAGAACGCATTGAGCTTGTCCGGCCGATCGAGCCATATGGTTGCCACATGTCCGTCGATGTCGACGGAGAGATACTCGGACCCGGGGACAGTCATGTTTCCTCCTGTGGCGAGGGTAGCTCCTCGGCCGCCGCCTGATCTCCCGCCAAGACGGCCCGCACTGCGGTCAGTGCCTGTGGTGTGTCGACGCTGCGCCACGATCGCCCGTCTTCGCCCCATGAGGCCCATTCCGCAGGGGGCACCCGGCGCACCGCTACCACGGTGAGCAAGTCACGCATCGCGGCGTTCGGATTGGTGGTTCGCAAGGCGTCGATGGCAGGGCGGCATGAGTATCGATACAGCGCGCACATCACCTGCGGAATCTCGTTGGCGTAGGGCACCACTGCATCGTCGGTGTCGATCGCAATCAGCCGGCGGATAGTCGCGCTGCGCAGAAGCGGCTGGTCGACGGCAGCCACCACCACCGGTCGCCCGTCTGCGTAGTCCAGGGCCGCGGCGAGCCCGGCGAGCGGTCCGTACATGCCTGGGACATCGCCGAGGTGGGGATGGTCGTGAATGCGGTGGGGTCCCCCCACGGTGACGACGTCCAGACCGGCTTCTTCGAGGGCGCGTCCCACCCATGCATGCAATGGCCGACCGCCTACTTCCGCCAGTGCTTTGTCGGTTCCCATCCGCCGGCTGCTGCCGCCGATGAGGATTGCGCCCACAGCCCGCATGGCAGACAGAGTAGGTTGCCGTGACGGGCGCCGAGCGCAGCCGGCCGTGCGTCGTAATCTGAGACAAGTCATCGACGGGGAGCCGAATGAAAGCCGACGGCGAGAAGAGGGATACCGGGCGGAGCCGCCGCGATCCGACGATGACGTCGCAGGAGCTGATCAAGGAGGCCTGGACCTCTATGGGTCGGGCCGAAACGGGTGACCGGCTCGAGGAGCCAGGAGTCTTGCCGAGTGGGGCGATGGCTGCGGCGGCGGCATCGGCCGCGGCGGGAACCCGACGTGAGAATGGCTCCGCACAGTTGCTCGCGACCGAGATGGGCCGACGCGGCACGACGGTCACTGAGCCACGTTCTGGTCGGCCCGAGACTGGCTCGGCGCGTCCGGCGACCAGTCCGCAGCCAATACCACCGCCACCGGCCCCGCTTCGGCCGCGCCGCTCCACACGCAGCCCGGCGCCTGCACCGCCTCCAACTGTGCCGCAGCCGGTGGGGGAGCCCCCAGGCCGATCTCGTCGGTTTCCCCGTGGCACCGGATGGCTGATCCTTGCGGCCATCTGGGCGATCGGCGCCCTTGTCGGCGTCTTTTTCGAGGACAGCTCGGTTTCTGTCCCCGATGTCACCGAGACGGCGCCGGCCTCGACGATCGCACCGAGCACAGCCAACGAAGCCAACATCCGAGATCTCGAGCCGGGCACCTGCATTGCCACGCTACCGCTCGGCCAGGTCGTCACCTCTGTGCCCACGCTGCCTTGCGCAGAGCCTCATCAATACGAGCTTTTCGCCAACGCAGAGCTGGCTCTCGGCAACGACTACCCGGGAAGCGAGGAGGTCTTCGATCGGGCCTTCGATACCTGCGGTGCGCTGTTCTTCGACTACGTCGGCGAGGCCTACGCCACCTCGGAGTGGTACGTGGACGTGATCGCTCCCACCGAGGAAGGCTGGGACAAGCTCAACGACCGGCAGGTGAACTGCCTTCTCTACCTGTGGGACGAGGACGCGTCTGAAGTGCGCTACGTCACTGGGAGCGCCGCAGGCAGCGGCGCCGCCGGTACCTGAGTCAGTCCAGTCCGGATAACCGCAACCGGCCGCTGCCGGGCGTGATCTCCCCAATGACGTAGGACGGCATGCTCATCGCATCACGAGCAGCATCTACATCGACAGGATCGACGACGACGACAAAGCCAACGCCCATGTTGAAGGTGCCGAACATGTCTGCCTCGCTCAGGCCGCCGATTCGAGCCACGTCATCGAAGACGGCGGGCCGCGGCCACGAGCCGGGATCAATGGCGGCGTCCAGATGGGCGGGCAACACCCGGGGCACGTTGCCGGGCAACCCGCCGCCCGTGATGTGAGCCATGGCGGCAACCGGTACCGCCGCCATCAACCGTTGGACGGCGGGCGAATAGAGCACGGAGGGCGCCAGCAGCACTTCAGCCGCGACTCCCGCCGACAATTGGTCCTCGAGCTCAATACGGCTGAGAATTGCATGGCGGATCAGGGAGAAGCCGTTGGAGCGCAAGTTGGGGCTCTCAAGTCCCAACACAGCCTGTCCCACCGTCAGGCTGCCGCCATCGACCACCGCATCGGCTTCGACGACGCCGACGGCGGCACCGGCGAGATCGAACTGGTCGGCTTCGAGCAGACCGGGATGCTCTGCCGTTTCTCCCCCGACGAGCGCTACGCCGGCGGCGCGACAGGCGGCGGCCACCGACGCGACGATCCTGGCGACTCTTTGGGGTATGAGGCGGCCGACAGCTAGGTAGTCGGTCATTGCGATGGGGCGAGCGCCGGCGGCGGCGAGGTCGTCGACGCACATTGCCACCAGATCCCAGCCGAGACCGTCCAACCGGTCCGCCTGGCGGGCGAGCTCCGCCTTGGTACCGACTCCGTCGGTGGACATCATCAGCACCGGATCGGCATAACCTTGCGGCACGCGGATGCCGGCGGCGAAACCTCCATAGCCGCCGACGACGTCGCCGGTCCACGTGGCGGTGACGCTGGCAGCCATCTGCGCCACGGCTTCGTCGGCGGCCGCTAGGTCGACGCCTGCTTCGTGATACGCCGAGGTCACGACCGCTCGAGCTGGTACTTGTCGCCGCTGGTCGGCGCCGCGGTCGGGTAGTCGCCCGACAAGCAAGCGGTGCAAAAGCCCTCGCTCGGAGCTCCGGTGGCCGCCACCAAAGCGTCCAGCTCCAAGTACGCAAGAGAGTCGACCGCCAAGTAGTCGGCTATCTCATCGATGTCTCTGTCGGCCGCCAGCAGCGTCGAGCGGTCTCCGGTGTCCATGCCGTAGTAGCACGGCCAGCGATATGGTGGCGAGAGGATACGGAGGTGGATTTCGATGGCGCCCGCCTCGCGCACCATTTGCACTAGCTGGCGGGTCGTCGATCCACGGACGATGGAGTCGTCGACGAGCACGACCCGTTGACCGCCGAGAACGCCCCGCATCGCATTCAGCTTCATCCGGACGCCGCGATCGCGCATCAACTGGCTCGGATGGATGAACGTGCGCCCGACATATCGGTTCTTGACCAGGCCGTCGACGTAATGCAGACCGGAGCGGGCCGCATACCCCTGCGCTCCGGGAATGCCTGACTCGGGGACGGGTACGACGAGGTCCGCCGCAGCCGGTGCTTGATCGGCGAGGCGCTCCCCCATCCGGTGGCGGGCGCTGTACACCTCCTCGCCGTACAGGGTGGAGTCGGGCCGAGCGAAATACACGAATTCGAACAAGCACATACGGGGAGCGGCGGCCGGGAAAGGGAACCGGCTCGTCGGGCCGCTTTCATCGATGACGATCATCTCACCCGGGGCAACCTCACGAATGAAGCGGGCCCCGAGGATGTCGAGGGCTGCGCTCTCCGAGGCGAGCACCCAGCCTCGATCGCCGAGCTTTCCCAGGCATAAGGGGCGAAACCCCATCGGGTCGCGCAGGCCGACGAGGGTGTTGCGGTCCATCATCGTCAGGGTGAAGGCCCCTTCGAAGTCGGGGGCTGCGCTGGCGACTGCATCCGGGAGGTTGCCGAACCGGCTGATTGCTTCTGCGATCGCCTGCGTCATCAGCTCGGAATCGGTGGATGCCGATTGCTCGCCATACCGGTCGGCCAGCGTTGCGATATTCGTCAAGTTGCCGTTGTGCGACAGTGCAATCGAGGCATCGCCCAGGTCACGATAGGTTGGTTGACTGTTGGCCCATACCGACGATCCAGTCGTCGAGTAGCGGGTGTGGCCGATCGCGATGTGGCCGGTGAGGCTGGCGAGCTTGCCTTCGTCGAACACCTGCGCCACCAGACCCAAATCCTTGTAGACCGTGATGGCGTCACCGTCGCTGGTGGCGATGCCGGCGCTCTCTTGACCGCGATGTTGGAGAGCGAACAAGCCGAAATAGGTGAGACGGGCAGCCTCCTCATCCGGCGCATAGGCGCCGAAGACGCCGCACGCTTCTCCGATCTTCAAGGGCGTATCCGCCGGCCGCTCCGCCACCAGACCGATTGTAGGGCTGCCGACGCCGCCGGCCACCGATTGGTGGCCCGTCGCTGGGGCACGAGAGTTCATTCACCCGATAAGCCGTTG
>JBFIXI010000060.1:0-26193 GCA_041605955.1 Acidimicrobiia bacterium
CGAGCGTGCCGTCGACCGAGTCGACCCGGAGTGACGGATGGGTCTCCGCGGCATGCGAGTCGTCACCGCTCGCAGCGCGCTTCGCCCAGGTCACGAGCGGCACCGTGTCGCCCACGGTGGGAAGGCGGCCGAGGTGTTGCCACACGTAGCCGCTGACCGTGTCGGCCCGGTCGACGGGGAGGGCCAGCGCGAAGCGTTCGTTGAGCACCGTCAGCAGCACGTCACCCCGGACCGACACCACGGACTCCGAGATCGTGATCGGGTCCGGCTCGTCGTCGAACTCGTCGTAGAACTCGCCGAAGACCTCCTCGATGGCGTCCTCCCGGGTGACCATGCCGGAGACCGATCCGAACTCGTTCACCACGATCGCCACGTGGATGCCCCGTTCGGCGAAGGTGTTCATCAGCGGTGGGACCTCGAACACCTCGCTGACGACCATCGGCTCCTCCGAAACGTCGGCGACCGTTGCTGCCGTACCCTTTTCGTTGGCAAGGAAGAGGTCGCGGAGGGTGACGAGACCGACGATGTCCTCGCCGTCCTCGGTGACGGGGAAGCGTGAGTACGGGCTGGCGGAGAGCTCAGCCAGCGCATCGGCGATGGGAGTCGATGCTTCAATCGTGACGAGGCGGCGACGCGGCGTCATGATCTCGCGCACGACCCGGTTGGTGACAGCGAGAGCGCCGGTCAGCATCTTGCGCTCGGCCGAGTCGATCAGCCCGCCTGCCGCGCTGTCCCGGTAGAGGCCTGCGAGCTCCGTCGGCGAGTGCACGTGGGAGTGGGAGTGGTCGATGTGGAGCCCAAGCCAGCGCATGATCGCGAAGGCGGAGCCGTTGAAGACGGCGACGAGCGGGCGCAGGAGCCACTGGCTGATCCGCATCGGCGTGAGCGTGGCAATCGCCAACGTTTCGGGATACCGAAGTGCCACGGTCTTGGGCAGCAGCTCGCCGAGCACAACCTGCAGCGCTGTGATGAACAGCAGCACGGCGACGACGGCGATCGTGCGGCTTGCGCTTCCGAACCGCTCTTCGAAAAGCGGGACGAGCTGGGCCTGACCGTAGGCACCGGCGACGAGGCTCGACAGGGTGATGCCGATCTGGCAGGCGGCGACGTAGTTGTCGAGCCGCTTCGGGTCCTGGAGGATTGTCAGGAGGCCGGTAGCTGGTCCGCTCCCCGCCTCGGCCGTCTCCTGGATGCGCGAACGCCGCGAGCCGACGGTGGCGAACTCCGCGGCGACGTAGAGAGCGTTGAAGCCCACCATGACGAGAATGAGCAACAGCACGATCACGGAGTTCATTGGAGGGTGGATCGTACAGACGCTGCCGCGGATCCGTATCACCCGCAGCCCGGTAACGAGGAGAATGGCTGCCAACGGTCGCCCCAGGCAACACTGGCACACCCTTGACGCAACGAAACCCCCACTCTCACAGGGGTTTCGTTTCAGCACGCCCGGAGGGACTCGACCCCTGTCGCGTTCTTTCAAACCTCGTTGAGGCTCCCGAGTCCCGTCGAGATCAGAAGGCGGAAGGTGGCCACCCCCGGGCGCCTCGGCAGTCACAAATCCGACTCAAGCTGGGCCAAATCGATGACTTGGTGGCTGCATATGGTGTCGACAGTGAGAGCTCTGGCCGCAAGGTTCGGGATACACCGAACAACTGTCATGGTCCATCTGCGGCGACGCCGCGTCGTCACGCGACGCCACGTGAGAAAGCTGGGCGAGGGCCGGGTTATGAGGCAATCGAGCTCTATCGCTCCGGCCTGTCGCTCGCTGATGTTGGCGAGGTCTTCGGAGTGAATGGAGAGGTCGTGCGTAGAGAGCTGATTCGGGCCGGAGTTGAGAGAAGGAAGTCCCGGCCGTCGCCTCGCAGACGTCAGTTAGAGAACACGAGCTTCCGAGGGACATCATTGCTCAGAGATGTGATAGGCAAGCACCGACTTGCCTGTTAGGTTGACATTGGTGGCCGACATCTACAAGGCCCTCGCGGATCGAACGCGTCGAGTGATCCTCGACGAGCTCGCTCAGCGAGACGGCCAGACCCTGTTCGAGATCTGCTCTCGGCTCGCGACCCGACATCGGCTGGGTTCGACGAGACAAGCGATCTCCCAGCACCTTGCCGTGCTGGAAGAAGCAGGCCTGGTGACCACCCAAAAGCGAGGCCGCTACAAGTACCACACTTTCGACCCCACACCACTCGCTGAGATCAACCTGCGGTGGCCACAAGAAAGGACCGACGCATGAGAATCGCGTTCGCCAGCGTGTACGTCGACGACCAAGCCAAAGCGCTTGAGTTCTACACCAACGTCTTGGGCTTCCGGGAGTACGCCAACATTCCTGTGGGCGAGGATTCTTGGCTCACTGTGGTGTCACGCGATGCAATAGACGGCGCCGAGCTGCTACTCGAACCGTCTCATCACCCGGCGGTCAAGCCCTACCGGGACGCGCTCGTGGCTGACGGCATCCCTCTGGCCCAGTTCGCTGTCGATGATGTTGAGGCTGAACATGAGCGGTTGACCGCAGCCGGGGTCACGTTCACCCAGCCACCGACCGATGTCGGGGCGGCTGTCATTGCCGTGTTCGACGACACCTGCGGCAACCTGATCCAGATCATCTCCGAGAAGGAGTGACGACTGCGTGGATTTGTCGAGGATCGATCGCGATGATCGTTGCAAGCGGATCCCGCGATGCTCAGCATCGACTCGCTGACGACGAACTCGCAGCGCGCGCAAAGGCCAAGCCAGAGGTGATAAGGGCCAAACTCACCGAACTTGTCGCGGCCGCCTGCCTCGTACCGCAACGAGATGCGGGCTCCCTCGCAGAGCGAATCTACGTCGTCTGGAGCCGAGCGATCCTCGCCTGGGCCATCGATATCCACGGCACAGTCGAAGACTGGCTCCGCATGCACATCGAGCATGCGCTCCCAGCGGATGCGCAAACTGAGTACGCGAACTATCGACAGGCCTGATATCTCAGGGCGGTGTTCGCCGAGGAGAAGTCGTCCAACGCTCCTGGGATCCGGTCATTTCAGTCCAGTCGGCTGCCTACTGAACAGCTACCGGTGCACCACCGATTGGCCATTAGAAACCACAGCTGTGCTGCACGTTCGTTGTCGAAGCGACAACGAGTGGGCCCGGTGGGAATCGAACCCACGACCTTCGGATTAAAAGTCCGCTGCTCTGCCGATTGAGCTACAGGCCCGGCGTAAGCGTAGTGAACCCACCCATGATCGGATTCACTCCCGGCTGGTGCCGATGTCGACCGGAATTCCATGCAACTTCCGCTACGGCGTAGCCTGGAGGGCGAGAACCCAGGGGGTATTTGACCGGTGTCGAGCCAGCTGGCAGCCACATCGCAGGCCGCAGAGACGGATGTCCGCGACCGTCCGCCCGCAGGCTCGCCCCCCGATACCGCCGAACGGCTGCTGGCTCCACGTTTGATGATGGCGGCTACCGCCGCTTTTGTCCTCCTCTTCTCCATCCTGGTGCTGTACAAGCACGCTCATCTGGGTACTCGGGCGTTCGATCTGGCGATCTTCGACCAGGGACTGTGGCTGCTGAGCCAAGGGGAGACACCGTTCGTCACGGTACGCGGACTGCACCTCTTTGCCGACCACACATCCTTCCTGCTGATTCCGCTCGTCCCGCTGTATTGGATCTGGGCCGACGTGCGCGTACTGCTCATCCTCACAGTGCTGGCGATGGCCGCCGGCGGTCCGCTGGTCTATGCCGCCGCCCGCGGCGAAGGCCTCGAGCGCCGGATGGCGGCGGCGCTGGGAACCTCTTTCCTGTTGCTGCCGGCGGTGCAGTGGCAGATCTGGGATGTGTTCCATCCGGAGGCGCTGGCGGTGCCGCTGCTGCTTGCGGCCTACGTGCTCGCCCAACGCTGTCGGGGAGGGTGGGCGCTCGCCATGCTGGCGGTGGTGCTACTCGCCAAGGAGGACGCCGCACTGGTCGTGGTGCCGCTGTCGATCTACCTCGGCTGGAGGTTCCGAGCAAAGTGGTTGGCCATCGGAGGCACCATCCTGGGCGTGGCGGCGCTCTTCTTGAGCTTCTGGGTCCTGCTTCCACATTGGTCTCCCACCGGTGAGCTCATCTACACCGGCCGCTACCAGGCGTTTGGCGACTCCATGGCCGAGATCATGTGGGGAGTGCTGACTTCTCCGGTTGAGGTGGTCAAGACGGCATTGTCCGACGGGGGGTGGCTCTACCTGATAGGCCTGCTGCTGCCGGCGGCCCTGGCTCTGCTGGCTCCTGAGGTGTTGCTGATAGGCGTGCCCACCCTCCTGGCCAATCTGCTGTCGCGGCACTTCTACCAGGCCGAGCTTCGGTACCACTACACCGCGTACCTCATCGCCGTCGTTGCTATCGCCGCCGTCGTGGGGACGCGGCGGCTGTTGGCCTGGCAGAGTCGCCGCTCCGGAGGGTGGCCGCGAACGATCATCAGCGGGCTGATCGCCGCCGCCCTGCTGGGTTCCGTCATCGGTGGGCCCTGGGGGATCGGCAACGCCAATCCGTGGGCCGGGCACGCACCCCGCTCCGATCTCGTGGCTGAGGCGCTGGCAGTCATCCCTGCGGACGGCGCCGTCGCCGCGGACTCCCGGGTGGTTCCCCACCTCGCCCATCGGCGCACCGTCTACGTGTTCCCCAATCCAATCGTGCTGTCGAACTGGTCGGCCGGCAACTACGACCGGCCGGAACCCGACGACTTCGATTGGTTGGTGGTGCGGAGCGACCTGGTCGGCATGGATGAAGAGTTCCTCGACGCCTTTCGCCGCGTGGTGGTGAGCGGAGCGTTCCAAACCGTTATCCGCAACGACGAGCTGATGGTGCTGCACCGCCGGCCGGGATCGCCACCGCACGACCCGGGCTAGGCGTCCCGGCGTCGCTCGAGGCGCGCAGCGGGGTGCAATAGCGAGCGGAGTTACCGCTCGCCGCGGCGCTTGACCTCCTCGATCCGGGTGCGCACGTCCTCGATCTGCTGCTCGAGGTCGCGCTGGTGCTCCTCGAGCATCGCCACGATCTCGTCCTCGCTGGGGTTCTCGTACATCCAGCGCTGGGCGCGGCTGGCGCGCCCCCAGGGGACCCGGGCGCCGTAGCTGCGAGCGCCCCTCAGCCACGCCCCCTTCCACATCATGGGGTGCATGCCCCAAGGGCCGCAATGGCTGTGGCGGCCCCAATACGTTGCCCTGTCCTTCGTCGGGGTTTCTTCCTTCATGGTTTCCTTTCGTAATTCTTCAAGAGTGCTGTGAGGCGCTCGTGGGTGAATCGAAGGCTCTCGGCCCAAGCAGCCAGCAGCGCCTCGCCCACCTCGGTGAGGGCATAGGTGCGTTTCGACCGCCCGGGCTCGTCGTCGTTCCACTGAGAAGTGACGATGCCCTCGGCCTCGAGCCGGCGCAGGCCCCGGTAGAGGTTGCCGTGGTCGATCCGGTCAATCCCGAGCATCTCCCCGATCTGGTCCGCCAAGTCGTAGCCGTGGCTGGTTCCATCACGCAGGGCAATCAGCAGGGCGGGCTCGATGAGCGGGGTCAGCGGCGGTTTCACCTGCCACGAACCATCGTCTCGAAGCCGACGTCCCCGAGTGCGGGGCCCGCCGCGGTGGTGGGGCCGGTTGTGCATGGCGAGAAGATATATGTAACTCACACATATGTCAAGCACATAGGTTGCCTTCGCTACCGGCTGCCGCGGAGGGTCGGGTACCAGATCCCGCGGCACCCGACAGCCCGTATCCTTTCGCCATGATTCGGTACGGCATTTCTCGGTTGACGCCCGAGGGGGCGGAAGACGCCGACTATCTCGACTCGCTCCTCGAGTTGGGCCATGACGCCATCGAGCTGCCATTCGTACATGGCTTTCCATGGAAGGAGAGACGCTGTGCCCGGTTCGGGGAGGCGGCGGCCGAGCGGGGAATGACGGTTTCGGTGCACGCTCCCTACTTCGCAGTCCTCACTCAGGACGATCCGGACACCAGGCCCCAGACGTTGGCCGCCCTGGAGCACACGATGAAGCTCGGCAAAGAACTGGGGGCCCACACCGTGGTCGCCCACACCGGCTACGGGCGCGACCGCGATGCGGAAGAGTTGCACGCCCTGGTAGACGCCGGGTTGAGGACCATCGAGCCGAAGGTACGTCACCTCGGAGTGGCGCTCGGCCTGGAAACCGCCGGGACGCAGCGAGCGTTTGGGTCGCTCGGCGACATTGCGATCATCGCCAACAACTTCTCGTTCGTTCGTCCGGTGATCGATTGGGCTCACGTCCACGCCATCAGCGGGGGGGCCCTCACCACTACGGAGGCGTTCGCCTCGGTGATCGCCTTCCTGCGCGAGGAGTTCCCCGGCTGGGCCATCGATCCACTGCACACTCAGTTCACCGACAACCAGTTCGGCCCTAGCGGTGAGATTCGCCACGTGCCGTACGGCACCGGGTCGCTCCGCATCGGTCCGCTGGTCGAAGCGGCGACTGCGGCCGGGTTGAAGATGATCGTCATCTCGGAAGCCAAGGAGGATTCCAGCCACGCCGCCATCCTGGAAGAGATGAGGGCAATGGAGGCCACGGCCCGGCCCGCGCCGCAGGGACCGGGCCGACTGGTGGGCTCCGGGAGGTTCGAGACACCAGACCCCTTGACCGTGGTCAAGGACGGCGACGCTCATGTGACGACCGGTTTCGATCGCCGGGTCCGGCTATCGAACATCGACAAAGTGTTCTGGCCGGATGACGGCTACACCAAGGGAGACCTGATCCAGTATTACGCCGCGATCGCTCCGGTGTTGCTGCCGCACCTGGCCGGCCGCGCCCTGTCGCTGTCGCGCTATCCGGACGGCATCGACGGCAACACGTTCTATGAGAAGCAGTGCCCCTCCCATGCCCCGGAGTGGATCATCCGCGCTCCGATCCCCTCGGGATCGCGTCGCGAGGTCATCCACTTCTGTACCGCCCCCGATGTCGAGTCGCTGGTGTGGATCGCCAGCATGGCCGCCATCGAGATGCATCCCTGGCTGTCGCGAGTCCACCATCCCGAGAGCCCTGACTTCGCTCTCTTCGATCTGGACCCACAGGAAGGTTCGTCGTGGGAGCAGGTGGTATACGTTGCCGGACTGGTGAATGTGCTTCTAGAGCGGCTCGGGCTGGCGGGCTATCCGAAGACCTCCGGCTCGCGGGGCATGCACATCTTGGTGCCCCTGGAGCCCATGTACGACTACGCCCGGGTGCGTCGTTTTGTGGAGACGATCGGGCGCATGGTGGCCACCGCCGATCCCGGGGCCGCAACGATGGAGTGGGACATTCCCCGACGCGGGCCGCGGGTCTTCATCGACCACAATCAGAACGTGGGCGGCAAGACGACCGCATCGGTGTACTCGGTACGTCCCAGACCGGGCGCCCCGGTGTCGACTCCGCTTTTTGTGGGACGAGATCGAGGAGATCGATCCGGCCACGTTCACGATCGCCACGATCTGGGACCGCCTCCGCAAACACGGTGATCTCTATGCCCCAGTCCTCACCGGCGGGCAGAGTCTGGAGCAAGCGGAAGCCGCCATGGGCCTCGACTGACCCAGCGCGGATTCTCCCCGCCAACTTGTCGCCCGTCAGGCATGTCACGCGGAGGCGAAACCGTTGCAAACATTGGCTAACAGGGTTAATGGGGGTAGGCAGTGTCTGACGGCTTTGATAGTTTGCCTTATCCGACGTTACGTCGGAGACGGGTCGATGCGGGGCGCCGAAAGCAGCAGCTGGGCGGCTCGCATCGTGAACCTACCCCATCGGTAGGCTCGGGGGAGCGAAGCCATCAGCTCCGCGATGGTGGTGCCCGTGATGCATCGTTGCCGGGGGAACTCGATGCAATCAGGCTGGCCACCGGCCGGGGTACGGTCCTACTGCGACCGGCATCCCGCTGGTGGACCAGTCGCTCCACGATCCTGGGTAGAGCGCCCCGACTTCGAAGCCGGCCAGCTCCATCGCGAGGATGTTGTGACACGCCGTCACCCCGCTTCCGCAGTACGAGACTACGGGCGTTCCTGCGCCGGCTCCCAGCTCCCGAAATCTGGCCGCCAGCTCTTGGGGCGACTTGAACCCGCCGTCCAACCGGAGGTTGTCCGTGAGCGGCGCGCTCACCGCCGACGGGATGTGACCGGCGACGGGGTCTACCGGCTCATCTTCTCCGAGGTAGCGCTCGCGCGCCCTGGCATCCAGGGTCAACGAGGTCGCCAGCCGATCTGCCAACTCGGTGCGATCGATTCGTGGCATGGCGCCGGTCGTGGCGGGGACGTATTCCGCGGCGGGCGGGGACACCTCGCCCGACTCCAGCAGATCTCGGGGCCAGGCGGCCAAACCGCCGTCGAGCACGGCGACCTTCTCGTGGCCGAGGTCGCGCAGCATCCACCACAGGCGGGCAGCAATGGCGCCGCCGCGGTCGTCGTAGGCAACGACGGTCGTCGCGGGGGCGATCCCCTTGGCGCCCAGTGTTCTGACGAAATCCTTCGGCTCCGGAAGCGGGTGGCGGCCGGGTCCGGAGGGCGCGCTCAGATCGCGATCGAGATGCACGTAGACCGCGCCGGGAATGTGGGCCTCCCGATACGCAGTCGGTCCCCGGTCCGGTTCGCCGAGATACCAGCGACAGTCCACAATCCGGAGATCGTCCGCGTGGAGATGGCTTGCCAGCCAATCCGCAGTGACGAGAGGGCCCAACGCCACGTCAGAGATGGGGAGGCGTCTCCGGTGTTGCCACGGCGGCATCGGCGGGACGGCTTTGCGGGATCAAACCCTTCGGCGCCGCGGCGGCTTCCCAAGGGCGAGCGATCACGTGCCAGGCCAGAACGCCGGCCACCGTTGGCAGGGACAACGGCGCGTCGATGGCGACCGTGTTGTAGGAGATCGGAGAGCCCCGCAGTTCGGCAAACACCGATCCGCCGATCTCGACTCGCCACCGGCGCGGCATCGGGTGGCTGACGAGCTCATAGGCGAACCCGGGACCGGTGATGTCCCAGCGCCGTCCCCACCACGAGCGGCGAGTGATCCGGCCCACTTCCGTTCCGTCGCTGTCGACCGCCTTGACTACCGCGAATCCGTCCGGCTCCAAGAGCCACTCCGTCCCGTCGGCAAGCTGAGCCATCGACACATGGAGCCGCGGGAACCGCCGCAAACGAGCCACCATCTCTCCGTGACTGACCAGGGTCCAATTGTTGGAGAACCATGGGCTGACCAGGTGGGCCTCACCGCGGATCAAGTTGTCGGGTCCGGCGCGCCGCATGGGCCCAGGTTACGCCGAAGCGGTGAGCTACTCCACCGTGATCTGGCGGCGGGGGAGCGGCGCCGCTTCGTCGGGCGTCTCACCGAGCAAGCCTTGGAAGGCCGCTGCCAGCAGCTGCAGCGTGTTGTACACCGAGTCCCGCGAGCGCTCCGGATCGAGATCCGACATGAGCTCGATCCCCACGAACAGGGCCGAGATGGTGAACGCGATGTCGTCCATGTTGAACATTCCGACGAACGGCGACTTGGCGGCGAGGCGCTCCAAGGTCTCCTTCACGAAGTCGATCCACGGCTCGAAGGTCTTCATGAGGTGTTGGGCCCGCACGTCGTCCGTAGCGGCACCCGCCATCAGCTGGGTGAGCAAAGTCATGTTCCCCGACTCACGGTCCTCACGGTGGAGGTCGCCGGCGACTGCCGCCAGATCCGCCAGGCTCTCGACCTTCTCCAGCCGCGACCGATAGAGCTCGATCCTGGCGCTCGATGTGTGCTCCATCGTGGCCCGCAGCAGCTCCTCGATGCTGCCGAAGTGGTAGAAGATGAGGGCTTGGTTGAAGTCACCGCGGCGGGCGATCGCGCGGGCGCTGGTGCCGGTGATCCCCTCCTCCTTGATCGTTGCCACCGTGGCTTCGATGATGCGGTGCTTGGTATCTCGACTCATTGCCTCATAATCGGTGTGCGGGGCGCTTGGCGCAGTCGACACAGTATGGCTCTCCCAGTATGGCCCCGATCGCTTTGCGGTGGGTGGAGACCCGCTTGAAGACGGCCGCCGCCAGCCTTCTCATCCCAGGCCGCGCCAGCCGAATTGCCCACGGACGCCACTTGCGCAACGCCCACAGCGCCATGATGTAGGCATCGGGGGAGCCCCACCAGACCCGGCCGTCGCTGCCGATTACCACGAGGTCGTCCCCCAGCACCGGGATATCGCCGAAGTGGGCCCTCGCCGCCGGGCTCCCGGCGGCGAGGATCTGGAGCGGTATGTGGGCTTTCTCGGTCATCAGCCAATGGGCCGACCGGCGGCACAGCGCACACGTTTCGTCGTAGATAACGGTTATCCCGGTGAGTGTCATGGCAACGGCTAGGTCCCGGAGGTGACGCCGCGGTGCATCACCGGTGGTTCTGCAATATCGATCTCGCGCCGTTGCCGGATCTTCCAAAAGACGTACATGTTGACGAAGTGGATGACTCCGAGGCTGGCCAGGAGGATCCCGAGCTTGCGGATCAATAGCTCGCTCGCCTCGATGTTGTCCTGTGGGCGATTGCCGCCGGGCAGCAGCAGCAAGGCGTAGCCGAGGTTCAGCATGTAGAAGCCGATCACCAGCAACCGATTCACCGCCTGTGCCATCTTGGGCTTGTCGGTGAAGACGTCCTCTAGGAACACCGTCCCATTTGCGAACAAGGTGCGCGCCAGCCACACGACGAGGCTCACCGCCACAGTGCCGTAGATCACGTAGATCAGGATCAGGGTGTTGTCCATGGTTCTCCTATCTCCGAGTGCTTGAGTCGATCGAGTTCGCGGGGGCGGCCGAGCCGCTCGGATGTGGTGACGGGCCGTCCCCCAGGCTGGGCAACGCCGTTGGCATCGCTGCGGCGGCTCCCTCTCCCCGTCCCCCTTCAGGACACATCGGGTAGGGAGAGGGAACCGGCGGGATCGGGCCGCCGCCGGCGGGTCCGGGTTGCGGCTCGGCGGAGCCTCGAGAGGATGGTGGAGGTGCACTGGGCGGGGGAATCCGGGCGAGGTCGACGGGAGGAGTCGTCGCTATCTGAGGGATCACCCCCGCCCCGAGCAGCGCCAACAGGACGGCGGGAAGCAGCGTTTCTTGGAGGCTCGCTTGGGCCAGCGAGGACATGACAATGCCGAGGCCCAACACGCTCGTCGCCCACAACAAGGCGCCCCGTTTGACCCGTGCCGTGAGCCGAGTCGTGCGCAAAAAGGGCTCGCTGAGGTTCAAGCCGAGCGCCGTCAGCCAGCCAGCGGCAGCCCCGGCCGCGGTGCCGCCGACCATGCCGGCTCCGAGTCGGCTGTCGAGCGAGCCAGACGGATCGAACGCGTTGAAGTAGACGAAGGCATAACCGGTACACACCGCGGCTCCCGCCAGCGCGCCGGCGATGCCCCACTCGAGCAGTGGTTGGCGCCCCGGCGGCTTGGTCCGGCGATTGAGACGGGAAGGACGCGGGTGGCTCGGGTCGCCGATGAAGAGGGCGTGCAGCAGGGCAATGGCGAGGGCAGGGATCAACCCAACTGCGACAACGACGCCCGCCCCCAACAGGCTCATCAGGATCAAGAAGGAGATCGAGAACCCGAGGAGGGCGGCATAGGCTCCCAAGCCGGCACCCAGGATCGCTCCCCAGACGGTCAGCAGGCGCAGGGCGTAGAAAGGCCATAGCGAGGGGTGGCCGTTGCTGCGGGCCTTGCGGCGACTGTTGGGGAACATGGGATCTCCTAGGCGAACCTGACCTGGGCGGTTGAGCGTTTGCTTTGAGCGTTAGCTTTGAGCATATGATTAAAGCGTATGCTCAAAACCCGAGCTTGTCAATGGAGAGTTTGTGAATGGAGTTTGTCAATACCCCTAATTGAGACCTGTGACAGGCACCTGTCAGCACCTGAGGTTGGGTACGAACGCCGGCATGGGCGAGCAGGTGTTCCCCCGCCCACGTCCCGATTAGGGTCGGCAACGATGGAACTGCACCTCATCGACGGCACCTACGAGCTGTTTCGCGCCTTCTACGGTGCTCCCAAGCGGCGTGCCCCGGACGGCCGCGAGGTCGGCGGCACGTACGGGATCACGGCAGCGACGTTGGGGATGCTCGAGCAGTCGGGGGCTACCCACGTTGCCGCCGCGTTCGACAGCGTCATCGAGTCGTGGCGCAACGACCGCTATCCGGGCTACAAGACCGGCGCCGGGATCGACCCTGCGCTCTGGGCCCAGTTTCCGCTGGCCGAGCAAGCGATGGTGGCCATCGGCGTGACGGTGTGGTCGATGTACGAGTTCGAGACCGATGACGCCATCGCCAGCGCCGTCGAGCGATGGGCGGACGACGTCGAGCGGATCGTCGTCCATACCCCTGACAAGGACATGGCGCAGCTCTACGGCCACCCTCGGGTGGTCGGATACAACCGGCGCGAACGCGCCTACTTCGACGCCGCCGACGTCGTCGCCAAGTTCGGGGTGCCGCCCGCATCGATTCCCGATTACCTGGCTCTCGTCGGCGACAGCGCCGACGGCTATCCGGGGCTGGCCGGATGGGGAGCCAAGTCGAGCGCCACGGTGCTGGCGCACTACGGACACATCGAGAAGATCCCGCTCGACCAAGAAGATTGGGAGGTCGTGGTGCGGGGCGCCGCCAAGCTGGCAGACACGCTGCGGGACAACATGTCGGATGTGCTCCTCTTCAAGGAGCTGGCAACGTTGCGGCGCGATGTCCCACTACAGGAGAGCCTCGACGATCTCGCGTGGCGAGGCGTTCCCCGCATCAAGTTCACCGAGTTCTGCGACGAGCTGGGATTCGTGCAGCTGCTCGATCGGCCCCATCTCTGGGACGAGTCCGGCTGAGACTCAGCCGTCGCTCCCGGGAAACGCCAGCTCGCGTTGGCAAACCTCCACGGCGGCCTCGAACTCCGGATCAGAGAACTGGGCGAGCAACGTGACCGGATAGGGCTGGCCCGTCTCCAAGCTGGCGGGGTCGGGGAAGTCTTCGAAGCCGTTGTCACGCATGCATTGCGAGAACTCCAGTAGCTGATCCTCGATCTCGGCTTGCAGCTCGGGGTCGATCTCGACGTCGAAGGCCTGGGAGCGGGCGAGAATCGGCTGGCAGGTGTCGAAGGCCTCCGCGAACCTCTCGGACTGTACGTCGATGCTTTCCAGGAGGGCGGGGTCGAGGATGGGCGCGCCGTCTTCGTCGATTCCGATGTCGGGCAGCGCAATGCCCTCGTCTCGCATGCACTGGCTGAACTCGAGGAGGGCGAGATCGGCTTCCAGCTGCCCGGCGGCGGTCGTGCTGACCCCGGGGGCAGTGTCGTCCAGGCTGGCAACACCCGCGGCATCAGTGTCGTCGCCGCCCCCGCAGGCAGCGGCCAGCATCAGCACGGCGACGATGGTGGCGACCCTTCTCATCGGGCAGGACCGTAGCGCGCCCAGCGGGTTAGTCGACGGGGTCGGCGGGCGTGCCCCAGCCCGTCGCGCTGCAAGCATCACAGCCCCGAGTAAGCCACCGCGTGATATCCGCTCATCCCGTGCACCCCCGCCCCAGGCGGCGTCGACGCGGAGCACAGGTAGACCCGGTCGGCGATCCGGTAGGGGTTCGGGGCCAGCTGGGGTCGCACCAGGAGCTGGCGCAGGCTCAATTCCCCGCCGCTGATGTCACCCCCGACGTAGTTCGGGTTGTAGGTGGCCAGATCCACGGCCCGATGCACGTGCCGGGCCACTATCAAATCGCGAAATCCGGGGGCGAACCGGGCGATTTGAGCCTCGATGGCGCCGGTGGCGTCGCCGGTGTAACCCCGGGGCACGTGGCAGTAGCCCCAAACGATGTGCCGCCCCGGCGGGGCGCGGCGCGGGTCGAGGAGCGACGGCTGCGCCACCAGCACGAAAGGCCGGTCCGGCTCTTCACCGGCGACGGCGCGTTGCTCACTGCGAGCGATCTCCTCGAAAGTGCCACCGACGTGGACAGTGGCGGCGCGTGGTGACAGTTCGTCGGCCCACGGGATTGGGCCGCTGAGGATCCAATCGACCTTGTGCGAACCGGGGCCATGGCGCCAATGCTCCAGCCGTCGGGTCATACGATGACTGAGCCTGTGCCGGGCGATATCGGCCGCAGCCGCGGGCGATGTGTCGAGGAAGACGGCCGCGGCCGGCTCCACCTGCTCGAGTGACTCGACCCAGATCCCGGTGTCGACACGGCCCCCGAGTGCCTGCAGATAGCCGACGAGCGCCGTGATGATCTGCTGCGATCCGCCGGCGACAATGGGCCATCCCACGTCATGGGCAGCGGCGGCCAGGACAAGTGCCACCCCGCCCGTGGTCGCGGCGTTCAAGCTGGATATGGAGTGGGCGCCGAGGCCGGCGAGCAAGGCCCTGCCGGCATCGGTGTCGAAGCGGGCGGCGAGGCTGCTCGTGGATCGGATTGCTTTGAGGCCGAATCGAGCCATCGTCCACGGGCGGCGCCAAGCTGTCTGGAGCGGGGCCATTGCGCCGGCAATGATCTGGTCGATCCTCGCGAGGAGCGGGCCAACTAGAGCGCGATAGGCGGCGCCGTCGCGACCGAGGAGGCGGACCGTCTCGTCGAGCGGCAGCATCAGCCCCACGGCGCGACCCCCGCCGAGCGGATGGCTCAGCTGGACGTCGGGCACCAGCCACGTGAGCCCGTGCTCGCGCAACGGGAGACGGCTGAGATAGGGGGAGGCGGCGCCGAGCGGATGGACCGCCGCGCAGACATCGTGCCAGTGGCCCGGCTCGATGAGCTCGAGCGTGCGGGCACCGCCGCCGGGAGTAGCTGCTCCTTCGATGACCCGCACTGAGTGGCCGCGACGCGCCAGCTCAACGGCGGCGGCGAGCCCGTTGGGGCCGGATCCGACTACGACCACGTCGGGCATGAAGCGATTCTGCCACTGCGGTCGAGCTGCGGTGTCACCTTCGAGCTTGCGGGGCTGCGACCCACCGCCCACACTGCATCTCGACAGGAGGGGATCTTGGCTATCGAAGTCACCGGTCTCGTCAAAACCTACGGCGACCTCAGGGCCGTCAACGGTGTCGATCTCAGCGTTGCCGAGGGGGAGGTGTTCGCCCTGCTCGGTCCCAACGGCGCCGGTAAGTCGACGACGGTCGAGATCCTCGAAGGCCATCGCACCCCCACCGCCGGGACCGTGCGAGTGCTCGGCATGGATCCGGAGACCGGCGGGCGATCCTACCGGGAGCGTATCGGCATCGTTCTGCAGGAGACTGCCATCGAGGACGCGCTCTCGGTGCGCGAGGCCATTGCCTACTACGGGGCGCTCTACCCCCAGCGGCGCCGCCCGGAGGAGCTGATCGAGATCGTCGGTCTCGAGGAGAAGGCAGCCGCTCGGATCAAGACGCTCTCGGGAGGACAGCGGCGCCGACTCGAGCTGGCGCTCGGCATAGTGGGCGATCCCGAGGTCATCTTCATGGACGAGCCGACTACCGGCTTCGATCCCTCCGCCCGCCGTCAAGCGTGGACGATCATCGAGAACCTCGCCAGCTTGGGCAAGACGATCCTGCTGACGACGCACTACATGGACGAGGCGCAGGCGCTGTCGGATCGAGTGGCCGTGATCCGGGCCGGGGAGATCGTCGCCGAGGGCAGCCCCGAGACGATTGGGGGGCGCCGCGATGCGGAGACCCAGATCTCATTCATGCTGGCTCCCGGGACGGCGCCTCCAGGCCTTGGCGAGCTGCCCCGCGGGGATGGTGGCTACGTGCTGGCCTCGAAGGACGCCACCCGGACGTTGCACGAGCTGACGACCTGGGCGCTGGACCGCGGAGTCGACTTGGGCATGCTCACCGTGGCGCGGCCGTCGCTCGAGGACATCTATCTCGAACTCACCGGGGAGCAGTCGCAATGAGCGGGCGCCATTCCGATCTGACGCTGATCTGGCTGCAGATTCGTTACCAGAACAAGATCTTCTGGCGGACGCCGGTGGCGGCGTTCTTCACCATCGTCTTTCCACTCATGTTCCTGCTGGTGTTCGTGACCATTTTCGGCAACGAGACGGTCGAGGAGCTCGGCATCACCACTGCTCAGTTCTATGCGCCGGCGTTGGCGGTCTTCGGAGCCGTATCGGCCACCTATACGAATCTCGCCATCAACACCTCGATCTCGCGTGACGAGGGCATTCTGAAGCGGATGCGCGGCACCCCCGTTCCGCCATGGATCTATCTAGCCGGGCGGGTGGGCAGCGCCGTCTGGATCGCGTTCTTGGCTGTTGTGCTGATGATGGCCGTGGGCGTGGTCTTCTACGGGGTCGAGATCTATGCGGAATCGTTGCCCGCCGCCCTGGCGACCTTCGTCGTCGGTGTGGCCTGCTTCGCAGCCCTCGGGCTGCTGGTGGCGGCTCTCGCCCCCAGCGGCGACTCGGCGCCGGCAATCGCCAACGCCACCCTGCTGCCGTTGGCGTTCATCTCGGACATCTTCCTCACGCCCGCCGAGGGCCGGCCGGCGTGGATATCCACTCTTGGCGATGTGTTCCCGCTGAAGCACTTTGCCGTGGCCTTCAGCGATGCCTTCAACCCCATCGAGACCGCCGCCGCGGACGGCTGGCTCGACCACTTCCAATGGACGCGGTTCGGGGTGATGGCGCTGTGGTTGGTTGGAGGCGCCGTGTTGGCGGCCCGGTTCTTCAGCTGGGAGCCTCGGGGTGGAGAACGCAGGCGCACGGCGCGCCAACGCGCCAAGGCGGCGCAGGCCACGTGAGAGACTCGGCCGGTTGGGCACGCGCCGCCGATCCTCGGGTCAGGCCTCGGCTCCGACACTGAGCAACCGCTCGCGGCTGATGGCGCGAGCTCCGGACGCGACTCCCCAAATGGCGAGCACCCAAGCCACGGACCCCACCAGCATGGCCGCCACGGTGGGATTCAGCACGAAGCCGCTCGAGGCGACGTAGCTCGCCATGATGATCGGCAGGGAGATGAGGCTGGCTGCCTGCTGGGCGGCGGCAGTGGATTGCACCCGCGCCGACAGTCGTACGATGATCGACAGGGCCACCAGCAGGAACGGCGGAACCACCCAGAGAATCAGCAGCCACCAGCCTGCCGTCGGGAAGAACCAGCCGCCCACGATGGGTCCGGCCCGGAAGTTGACGATCAGCGCATAGATGCCGAAGCCCACCACCGTGGCGACATAACCGGGAATGGCGCTGGCGAGCAGCTTGCCGGCGTAGATCTCGCGGATTTGGAGAGGCGAGTGGGCCAGGAACTCGCCGATGCCCCGCTCGCGCTCACCGACAATTGCCTGGGCGCCCACTGCCGAAGAGATCGTGAGCGGGACGACGATGGCGACCGGCGCCAACAGGAACACTGCCCGCGAATAGGCCGCCCGGGCGGCGGCCGTCTCGCCCTGAACGACGTCGGCCGCGGTCCCCGGCAGGGAGGTGAGCACGTCACCGATCTGTTGCACGATCTCCAGGCTCTGCGGGCGGGTCACCACGCCGAGCAGTACCCACGGGATGAACACGAAGAAGATGCCACCGAGGATCACCATCGGAATCCAGTAGTCCTTGCTGATGAACAGCCGGTGCAGATCGATCCGGGCGACCGTCCACACGTTGCTCCAGCTCACGGTGTCATCTCCGCCGGTGGAGCATCGGGCGGCGGGGTATCGGGGGGCGGGACGTCACGCAGCTGCCGTTGCATCTCGAAATAGAGGTGCTCGAGAGTTGCCGCCATCGGCTCGATCCGGGTTATGCGCACCCCGTCTCGGACCAGTGCCGCCACCATGTCCGGGAGCACCTCGATCGATTCCAGGGTGACGTGCATCGCACCGTTCCATTTGGCGCCGAGCACGCCGCGGTGGGTGTCGAGATCCTTCAGCAGATCCCGGTTCTCGGCATCGATGATGACGACCGGAGACGTCATGTAGCGGTTCGCCAGCTCGATCGGATGGCCGGCGGCGCGTGCCCGACCGGCCCCCATCAAGATGACCTGGTCGGCGATGCCCTCGGCCTCGTGGAGCAGGTGGGTTGTCATGATCACGGTACGGCCGCTGCCGGCCAGCTCGCGGATGAGGTCGAGCACCGCCCGGGCCGACTCCGGATCGAGCCCGGCGGTCGGCTCGTCGAGAAGAAGAATCTCGGGGTCGTGCAGCACGGCGCGAGCAAGCGCTAGCCGCGTGCGCATGCCCGTGGAATAGCCCGCCACCTCGAGATGCAGGGCATGATCGATGCCGAATCGGGCCGCCGCTTCGTCGATCGTGTCCTCTGACGCCCCCCAGATACGGGCGGCGTATCGGAGGTTGTCACGCCCGGACAGCCGATCGTAGAGCGCCGGCTTGGGCGGCACTACGCCGCAGCGGCGACGAATCTCGTCACCGTCTTCCATCGGGTTCAAGCCGAGCACGTCGATGGTGCCGGCATCGGGGCGCAGTGAGCCGGTGATCAGTCGGACCGTGGTCGTCTTGCCGGCCCCGTTCGGCCCGAGCAACACGGCCACCGTGCCCCGGGGCACGCTCATTGTCAGGTCATCGACGGCGCGAATGACCCCAAAGCGGCGACTGACGCCGTCGAGATGGATCCCCGCTGTCATCTCCCGGTTCATCGGCCCTGAAGGTACAGGAGTTGAGAGCCAAAGCGGGCGGGAATGACGCAGAACCGAGCACTAGTGGCGCAAGTGATGGGACAATCGCCCCATGTGCGGCCGGTTTGTGCAGTCCCAGGCGGCGGAGAAATACGCCGAGTTCCTCGGCGTGGATGAGATCAAGGTCGATCCGCTACCGCCCTCGTACAACGTCGCCCCCACCGATCAGGTGTACGCCGTAGCCGAACACGACGGACGGCGTCTCCTCGGCTCGTTTCGGTGGGGACTGCTCCCGTTCTGGGCGAAAGACAAGAAGCTGGCGGCCCGCAATATCAACGCCCGCGCCGAGACGGTGGCCAGCAAGCCCACGTTCAAGGAGAGCTTGGCGAAGCGGCGCTGCCTGATCCCGGTCGACGGCTTCTACGAATGGCAACGCCGCGACAAGGGAAAGCTGCCGCACTATGTGTACCGCCGTGATGGCTCCCCGCTCGCCCTTGCCGGGCTCTGGTCCACTTGGAAAGACCCCGACACTGGCGAGCGGCTACGAACCTGCACGATCATCACCGGTGAGCCCAACGATCTGGTGGCGCCGATTCACGATCGGATGCCGGTCGTGTTGCCCGAGGCGGCGTGGGCGGCGTGGCTGGACCGGGACAATGACGATCCCGCTGCCGCCGCCGAGCTGCTCGGCGTGTATCCCGCCACCCAAATGGCGCTTCACCCCGTCTCCACCCTCGTCAACAAGGTGGCGAATAACGTGCCTGAGCTGATCGACGTGTTGGAGACTCCTGCTGTCGACGGGGCCTGACCGAGCCGGCGGCTGCTTCGTCAGCTTGTGTGGAGCCAGTCGATCCAGGCGCCGTGGAAGTGGACCAACGCCAGCTCTCGAGCCAACGGGTCGGGCCCGTGAACGGTCAGCTCCAGGATCGTGACGCGATCGAGGTCGTACCATTCGGCTCCGATCCGGTATATGGGTCGGTTCACCTCGCCTGCCAGCCGATCCAGCAGAGCCGCGAAGCGGGCCCGATCCGTACGCGACAGCTGGTTGATCACGAACGAGTGCTGCACCACTAATGCCATTTCGGGCGGCGCTTGCGCCACGAGCTGCCGGACCGCTCCCAGGGCGTCGCCGCGCACGATGATCGGCTTGTGTTGCCGGGCCACCTCGAGGGCGGCGGCAAGGCGCTCATGGCGTGTCACCTGGTCTGCCCACACCAATGCTTTGAGCCAGCGGGCCTGGTCGGGATCGGTGACATCGACGGGGTGGGTATCGAGCCCACGGCGCCAGCCGATGTCGGGCAGCCCAGTTGCTTCTGCGGGCACGGTGGCTCCTGTATGGCAAGTCAGCTTCACCACCGAGCCGATGCCGGTCTCGACCACCGTCGTCTCGCTTTCGTATCGATAGTGGTATCGGTCAACGTTTTGATTGAGCCCGGCGCTGCTACCGACTTCGATGAGCGCAATCGGCAGCCCGCTCAATCGGTTCACCAGGTTGTAAGCGGGCAGCAAGAAACAGCAGCGAGCTACTTCGTTGGTCTGGACCCGGCGGACGGCGATCAGCTCGGCGATATGCGTCCGGCGTTCGAGGACGAAGGCGGCGAAGTGATCCTCGAGATCTCCGTCGGTGCGGCTTCCTCCCAGCGACGGATACCACTGCGCGAGCGGATGAGCGGGATCGGCGACCAGCAGATATTGAACGGCGGCCAGCAGCAGATTCATGTGGATTTGTCCGGCCGGCACCGCCTGCAGAATCTCCAAGACCTCGTCGTTGGAGGCGACGCTGGCGGCGAGCCTGGCGTACAGCGGGGAGTCTTGCGGAATGGACCCGGCCCATTCGACGACGGAGCCCCTCAGCTCGGCGACGGTCCATGCGGCCATCGCAAGAGGCTACCGGTGTCGCCTCTAGCGAGTTACGGCTGCCTCCGGGCCGGCAACCAGCTGGCGTATCGCCCGGAGGATGACCATCGGATCGGCACACTCCGCAAAGAGTTGGGTGACGTTCGCCTGACACAGCATCCGCAGTGCAGGGCGGTCCCCCACTGGAAAGATGCCGATGACACTGCGGCCCTGTGCTCTCCAGCGGCTGATCAGATCGATGCTCAGCCAGGGCACCTCGGTGCCGACCACGACGACGTCGGCCGAGGCAGGCACGTCGAGCGGGTTGTAGCAGCGGGCGACGAGCCGCACCAGCGCCGACTCGAGCGCGGCCGCCGCCAATTGGCCTTCCCAGGGCCGCGGCGACAGGACCGTGGCCAGCGCAGGGCGGGCGAAAGCCGTCACGCCACCCGCATCGCCACGACGTGGTGCAGCGCCACCCACCGGTGTCGTCCCTCTTGCAAGACGACCACGTGGTCGGCACCCACAGCCGAGACCGTGCCCCGCAGCTCGATGCCCCCGGCCAGGTCGATGTGGAGCAGCTCGGCGCAGTCTTCCGCCAGCAACAGTCGATCGCGCATGGTGCTGCGTCGCCGGGCGGCGATCCGTGCCGCGTGCTGCTCGGCCCGCAGCGTCTCGTCCATCTCGAGCCGCAGCATCCGGCCGAGCACTCGTAGATCCGGATGGGCCCACGGAGGCTCCCCGGCGCCTTCGGACGGATGCGGCTCCTGGTGTTCGCGTGAATCCACGGTTCCCCCCTTCAGCATCACCTCGCTTCCAGCTAATCAGACCGGCGGGGGAGTAGCAATGGGTGCGGCGCCGGGATAATTTCGCGACCCGGGTCCAATTGGTCGTATCTTGGTGGGGTCATGGAGCGCACCACTCGATCCGAGGATCTGGCGACGGTGGGCTTCAGCTTGTGGACGATCGTCGGCCTGTTCGTAGACGCGTACAACCACGTGACCAATCCACAGCTCGAGACCTTTTGGACTCCGTGGCACGCCATCTTCTACAGCGGCTTTCTGGCGACGGCGGCGTGGCTGATTGTGATCAGACTGCGGAGGCGTCAACCGGCCGGCACCGACCTCTTCTGGGCGCCCCAAGGCTATCGGCCCGCAATGTACGGCGTAGCGATCTTCGCCGCCGGCGGTGTGGGTGACGCCATATGGCATGAGGTCTTCGGCATCGAGACGAGTCTCGACGCCCTGTTGAGCCCGACACACCTGCTCTTGTTCATCGGGGGATTCCTTATCGTCTCGGCTCCGTTCCGCGCCAGGTGGATGGATCGCAACGACGCCAGCCCTTCTTATCGGGACTTCCTACCGGCGCTGGCATCGCTGTCATTCGCCACTGCCGTGGTCGCCTTCTTCTTCGAGTACTCGTGGGCGCCCGCAATGAGCTGGCCGGTCACGCTTCACTATGAGCCGGGCGCTGGGTCCGAGCAGTGGGCGGTCCTGGGATTCCTGGGAATCATGGTGACGACGATCATCACCTTCGCTCCGTTACTGGCCGCGTCGCGGCGCTGGACGCTCCCGCCCGGTTCCGTCACCACGTTCATGGTGGTCATCAACACGCTCATCGTCGTCGGCTTCGACAAGGAAGCGATTGGGCTGCCCGCCGTCGTCGTCGCCGCCGTGCTGATGGACGTCCTCATCGCAATCGAGGCCCCGCGGCGGCTGACGATCGTTCTGCCCCCCTTTGCGCTGTGGTCGCTCTATTTCTTGCTGGTCACAGTCAACCTCGGCCTGGGATGGCCGCCTGAGCTGTGGGGCGGAAGCATCCTGTTTGCCGTACTGGCGGTGGTGCTGCTCGATCGTCTGCTGGAGATGGCGGTCGAGGCCGCTTCCCTGGACCGCGCTGACGCGCTCCAATCATCTGAGGGCACTTGATCATCGAGCCAGACCTTGAAACCTCGGTGTCGCAGAGTCGGGGCGCCATGTCCCGAGCCAACCCGCGATCGCTCCCACTGTCAGCGGCCGCGACGTGTTCTTGCGGAATCCCGAGGCGGCGCCGCTAGTCCGCTCGATCCGCAGTCTCGTGGACAGCGACGCTCAGCTCTTCGGCACGAAGCAGGCGGCCGCGAGGTTGCCAACGAGCAAGCTGCAGTCCTGCAGCTCGCCGGCAGGTTCCTGCACGGACCCCCGTTGGTTCTGGGCACGCCTATTCCATTTGGGGGTCTCAAACTCGACAAGCTGTCGGACCACGTTGGTAATAGGCTGGCGCGGCATGGAACCGGAGGCTGGAGGGTCGGTGGCGGCGACTACATCGTTCGATGATCACCTGAACTTGTCGCGTTCGATCGTCGTGCGGGCCGTCTATATCGTGCTCGGCTTCGTGTTCCTCGGGATCGGCATCGCCGGCTTCTACACGCCGATCCTGCCGGGCACGGTGAACCTGCTGGTTGCCGCGTACTTCTTCTCGATGTCGAGCGAGCGGATGTACCGGTGGATGATGACGAACAAGGTCTTCGGGCAGCAACTGCGTGACTACCGAGCCGGCCTGGGGATTCCGCGCAGCGTCAAGGTGGTGGCAATCGGTTCCATCGTGATCTCGGTGGCGTTGACGGTGGTCTTGGCCTTGGAGGACTCGTGGGCTCGGGCCGCCATGGTGGTGTTCGGCTTAGTCGGGGTGTGGTTCATCCTGACCCGTCCCACCCGAGAGCGCGAGTTGGCACGTCGCCAGAACAGCCCCGCCGGCTGAAACTGTTGCATCGGTCCGACCTGCACCGATTGTGCTCCCACCGATATGCCCCGTGCCATTTGCGCTCGGACCGAGCCCGGGGCGCGTCAGCCTTCCTCGCCATCGGGGTGAATGGCGGCGACCCGACGCTTGATGCCGCCGCCTCTGCGCTGGTAGATGGTGCTGGTGGTGCCCTCCTCACCAGCTAGGTCGGCGACGCTCTCGTCGACGGTCTCATCGGCGACCAGCTCGCCGGGTGCCCCGGCGCCGTTGTCGTCCGGATTCGTAGCTCGGGATGCCTCCGCCGGGTGCGCCGGCTCCTCACCCCCGGCATCACCGCTCGAGGCCATCGTGGTCACCGTGGTGGCGATACGCCCCTCGTGTCCTGGATGGATGATCGGAGGCCGGCCCACCGGGAGCTGGCCCGATCCGTCGGGCTCCGCGTAATCGGCCGTCGGTTCCGCCGTCGTTTCGCCCTCTGGTGTGGCAGCAGGCGAACGATGACGCGATTTCTTCGCCTTGGGCCTCCGCCGTGGGGCCTTGGCGGGCGCCCCGGAGTCCGGACTGACCGATGCCGGCCAGGTCGCGCCGCGCATCTCGTTGTCGATCATGTCGCCGATGAGCCCGGTCCTGTCGCCGGCCACCTGCGCGAGATTGGCAATGTGCGCCTCGAACTCGACAACAGCGGCTTGCAGCTGCTCGATCCGTTTCTCCAACCGGCGATTGTCTTCTCGGGCGGCGGCGATCATGGCGTCAACTTCGTGGCCCGCCTGATTCAGGAGATCTTCCGTTTCCTCTTGTGCCGTGGTCAGCCGATCGAGAGCCTCGCGGCGAGCATCGGCCATCGCCTCTTCGGCGTCGGCGCGTCCCTGAGCTCGGATCGCTTCGGCGGCGGCAGCGGCCGCAGCCCGGATCTCTACCCCTTCGTTGCGGGCAACTGCGATCAATTCTTCGGCCTGGAGCTCTCGCGCAACCCTCGTCTCGGCAAGCTCGGATTGGGTGCGCTCGCGGATGAGTCGAGTTTCCTCGACGGCCGAGGCGATCATTGCCTCAGCCTGCTGCCGGGCTTGCGCCAGGATGTCGGCCGCTTCGGCCTCGGCATCGGCCCGGACACCCACGACGTCGCTGGCCGCCTCGGCAGTCAGTCGGTTGGCCTCGGCCTGTGCCAGGTGCAATAGCCGCTCCGCCTCGGCGCCCTGCGTGACCGCCGCTTGCTCGGACTCGGTGCGCAAGCCTTCCGCTTCTGCAATGGCGGAGGTGAGGATGGCGTCGGCGCGGGAGCGCAACTCATCGGATCGATCCTGCGCGATATCAATAGCGCTTTCCGCTTCTTCACGAATTCGCTGGGCGTCGGCCTGAGCGGCCGTGAGGTGGTCATGGGCGGCGCCCACGATGCGCTGCGCGGTGAGGTTGGCCTCTTGCCGAATCGCCTCGGCCTCCTCATTGGCGGCATCGATGATCTGGGTCGCTGCAGCCTTGGCATCCGAGATCAGACGGTTTCTGCTCTCCTGCGCCGCGATGACGGATTTGGTGATCTCTTCCTGCGAAGCGCCGGTACCTTCGAGGCGTTTCTCGAGGCGCTGGATGAGACGCTCGTACTGCGCCAGGGTGTCGGCGACGCGGGTCATGACTGCATCGACCTCCGCCGGATCGTATCCGCGGCGGCGGGCGACACCGAAGCGATGGTTCTCTACGGTGGAGGACTCGATGCGCATTGGGGACAACCTTCCCCGACCCTCCACCCGAAGAGCCCCCTAAGGCCGAAATGAGAGTTTGGGGTTTGGTTGCGCTAACCGACGCCAGACTCTACCGAAAGCGCGAAAACTTTGGCAAACGATCTGGGATATTGGAGCGGCGCCATCGGCTCCCTCCCATCGCGCCTGGTCCGGGAGGTGTGAGCCAAGACCAGAGCTGGGGCAGATGCCTCACCGCCGACTCTTGGTGGTCGCCGCGACGAAATCGTGCTTGCCCCCGGCCTCAACTGCTCATAGCCTGAGTTGATGGAGCGAATCCACGTAGAGATTGATAAGGATTGGCTTTCCGTTTCTGATATCTGTGATTACATGGATGTGTCGACCTTCGTCGTCACTTCGCAGTTGCGCTCAGGCAACCTTCCCGCCGTCAAGTTCGGTCGAGAGTGGCGCGTAGCTCGCCAGGACTTCGAAGATTGGATAAACGCCCAACGTGCCGAGGCCAGCACCCGAGCGCGGCAGCAGTTAGATGCATAGGCCGCGATGACGACCGAGCCGTCGAGCGAACTCCCGCCACTTCCAAGGGAGACGGAGCAACCATCTCCGGCTCCCCGGAAGGCCAAGCGCGACCCGGCCACCGTTTTGACGAGCGCGATGGTCGTCTACGTCTTCATCAATCTGCTCTTCGCCGTCCCGCTGCTCGTGGCGCCCAGCGCCTTCTTCGATGGCATCGGCCTGAGCAGTGTCGTCGCCGACCAGCTGGGCGGGCTGCGATGGGTGGGAGCTGTGCTGTTTGCCTGGGCGGTGGCGGGAATCCTCGTGGTGGCCAAGCCGGAAGGGCGGGCCATCTTCGTGACGACGGGAGCCCTGCAGCTGACTTTCGGAGCCGTCGCTTTCGTCTACAGCTGGACGGTCGCCGAGTACGAGTGGGCCACCTGGTACCAGCTCTTCGCCACCGTCGTGTTGGTCCTCGGTGCTGCCTACATGTCCTGGGCCCGACTGCGGGGCCGGAGGGTGCTCAAGGGCGGGTCGCCGCCAGCCTCGTGAGCACACCGACTCCGTCGCAGCACGAATTGGAACTCGAAGATGAACCGCGCCTCGAGGTGGCGGTAATCGTGATCGCTACCGAGAGCTCGCCTGGCAGTGCGGCCACACTGGCGGAGGAACTGTGGCACGGGCGCCCGATGGTGCGCGTGGTTGCCGAGCGATTGGAGGGCTTCGACCCGGTGGTCGTCGTGATGCGCGATGAGGACGCAGTCAGTCATCTCGAAGGGCTGCCCGGCATCATCGCGATCGTCGACCCGGAGTGGAGCGAGGGTGCCGCGGCGCCCCTGCGCGCTGCCCTCGACTACTTGACCCATTCGGCCGACGCCCAGGCTGCTGTCGTGCTCAGCCTGCGCACGCCCGAAATTGCGCCTGAGGTGCTCCGCCGCTTGGCGGCCGCCTCGGCCGATGCAGTGGCGCCCGTCGCC
>JBFIXI010000061.1:0-26037 GCA_041605955.1 Acidimicrobiia bacterium
GGGCAGGTGAGAACCGCTCGTGGAGACGATGGGATTTGAACCTGTCAAGGCGTGGCGCGAGTCGAGCAACCGAGCGCCTGGCGGCGGCTCGGTCCATGTCCGCCGCGCAACTATTGCGGCGGGCAGGTGAGAACCGCCTGTGGAGACGATGGGATTTGAACCCACGACCCCCTGGTTGCAAACCAGGTGCTCTGCCGGACTGAGCTACGTCCCCGCGACCCGGAAGATATCGGGAGCCAGAATTGTATCGGGTGATCCGCCGTCGCCGGTCATGCCCGGCGTCTCGACCGCTAACTTTGCTACTCGAAACGAGGAGGCGGAATGCGAGCGGTGCAGATCAACCAGACCGGCGGACCCGACGTGATGGAGCTGGTCGATGTCGCGGTGCCTGAGCCCGGGCCGGGCCAGGTGCGGGTTCAGGTCGAAGCCGCCGGGCTGAATTTCATCGATACGTACCACCGCGCCGGCGTGTATCCGATCGAGTTGCCCATGATCCTCGGCAAGGAAGCGGCGGGAACCGTCACAGCAGTCGGCGAGGAGGTGTTCACGATCGCCGTCGGTGATCGCGTCATGTCCCCTTGGGTCGACGGTGCCTACGCCGAGCACTGCCTCGCCGGAGCCACCTTCGTCTACAAGGTCCCAGACGGGGTGGACTCGGAGACCGCGGCCGCCGCAGCGCTCCAAGGATTGACCGCTCATTATCTGGTGACATCTACCTACCACCTCCAAGCCGGCGATCGCTGCTTGGTCCATGCCGGTGCCGGCGGTGTTGGCGGCCTCCTGATCCAGATGGCGAAGAACATCGGCGCCGAGGTCTTCGCCACAGTGGGGACTCGGGACAAGGCCGAGATTGCTCGCGAGGCCGGGGCCGACCACGTCATCGTGTACACGGAGGAGAACTTCGCCGAGGCGGTCCGCAAGATTGTCGGAGGCGATGAAGGCCTCGACGTCGTGTACGACGGTGTCGGCAAGGCAACCTTCGACGACGGCCTCGCGTTGCTGCGGCCGCGGGGCACGTTCGTCCTCTTCGGCGGCGCAAGCGGCCAGGTGCCACCGTTCGACCTGCAGCGTCTCAACACCGGAGGCTCGCTGTTCATCACCCGGCCGACACTGGGGCATCACATCGGTCCCGGCGAGGGCCAGCAACGGGCCGACGAGCTGTTGGGATGGATCGCTGCCGGTGACGTGAAGGTGCGCATCGGCGAGCGATTCCCCCTCGAGCAGGCAGCCGACGCTCATAGGGCGCTAGAAGGCAGAACGACGACGGGGAAGGTGCTGCTGATTCCGTAACCGCCGGACCGCCCGGGGCAGCCTGCTGGTACACTCCCGCTTCGCATCGGGCCCATAGCTCAGCCTGGTTAGAGCGCATCCCTGATAAGGATGAGGTCCCTGGTTCAAATCCAGGTGGGCCCACAAATTCTCCCCCCAGCAAGGCCTCGCTGAGCGTTGGGGCGAGTCCCTGACGCAGGCCGGGGAGTGGGGAAGCAGAGGTAGTCCGCAGACCGCAACCGCGTGTGGCTCCCCCCGGAGGGGGGAGGGGTGCCGCCCCGTAGCGAAGCGGAGGGCGCGGAGTGGGGGGCGCCACCTGCCAGTGCCTCTCCGATTCCGGGGATCTGTTGGCGCTCCGGCCCGGACAACATTGACCTGGAAACCATCAAGACCCTCGCCCCCTTCCTGGCGCCTCCGGCGCCTGTTCCCCCTCCGGGGGAACCCACGTCGGCCCCACTTGGCGGCCCGTGGCTCAAACTTGTGCCGGCAGCGATCTTGGCAGGCGGCGTCGCCGAGGCCTGGCACCCCGATCACCGTGGCCCTCTCGACGCGATCACGATCACCCGTTTGGTCTGCGATGGGCCCGACCGCAGCGACTGCCGGGCCAGTCTGGGAGTGAGACCGGCGGCGGCTCAACCCATCAAGCCGAGCTGTGCCATCATGCTGGCAACGTCCTGATAGCCCCGGATCTCCTCGACCTCTCCTGCGTCGTTGACCCGTGCGTAATAGGCCACCTTGAGATGCACGGTCTTGCCGGTTGCCGGAATAGTGGACCCATCCGGCATCTGCAGATCGCCGGATTCGTCGCCGTCCAATCGAGCTCACCAAACACCGCGTCATCGTCGAAGATCCGCTTGAGACGAGTGGCGGATTGGGAGGACGTGTGGGAGAACTGTGTCACCAAGTAGTCGCGGCAGGCGTCCTTGCCCCGGACCGGCTTTGCCCGGAATCGTGCATCAGAACGTCTTCCGAGCAGTGGCTCAAGATGATATCGGTGTTCTGATCCATGTAGGCGCCGACCATCTCGTCGTTGAGCTTGCGCAGCTCTGTCTCGTTCATTGACCCCGCTCCTCTTCTGGCCCTGTCTTATCCCACCCCTCACTCTCGTGTCTCAACAGCCGTCGGTGAAGCTGCAGCCGTTCTCCTCTGGATAGGCGACCCACTCGTCGGCGAGCTCAGCGCGACGGGCTCCGTCCTCCCGGGCCTCCTCCACGGACGTCCATTCGCAGCAGGCATTCAGGTCCCCGAGGGTGATAGCGGCCCACCCACTCCTCGAATGGTTGGAGGGCGGAAGTGCCGGAGCCGGCTGCGGCGGTTCTCCAGCACAGAAGTAGGGAGGAATATGAACCGTACGGACTTTCCCGCACCCTCCTCCCCCGACAGTGAGGCCTCCTAGAGTCGGGGCCATGGCTCGCAGCATTGCCACCAACCGGTACGTCGACCGGGCCGAGATGCTCGATTTCGTCCGCCCCCGCCACCACGGGATTCTCACGACCATCCGCGCTGATGGCCGCACCCAGCAGTCACCGGTCACGATGGGACTGGATGACTCGGGCCGGGTTGTGATCTCCACCTATCCCGGGCGAGCCAAGTCGATCAACGCCAGGCGGCGCAGCGACGTGGCCGTGCTGGTGCTCTCCGACGACTTCGGCGGCGAGTGGATCCAGCTCTATGGAAGGGCAGAGGTGCTCGATATTCCGGACGCGCTGGACCCGCTCGTGGAGTACTTCCGCAACATCGCCGGTGACCACCCAGACTGGGACGAGTACCGCGAAGCCATGGTCAAGCAGGGCAAGGTGCTGATACGCATCGTCATCGCCGACTGGGGCCCGATATCCAAAGGTGGCTTCCCGCCACGCCTGGCCGAGGACTGACGCCGCCGGCGCAGCGTCACGGTCCACTGCTCTGAGGTCTCAGATCCGCAACCGTGGCCCACGGCGACCCTGCCTCCACGCAGCCACACCACACATCGAGAGGGCCCCGGCGGTGAAGCCGGGGCCCTCTCGTTACTTCATCGCAGTAGCGACGTCAGGCGCCGAGCAGATGAACGCAACCACATCGGTCTCGAGCAGCTCCGGATCCGGGTCCTTGGTGGTGATGGTCTCCTCGAAGAAGATCACCGCGGGCTCTGTGCCGCTCTTCCACGAACGAGTATTTCTCGCGGAACTCCGGCTTGCCTTGCCCGGCCATGGCTGGAACTGCAGTAACCACCAATCCCATGGCCACGAACACGATGACGCCAAGACGCTTCGCGTCGGTCCTCCATTCCCCTGAGCTGTACGTGGTCTCGAAGCTACCGACGGGTACGCGCCATGACAACAGATCGGGAGCCCACCCGCCGAGCCGTGGCTTCCTTTCGGCTAGTCACCGGCGCCGGGTGTCTGCCGACGGTAGGGCACATTCCCGGCCTGGTTCCCACCGCTCGTATCAGCCCGCCGCGCCCGAGCTCGGCAGCCCAGACCGTCATGGCGCGGTCGCGCCGCCACGCCCCTGTTCCATCACTAGTCAATCCGGAAGCGTCGAGAACCATTCTCCGCCGCGACGGCACATCTTCCGATGACTCTCATGACGACAAATGGGAGGAATGGCACGTATGAGCACAGCCGCGCCACGGCGATGGCCCATACCGATCGTAGCGCTGATGACGGCAGCCGCCGTGTTCGCGTCTGCACCCGCAGAGGCCGCGGTGGACTCAACGACGGTGTCGGTCATCGTGAGAGAGATAGCGGGAGCGGGAGACGAGGCCGAGAACTACGTCGCTTCACGAGGCGGCACAGTCGGCACCCAGCTCTCCATCATCGATTCGTTCGAAGCGACGTTACCCGCGTCCGCTCTGCCCGGACTCGAGGATCTGCCCACGGTCACCGCAGTGACGCACAACGCCACGGTGAAGCTCCTGGGCTGGGACACGACTCCCGGTCAGACCCGCAACACCATGGATCGCATCGCAAACGATGTGCTCGCTGCGGACAAGTTCTGGAACGAGGGCGTTCACGGCCAGGGCATCGACATTGCCCTGATCGACTCCGGAGTTGTGCCTGTTGAAGGCCTGACGATCGAGGGCAAGATCGTCAACGGCCCCGACCTCTCCTTCGAGTCGCAGGCGGACAACCTCCGCTACCTCGACACGTACGGACACGGCACGCACCTGGCCGGGATCATGGCGGGCAACGACGGCAACTCATCCAACATCACGACCAACTCGGTGAAGCGAGGCTTCCTCGGGATAGCGCCCAAGGCGCGAGTGGTGTCGATCAAGGTCGCCGACGCCAATGGCAACACCGACGTCTCGCAGGTGATCGCCGCCATCGACTGGGTGGTCCAACATCGCAACGACAACGGCCTCAACATTCGAGTCCTCAACCTGTCGTTCGGCACCGACTCCACTCAGGACTACCGACTGGACCCGCTCGCCTACGCGGCCGAGGTCGCTTGGAAGCATGGCATCGTGGTCGTGGTTGCCGCCGGCAACGACGGCAACGCCTCACGGCTGCGCAACCCGGCTACCAATCCGTTCGTGATCGCAGTTGGTGCCATGGACGGCAATGGCACCGCCCGCACCCGCGACGACTGGCTGCCCGAGTTCTCCAGCTGCGGCACTGCGGAGCGTCACGTCGACGTTCTCGCCCCCGGCAAGTCGGTCGTGAGCCTGCGGGCGCCCGGCTCGTCTGCCGACATCGACTTCCCAATGGCGCGCTACGACGACCGCTTCTTCAAGGGCAGCGGCACCTCTCAGGCCGCCGCGATGGTGTCCGGAGCGGCGGCGCTCCTGCTGAGCCAGCGCCCGGAGCTGACTCCGGATCAGGTCAAGAAGATTCTCGTCGACACCTCAGAGCAGGTGTGGTGGATCGCCAACGAGTGCTACGGCGCCGGTCTCATCGACCTCGCCGCGGCGGAACAAGCATCCACGCCGACGAACGCTACCCAGCTCCATGCACCTGCCACCGGGCTCGGCTCCTTGGAAGCCGCCCGCGGCTCGATGCACGTGGCGATGGACGGCGTCTACCTGACGGGCGAGCAGGACATCTTCGGGAAGTACTGGGATGGGGCCTCGTGGAGCGGCGCTTCCTGGAGTGGCGCTTCCTGGTCGGCAGGCGACTGGAACGGGTCGACGTGGACGGGCGCATCGTGGTCCGGGGCATCCTGGAGCGGCGCATCGTGGAGCACGGCCGCATGGACCGGCGCATCTTGGAGCGGAGCGTCCTGGTCGGGAGCTTCGTGGTCGTCGAACACTTGGAACGGGGCGTCGTGGTCGGGCGCATCGTGGAGCGGTGCATCTTGGTCGGGAGCTTCGTGGAGCTCCAACGGCTGGCTCAGCGGAGGTGGAGAATAATGGTGAAAGAACCCGCTCTCGGACTCAGCTGGGAGTAATCGAGCCTCCGCCCGAGGGGCGGAAGCGCCACCGAGCTGACAGTGAATAATCAAGTGAGAAACCCCCGGCATGCCGGGGGTTTCTCACTGTCCTGTGGCGGCAGCCTCTAGTAGTCCTGCAGGATGCGCGTCTGCCGGATGTCGTCCATCCCGGGGAAGGCGCCCTCGGCGACGGCAGTGCCCAGCTTGACCTGTCGCCTGAACTCCTTGTCGGTGGGACGATCGCCGGTCAGCCGCCGCTTGATCTCGTCGCACGCCACTTCGCTGGCCAGCTGAATCTCCTCATTGTCGTGGCGGGCCCCGTACAGCGCCGTCACCAGCATCGTGGTGGAGTGGATCACCCGTTCGGACAACTCGGCGATGCGCGCCTGGCGGTCGGCCAGGCCGAGCTGGTGCTTGCGCATGCTGCCGTCGATCTCCAGGGCCGACTTCTGCAGCCGCTTGGCGGCGAACTCGGCATGGTCGGCCAATGCCGCAGGCATCGGGGGCAGATCCGGCTTGCGGACAGGCCGCAGCGATCGCGGCGCCAACCACTTGCCGTACTCGAAAGCTTGGCTCCGAATCGCCCAGATAACCTTTGGATCGGTCGGGTTCATCTTCTTGATACCGGCCGCCTGTACCGCCTTCGCCATCGGCTCGAAGTAGCGCCGGCCGTGATCCTTCACGAGCGACTTGAACATCGCCATGCTCAGCATCTCCGACTCACCCTCGTAGATGGAGGGCGCCAGGAAGTCATGGACGTAGTCGCCGAAGACGTGCCCGTGCAGGAACGAACGGCCCCCATGCGTGCGCATGAGCAGATCGATGGCCGCCGTCACCTCAGCTTCGCTGCCGAAGATCTTGGCGACGATGCATTCCATCTCGCCTCGGTAGCCCTCGTCGAGTAGCCGTGAGGTCCAGGCAACCAACGCATCGCAAGCCACGATGAGCCCCGCCAAGCGCCCCAGCCGCCGCTGAACCAGCTCGCGGGTGACGATCGGCTGGCCGTAGGTCTCGCGCTTGTGGGCCCACGGAATCATCGACGCCGCCATGATCCGCATCGAACCGGCGGCGTTGGCGCACAGGGCCACCCGGCCCTTGTTGAGGCCGTGGTAGGCAATGGTCAGTCCGTCGCCGTGTCCGGGATCGAGCAGGTTCTCCTTCGGCACCCGGAAGCCGTTGAAGACCAACCCGTGGTTGTAGGCGTTGCGCAGGGCATGCAGCCCGTAGCGAATCAGGTGGAACTGCTCGTTCTCCTCCTCCGGCAGCTCCACCACCAGGACTGCGGGACGGTCGTCGACCATGCACACCAGGCCGACCGTGCGGCCCGGGACCACATTGGTGATGAAGAGCTTCTTCCCGTCGATGACGTACTCGTCGCCTTCCAAGCGGGCGGTGGTCGTCAAAGCGGTTAGGTCGGAGCCGGCGCCGGGCTCGGTGAGGGCGAACGCGGACAACCGCTCCCCGCTGGCCAGCGACGGCAGGAAACGCGCTTTCTGTTCGGGCGTGCCGAACGCGCTCACCGGGTCCACTGCACCGATGCACTGGTGGACCGACGCCATGCCGGCCACCGTCGGATCTAGCGCGGACATCCGTCCCAGGAAGGACGCGAACGATGCAAAGGAGGCACCGCTCCCGCCATATTCCTTGTCGACCAGCAGCCCCCAGAATCCCACTTGGCCGAGCTCGTCGAAAGTCTCCCGACTGATCTTGTCGGCTTCGCCGAACACGGTGCCTTCGGCGATGCGGCGGCGCAGCACGTCAAGCGAGGACTCCATGACCTTCTCTATCTCTGGATCCACATACGGGGGGCGGTAATCGAAGAGGTCGATCGGAACCTGGTCCTCCCAGATCGCCCGATGCAGGGGGCTGTGGGCGGTGCGGAACCTTTCCTCGTACAGGGCCTCGACTTCGTCGTCGGCTTTGTCCACGGCTCCGGTGGCGCGGGCCTCCGTCTCGCTCTTACCTGCCATCTCCAGCGCCATCTCGGCGAAGGACTGATCGTTGACCTCGATCTCGGACGCCATGGACACTCCTTCCGCGTTCTCGTCACAGAGTGGGGTGGGGTCACGAGGCCGTCCAGGGTCAGAGGTCACATTTGTGACCGCGTGCACAAGCGGGGTCTCGATGCACTACGAGCGTCGCCGGCGTCGCCGAGTCGGGCTATGAGGAACCTCTCTCCTGTCACCCAAGTGACCCGCCTGTTCGTCTGTCTATTGGGAGGTAGTCCGGCGAAACGTGCTCCGGAGACGCCAGCCGGGCCCCTCGGTGCGAGTGGATCCGAAAAGGCGGTAGATATGACATTGATACGACAGGGCGGGCGTGCGATAGCCACGGCTCTGATGACTATGACTTTGCTGGCGACGCTCGTTCCAGCTGCGGCAGGGGGCGGTGCCTTAGTCACGCAAGGCGAATTCTCGACTTTCGCCGCAGGAGGCGACGCCGGCTACGACATTGGCGGACACGCCACGATGGTGCGTAACGCGAACCAGACAAAGGTGACTGTTCACGTCACCGGTCTCACTCCGGGCGAAACCTACGTTTCCCACGTGCACAACCAGGCGTGCGCCGACGGCGACGCCGGGGGCCACTTCAAGCAGGATCCGCTGGGTGCATCCGAGCCACCCAACGAGATCTGGCCTGGCGATGGTGCGTTCTCGCCCAACCAAGCCGGCATTGCCAACCAGAAGGCCGCCGTGGCGTACTTCGCCAATAGCGACGCTGTCTCGGTGGTGATCCATTGGAAGACCGGCGGTGTTGCCCCGAAGGTCGCGTGCGCCGACTTGAGCTAAATCCGGTCGGGGCACAACTGGTGTTCCGCGAGTCGCTGAGTTCGTCGACGTGGGGCCATCAACTGCGCGTGACGCGCCGGTGGTGGCCCTGCGTCGCTCTCGCTGATCATCCGGGGAGCGCCGAGCAGCTGCGAAAACGATCTGCATCGTCCCCACTGCATGCATTACCCCGGCGTCATCGACGCCACGGGCAACTGGTCGATCGTCCTGGTCCTGTATGGGAGCGGCCCCGCGCCACTGCGCTCAAGCTGAGTGTCGGTGTCGCTGCGGGTCTTGTGGCTCTAGCAGAAGGTGGCGTGTTGGGGGGATACTCGAATGGAGGTCCCAATGAGCCGCAGATCCGCTCTCATCGTGGGTCTCGCCCTGGTCCTGGTCTTCGCCGCTTGCGGAACCGACGACACCACCCAGCCGTCGACCACCCAGCCGGCCACCACCGCCACGACTACCACCACGACTACGACCACTTCGACCACCGCGACCCCCACCACATCATCAACCACCACCACGACCACAACGTCCACCACCACTGAGCCGCCCGATGTGACCCCACCGCAGCTGGTGATCACCGCCCCCCAACCCGGCGAGACGGTCACCACCCGCACCTACCGCTTCGCCGGTACCACCGAACCGGGTTGCACCGTCACCGCTGCCGGCCGCTATGCCGCCGACGTCGACGCTGAGGGGAACTGGTCGATCGTGCTGGTGCTCAACGAGGGTGGCAACCTCGCCACCCTCGTCGCCGCCGACGAAGCCGGAAACACCACCACCGCCAAAATCGCTGTCACCTACCAACCGCCGCCGCAAGCCGACGGCACGGTCCTAGTGGCCAACGAGCAGGGCGTCTACCAGATCGATCCCGATGGAGAGGTCACCACGCTGATCGATGGTGAGGTTGCGTCTGCCGTCGACGACACCCGCGGCGGCTTGTTGTTCCAGACCCACAAGGGCCGCAACTGGAACGACGAAGACAACTGGTCGACCGTGATCTGGTGGGTGCCCACGGGCGGCTCGTCACCTTCTGCGCTGCTGGTCCCCACTCCGGGGACCGACCATGAGCTCACCCTGTACGACACCTATGAGACCGCCGCAGGCTTCGCGGCGCTGTATGTGCGCCACGAGGGGCACACTCCCGACGTCGACATGATCGAGCGGCTCCGCCGATTCGAATACCCCGCCCGGACCGTCACCGACATCTACGCGTCGTCGGCTTTTGAGGCGGGGTTCGGGGAGGTATCGACCAACGAAGAGTGGATCGCCGGCACCTGGTATCAACAGGTCGGCTCCGGTTGCTTCGTTGTCGACCTCAGCGGACGGGATCTCGGTGTCGTGCCCATAGAAGCAAGTGACCGAACGTCGGACGACTATGTCCACGGGTGCGTATTGTCGCCAAACAGCGAGCTGCTCACGTTCGTTACCGACGAATACGACAGCAACATTCACGTGTCGTCGACCGTGCACCTCTGGAATCTCACCACCGACACCGAGGCGGCCCGGTTCGTCATCGACGCCGAGGCGGGGTGGGTCCAGGGAGTGGACATGTCGGCGAGGAGCATGCTGGTCAGCGTGTCCGCTGGTCCGGCGTTGCTGTTCGAGATCGACAACCCGGACGCAGCCCCGTCACAGCTCCCGATCGCAGGACGGGCCCGATTCGTCGATGAGCAGATCGAGATCGCCGGTCCCCTGGCCGTGGCCACCGCGGTCCTCGAGCTCCGCTCGGACGGGCTCCGGGTGGCCGCCTTCAGCGATCCCGCCGACGTTGTGACGAGCCGTCTCACCAGCATCCTCGGCCCACCCTCCGCGGGGGGCTTGTGACCGCAACGGAGCACCAGATGGAGGGCCGGGGCTGCATACTCATCGATGAGGACGGTGCCACCATCGCCAGGGCCGGCGTACCAAAGTCACCCGACTGCTTCCAGGACGAGAATTGGGATTGCGCTTACGCCTTCAGCCTTTGCGACGACGGGACACGAGTCGCCTACCTCGATCCCCAACAGCCGGCACCGACCGAAAGCCGCGTCATCCTGGTGCGCAACACCGCCACCGGCGCAGAACTGGCCCGACTTGTGGTCCCGGCGGACGTATCGGAGCCCCGGTTGGGGATTCCCGGATAGCTGTCGCTGGAGAACTCCCTGCTCCTGGTCAACCGCTCGACCGACTTCCCGCTCGGCCTGGACGAGTTCGTGGAGGCTCTGCTGTTTGATCTCGACAACCCGCCGGCCGAGTTGCGCGTGCCGATCCCCGGATGGGCTCGACTCGTCTTGACCCCGATAGATATCGATGCCCCCATCACGCTCGGCGGCGACTAGGGCCCGCCTCGACCGGCCGGAACCAGGCACTAGCCCACGCAGCGACGGCTTCCACCGCGGGGCCTATCAGAGCCAACCAGAGCGGCGGAAGAGTGCGTGCAGCCCGAGTGCAGCGCCGGCCATCACGGCGATTGCCGCCGGGAAGCCCCAGATCTCCTGGACGCCCGGCATTCGGTTGAAGTTCATGCCGAAGATACCTGCGATCAGGGTGGGGACAACTGCGACCGCAACCCACGCCGAGATCTTGCGCATGTCCTCGTTCTGGCGAACACTCACCTGGGTCAGGTTGGCCTCGAGAACGCTCGTCAGGAGATCTCGGTACTGGTCCACCAGGGATGCGACCCTGACGACGTGGTCGTGGACGTCACGGAAGTACTCGTGGAGGCCGGGTTCGACGGCCGGCACTGTCCCACGCATCAGCCGGCTCAGCGGCTCCACCAAAGGCCGCGCCGCTGCCTGGAACTCGAGCACCTCTCGCTTGAGAAAGTAGATGCGCTCTGCCGGGTTCGACCACTCATTGGAGAAGACGTCCGCCTCGACCTCGTCAATGTCCTTCCCCAGGCCGTTGAGCACGGGGAAGTAATCGTCGACGACCTTGTCCATTACCGCATGCAGGACAGCAGACGGACCGAGCCGCAACAGGTCGGGACGACGATCGAGACTGCGGCGGACCGGGGCCAGCCGAGTTGCCTCGCCATGCCTCACGGCAACTACAAACTGCTCGCCGAGAAAGAGCAAGATGTCGCCGAATTCGATCTCCTCCTCGGCCTCCAGGTAGCGAGCGGTCTTGAGGACAACGAATATTGAATCGTCATAGACCTCCAACTTCGGCCGCTGCCGGGCAATGATGGCGTCCTCGACGGCGAGCTCGTGCAGGTTGAAGTGTGCCCGCACCTCGTCGAACTCGGCCGGGCTGGGCTCGTGGAGACCGATCCAAACGAACCCGCCGCTAGCGCGTATCTCCTTGGCAGCCTCCTCGATCGAATGCGATTCCGGATGCCGCTTGCCGTCTTGATAAACCGCACAGTCGACGATCACGCCAGCAATTCTTCCAGGCTGGATGCCCTAACGCCGCGGGTATCTGCCCAATCGCGTTCGCGAGGTCATGAGGCCTGGCACCCCGAACTCCCCAAATACCGCTGGGCCTTGTGGCTCTAACGGGCGGTGGCGGTTGGGAGGATACTGGAGAGGAGGTTCATCATGAGCCGCAGATCCGCTCTCATCGTGGGTCTCGCCCTGGTCCTGGTCTTCGCCGCCTGCGGAACCGACGACACCACCCAACCGCCGACCACCCAACCGTCGACAAGCCAGCCGGCGACCACCCAGCCGGCCACCACCGCGACAACTACCACCACGACTACGGCCACTTCGACCACCGCGACCCCCACCACATCATCAACCACCACCACCACTTCGACTTCTACGACAACTACCACCGAGCCGCCGGATGTGACCCCACCTGAATTGGTGATCACCGCCCCCCAACCCGGCGAGACGGTCACCACAGGCACCTACCGCTTCGCGGGCACCACCGAACCGGGCTGCACCGTCACCGCCGCCGGCCGCTATCCCGCAGATGTCGACGCTGAGGGGAACTGGTCGATCATCCTGGTGCTCAACGAGGGCGGCAACCTCGCCACCTTCGTCGCCGCCGACGAAGCCGGCAACACCACCACCGCCAGGATTGCGGTGTACTACGAACGGCCCGCCCGCAACTCCGACTACTACAGCCTCGCGGGCAACACCCCCACTCGCTATCCCGACACGCCGCTGGCGATCGCGTTCGTCGATCTCGAAGACGGTGCCGATGAGTTGGTCGCCGAGTTCGGCCCGCCAGATCAAGGTTCGATCCCGGACGAGGGGCGGTGGCATCTGGGGGACGAGTCGTGGATCGCCTGGAATGCTGTTGAGGAGACGGCGCTGTCCGCTCGAGTCCGGCCGCTCGGGGAGGCACGCCTCGCTCTCTTCAACGAGATCGTGCTCGGTAGCTCCACGGTGGCCGACCTGATCGCCAAGTGGGGTGTTCCTCTTCACCTGGACTCAGGTGACAGTTGCCCGCCGTATGTGGAACCACTGGTCGAATGCCAATGGATGAACTACACGCATTACGTGCACGAAATCAGGTTCTTCTGGCAAGCAGACGTCGAACCGGCTTCCGACTGGATATTGGAGGGAGTGCTGATCGACGGATATTGGTGGGGCATGTACTTCATCGACAACGGTGCCGTCGGTCTCGGGAACATCACCGAGCTCTGCGATGAGCGAGGATGCCGAGTCCACTCGGACTCGACGTGGACCCATCGAGACGGAGTCACCCCGTTCTACTCCTGGGGCGCTGATTGTCTCGACGACGCGTGCGACTACGTGGCGATCTTCATAGGGACCGCCCCACCCGATAGCGTGCCGAACGCCGAGCATTGGGGAGTGCAGACGTCGCATGCGATAGGCGGGCTGCTGCTGGCCGAGGTCGTGCCAGACCGTCGGTACGGGGTGATCGGCAGCGCGTTCGCCGGCCAGTCTTCCGATCGACCGCTGCTCGGCCCGGTCCAGGACCCCGACGTTTCGGACATCTACCGCTACCGGGAAACCACGGACCGGGATCGTTACGAGGCCTGGGAGATCGACCTCGACGCCCTCACCATCACCCGACTCGCCTGCGACGGGCCCAGCCCCGCTGACTGCCGACCGGTGTGGGAGTAGCGCCGACTCTGTGATGGAGCTGGCGGAAGGTGGCGGGAGGCTCTGGTCCGGCCACCGAAATCTGTCACACCCCCTTTGTACCTTGAGCGATGTCGGCCTGGCGACCCGGCGTGAACGTACACCAACAGTCGGCTCACGACTCGTCTCACCGCAGGGAATGGCACGTTGGAGACCCAGGCAAGTGAACATAGCGACGCCTTCCGGCCGGACCGCTACCACCCGGACAATGTCGCCTATCACAAAGAGCTGACGGCCCGCATCGAGACCGCCCATCAGGTGATGACGGCTGCCCTCGGAGAGCTGTTGGCCGCAGTGCGCGCCGCAGACGAGGCTGAGTCCTACTGGGCCGGCGGAGCACAATCGGCCGCCGAGTGGCTGGTGGCCAACCTGAGGGTGCACCGCAAGACGGCCCGCGCCTGGACGCGAATGGCGAGAAAGCTCGCCGAGTACCCGGCGATGCAGCAGCATGTTTCCGCAGGGATGCTGGGCTACGACCAGGTCGTCCAGCTGCTCAAGTACGTCGACCCCGATTGCGAAGCCGAGGTGGTCGAAGCCGCTGTCCACGAGTGCGCCGAACAGCTCGAGAGCTACGCTCGTGCCGAGCGGAGAGTGCCGGCCGAGCAGGTGACGGAAACCCACCGGGAGCGCTGGTACGAGGACTTCTTCGACCACGAGACGCTGCAGTACTCATTCGGGGGAGAGATCACCGGTCAGGACGGTCTCGTGGTCCACAAGGCGATGCAACTTCTGGCCTGGAACGCCCCCGAGGAGCCGATCTACGACCTGCCCCGCCACCCGGAGCATCGCCTCGCCGACGCTTTCGTCGAGATGGCTTCCAATGCGCTGGCCAACCAGTCCAATCACGACCTGGCCACCGTGGTAGTCCATGCCGAGGTAACCAAGCTGGCGGCCGAAGACACCGTGGGCACGGCAGAGTTCGGCACCGACGTGCCCATGGAGGCGATCCGTCGCCTAACGTGCGACGGCCGCATCCAGCTGGTTGCCCATGCTCGCGACGGCTGCCCAATCGGAGTCGGCCGTGTCACCCGAACCATCACCGGCTGGCTGCGCCGTCTGGTGAGAGCTCGTGACGGGGGTTGCCGGTTCCCCGGTTGTGGCCGCACCTACTGGACCCAGATCCACCACATAGTCCATTGGGCTCACGGCGGCCCGACCGACCTGGACAACCTCATCACGCTGTGCGGGTTTCACCACCGCATGGTGCACGAGGCGGGCTGGCGGATCTCCGGAGATCCAAACGGAGAAGTCGTCTGGCTAACGCCTGGCGGCGCGCGTTACGACCGCCGGCCCGGACGCCGACCTTGGGAGCTGATGCGTGATCTCGACATCGCTCAGCTCGAGGATTGGGTCAATAGCCGAGCGCCCGCAGTCAGACCCGGCCCCGGGTAAGCCGGGGCCGATCCCACATCAGGGGCACGCAACACCCCTCCGGTGGCGTTCACACCGCCAACGCCACCGCGACCACGGCGCCGACATATGCGAAGAGTGGGACAACGGCATCCGGTTCGAGCCGGCGAATGCGGGTCTCGGTGCCGCCCACAATGGCGGCAACCGCCAAGGCCATCAACAGGATGGCGCCCACTGCGGCGACGATCTGCGTCGGCACCACGCTCGCCAGGATCGGTCCATCGACATAGGCGGCGTCGGCAAAGAGCAACACGCTCATGTTGGCGGCATTGCTACCACCTGCTGATGCGACAGCTCGTGCGAGAACGTCGAGCCTCCAAACAGCTCGATCAGCGTTGCCGCCTCGAGCGGAGTCAACTTCACCAGGGCCGGCAATGAGATCAGGGTCGTCCTGACGACTGATGAAGAACTCCACGCCTCCCCGCTGGCGATGGATCACGCCGACCCGGTGCCCATCCTCGGCAGTCAACTCCAAGCGCAGGCCGACACCCGGCAACGGAGTGCGCTTCACTCTCACGCCGCGTGAGTCACTCATGAGGACCTCGCCGACGGCACGTCAACCTCGACAGGGGAGACAAATCCCGCCGGCTTGACCGCCAAGACTGAACAATCGACCGTTCGTAGCACCGTCTCGGCAGTGTTGCCGATCACGAATCCGCTGAGGCCGGTGCGAGCCACCGTGCCCATCACGATCAGATTCGTGTTGAGCCGTTCGGCCAGCTCCGGGAGCGCCCGTCCGGCTTCGCCCTTGACTAGATGAACCTGGCCGCCGGATTCGAACACGTGATGACGATCCACCAATTCGCGCAGTCGAGATTGGTGCTCGGCGGCGGCGGCTTGCACCATCATCTCCAGCTCGGCGCGTGACACCCGCACATAGGCGCTCGACCGCAGCATGCCCTCACCGGGGAGGTCCCATGCATGCCCGACATGCAGCTCACCGTTCTGGCCGGCTGTCATAGAGGTCGCCAACTCGAGTACCAGATCGTTGAGACCGTCCCGCACCGGGTCAGCCGGGTCGGGATCAACCAATGCCAGCACGCGTAGCTTCCTGGCACGCGTCGGGCGCATCGCCCACACCGGTACCGGGCACTTGCGCAACAACTGGAGCACTTCTGCGCTGACACCGGATGCTCGCTCGTCGTGTCCGTGCTCGTCTCCGACCACCACCAGGTCGCAATGCTCGGACAGGACGTACCGAATCACTTCCACAAAGGGTTTGCCGGTTCGCACCGCGACCGCGACATCGGCCAAACCGATCTCGGCGGCGAACGCTCTCAATCTCTTCTGCCGGTCCGTCTCCAGCATCTCCTGGATGTCCACCTGGCGACCCTCGACATCGGCGAAACGATGCCATCGCGGCAGTGGCTCAATCACGTCCAATACGGTCACTCGAGCCTGATTGGCAGTGGCGAGCGCGGCGATGCGGCGCAGCGAGACCGCATCCAACCTGCCTGGTGCGGCCGTGACAAGGATGTTCCTGAACCTATCCATCCAGAACTGCTGCAGTGCTACCGGGCTCTCGTGCTAGCCGGTGGTGGCCGCATGCTACGAGAACGCACGCAGCAACGCGGCCGCCGTGACGACATTCGCGCCGGGCGCCGCGACGGCGCCATTCGAGGAGAGGGTCCCCTGGCCCTAGTTGGCGTGAGTGCGGCTTTGTACGGTCGAATCATGGCCCGAGAAGCGAGCCGACCGCGTCGCAGCCTGCGGGCGGCGTTGGGCGTACTCACCGCTATGAGCCTCCTCGTCGCCTGCAGCAGCGACGAAGCCGCATCCGATGAGGTCGTCTTGTACACCTCTATGCCCGACGCCGTCGTCAGCCAGCTCGAGGGCGTCATCGAGCAGCGGTTTCCCGACTTGGACGGCAACTTCTGGGCTCCCGGCAGCCGGGGAATCACGCTGCGGGTCGTCCGGGGCCGCACCGCAGACATCCAACAACGCATCGCCGATGAGCTCGCCTCAGGCGGCATGCAGGCAGACCTGATCTGGCTGGCCGAGCCATCTCCCTACGAGGCGTACGAAGCGATGGGCCTACTCGCCCCGTACGAGCCGCCACCGGGTGCACCCATCCCGGAGACGTACATCGATCCCGAAGGCTTCTATGTGGCGGGTCGAGTCATCAGCATGGTGCTGGCATGGAATACGGCACGGTTGCCCGCCGGGTTGGTTGATTGGACCGACCTGCAGGGTGTCCCTCGGGCAGCTTTCCCCGCTCCCGAGTCTGGTGCTGCCCGCGCCACGATCCAGGCCCTCACCGATGAATACGGCGCAGGGTTCTTCACCGCTCTGGCCGCCGCCGGAGCGAGTTCGGTGCCGAGCAACGGGGCGGCTCGGGACGGCATAACGGCCGGCACGTACGACGCAGCCGCAGTCCTGGACTATATGGCGCGTGACGCCAAGGCATCGGGAGCTGCCATCGACTTCGTGTACCCCGATAGCGGGACCGTGCTCATCCCGAGCCCGATTGCGATCACCGCCCAGGCCAATAACCCGGCGGCTGCCGCCGCGTTCGTCGACTTCATCCTCTCGGAGCCCGGCCAAAAGATCATGGTGCAGATCGGCAACTTCTACCCCGTGCGCTCCGATGTGGCGCCGCCGACGGGTGCCCCCCCGTTAGACACGATTGCCACTCTCGACGTCGACTGGGAGACGCTCGGCAGTGACGTAGAAGCGATCCGCACGATGTGGGACGAGGTCTTCGGAGCAGGGGCGGGATCGAGCTAGCCGTCTCGCCATCGGCGTCAGTTGTACATCGAGGACAGGAGGGCCAAGCAGACGCCGAACACCACTGCGCCGGCTGCCACCACCACCGCAAAGCCCTTGAGGATGCACTTTCCGACGAGTGGATCGCGCACCGAGAAGTAGATGGCGGCCCCGATGGCCGCCAGCGCTACGACCCCGGGAACCCACCCCGCGTTGTTGGAGACCGAAGCGAGGGCCCCGCCCACCGTGCTCACCGCGATCAGCCCGGCGAACACCATCAGCCCGCAGAGGAGGAAGCCGGGCTCCTTTCGTGGCGGCGGCTGCGGCGGCGGCATCGGCGGAGGAGGTGGCGGCATCTGGGGGGGAGGGGCGTCGGTCATGCCGGCACCTCCACGCTGGGAACAGCGGCGGAACGCCGCGTGACCGCCCACACCAGGGGCGGGATGGTCATCACCAAGAAGAGCTGGGAGCCGGACATCCCCAGGGCCAGCTCGGGGTTGCCTCGCACGAACTCGACCAGCAAGCGGAAGATCCCGTAGCCGAGCAAGTACAGCTTGAACGATCGGCCATCACGAACCCGGTCCCGGGCAGCCCACAAGACGCCGAACGCCACACCATGGAACATGATCTCGTAGAGGAAGGACGGGTGGAGCGGCGCGCCGGACATGCACTGTGGGCAGTTGGGAATCCCGGCGGCCACCGCCGGGCTCAGTGTGATCCCCCACGGCATGCTGGTGACGGTTCCGATCTGCTCGGTCAGGAAGCATCCGATCCGACCCACCGCCATACCCAGTGCCACTGCGGGGGCGAACAGCTCTCCCGTGCTGCGTCGATAGCCCACGATCCGCTTGGTGACCACGGCACCGGCGTAGGCTCCGGCGAGGCCACCGAGCACGCTGCGCCCGCCGTAGAGCCACACGTCGATCCACGCATGGCCGGTGAAAGCCCATTGCCACAGCGCGGCGGCCCTAGCGAACAGGCCACCCCCGAGCAGCGCGCCCACTGCCACCCACCGCACCCGGTCGTCCAGCTGTCCCCGGGCCCGGGCCCGCAAGTAGAAGACGATCAGCGCAGCGACCAAGCCCAGCGCGATGAAGAACTCGTGGGTGGGCATATCCCACTGTCCCAACCGAAAGAGCGTCGGCAGCATGACGGCAAACTAACCGGCCACCGCCGCCGCCGCCGGTCACATCGCTGGTCTATTCGTTGCGGTCGGATCGGTGCACTCATCGCCTATCCCACCGCGGCGATGAGCCGGTCCGACTGGTCGAATATCACGAAGCGGTCCAGGCTGACGCCGACATCGGTGCCCTGCGGCTCCGCCAACTCCGGCAGGGCCACCAGCGCACTACCCAACCGAACCCGTGTTACCGGCTTCCCCGACTCGAACGAGGGGGACTCGACGACGACCCGAACGGCCGACTCTGGTGCGACCCGAAGACCGTCCGGGCGGACCCCGAGCCGCACCCTCGCCTCGACATGCCCGCTGAGTTCGGGGCTCCAGGCTCTGATCCGGAAACCGTCACCGCGCAACCAGTACCCTTCGGTCTCCCGCTCGACGATCGCGTCGAGGAAGCTGATGGGACCGGTCAACCAGGCGATGTGGGCGTCGGCCGGAGCCGCGTAGAGTTCAGCCGGGGTACCCACCTGCTGGAGCCGGCCCTTCTCGATCGCGGCCAGCCGATCCGCCATGAACATGGCCTCGGCCGGGTCGTTGGTCGCATAGATCGTCGTCACCCCGTAACCCCGCTGCAGTTCCTTCAGGTCGCGCCGCAGCCGAGAGCGGGTCGGCAGATCGAGATGAGCCATTGGCTCGTCCAACAGGAGCACGTTCGGGACTCGCACCATCGCCCGGGCGATCTGCACCAATTGCTGATGGCCTGCCGCCAGCTGGTTGGGCCACCGGTCGAGGACGTGCTCGATGCGGAGCGCCCGCGCCTCTGCATCGACCCGTTTGCGAATCAGATCGCGGCGGATGGACCTGATACGCAACGGAAAGCCGACATTGTCGCGAGCAGTGTGGGTGGGAAACAGCGCATGCGATTGAAAAACGATGCCAACGTCGCGCTGGGACACTTTCACCTTGGTCACGTCCTCTTGGTCGAACATGACTGCGCCCGAGCTGATGGGGTCGAGCCCGGCCACGGCGCGAATGATCGACGTCTTGCCAGCACCCGAAGGTCCGACCAGCACCATCAGCTCCCCCTCGGCAACGTGCAACGAGATCTCGCTCAGAATGCGTGTGCCGTCCTCGGCGCTGCGACTCACAGAATCGAGAGTGACGGTGGCCAACTCGCCTCCATGAAGGGACTCTGTCACCCAGTGTGCCACGACCCGCCGCCGGACGGGACGAGCCGGCGGACGCACCCGTCCGTGGTACGCGAGAACGCCCTCCGCTCACGTACGGAGGGCGTTCTCGTTGGGCCGAGCGGCACCGCTTCACGAGGCCTTGACGACCTTCTTCGCGCGGGACGACTTCCGTGCCGTTTTCTTGGTAGAGGCGGCACGCTGCGAAACGGTGTTGGGGCCGTTGTACGGCCGACCCGGCTTGTGTGCCGCGCGTCGTGCGTGCACCTGACGGGCCTTCGCAATGGTCACCGGTCGAGTCCGATTCATCGCTTCGGCCTCCTCGGTGCAGCGGAGCCAACACGACGCCTCCCCTTGGAGGGGTGGCGAGCTCTCGGGTTCCTCATCCGCATGTCGTCGTCGAATCGGGCCGCTCGCCTGCGCAGATCCATCTGGAAGTCATCGTCCAGATCCTGCTCCCACCAGGACGCGCCCGTGCTTTGGGGGGTCCAGTTACGCGCCATGATTGAACTTCGTGGGGTATTCGGCACGCTGCTCGACGATCGATTCGATACGCCGCAGCGAGCTCAGGACCTCATAGCCGAACCACACGATGATCGCCGCCATGAACATTGGCCACAGGGCAATCATCGAAATGCCGACCGATGCGAAGCCGAACCAGAAGTTCGACATCGCCAGGGCCATCACGGCCACAGCAAACACCGCACCGGCGAAGACCAATGTGGCACGCTTGCGGTTAGCAGTCATCTCGACTGTCTTACTCCTTCCCTCCCGCGGAGGGCTCGGTGAATCTTGCAGACTATTTTATCTTGTGACAAAGCTTTATGTCAAGATAGTGTGAGTCAAGATATCCTGGCCGCATGGACGACTACGTGGATGAAGTAATCGCGGGATGGGCCGCCATCAAACCCGGCCTCGACACGTCTGCGGTGGCGGTGGTATCCCGCATACTGCGCTCCGCCCAGCTGCTGCAGGCTCACCTCGATGAGGTGGCTGCCGGGCGTGAGCTCAGTCACAAGGGTGACCTCGACACGCTGACTGCGTTGCGCCGCGCCGGCAAGACGGAGGGGTTGAGCCCCACCGCCCTGGCCCAGATCGGCCAGGTGACATCCGGCGGTATGACCAATCGGCTGGATCGGCTCGAAGCAGCCGGACTCATACGGCGCCGACCTCACCCGGCCGACCGGCGGGCGGTGCGGGTGCATCTCACCGCAGCGGGCGAGCGGCTCGCCGATGAGGCCTTCCTGGAGGGTTTGCGCCATCAGGAGACATTGCTGGCTGCCTTGACCGCATCTGAACGAAGCCACCTGGCAGATCTGCTGCGTCGGCTGCTCACCGCCCTGGGTGACGTACCTTTGGGAACCGAGCCGCAATAGCCGGCGTCGTGCGATCATTGCCGGCGTGCCGCCGCTGCCGCCGCCAGATCCGAAGCTGCCCGCATTGGGGATTCTCCTCGGCGACGAAGCTCCGGCCGTCCTCTCTGCGGCCATTGCCGATGCGGGTCTGACTGTACGGCACGCCACTCCGGTTCAAGTCCGCTACTCCCCCGGAAGATCGGTGATAGTGCAATACCGCACCTCGATCGCCGCTCCGGCCGCCACCACCGGCACGGCCACCTTCGTGGCTGCCGCCGGAGTATCCGTCCCCGACGGAGTCCCGATCGTCTCTGCCTCGGATTTACAGATCGCGGTGTGGAGGTTCCCTCGTGATCCCTTCCTCCCCGGCCTGCCATCGGCGGTCGACCCGATGCGGGCCGCGGATCTGTTGGCGGCGCTGGGTGGTCGCGACGAAGTCGTCGCGGTCACCACACGGGCCTATCGCGCCACCCGTCGGGCGGTCGTCGAGGTCCGGGGCCGCGCCGCGACCTTCTACATGAAGGTGCTGCCCCCGAAGCGTATTGCCGCCCTCCAACAGCGGCACGTCGGGCTGGCGCCGCATCTGCCCGTGCCTCGTAGCCTGGGCTGGTCCCGCACCCAGGGGGTCGTGGCCATGCAGGCGCTAGCCGGCCGGACGTTGCGGCGCGCCCTCGAGGCGGGAGAGCGCGAGTTGCCGTCGCCACGAGCCATCGTCAGCCTGTTGGACCGCTTTCCGCCCCCCACAACAGATACCCCGCCCGTGGCCGCCGCCTACCAGCGAGCCCCCCAGCACGCCAAGCTGCTCAGGACGGTCCTGCCTGAATGCGCCGGCCGGATTAGCCCCATCGTCAGCGCCGTCACCGCGGCGGGCAGCGACGAACCCGTCGTCACCGTCCACGGTGACTTCCACTCTTCACAGGTGCTCACAGATTCGGGCCGGATCGTCGGCCTGGTCGATGTCGACACGGCCGGGCGCGGCCAACGTATGGACGACCTGGCGAACCTCGTGGGCCAGTTGGCCACAGTTGCCCTCAGCGCGGAGCGCCGGGAAGCTTTCGACGAGTACATCCGGCTCCTGCTCGAGGATTTCGACAGCCGGTCGGAACCGGCGACGTTGCGGCTGAGGATCGCCGCCGTCATCTTGGGGTTGGCTACCGGGCCGTTTCGTGTCCAGTTGGACGATTGGCCTGCGGAGACACTTCGTCGTATCGATCTCGCGGCAGCGTGGGTCGATTCCGCGGCCGGCGAAAAAATCCCGATTACCCCGTAACCCACCTGGGCACCGCGTCGGTTACCCCTGCAAGAGCGACGTGCGGGCCACGCGATCTCTTGGGTGGCCTCATAAGGCGGCTGCTGCCACGGCCCGCCGGACTGAGGACCGGACCAGGACCCAAGAGATCGCCCAGAAAGGAAGCGAACACAACCCATGTCAATCAACAGGAACTGGAAAGTTGTCGGGGGAACGGTGGCTGCCGCGGTCGCCCTTGGGAGTACCGCCGCGCTGGCCCAATCGGGGAACGATCTACCGGACCCGATTGATCTCGACGATGTGGTCACCATCGACCAAGTCACCCCGGCGACGGTCGCTTCGCTCTTCGAGGATCCCCCCACGATCACCCTGGACGACTCGGTGGCGTCGCCTGTAGACAGTGAGTCGGTTGCCAGCGCCGAGTCTGCCGACAGCCCAGAATCTCCAGAGAGCCCAGATTCCGCGGAGAGCCCAGATTCCGCGGAGAGCCCAGAATCCGCCGACAGCCCAGAATCTGCCGACAGCCCGGAATCTCCCGACAGTCCAGAGTCCCCGGACAGTCCGGAATCCCCCGACTCAGCGGATTCCCCGGACGAGGACTAGGCCAAACCCCGAGGCCTAGCAAGCAACACTCCCGGAGACCCTCCGGGAGTGTTGCGCGTTCATCGGCGGATCAGCTCGATTCGACGTGCACCGGCCCCTTGAAATACGTGCGAACGGTGGGGTACGCCAGATCGAGATCGGGATGGGCGGCGATGGCGTCCAGCACGTCGCGCCACACCGACTGTTCGATGCCGCGTCGAGTTCGCGGGTCGACGAGGAACCGCGCAGTGAGCAGAACACCGCTGTCCTTGACGGTCAGATAGACGGTGGGGGTCAACACGCCGAGCTTGATGTGATAGCTCCTAGCGGCCTCGCGGATCCGCGATCCGGCCCGCGCCTCGATATCGGGGGCAGCTCGCCTGACGATGTCGAGCAGGACCTCCTCACCGGCCCGCCAGTCCGATTCGAAGGTGAGCAGCACCGGAACCTCATGCCATACAAACTCGAATCCCTCCGTGTAGTTGGCGACCAGCTCCGCGAACAGCAGTCCGTTGGGAACGTGGACCAAGCGACCGGTGGCTTGCTCGGCGTCGACCCAGTTACCCACCTCGGCAACTGTGAACCGGAACAACCGGATGTCCAACACATCGCCTTTGGTGCCGGCTATCTCGATCCGATCGCCGACGCGGAACGGGCGGCGGATGACGATGTATCCCCATCCGGCCACATTCTTGAGAACGTCGGCGAGGGCAATCGCCAAGCCGGCGGAGACGACGGCCAAGTACGTTGCCAGGCTCGATACCGACTCCAGCCAGATCCAAGCCAGCGCCGGTAACACGACGAGGGTGGCGGCGTAGGTGGCCAGCTTGCCGGTTCGATAGACAACCTCGGTCTCGTCGGTCCTCCTATGCACCGCCCGCCTGGCCAGGGCGCGGGCGACAAGCGCCAAGATGATGACAACGAGCGAGGCGATGATCTTGGCTTGGGCTTCCGCCGAGATCCCGAGCTGTTCGGTAATCCAACTCAACTAGAACTACCTCTGTTTCAGGGAGCCGGGTGAGCGGCTCCGGCGTTGACACCCGAGGCGTGTCGAGAAAACGTGCTCAGCGACTGGCCTTCAAATGTCAGCCGCGTCGCGCTCAGGGTACTAATAATTGTCCTCATGAACGCGACACCCCCGGACAGCGCAGGTCCTCGGTTCGATGCCGCCTTCTGGCGCAGGGCGGGGCCGGCCATCGCCGCCTTGGTCCTCTTCATCGTCTTCGTCGTGCAGAACGCCGAGTCCGTGAAGATCCGGTTTCTCTGGTGGTCGATCACCACGCCTCGCATCATTGTCCTCTTGGGGGCGGCGGTGATCGGAGTCCTGACATGGGAGCTGGTGCGCGCCCTCATTCGCCGGCGCGAGGGCCGGTGAAACCGCTGCTCATCTAGGGCACCGTAAAGTGCCCGGATGGCGAGGGTGACTATCACGGGCAGCGGTTCGCCGATCATGGTGCCGGGGCGCGCCGGCCCGGGCGTGCTCGTCGAGATAGGCGATACCAAGCTGCAATTCGACGTGGGCCGCGCCACCTCCCTGCGGCTCACCGAGGCCGGCGTTCGATTGCCCGACCTGACCGCAGTCTTCATCACCCACCACCACAGCGACCACCTCGTCGGCCTGAGCGAATTGGCGATGAGCACGTGGCTCGAGCAGTGGGGAACGGCGACTCCCCCGCTCGAGGTGTATGCGCCGGATGGGCCCGCCGCGGACATCGCCGAGCACGTTCTCGACGTCTGGGAGAACGAGATGACGATGCGAGCGGCCCACACCGGTCGAGTCAACAATGCGGCCATCCGAGTGATGCGCTTCGCCTCGGCCGATACTCCGCAGCCCGTGTTCGACAACGCGGACGCCACCGTCACCGCCGTCCAGGTACGCCACGAACCGGTGGTCCCCGCCGTTGCCTACCGGGTCGACTCTGCGGTCGGCTCCGTGGTCATCAGCGGTGACACCGCCATCTGCTCGACGTTGGAGCGGATCGCGACTGGAGCCACCGTCCTGGTTCAAGAGGCTTTCCGCTCGGCGGCGGTTCCCGATGGTTACCTTTCGGACAAGGATTCCATCGCCGCCTACCACTCGGAGGTGACCGAGATCGGCGAGATGGCAGATCGTGCTGGAGTCGGCACTTTGCTGCTTACTCACATCATCCCGCCCCCCGCAAGCGCGGAGGACAAAGTGGCCATCATCAACGACATCAGGCGCGCCGGCTACCGCGGGCCCGTGGTCGTAGCCGAGGATCTCGACCACGTCGACTTCGCCCCGCACGCCAGGCGCTGATCAGCATCCTCAGACTGTGAGGAACTGCTCGATCTTGCTCTGGGCCGCCTCCATTACCTGATTGGTCAAACTGCTGAGCGCCCGGGCTATTGCCAGCTCCTCGCCCACCACCGGCATCGGGCGATCTTTGGGATTGCGCCTCGCTCGGCCGGTCGCTTCGAAGTGCTCGCCGCGCAGATTCAGCTCGACAAAGGCCAGCGTCTGATCCTGGTCCTCGTCGATGTGGACATGGATGTCCAGCTCCTGCTGCATCGACACCTCCTTAGTGGTTCCCGTGCCCAGTTTGCAGGATGGGCCGCTGGGGAGAAAGGGGCTAATGGCCCCGGGCCCAACCGTCATGTACCGCAGCGGCGCCACTCCCGGTCGGCGCCGTTGGCCGATACGGTCCAATAACCGTCGCGGTCGACCTCCATGTCATAGATGACCGCGGTGTCGTCGAGGTCGATGTGGAGCCGATTCGTCTCGACCCGATAGCGCGCTTCACTGTTTCGCGGCGGGTCGTCGGTATCGCTGCCCCAGAAGGTGACCATCCGGCCATCTCGGTAGAAGGTGTGGGTCGAGCCGGCGGCATTGACTATGAAGAACCAGCTCCCCAGGATGTCCGCAGCCAGATCTCCCGTGCCCGGCTGGTTCTCACAGAACACGAATGGGGCATCCACGGCGTCGTCGCCCCCGCAGGAGGGAGCCGCCAAGGCCATCAGCAAACCGGCGGCGA
>JBFIXI010000062.1:0-25599 GCA_041605955.1 Acidimicrobiia bacterium
ACTCGCGCTGTGCTCACGGTCGTCGGTAGGTGAGAGCGATCACCAGACCGGTCGTGACCATGGCGACGAGCTGCAAGGAGAGCTCTAGCAGCACTAGGGGAAACGGCTCCCCCGAGAACGTCGAACGGCACGTACGCCTCGAAAGATAGGAAGGTCACAGCCCTGGGCCGACTTCGCAGTCTGTAAGGCTCAAGTTCGCTCCGAGGTCCTTGTCTACGCCCATACTTTGGACACCTACGAGCGCTGTTACAGGTCTCTGATGCGGAGGCTTCGCACCGGCTCGAAGTCGGATCGATTCCGGGTGGCCAGACCAAGCTTGTGTTCGATCGCAGTTGCTGCGATGAGGGCGTCGGGGAGCCGGATGCCGCTCTCTCGGCGGACTCGGCCGGCGCGTTCGGCCACCGTGCGATCAACGGGGATCTCCCGGAATGGTGCAAGGAGTGTGCTGACCAGGTCGGCGGCGGTGTTGCCGGCGAAGAGCTCGGCTCGGGTGATGACCGAATAGTGCAGCCGGTGACGGCCGGGAGCGAGCTGCCGGGCGCCTCGGAGGTGGTCGATGAAGACGTCGGTGTCGACGAGGATGTCAGCCACGATCCCATTCATCCCGGCTCGGCACGGTGGCGTCCGGAGCTGCCCCGAAGGTGGCCGCCAGCGCCAGCTCCGGATCAGGTGTCTCGTCGTCGAGGTACGAGTCGAGGGCACGCCGGATGATCTCCGCCATGGTCACGCCTTCGGCTTCGGCGAGGGCGTCGATGCGTTGCCGCTGCTCCTCAGTGAGGTATACCTGCGTGCGAGTTGCTGACATACAGCACAATGTACAGCACCACCCCACCCAGATCAACGGTTCCAGAGCGAGAACCCTCAGATGGCACAACCACGCCGAACGGCACATCGGCGCTCGTTATCGGGGCCAGGCCGGTTACCAGCCCCCAGAGGCAGGACGCCTCATCGAGGGGCTATCTTCTCGGACAGTATCGGATATCCTGCAGGGTATGACAAAGCGATTGATCGACGTAGACGACAACAAGCTCGAGGCCGTCAAGACGCTCCTGGGCACGACCACACTCAAGGCCACCGTAAACGCCGCGCTCGACGAAGTCCTGGCCCTCGATCAGCGCCGACAGGCGCTGTTGACGGAACATGGCATCGAGGTGAGCGAACTGGCCGACCCGGACGCGCGCCAAGCGGCATGGGGTTGAACCCCCACTACCTCGGCGATACCTCGGCGCTCGCCCGCCTCGCCCATCCCGAGGTGACACCTCGCCTGGCCCCGCTCCTCGAGAGCGGACTCGTCGCCCGATGCACGCCGACCGATCTCGAGGCCGGCTACTCATCACCCGACCCGGCTGCGCGCCGTGCGATGCGCCGGTTCCGAGCTGCGTGGCCACTGGTCGCGATGGATCAGCCCGTGCTGGATCGTGCAGTCGAGGTACAGGATGTGCTCGCGGATCGCAGCCAACAACGTGGCGCTAAGATCGCCGACCTTCTGATCGCTGCCGCGGCCGAGGCAGCCGGGCTGGTCGTACTTCACTACGACCACGATTTCGATCTGATCGCCAGCGTGACCGGCCAACCTGCTGAATGGATCGTGCCGGCCGGAACCATTCCCTGAGGGACCGGATCACCCGCCTTCACCCCGAGGCCAGCCGCACGGATCGCCAATTCGGAGGTACGAACGCACACCCTGACCAACCGCCGCAGCGCCCCTACAGCCCTATCAGGCAACTACGAGTGCGGGTCAGTCAGCTGCCTGCGAGTCCGAAGGAGACCACAATGGCGCGACCCAGCCTGATCATGTCCTTATCGGCGAGACGTCCAACACGGTCGCCGAGCTTGGAGCGGGGTACGGTGGTGATCTTGTCCACCAGGAGGCTGCCGGGCAAACGGAGGCCGTTGTGCTAGTCAGGCACCACCGGGAGCCGAATCAAAGGTGTCTCGGTCGGATCGGTGGTGAAGGCGCAGAGGTCACGGAGTCGGTTGCATCGAATCGATCGCCTTGGACGATGGCCACCGGCCGCAGCTTGCCTGTGTAGCCGCTGCCTGCGGCAGCTGTCCAGATCTCGGCGCGTCTCACGCCTCGTCGAGGCTCACAGCGTCGATGAATGCCTGATCATCGGCTGCGTGGTCGCTGGCGGCAACCGCTGCCGATTGGCGGTGTGCTTCACGTGCAGAGCCAGGGGCACGGACGTCGGCGACCCACATCTGGATACGCCGCATGCCTTGAGCGCGCATTCGCTTCACCAAACCAGGCGCACGAACGCCCGCGACAGCCACCAGCGCCGAACGGGACAAATGCGTGCGGTCAGGAGCGTTTCCGCCGGGGCCAGGGCGGCCAGCTGTGTGTACCCGGCTCACCGTGGTGTCTCCATTCGCCGCGTTTGAGCCGTCCTTCGCTGGATTCTCCGCCCCACGCCCCGCTGAAAGAGTACGAAAGCGTCCGCTCGGTCAACTCCTCCTCGTACCGGCCCGCAACAGCGGCCTCGATCAGACGATGCATTTTCTCGATCACGTCTGGTGGCTGTTCGTCGCACGCATCGCAACCACACGCTGGGAATGCTTCACGTCCCCACGCACCGAATCGGATGAACACGCCGGGGAAGTCGGTGATCATGATCGCCAGAGGAGTACCCACAGCAGGCACGAGACGGATCGTCTCGATCGATCCGTCCGGCCAGTCGGGGAAGTCCACCGCCGTGCTGCCAACCATGGCCTCCACGTCGAAGTTGCCGACGAGCTCGCTCACGAGGCCAGCCGCCGCGTCTGCGACAGCCTGGAAGCGCTCCGGATCGGTGACGCGCCCGTAGGCGTCTTCGTCGGGTGGATCGGTTCTCACTACGCCAGCATGCCTCCCGGGCAGAGGCACTGCAATCGGGCTTGGACGTGACCGCCCCGATGACCCGCCATTCACCATTTTGCACGTCCTCTCGCATCTCAGACCGACACGTAGTGCGCGGGCATGCTTACCCCCGTCCCGGCAGCCGCCGGACCACACAACGCAGGGTCGAGGCTGCCCGGAGCGTCCGACGCCGAGCCGATCAGCCATCTGAGTGGACATGCGATCGCTGCCAGACGCGAACCCGTTGGCGACGCCGGGCGGGGCGGGCCTGTCCGCTATCTCGTTCCACGGCTGCCCACAACACGCGTTCTTCCTGGACCCTCTCGATGTGGCGAGGGCAGAGAGCAAAGCATCCACGAAAGGCTGTCCTGCCCGAGAGCATCCGCCCGGTCAGCGGTGGAGTTCCCGGAGCGCCAGTGGGATTGCCCGGAAGGGAAGGGCTGCCTTGGCGGCTTGATCAGCCGTGCCGGCGAGGAGCAACCCCAGGGGCGGTGAGTACCACGACCACGACGCGGTCGATCCGGTGTGCCCCAGCAACGGTGGTAGACGGCGTCCCATGGCCATCGCTCGGGATGGGGCGAACCGCATCAGCCCGAGGCCGTACTCGATGGGCCAAGCCGGCGATGCGATGGAGGCCACGCTGCGGGGAATTCCGAATCGATTGAACCGGCGCTGCATCAATCGACCGGTGGTCTGGTCCGCGAAGACCCGCCCGGAGAAGAGGGCGCGCCCGAAGCGCAGCACGTCGCGGGTCGTGCTGAAGAGGTCGCCCAGCGACCGTAGCGCCATTGGCCGATCTTGCAGCGGCCAATCACCCAACCACGATGTCGCCGGCCGGCCCGCCTCCTCCAAGGGTTGGTCGCCGGGGAACCAGGTGTGGCGCAGTCCCAGCGGTTCGAACAGCAAGCGGCGATGCAGCTCGCCCATCGATTGGCCACTGGCCTGCTCGGCGATCACCATCAGCAATTGGTAGTTCGTGTCCGCGTACCGCACCTTGGGGCGGGCTCTGGTGAGATCCGAGGGAGGGAAATGGGGCGTCAGCGAGCGAATCCGCGCAACCGCCTCCGCGAAGGTGAAGGCCACATCACCGGCCTCGATTTCGGCGACCAAGCCTCGCTCGCCCTTGCGGTGCTCGACGAGCGAGTCGGGAAGGCCGGTTGCGTGCGCCAGCAAATGGGTGACCGTGATCTGGGCGGTCCGGTCGACACCATCTCGAACATGGAGACCCGCTTTCAGCTCGTCGGGCAAGTACGCGGGAATCGGTGCGTCGAGATCGATCAGCCCCTGCTCGTGCAGGCGCAGCACCACCGAAGCGATGTACAGCTTGGTCACGCTGGCCAGGAACCAGGGTGTGTCCGGCGCCATCGGCGTTCCGTCAGGGTTGGCCTCGCCTGCTGCATCGCTCCACTCCCAGGAACCGTCGAGTGCAGCTGCGCCGACAACGACGTGCCGCACCTTGCGGTCCGCGAACACCTTCTGGAGCAGCCGCTCGAGGCGGGGGATGACTTCGTCCGGTCCGACAACCGCACCCTCCCCACCGCTTGCGTCGGGAACCATACGACACCCTTTCTCGTCGGCGTGACTTGGGCCGACACGAACGCCGACGGCTGGCTCGACACCCCGCGCAAGACACAATACGACGCCCCGCTCCATCTTCCGCGATCGAGTGGCCGGACAAGCCGCGAAGCGATCCCGTCAACGTCCAAACTCGAGGTCTTTCAGGGCCGATTGGGTGACCACGAAACGGCTGGGACCTTCGAGGATCGGCGATGGTACTTGGCCGACCAGCCATATTCCCCTACCGGGCTGCATGGAGCTGTCCCAGGATTAAGGCTGCCGCAACCACGGAGAGGGCTCATGGCGATCGAAGTACGCAAAGTGGTCCTGGAGAACGTATCGGACGCCTCTGGGCTGGAGGCGTTGATCGCCGCGGGGGTGTTCGGGGCCGATGACGTGATCGCAGTCATCGGCAAGACAGAAGGAAACGGAGGCGTCAACGACTTCACTCGAATTCTCGCCGATCAGGCGTTCCGCAAGGTGCTGATAGCGCGGGGCAGCCGGTCCGACGATGAGGTGGGCTCAATCCCGATGGTGTGGTCCGGAGGCGTCGACGGCGTCCTGTGTCCGCATGCGACCGTGTTCGCTCGAGTCGAGGCGGAACCGTCGCCCGAGCCGCGGCTGACGGTGGGCATTGCGATGAGCGATGTCATTCAACCGGAGGACATCGGGCGCCGGGAGATGGTTGCGACGGTGGCCGAAGGTGTCCGGCGGGCAATGAAGGATGCCGGGATCACGGATCCGGCCGATGTTCACTACGTCCAGACCAAGACACCTTTGCTCACAATGGAGACGATCGCCGAAGCGAAGTCGCGGGGCAAGACCGTCGTGACGGAGCAAACGCTCGAGTCGATGGACATCTCCAACGGCACCACCGCACTCGGCATTGCGGTGGCGTTGGGCGAGATCGAGATGCCGGCTGCCGAACAGATATGTCGGGACGTTTCGCTGTATTCGTCTGTCGCGTCGTGCTCGTCCGGTGTGGAGCTCGATCAGGCCCAGACCGTGGTGGTCGGCAACGCACCGGTCGGTGGTCGCTATCGGGCCGGCCACAGCGTGATGGATGATGCCCTGGACATCGAAGGCGTCTACGAGGCCATCCGGTCGGCCGGCTTGGAGCTGCCGGACGGTGCTCGCGCCGAGGATCTGGGGGACCGGCTCGTCAACGTCTTCGTGAAGTGCGAGGCCGATCCAGCTAGCCGGCTGCGGGGACGGCGCCAGGTGATGCTCAATGACAGTGACGTTCACCACCATCGCCAGATCAAGGGTGCCGTGGGGGGTGTCGTCGCGGCCGCCACCGGAGACCCGGCCGTCTTCGTGTCGGTCGGCGCGCTCCATCAGGGGCCTTCCGGTGGGGGCACCGTGGCCGCCATCGTTGACCGCGGCTGAGGTGGGTGTCGCTGCCGCCCCGAGTCGCGTGGTGGCTACGTCCCCAACGCGGCTGGTCCCCGCAGTCGGGAGCTGCGCACTGCGTGGCGTCCTGGAGGGGCCTCCCCGCATGTGGCGGGTCATGGGCACGACGAGCCGTGGTTGGTGGTGCGCCGCCGGCGATGCCGTCGTCGTCGTCAGTGATGATGAGATTGCCCGTTTGCCCAATGCCGTTGTTGTGCCGATGCTTCCACCGAGCGGTTCCGTGATGTCTGGAGCGGCGGAGGCAGCGATCGGCGATGGCCGCGTGCGGGTTGGGAGCGTCGCATGTCGCATCGTGCGGTGGTGGGATCCGCAGATGAGGCCGGTCTCTGCGAGGCGTGAGGTGGTTCTGCGGGGAATCCAACAGATTCCCCCGCAGCCCCTTAGCCGTCCAGAAACGGACCTGTGGGCCGCGCTCGCAGCCGGCCCGCCCGCGGTGGTGGATGCCGTCGGTGGATTGTTGGGCCGCGGTGCCGGCCTGACCCCCGACGGCGACGACTACGTGACCGGGATCATCGGCGGGTATCGACACGTGGCGGTCTCCGTCACAGGCGGTAACGCTGCCGCCATCATCGACGATGCCCGGGAGTCGATCCTCGTCATGGCGCGCCGGGCCACCAACAGGCTGTCGGTTTCGCTGCTCCGCCACGCACTCTCGGGGCATGTGGCGGCCCCGGTCGGAGCGCTGCTCAGAGCCTTGACCGGTCGAGGTGAGGTCGGGCCGGCCCTGGCGGACACGGAAGCGATCGGTCACGGCTCCGGGGCTGCCCTGGTGCGGGGGGTACGAGCGGGTGCAGCCGCCGCGTTGGGGGTGTTCCCATGATCAGCGCAGTCGACGTGCTCACAGGCCGCTATTACGACTCGGTTCGGCTGATGCAGGTGACCCGGGATGTGGCGGCGGTGGGCGGCGTCGATGCGGCGATGGTGGCGATGGCCACAGATCTGAACGTGCGCTTGCTGGCGGACGCGGGGTTCGACATTGCCCAGATCGGCGATGTGCACGCCGACGACTTGATGATCGCCATTCGCGGAGTTGATGAAGCGGCGATGACTGCGGCGAGAGCTGCGGTCGAGATCGGGCTCGCATCACGGCGTCCTGCAGAGTACGAGTCCGTATTCAGCGCCCCGCCGGCGCACACGGTGGGCTCCGCGGCGCAGACGGCAGGAGCCAACCTCGCCCTCATCTCGGTGCCGGGCACCCACGCCTTCGTCGAAGCCATGGATGCGCTCGATCACGGCCTGCACGTCATGATCTTCAGCGACAACGTCCCGATCGAGCACGAGCTCCACCTCAAGCAGACCGGCCAGAGCCGGGGACTGCTGGTGATGGGCCCCGATTGCGGTACTGCGATCGTCGGTGGAGTCGGTCTCGGATTCGCCAACGCGGTCGATCCGGGTCCGGTCGCCATCTCCGGGGCCTCCGGCACGGGCATCCAGCAGCTGTGCTGCCTCCTCGATGCGTGGGGAGTGGGGGTGCGCCACGCCCTCGGAACGGGCAGCCGGGACTTGTCGGCTGCAGTCGGCGGATCGTCGACACTGCAGGCGATCGCCGCTCTCGACGCCGATCCGGCGGTTGAGCTGATCATCGTCGTCTCCAAGCCACCCGATCCTTCCGTGGCGGTAAGAGTCGAACAGGCGGTTGAGGCGTGCCGCAAGCCGGTGGAGATTGCGCTGCTCGGCGAGCCCTGCGTGACCCTCGAAGGGGCTGCCCGGCGGGCGGTGGCCGCGCTCGGCAAACCCGCCGACGACCTGCCCAGGTGGGTGCTTGATCAGACACCGGACTCGCCCGGTGGGGTGCTGCGTGGCTTCTTCTCCGGCGGCACTTTGCGAGACGAAGCCCGTGTTATTGCCGCCGATCTCGTGGGTGATGTCTCGATCGACCCCGCCGCCGAAGGGCACCGGCTGGTGGATTACGGGGGAGAGCAGTTCACCCGAGGCCGGGCCCACCCCATGATCGACCCGAGCATCCGGCTGCAGGCGTTGGCAGACGCTGCAAGCGACCCCGCAACCGGCGTGATGCTGTTGGACGCAGTGCTCGGTTACGGCGCCCATCCCGACCCAGGTGCCGAGGTGGCTCCGCTGATCGAGCTCGCTGCAGGCCGCGGGATCCCCGTCGTCGTGTCGCTGTGCGGAGCCCGTCGCGATCCGCAAGGACGTGACCGCCAGGCTACGGCGTTGCGCGACGCCGGGGCGGAGGTCTACCTGTCGAACGCGGCGGCGGCGCACCGGGCGGCATCACTGCTTCCGGAGCCATCGCCGTGACCGACCTCAACGCGTTGCTCGACGTCGAGCCGGTGGTCGCCACCGCCGGCGTCGAGCTGCTCGCAGAAGCGATCCGCGCCCAGGGGGCCCGCGTCACGCATACGGATTGGAGACCGCCTCCGTCCGGCACCGAGGGGGCGCTGGCGGAGCTGGCGCTGGAGGGTCGCCGCGCAGAGGGCAACGCGGAGGCGCTCCACCGGATGCTCGTCACCAGCCCGCACTTGGTCGACATCGTCACCGCTCGAGACGTGATCCCCGCCCTCGCCGACGGCCGGTTGCTCCATGCCGGGCCCCCGATCGGCTGGGACGACTGCAGCGGTCCCCTGCGGGGGGCCCTCATCGGAGCCGTGCTCTACGAAGGGATGGCGGACACACCCGAGGAGGCGTCCACGCTCGCCGCCTCGATGGCGCTGTCGCCTTGCCATCACCACGGCGCAGTCGGGCCGATGGCCGGCGTCGTGAGCCCCTCGATGCCACTGGCCGTGGTCCACGACGCCGCCGGTGACGGCGTTGCTTACGCCACCTTGAACGAAGGGCTGGGCAAGGTTCTCAGGTACGGGGCGTTCGACGCCGAGGTGGTGGAGCGACTGCGGTGGATGGAGCACGTCCTCGCCCCCACGCTGCGCCGGGCTATTCGCCGCCGAGGCCCGATCGACCTGCAGACGCTCATTGCGCAGGCCCTGCAGATGGGCGACGACGGCCACAACCGCAACCGGGCGGCGACGTCGCTGTTCTTGCGCCAGATCGGAGCCATGCTCATCGATGACGACACGCCCGGCGAAGACCGGTCGGACACGTACCGGTTCATCGACGGTAACGATCACTTCATGCTGAATCTCGTCATGGCGGCGGCCAAGCTCTCCGTCGACGCGGCCTCCGGAGTCGCCGGGGCGAGCTTGGTCACCGCCATGGCCCGCAACGGCACGGAGTTCGGCATACGGCTGTCGGGGACGGGCGATCGCTGGTTCACGGCTCCCGCTCCCGTGGTGGACGGGCTCTTTTTGGGTTCGTACACGGCCGCAGACGCCAACCCCGACATCGGCGACTCCGCGATCACCGAGACGGTGGGTCTCGGCGGGTTCGCGATGGCGGCCTCGCCGGCCATCGTCGGCTTCGTCGGTGGTTCGGCGGCCGGGGCGGTGCGCCGGACGATGGAGATGTACGAGATCACCCTCGCCGAGCACCCGAGCTTCCGCATACCGATCCTGGAAGACCGGGGCACTCCCACCGGGATCGACGCAACCCTCGTGGTCCGCACGGGCGTCGTTCCTCACATCAACACCGGGATCGCCGGCAAGGAGCCGGGAACCGGAATGGTGGGCGCGGGGTTGGTAGAAGCACCCCTCGAGTGTTTCGTGACTGCCGTGCAGGCGCTGGCGGCCACCGCCGAGCTCTGACCCGAAGCAGCATGCGCCCGGCCGCCCTTCCCCTGCACCGGCTTGGTATCGCAATTCGGCCGGCCCGCCCGGTGCCGTTAGCCCCTATCAAGCGCCCGGAGTCCGCTCCTATCGTGGGCGCAGAGAGGCGAAGCACGATGGCGATCGTCCACGACTTCAAATACGTGCGCCCGGAGCGTCTGGAGGAGGCGGTGTCTGCTCTCGTCGCCGGAGGGCCGCGCGCCCGCGTATTGGCGGGTGGGACGGACGTGGTGCCGTGGTTGCGCGACGACGTCATCACACCCGATCTGCTCGTCGACATCAAAGCGATCCCCGATCTCGACCGGATCACGGCAGTAGACGGCCGGCTCGAGATCGGAGCACTCGTGACGTTCAGCGACCTCATTGCATCCGACGTGATCCATGAGCTCGCGCCGATGCTCGTCGAGATGTCCCACCACGTGGCGTCGATCGGAGTGCGCAACCGAGCGACGATTGTCGGCAACCTCTGCTCAGCCGTACCCAGCCTCGATGCCGGCCCGGCACTACTCGTCTACGACGCGCAGATTCACATGGCCGGCGAACACGGCACCCGCACGCTGCCGCTCGACGAATGGTTCGTGGGGCCGAAATCCACCAAGCTCGCTCCCGCCGAGATCGCCACCGGTGTCACCCTGGCGCTGCCGCCGGTGGCCCACGCCGCTGCGTTCGCGAAACTCTCCCGGTACTCCGGAGAGGATCTCGCCCAGGCCAATCTGGCGACGCTGGCGACGGCCGACCATGACTATCGAGTCGCCTACGGCGCGGTTGCGCCAAAGCCATTCCGGGCAGCTGCGATCGAGGCCCTGCTGGCGGGCAGGCCCCTCGACGGCGATATTGTCGCCGCCGCCCGGTCGCTGGTGCCGGACGCCATCTCGCCGATCACCGACATTCGCGCCTCAGCCGAGTACCGCACCCACATGTGTGGCGTGATGTTGGAACGCACTCTCCGCGCCGCCGCCTCTCGGCTGGCCAGCGACGGTCCGCCGTATCCATCCCACCTGATCTGAGGTTGCCATGCGCCACGAGATAACCTTCACCCTCAACGGCGAATCCAGGCCGATCGATGTAGAGCCCAACGACGTCTTGCTCGACGTGCTCCGGACGAAACTCGGGGTCAAAAGCCCCAAGATCGGGTGCGAACGCGGCGACTGCGGTAGCTGCACCGTCCTGCTCGATGGCGAGAGCGTGCGCAGCTGCCTAGTGCTCGCAGTGGAGGTGGACGGCCACGACATCACCACGGTGGAAGGCATCGAGCACGATGGGCTGACGGCCGTCCAGGAGATGCTCATCGAGCAGAGCTCGTTCCAATGCGGGTTCTGCGCCCCGGGGATCGTCCTGGCCGCTGTCGAGCTGATCGAGAACAACCCTCAGCCCACCGCCGCCGATGTGCGCGAAGCGATCTCGGGCAATCTGTGCAGATGCACCGGCTATGAGCCGATCGTCGAGGCCGTGGTGGCTGCGGTCCGAACGCCGCCCACGTCTGGGGGCTCAGCATGACCGATTCCTACGTCGGCACCCGCGAGCCGCGCATCGATGGCCTGGACAAGGTGAGCGGCGCGGCCGAATTCGTCGACGATCTCGATTTCGGGCCCGACCTGCTGCACGCCGCAGTAGTCGAGAGCCCCCACGCCCACGCCCGGATCTTGGATATCGATGCGTCGGCTGCGGAAGCGATTCCCGGTGTCGTCCGGGTCGTGACGGGACGGGATTTCCCCTACACGTTCGGGTTGTACATGAAGGACCGTTACGTGTTCGCCCAGGACCGAGTTCGATTCGTCGGCGAGCAGGTGGCGGCGGTGATCGCCCGCGACCCCAAGATTGCGAGACGGGCCGCCGCAGCAGTGAACGTCACCTACGAGGAATTGCCTGCTGTGCTCGATCCGAAGCCGGCCAGGGCCGACGGCTCCCCCTTGGTGCATCCCGACCTCGGCGACTATCCCCATGTGCCGTGGTTCTTCCCCCATGGCGGGACCAACGTGGCGCATTGGCGCAAGACCCGCAAGGGCGATGTCGACGCCGGTTTCGCCGCAGCGGATGTGGTCCTGGAGGACACATACACGGTGCCCCGCTACGCCCACTGCGCCATCGAGCCGCACGTCGTCGTCGCCAAGCAGAACCAGGCGGGCCGGTTGACGGTGTGGACGGCCTCGCAATCCCCGTACATCCAGCGCGATCTCTTCGCCGAAGCCCTGCAGCCGCTCGGCCTCTCCCACCAGGACATACGGGTCATCACCCCGTACGTCGGCGGTGGCTTCGGAGGCAAGGCCGGGGTGACGATGGAGATCATCGGCGCGGCGCTGGCCACAGCCGTGAAGGGCCACGCGGTGAAGCTGCGCTGGACGCGAGAGCAGGAGTTCTACAACACCTACCAGCGTCAGGGCCTCCGGGCGCGGCTCAAGGTGGGTGCCACCAAGGACGGCACGATCACGGCTCTCGAGCACGAGCTGTTGTGGGACGCCGGAGCGTACGTGGAGTACGGAGCGAACGTGGTCAACGCAGCCGGTCTGTCGGCCACGGGGCCCTATCGCATCCCCAACGTGTCGATCGACTCGTTGTGCATCTACACGAATCTGCCACCCGGGGGGCCCTACCGCGGGTTTGGCTATTCGGAGTTCCATTTCGGTCTGGAGTCCCACATGACCCGGCTCGCCGACGAGCTCGGCATCGATCCGGTGGAATTCCGTCGGATCAACGCCATTCGAGAGGGCGACGAGTTGCCATACGGAGCTTCGATGAATCCGTCCGGCTTGCGCGAGGCGATCGACCAAACCGCCGCCGCGATCAATTGGGGCGAAGAGGAGCAATCCGCTGACCCGCATGTGCGGGTCGGGAAAGGCTTCGCGTTGTTCTGGAAGGCCCCTGCCATGCCGCCCAACGCCTCGTCGGCCTCCTTCCTCAAGTTCAACGAGGACGGCAGCGTCAACGTCGCCGTCTCCGGCATGGAGATCGGCCAGGGATACCTCACGGCGATGGCACAGATTGCCGCCGAGGTGCTGTCGGTGCCGCCCTCGAAGATCCGGGTGGAGACCCCAGACACCGACCGCACCCCGTACGAATGGCAGACGGTGGCCTCTCACATCACGTGGAGCTGTGGCAACGCAGTACACGCCGCCGCGGTCGAGGCGCGCGAGCGCATATTCGACGTGGTGCATTCGGCCCGCGGCTACGAGGACGGCTCGCTCTACCTCGAGGACGAGAAGGTGAAGTGCGACACCGATCCCGACTTCGCGCTGCCGTTGCGTGACTTCGTCATCACCGGGCTCGAGATGGAGGACGGCACCTGGCGAGGCGGCCCGATTGTGGGATCCGGCAACTTCATGCCCGAGTTCACCTCTGCTCACAGCGATCCCGAGACCAGCCAGGGCGGCCATCCCAACGTCCACTACACCGTGGGCGCAGCCGGAGTCGTCCTCGAAATCGACGTCGAGACAGGGAAGATGAAGGTGCGCAAAGCGGTGCTGGCGGTCGACGTCGGCAAGGCGATCAACCCGGCAATGGTCGAGGGCCAGATCACCGGAGGCATCCTGCAGGGTTTGGCCACCGTGCTCTACGAGGACATGCGCTTCGACGAGTCCGGCCGCCTGCTCAACCCGAACTTCACCGACTACAAGATCCCTACCTCGCTCGACACCCCGGCGGAAGTGATCCCCATCATCATCGAGGTGCCGCAGCCCGACGGTCCCTTCGGGGCTAGAGGTGTCGGGGAACACACCATGATTCCGGCCGCGCCGATGGTCGCCAACGCAGTGGCCGACGCCACCGGCCTCCGCATCACCTCCATGCCGATCACGGCGGAAAAGGTGGCGCTGTCTTTGCTTGAAGCAGTCTGAGAGGAGACGTCGACATGCCAGTCGACCTGGAGAAGATCCTGCGGCCGGTTGACCACGATCTACCGGCCTACCCCGCGAAGTGGGTGACCCTGGCGAGCGGCGACTCCATGGTCATTCGCCAGGTGGGGCGAGACGACATACCGACCCTGTTGGAACACGTCGAACCGCTATTGCACGTCGAACGCGACTACTACGACATCGTGGCGGCCCGGGTGTACGCCGAGCTGCTTGCTTACTACCGGCACCGCGTCCAAGACGAGTACGTGCTGGTGGCGCAGATCGAGGGCGAGCTGGCGGCGATCGTCAATGGTCGCCAGGTGAGGCCGGGGTTGGGAATGTCGCTCCACACGCTTGCCCTGCGGCGCGGGTTACGGATCGGCGCCCATGCGTTTGCCGCCAAGATGGAGTACCACATCGACATTCTCGGCCACGACGAGGTTCTGATCGTGGCGGAGTCGCCCATCGGGTTCCGCCGCTGGATGATCGAATACCAGCTCGAAGATCGGTTCGACACGCCCCACGAGCTCGGTGGCGTGCCCTCGTACGCACTGACTCGAGACCTGTTCGAGCGGGCACGTGCCAAGCTCGTCGTCGGCCGGCGGCCCGTGCCGCCCGAGCTGCTTGCCACTGCGGCGGCAGCCATCCTGCCGCCCGCGGACCCGCCGACACCGCCGGCTGATCTGCTCGCGGCGACCCGCGCCCAGTACGACCCAACCGGCACCGCGCTCATGTCGCTGCGTCGTCTCCCGAAGGAGGTGGAACATGCGTGACGTCTACGTAGCCGGGATCGGCATAACCAGCTTCGGGAGGCTCGAGTACCCCCTCGCCGAGATAGCCGCGTACCCGGCGATGATGGCGATGAAGGACGCCGGGCTTACCGCGGTGGAGCAGCTGTATGTCGCCAACATGGGCGGGGGGCGTCTCAGCCATCAGACCGGGCTCGCCTCCGCCGTCGTTGACACGCTGTCCCTCACCCCTGCTGGCGCCGAGACGATCGAAAACGGGCCGGCATCCGGGGCGTCGGCCATCAAGCAGGGGTACCTGGCGGTGGCATCGGGGATGCACGACGTCGTGCTCGTCACCGGGGCGGAGCGTATGCGCGAGGTGAACAACCTCGACGCCACCGACTTCATCGCAACGCTCACCCATCCACTGGCTGAGTACATCTACGGGGTGACGCTTCCGGCGCACGCCGCCATGTTCACCCGCCTGTACATGGACAAATACGGAGTGACGGAGCGGCACCTCGCCATGGTTGCCGTGAAGAACCAGAACCAAGCCTTGGCCAATGAGTTTGCTCATCTGCAGCAGCCGATCACCATCGAGGGCATCCTGGACAGTCCCGAAGCGATGACTAACAACCCGTACGTCGCAGAGCCTCTGCGCTTCTTCGACTGCTGCCCAGTCTCCGACGGCGGAGCCTGTGTGCTCCTCGTGAGCGAGGAGGTGGCCGCCTCGGTTGACCGGCCCCGGGTGCGCCTCGCAGGCGTCGGTCAAGCGACCGACACCCACGCCGTCATCGAGCGCGACGATCCGACCGAGCTGACGGCGGTTCGGCTCGCCGCCGAAAAGTCTCTCGCCATGGCGGGCCGCGATGCGTCCACCGTGGACGTGGCGGAGCTCCACGACGCCTTCACGATCCTCGAGATCGCCCAGAGCGAGGAGGTCGGCTTCTTCGCCAAGGGCGAGGGCCACCTCGCTTTGGAGAAAGGTGAGACCGGCTTGGGCGGCTCAATGCCCATCAATGTGTCGGGAGGGTTGAAAGGCAAGGGTCACCCCGTAGGTGCTACGGGCATCGCCCAAGCCCACGAGATCGTGACGCAGCTGCGCCATGAGGCCGGCGACCGTCAGGTGGAGCAAGCGACCACAGGACTCACGTGCAACTTCGGAGGCTTCGGCAACAACGTGCTGTGCCTCACATTCACGAGGGAGTCGTGATGCAACGACAGATCTATGCGTACCGCTGCCGGGAGTGCGGCACGCTGCACTACCCATTCCGGATGCGGTGCAAGGAGTGTGGCAACCTCGAGGTCTTCGAGTTCGACGCCGAGCCGTTGCCGAACAAAGGCACGCTCGTCACCTTCACCCATGTCCACAATCTGCCTGCCGAATACGAGGTGGCGCGGCTCAGCATCGGAGCGGTGGAGCTCGACGGCGGGGTACGGGTCATGGGACAGCTCGACATCGACGAGCCGAAGATGGGGATGCCGGTGCGGGGTTCGGTTGAGGTCGTGCGGCGCGAGGCATACGAGCGCTACTGGGGCTTCGTGTTCCGCGCCGCCTGATCGTCCGGCGCGATCAGTAGTGGCGTGGCGCCTCCCCAGCTGCGGCCTCACGTGCGTCGTCCTACCCTGCCCCGATGCGAGCCCTCGCCTACGGTGCCATCAACCCGGACCTGATTCACGTCGTTGAGCGCTTTCCCACTGCCGGCGAGGACGTGAGGTCGCTCTCGTGGCGGCTCACGTGGGGCGGCAAGGCCACCAACGCCGCCGTTGCCCTCGCCGCCTGGAATGTCGAGACGCACCTGCTGGGACTCGTCTTGGGGAGCGATGCACTCGGCGCAGCGCTTATCGATGCGATCGACCACCCGTTGCTCAATCGGAAGTGGGTCGAGCGTGACCCGGCTGAGGCGACTCGCCATTGTGTGATCCTGCTCACCCCCGATGGCGATCGCACGATCGTATGCACCGGATACGAGGACGCACGGTGGCAGGAAGTTCCGGAGGACGCCTGGAAGGGCGTGGACGTCGTGGTCCTGGACGGATTCGCCGGCGCCGCCGCCGATGCGGTTGCTCGGGATGCGCGTCGCCGCCGGATCCCGGTTGTGTGGCTCGACGCACCGAACCCGCCGCCGGCGCCCGTGGAGCTCGTCGTCTGGTCGAGGAACGAGCGCAGCGAATCGGAGGCCGCAGAGCTGGCGGCAACGCAGCAAGCCGTGTACCTCACGGCGGGTGCGGATCCCGTGGTTGTCTGGTGGGCGGGCGAGCGATTCACGATCCAGCCTCCGCAGGTCGCCGTGGCGGACACCACCGGGGCCGGGGACGTCACGGCAGCTGCCTGCGCGTTGGGGATTGCCAGCGGATGGGGTCCGCTGGAGACGGCGCGATGGGCTGCCGCCGCCGGATCTGCGTCGGCGGCGGCAAGTCGGGCGCATCCGCCGACCCGAGCGGTCGTTGACGAACTCGTCGCCGGACAACGCGATCGACATGGCGCGCATCCTGACTGCTGAGTGTCTCCCACTTCCGGTCGTCGGGCACCGGCGGCCGCAGTGCTCGGAGACGGCACCGGCGGCGCGGTTCTCGACGACCCTCTACTGCGCTGCGACTCGTCCTGCTGTGAGAATGCCCCGGGGTATTGGTAAAGGGGCGTTGGCTGCTCGGCGTCACCGGCCTCGGTCGTGACTCTCCTGAGGCGTCCCGGACAGTCACCGGTACCCGACATCAACTGAACGCCAGACCATCCCAACAAAGGAATCCCCACGCCATGCGCCGCCAAGCTACAGGCCAATTCGAACTGCCGATCACCGCTGCCGAGGCCATCGGCTTCTTCACACCCGAAGGGGAACGAGCCTGGGCACCCGGCTGGGACCCGACATATCCAGCAGGAGAGCCCACCGAGTCTCCCGGTACCGTCTTCATCACCGCTCACGGCGACGCTGAGACCGTGTGGGTGATCGAGAAGATCGATCGGGGAGCACACACCGCGGCGTATTCCCGAATCACGGCAGGGCATCACGCAGGGGCGGTGCGAGTCCGCTGTGACGACCAAACCGAGGGCCGTTGCGTCGTCTCCGTCGAGTACGACATGACAGCCCTCCACCCAGACCACCCGCAGCTACTCGACGCCTACAACGACGACTCGTTCACCGCCATGATGACCAAGTGGGCCACAAGGGTCACCGCCGCCCTCCATCCGGATACCCGGACATAGCGGTACATGTGCGCTCCGTCGCCCGGCATGAGCTGCAACCTGGTGTGGGCCGCCACCAGCGCGAGCGTCGTGCACGCCTGGTTCGATCGCGCCAATCTCTGACGGCCCCCATCGGTCGCTGCGGCGTTCTTCATGACGTGTCGCGCCGTGAAGCGCTCGCTTCGCACCCTTTACACTCTCTGTGGTGCGCCGTTTCCTATTCCGCGCTGCTCTCGTCGCTGTCATTCTGTTCGGTGTTGCGGCCGCCGGCGGCACCCTTCCCGAAGGGAATCCGCTGCGGGTTGCCAGTCGCCCAGGTGTTGCGCGACTTCGGTAGAGCAGTTGCCGATTCCTTCGGAGGCGGATACACATTGACGACCCCGTGACGGGCGCCACCTGGCGACTCGAGATGTCCGCCGGACGGGCCGGTCGAGCGAAGCCGGCGCGGTGATCCCTACCATTCAAGACGTCGAGGCAGGGCCCTATGCGAGACGACAGCCGAGCGGGCGGCTTCCGACGTCGTGGAGAGGACGGGACGTGTGAAACGCGAGGAGCGACCCGACAGCACGCCACCTGATACCTGGAAAAAGAAGATGGGCGTAGAGTTCTCGGGCCTGGAAGGCCCCCGTGACTTCCTCATCGCAATCTCGATTGGCGCTGCCTTTGTCATCGTTGCCCTCGTGATTGCGTTCCTGGCATTCGGGTGAGGCGGACGAGCCGGGGCAACAACGCCTGAGCTTGGCATTCCGGCGGCGTCCCCCGGGTGGCCGCCGCTAGGTGGTCTCACGCAGTCACATCATCCGGAGTTTGCCATTCGATCGACGCATGGGTTGTGAACCCGCGGACCGCCCTGTTGGGCCGCGATAACCGCCGCCCGGCCGAAAGCCCTCGAGCAAGCAGTCGCGGCTGTCGTGCCCGCCATCTCGCCCATAGGGACGGCGCAGGTGGAGTGTTCTTCGCATCGAACGCGCTAGTCAGTTTGGAACGAGACAGAATGACGCCCGAGATTCGCACCCCCGAATGCCGATGTCGTATGTATGCATCGCACAGTCTCAGGCATGGTCACTCCCTCGGTTGCACGGCGGGCACTCATCGTCTCCTTCGCGGTGGTGCTTGCGATCCCAGTTACGGCCCGCGCCGAGAACGGCCCCAATGCTGAGCTCGTCGACGTCATCGTCCGGGAGGCCGCCCCGGCTTCCGACACTGCGGAGAACCTCGTCGAGCGCTCGGGAGGCACGGTCGGCGCCACGTTGGCGATCATCGGGGGCTTCACCGCAAGCGTACCGGGCGATCGCATCCCCGACCTAGAGGCCGCTCACGCAATCATCTCCGTCACTGCCGATACGACCGTTGAGAGCACCACTGCGGGCTGGCAGGACGCCACCAACCTCGGCGATTACGTTCCCAACGAATGGAAAGGCTCGATGCTGCATACCGGGTATGCCATCGGCGTCGATCAATATTGGAGTCGCGGGATAACCGGTGAAGGCATCGGAGTTGCTCTCATCGATACGGGCGTCGTTCCGGTGGAGGGACTCACGCTTCCGGGCAAGGTCATCAACGCCGCCGACCTCTCTTTCGAGTCACAGCGCGATGAGTTCCGCCACATGGACACATACGGCCACGGCACCCATCTCGCCGGGATCATCGCAGGGCGCGATCCGGCTGCTCCCCAAGAGCTGACCATCGACAACGCCGAGTCTTACTTCCTCGGTATGGCGCCCGATGCCCATATCGTCAACGTCAAGGTCGGAGACAACGAGGGCGCCGTCGACGTGTCGCAGGTCATCGCTGCCCTCGACTGGGTCGTGCAGCACAAGGACGACAACGGAATGAACGTGCGGGTCGTCAACCTGTCGTTCGGCACGGACTCAACCCAAGACCCCCGCCTCGACCCGCTTTCGTTTGCCGTCGAGCAGGCGTGGCATCACGGCATCGTCGTGGTGGTCGCCGCCGGCAACGACGGCAACGCTTCGGCGGTGCGCAACCCGGCCACCAACCCGTACGTGATTGCCGTCGGGGCGCAGGATCACGGCAAGGAGCGGGGCAAGGGAGCCCAGCCGGTTCCCGACTGGTCGAGCTGCGGCACCGATCGTACTGTCGACTTCATCGCCCCCGGCGCGCATATCGTCAGTCTGAAGAGCCCCGGTTCGCGGGCCGATGTCGAGCACTCCAGCGCTCGGGTCGCTGACAGGTTCTTCCTCGGGTCCGGCACCAGCCAATCTGCAGCCGTCGTAGCCGCCGCCGCAGCCCTCGTCCTGGAGCGGAATCCGGAGTACTCGCCGGACGACGTCAAGAGCGTGCTGGCGCAGGGAGCCAAGCCCTATCGCAAGGTTTCGACCCGCTGCCAGGGTGCCGGGCTGATCAACCTGCATAACACCTGGTGGGAGTCGCCGGGCGCCGCCCAGAACCACGTTCTCGCTACGGGTCTGGGCACGCTCGAAGGCGCCCGGGGCAGCGAGCACCTCGAGGCCGACGGCGTGGCGCTCGAAGGCGAGCAGGACATCATGGGCAATGCATGGGACGGCGCCTCTTGGTCGACGGCCAGCGCTGCCGGCGCGTCGTGGAGCGGCGGAGAGTGGAACGGTGCCTCGTGGAGCGGAGCTTCATGGTCCGGTGCATCGTGGTCGGGGGCGTCCTGGTCGGGTGCCAGCTGGTCGGGTGCCTCGTGGAGCGGAGCTTCATGGTCCGGTGCATCGTGGTCGGGGGCGTCCTGGTCGGGTGCCAGTTGGTCCGGTGGGTCCTGGTCGGGAACATCGTGGGCCGGAGCCTCATGGTCGGGCGCTTCCTGGTCGGGGCTGAGCTGGGAATGAGGTTCTAGATGCGCCCCGCTCCTACGACGAAGCACCACGACGAGCCGACGCTGGGGCTCAGCTGGGAGTAATCAAACGGCTCTCGGGATCGGTGAGCCGTCTGCAACTCATCGGGCAGTGGACGACGCCGCTGCGAGATCCGCTCGGTCTGCCGATGCGAGTGCCAACAGACGTGGCACTACCGGCGGAGGTCCGAGCCGCCGATTCCCGAGTGGAGGCGACGGGTCGAAGACCCGCTGACACTCGGTGTTCGATGCCAGCGATTACCACCGTTCCTATGATCCAGCGGATGGACGATTCATCGTCGCCCACAGTCTTTGGCGACATCGCAGCTGAAGTGGCAATTCCGGAAGAAGGAACGCTGAGCCGGGTGCTCTACAAGGACGAGCAGATTCGCGTCGTCGCTTTCGCCTTCGACGCTGGACAGGAGCTGACCGACCATACTGCCGCGGTTGCGGCCATCGTCGAAGTGCTCCGTGGGCGCCTGTGGGTGGGGCTCGGTGAGGACTTTGTAGAGCTCACCCCAGGCTCGTGGGTGCACATGCCGGCGAATCTCCGCCACTCCGTAATGGCGATCGAGCCCAGCGTCATGTTGCTGACGATGCTCAAGGGCAGGTGACTCGTCGGCTTCGTCCCGCGGTTCCCTGCGATTCGCAGCGGGCCCGCCGGTAACGGCGGCGCCAAGCACGCGCCTCCCGCCGTGTTCGCCGCCAAGGCCCTCGGCTGCGAGGATGGCGTCTCGGCGACTCTGACGAGGTAGACCCGTCGGTATCGTTGCGCAGATGACGCGGCCGTCACCCCTCCGAATAGCGCTCATGGCGTTGGCGGGGTTCGCGCTTGCTTACGTCGTCTTCGCCTGGGTCGGTTTCGGGCCGGCGGCTGCCAACGAGTCACCCATCGGCGACGTGTCGCGGTGGTGTGAGCGCGTCCGCCGCGGCTTGCTGCGCGAACCGGTCAACACGCTCGGCAACTTGGGCTTCGTCGCGGCCGGACTGGCAATGCTGAGCGTCCTCTCCCGGGACGATGCGGCGACAGCTCCGGCCGGTAACCGGTTCTTCGGTCAGCAGCCGGTGGCCCTGTTGTATGCGGTCGCCGTCGTCTTTCTGGGTCCCGGCTCGATGCTCATGCACGGCACCCACACCTTCTTCGGCGCGTGGCTCGACAACGTGTCGATGGTCGGCTACATCCTCATTCCCTGGCTGTTCAACCTGGCCTCGCTGGCGAGATGGTCGCAGCGCACCTTCTTCACTGCGTACGGCACCTTGCTCGGGCTGTATGCGGTGGCGTATTGGGCGTTCGGCTCGGATCTCGGCATCGGACTCGACCTGTTCGGTGTGTCGATCGGGATCTGGGTCGTTTCCGAGGTGCTGTATCGGCGGTGGTCGCCGCCCGCTCGGCTGTGGTCGGGATTCGTCGGCTTTGCGGTGGCCGCCGTGTTCGGCATCACTCCGGCCGAGATTCTCGGAGATCTGGGCGAATACTGGTGGGTCGTGTTGTTCTGGCTGCCGGGGGTGGTCGCCTCCAATCCACCGCCGGGGAGGCGCCGCTACACGCCGTGGTTCTGGGCCGGAATCGGTTCCTTCATGGTCGCCTACGCCATCTGGCTCACCGGGACCGGCGACCACGCAGCCTGTCAACCCGATTCGGTGCTCCAGGCGCATGCGGTGTGGCACGTGTTGACGGCAGTGGCCACGTGGTGTTTCTTCAAGTTCTTCCGGACCGAGACCGCGACGGTCAGGATGGAGTCGGTAGTCGGCAGCTGGCCGGGTTCGCGATAGGCCGACAGGTGAGATGCCACGACGATGTGGCCGGCCGGGCCGTAGACGGCAGCGTCGCTCCATGGGTCGTCGTGCCGAGATGTGCTGTTACAGGGTGAAAGTGAAGATGGCCTCGGTAGCGCCATCGTCCACCACCAGACGCGGGTCCAGCTGCACTTGGAGTGTCAAGTCGCCGGTGAGCATCTCGTCAACGACGAAGCTAACGGATCGATCGGCGGTGTTGACGCCATCGTCGCCTCCGGGCAACGGCCCTAGCTCGGCCACCGCTGGTGCCACGACGGATCCGTCGGGGAGCACTAGGGCAACGTCGTCCATCGAGATCCGGGTATCACGCGTATGGCGACTGGTTACGTCGAAGTGGAGGGTCAGCGCCGCCTTGCCGGAATCCAGCTGGCGGTGCAAGTCCGGAATGTCGTAGCGCAGCGACCCTCCGGTGAACGTGAAGTCGACGAGCTCCATGGCGACTGCGCCGCTGATCGCCAGCTCGGTCGGCTGCAGTCGAATCGCGGTTCCATCTGAGCCGAGTGGTATGCGGGCCTGACTCTCGTCGGGTGCGCCGATCACTAAATGTGCCGCCTGCAGGTCGAGGTCATCCGGGATCAGGAACGTGAGCTCGCCGAGAGCCGAGGTCGCCGGCAGGAGCCGGGGCGGATCGCCTCCCCGCTTGTTGTAGGAGACGCCGCCTGCCACGATCGCCATCTCAGGCTCGAAGGTGGCGATCTCCGCACCCTGGTTCGCGAAGTCGCCTCGAAGCGTGAGCCAATGAGAGATCCGATTGGTCAATAGGGTCGTTGTGGTCCACACCTCGGCCGCTTCGATGCGGACGTGGAACCCGCTGTGCCAGAACTCTTGGCTCACGGGCAGCACCGTGCCCTCCAAAGGAGGCGGCAGGGTTGTGGTGATCGGGCCGGTGTTGGCGGGCCGGCTGGGCGCCGTCGCGTCGCCGCCTCCACAGGCGGATGCGATCAAGCTCATCGTGACGGTCGCAATTGCGAAGGCACGTCTCATCTCTGCTCCAGGCCCGGGAGAATCCACGCCCAAGAAGGCAATGAGTAATTGTCGGCCGTCTCCAGCCGCCGCCTTAGCGGACACCGCTGCACGCATTAGCGGGAGATTGCCAAGCTTGCTCGGAACGGGGTGTGCGATGTCGCTTGGGGCGGTCGATGATCAGTGCGTATTGATCTGGTTGCGGTGGGTTGCTAGTTGCCACCAACGCGTTCAGGTATCAGCACGTCGTGCCCGGTTTACCTTCATGGGCGGCGCCGGTGCCGTGCAGGTGAGTTGTCGTTCGGAGCCGTCGGCCTCTGACACAGGATGGCGGCTCCGTGAGCAATGGTCCTCGTTAGCCGCGAGGGGGCGGCGATGGGATCATCAGGCGGGAGCTCCCGTTCGAAGGCCGTACCCTGTGATGTGTAGCCCCCCAAGGCCACGAGAGGAATCCCGGTGTCCGTTTGGTACGAAGGATCATGTGAGATCGACTGCGACATTGGACAAGTTAGGCATGCCCTCGAGGATCCCGGCGAGCTCTATGTCGACATCGTCCGCCTGATGCCAGGCTTGACGAGCGTCGATTTGATGGACCAAGCGAGTGACTCGGTGACGATCAGAACCAACGAGGGTGTGATGAAGCGCTCGAATATCTCCCGACGCATTGAGGCGGATCGCGTAGTCGTGGAATTCGACGAGGTGTATGAAGCGGGGTCGAAGGTCACGACAACGTCGCATTTCGCTGAGGAATTCACTGCCGGCGACTCCAGAGTCACATATCGCCTTGTCATGACCGACGTCGAGGCCCCAGGGTTCTTGGGCTTCTTCTACCAGAGGTTCGGCAGCTCCAAGACGGGGAACGCCTTCTTGACGGCCTACCAGACCTACTTCGAGGAGAAGAGCGACTGACTCCGGCGGGCTGCAACTCAGGATCCGTACAGGACCTCGGCCTGGTCGCAACCCGACAGAGCGCCGGCAGGCCCAGATCGTGCAACGGCCATGACAGCCATTGGGGCGATAGGGCCAGGTAGCGCCGAGTGCCGGTGATGTAGCGACGCGCTCTGTGGGTCGGGTCAGCGTTTTCGGATCCGGTTGAGTGCCTGACCCCACAGCACCTTCGGTATCGAGATGGCGTTGCGGCGGTTCCGGCTTCTTGTGAGCATCTCGGTTCGGGCTGCTTCGAAGACTTCGGGTGATGCCTTGGATGGGTGGCCTGAGTCGAACAGCGGATGCGGATCGTACTCGATGAGGAGTTGGATGATCTGAGCCCGCTCAGGATCAGCGACTTGGCCGACAACATGGAGACCTAAGTCGATACCGGCTGACACTCCAGCAGCGGTGATCACCTTCCCAGATTCGACAATCCGCTCCTCACGACGTGGTTCAGCCCCAAAGCTCTCGAGGCGACCTTGGGCAATCCAGTGCGTTGTTGCAGGTTTCCCGTCGAGTATCCCGGCTGCAGCGAGTACTAGTGCGCCGGAACAGACCGACAAGGTGTATTCGGTTGTCTCATGGACCTTTTGCAGCCAGTCGATCAAGGTTCGGTCAGCCATCGCTGTGGCGGTGTCAGCCTCCGAACCGGGAACAAGAACGATGTCCGGCGAGGGCGTCTCCTCGAAAGAGTGCGTCGCACCCAGCACCAAGACTCCGCTGTCAGTGACAACCGGCCCCACCTCGCCAGCAACGAAGCGGATCTCCGCGTCGGGTAACAACCTGAGAACCTCATAAGGCCCGACTGCGTCCAATGCGGTGAGTCCCGGATACAAGACAATCGCTATTTGCACGGCGAGCGGAGCGTAGTCCCTGGACACTCCGGAAAGAACACCACGTCCGCGCTCGATCGAGAACGGCATGAGACATCCAGCCGCACGGAGAAGGCCAATCGTCGAAGTTCACGCTTCGAGTTGGCCGTGATTGGGACGGCCCGAGGCGAGTGTTCCGTACACGGCGAGTCGATGGGACGACGAGTGGGGACGGGTGGGTGCGCTTGTATGAGGCGGCATGGTGCTCCAGAGGGGAGTCATACCAATGATCGAGCGGCTGATCGGCGTGTCTCAGGCCCGCCCAAACCAGATGCGGCGACTCGCCTCGTCTGGCGCCTGGACGACTCGGCGCCGAGCGATTCCACCATCTCAACGTGGATGTCATCGAGCCGTGATCATGCCGACTGGCCGAATAGGCTGTGTCCGTGCCCGCGTGGAAGACGATCGTTGCGTCCGAACCGGAGTTCGCGAGCCGGGTGGAACGGCTGTTCGACGCCGGGCGTCACAAGACGATTGCAACGATACGGGCCGACGGCTCCCCACGTATCTCGGGCATCGAGTGCGAGTTCTCCCGCGAAGATCTGCGATTCGGCTCGATGATCGGCGCACGAAAGGGAGCGGACCTGAAACGGGATCCCCGCTTTGCCTTGCACGGCCCGACCTTTCATCCGGAGGAGGGCGAGGAGGCGGAGTGGCCCGGCGAGGCGAAGATCGCCGGACGAGCCATCCTCGTCGGCCCGATCACCACCGATGACGCAAGCGACCAACCCGACGGGGAGATGTTCGTTGCCGACATAACCGAGGTCGTCATCACCAGCCTCAACGCCGACGCCACCAAGCTCGTCGTGGAGTCGTGGACGTCGGCGCGAGGTCTAGTGAGAGTCGAGCGGGATTAGCGGCTGACCGATCCGCCCCGCCCGCTCGGTGGACGGCCCGGCTAGCCCTCCTTCCTAGGAGGCGGCAGAAAGGGTCGCGCGTGGGTCCCCCCGGAGGGGGGACAGCCGCTGTAGGCGGCTGGAAGGGGGGCGCGTGCCGA
>JBFIXI010000063.1:0-24945 GCA_041605955.1 Acidimicrobiia bacterium
AACCCCCGCCACCAAGCTGACCACCGAGGACATCAAGGCCCTTGTCGCCAGCCTGCAGGACATCAGCGCCGCTCTGGGCGCAGCGGACCCGGCGGACAAGGCCAAGGTCTACGCCGAGATGGGGATCGACATCACCTACCACCACGACGGCCGGGTCGTCGTCGAGTCCCGGCCGCGTGTAGTTGAGTCTGGTGTCGGAGAGAGGACTCGAACCTCCACGAGCTAAAAGCTCACTAGGCCCTCAACCTAGCGCGTCTACCAATTCCGCCACTCCGACCTGAGAGGCGGCCGGGAGTATACAGGGGCGGCGTGCTCGGGCCGCCGCAGGGTCCAATGCCCGCCGCGCCGTGGCGGGTCTAGAACATCACCTTCGCTTCGGGGAAGTGGCATGCCACCCAGTGGCTCGGCTCGACCTCGCGCAGCGGCGGGTCGTCGACATCGCAGGTGCCGGCAACGAACTTCGGGCACCGAGTGTGGAAACGACACGCCGGCGGAGGATTAGCCGGTGAGGGGATGTCACCTTCGAGGATGATCCGTCGCCGGGCGACCTCCAGCTCCGGATCGGGGATCGGGACCGCCGACAGCAGAGCGTGGGAGTAGGGGTGCATCGGCCGCTTGTACATGTCGTCGCGGCCGGCGACCTCAACCAGCTTGCCGAGATACATGACGGCCACGCGATCGGAGATGTGGCGCACCACGGACAGGTCGTGGGCGATGAACAGGTACGTGAGGTTGAACTGCTCTTGTAGGTCGGTCAATAGGTTGAGCACCTGGGCCTGGATGGACACGTCGAGTGCCGAAACCGGCTCGTCGAGCACCATGAGCGAAGGGTTGAGCGCCAGCGCGCGGGCAACGCCGATGCGTTGCCGCTGGCCGCCGGAGAACTCGTGCGGGTAACGATTGGTGTGCTCTGGGCTGAGCCCAACCAGCTTGAGCAGCTCCTTGACCTTGTCGAGACGGTCCTGGGCACTGCCCACCCCGTGCACTATCAGCGGCTCGGCGACGATCGAGGCCACGGTCATACGCGGGTTCAGGCTGGCGAATGGGTCCTGGAAGACGATCTGCATCTCCTCGCGCAGGATCCGCAGGGTGTCCTTGTCGGCGGTGGCTATGTCGACGATCGGTGGCAAGTCATGGCGCTCGAGGCCGGTGTGTTGGAAGTACACCCGGCCTGCAGTCGGCTCGAGCAACCGCAGCAGGCAACGCGCGGTGGTTGACTTGCCGGAGCCGGACTCACCAACGAGGCCCAAAGTCTCCCCCTGCTTGATCTCGAAAGAGACGTCCGAGACCGCGTGCACCGCGCCGATCTGTTTTTTGAAGAAGATCCCCCGTTTGATTGGGAACTCCTTGACCAGGCCGTCGACTCGGATCAGCACATCCTCCGGCAGCTGGCCGAGATCGACGTCCATGGGCTGGTCGGCGATATTCGTCACGAGCGGCTCACCTCACGAACGCTGAGCGACTTGAGGTCGAGCTCAGTGGCGAAATGGCATGCCGCCTCCTGATCGGGACTGCCGCTCGGCCGCAGCGCCGGAAGCCGGGACCGGCAAATGTCCTGAGCGAAATCGCACCGGGGATGGAACCGGCAGCCGTGCGGCGGGTTGATCAACGACGGGGGCGCCCCCCAGACCGAGTGGAGCCGCTCGGTGTGCGACTCATCGAGTCGAGTCATCGAGCCCAGCAGGCCCCACGTATACGGATGCTGCGGATCGTTGAACAGGTGACGCGCCGATCCCGACTCGACGATCGCCCCGGCGTACATGACCTGGACGGTGTCGCAGAATCCGGCCACCACGCCGAGGTCGTGGGTGATCAGCATCACGGCGGTACCGCGATCGTCGGCGAGCTTCAACATGAGATCGAGGATCTGAGCTTGGATGGTCACGTCGAGCGCAGTGGTGGGCTCATCGGCGATCAGCAGATCCGGGTTGCACGACAAACCCATCGCGATCATCACCCGCTGCCGCATGCCGCCGGAGAAGTGATGGGGGTAGTCCTCGAGCCGTGACTGCGCGGCGGGAATCTGCACATCGTTCAGGGCCTCGATGGCGATCTCCCGCGCGTCTCTCTTGTTGACGTGCTGATGCAGCATGATGGTCTCGACCAGCTGGTCCCCGACCGTATAGACGGGATTGAGCGACGTCATCGGGTCCTGGAAGATCATTGCGATCTTGCCGCCCCGCACTTCCTGCATATCGTCCTCGGGGAGCTCCAAGAGGTTCCGGCCCTGGAACTCGATCGTGCCGGTAACGATGTCACCGGCCGGCGGCTCGATCAGCCGCATGATCGACATCGCCGTCACTGACTTGCCCGAGCCGGACTCGCCGACCACGCCGCGGCGCTCCCCCACCGCCATGTCGAAAGACACGCCGTCGACCGCCCGTACCACCCCTTCTTCGGTGCTGAAGTAGGTGCGCAGGTTCCTTACTGAGAGGAGGCTCTCTGCCATCGCGGCTACTTTCGCTCGATCGTCTGCGTCGGGTCGAGCGCGTCGCGCAGACCGTCGCCGATGTAATTGACTGCCAACACCGTCGATACCAGGGCAAGGCCTGAGAACACCAGCTCCCACCAGAAGCCGCGGAAAGCGACTCCGGCGCCCGACGCCGCCATGCCGCCCCATGTGGGCGTAGGTGGTCGCACCCCGAAGCCCAGGAAGGACAGCGCCGCCTCGATGATGATCGCGGCGCCGACGATGAGTGTCGTCTGCACGATGATCGGGCTCATGGCGTTGGGAAGCATGTGGCGGAAGATGATGCGGCGGTCGCCGGCTCCGGCCGCCCGGGCCGCCTCGACGAACTCCTTCTCGCGCAGCGACAGAAACTCGGCGCGCACGATGCGCGCCAGGCTGCCCCACAATAGGAAACCCAACAGGAACGAGATGCCCCAGGGCCCCTGCTTCATCCACTGGGGAAGGAAGACCAGCTCAGGCAGCACCCGGCCGACGACGATCGCCACCGGTAACAGCGGCAGTCCCAGTATCAAGTCGGTGAGTCGCATCAGGCCCTGATCGACGATGCCCGGGTAATACCCGGCCAGCGCCCCGACCAGCGTTCCGATGGAAGCCACCAACAACCCGGTGACCAGCCCTACGGTGAGGCTGGCTTGGCCGCCGTGGACCACCCGGGTCAGGACATCCCGTCCCAGCTCGTCGGTGCCGAATGGCAGCTCGGCCCGCGGCGGAATGTTGACGAGAATCCGACCGGTGTCGTCCCGCAACTGATCTGTGTAGTCCCATATCTGCGGCGGATCGCACACGGTGGCACCCTTGTCGCACTTCAGCAGCGGCGCCGCCACGAACGAGACCATCAGGACGATGAAGAGGTAGATCGCCGAGAACATGGCGAGGCGGTGGCGACGGAGCCGGGTGATGAACAGGTCCCATTGGGTGATCGGCTCGACGGCCATGCCCTCCGCGTCATCCGGCGGAAGCGCCCCGCCTTCCTCGGGGCGGCTGACGAGATCAGTCATACCTGACGCGTGGGTCCAGGACTCCGTAGAGGATGTCGGCCACGATGTTCATCAGCACGATGCCGATGCCGATCGCCATGACCACCGCCATCACCGTCGGGTAATCGACGGCGTTGATGGCTTGGATGTAGAGGCGCCCCACCCCCGGCCAGCCGAAGATCGACTCCGTGATGATCGCCCCACCGATGATGCCGGCGATGTCGAGCGACACCAGGGTGACGATCGGGATTAGCGCGTTGCGCAACGCATGTTTGAGAATGACGCGCCGCCGCGGCAGTCCTTTGGCTTTGGCGGTTCGCAGATAGTCGCTGTGCATGACTTCCAGCATCGACGCCCGCTGGAACCGGGAGTATCCCGCGATCGAGATCAACGCGATCGACATCGCCGGCAGCGTCAGATGGCGCACGACATCGCCTATTTGCGCCATGAACCCGAGATTGCCGTAACCGGGATCGGACATGCCAGTGACGAAGAAGAGCTTCACGCCGGTCCACTTCTCCATGTAGAGCGCCAGCAGCAGCTGGAAGCCAATCCCGGTGATGAAAATCGGAGTGGAGAAAGCCACGAACGACAAAGTGGTGCCGACCTGATCAAAGAACGAGTACTGGCGGATAGCCTGATAGATACCGAGGGGAATCCCGATGATCAGCGCCAAGATCAGCGCGGCCAAGCCCAGCCGGAACGTGGCGCCGGCGGCACCGAAGATGTTGTCCCACACGGGGCCATCACCGCGGAACGACTCGCCCCAGGTGAGCGAGAAGACGAGACGGGACTTGGCGAGCCACAGGACGACGATCCAAACGAAGACCGTGCTGAAGGCCCGAAACGGGCGCCACCACGGCCTGGCGCTCTTGGCCAGGAATACCCAGGCGGTGTAGATGCCGGCGGCCAGGACCGTGAAGACCGGCATCAAACCGCGCAAGCCGATCTTTCCGAACAAGACTGTGAGCCCGGGCTCAGGGGCCACGTCGGCCGGGGTGACGAAGTTCCTCAGCCACGTGAAATACTGCTGCATGATGGGTTTGTCGAGGCCCCACTTCTCCGTCAACTGCGCGATGACTCCCTGCATGCGGGGATTCAGCTTCAGCCGGTCGAGCGGGCCACCGCCGGAGGCTTGAATCAGCAGGAACACCACCAGGCTCAACGCCAGCAGGGTCACAATGCCGTAGACGAGCCGCCGAACGATGTATGCGAACATGGCCTGCCTCCGGCTCGTCTGCTGCACCACACAATAGCGAAGGATGACTCAGGGCGAAGCAGGAGGGGTAGACCGGGCAGACCCGAAGCAGGAGCCCGGTGATCGGCTTTCGGTCATGGAGTGGTGACGGATCCGAGCAACCTCACGGTGGGTTGAGGTAGCGGCGCAGCGCTGGAAGCGACACCAGCCGGCCGCCTCCCCACACTGCCAGCCGGACCGCCGGCCCGATCAGTCGCACCCATCCTCGAAACTCCAGGGTCGACTCGATGGTGACCCGGGAGCCGGCTCCGCGGCGCGCGACACGTATTGTGTCGGTCGACCCCCCTCGGCTGGTGCCGCCGGCGTACCGGACTAGCCGCGGCGGCTCCAGCGCCCGCAGCTCGTAAACGAGGGCGAACCCACCCGGCGCCCGCAACAGGTACGTGGCGCCGACGGTGAACGGGTCACCCGCCAGCAGGCGCACCGAGCGGACGAAGGGGTCCCACCGATCCAGCTTCCCGAAGTCGGCCACTCTGCCGAAGGCCTCCTCGACCGACAGAATGCTGTCTACCACAAACCTCACCGCGCTACCTGCCACCCAATGCGTAGATGCAGCAGGGCCCCCGTGACGGGGGCCCTGCTGACATCATTCCCGGTGCCGCTCTTCTAGAGATCGGTCCGGTACCACATTTCCATGTTCCAGGTGTGCGTAGCCTGAGTCGGGTTGTGCTTGAAGCCACCCACCTCGTCGGCCCACACCGCGGCCGTCACCAGACGGGCGTAGAGCGGGACGAACACAACCTGGTCCGCCAGGATCGACTCTGCCTCTGCAATGAGCGGCACCAGCATGTCGACGTCGACGGTGGCGTTCAGCTCGTCGCGGATCTCCGCGTAGCGGGCAGTGAACTCGTCGATGACAACCGACGGGCCCTGGTTGAACCCTTCGACGGACGCACCGGTCACAGCCTCAGTGCCCCAGCGGTAGTAGTTCTGACCGTCGGGTGGCGGAAGCTCCGGATCCCACAGGTCGAAGATGCCGACCAAGCCGGTAAAGCCCGGCGAGCTGCCCCACGCCCACTCGCCGAGGTCCCACAGACCGAAGTCCAGGGTCTCGCCGAAGAAGATCTGTGAGTCCTCCAGCTGGTTCTCGTACACGATGCCGACGTCGGTGAACATGTTCACGAACAGCTCCGACAGCTTCACACGAGCGTCGTTGTTGGACGTCGTGGAGAAGACCGTCGAAATCGTGTCCTTGCCCAGCTCTGTCTTGGCCGCCTCGACATAGGTGCGGGCGGTCTCCGGGTTGTAGTCGTACTGCGCCCACGACCCCTGCGAGAGGTTGGGGGCGAAGACCTCGACGAACGAGTCGAGCGGCTCCACCTGGCCGGCAAGGATCTCGTCGACGATCAGGCTCTTGTTGATCGCATGGGCCACCGCTTTGCGGTAGTTCAAGCTCTCGTTGGACGAGTCTGGGTTGCGCTCCAGACGGTTCTCACCGAACTGGAAGTTGATGTGCTCCCAAACCGTTCCCGACAACACTTCGACCGCAGCCCCATCAGGCTCGAGGGCCTGCAGAGTCTCGATCGTTGCCGTCGAGGGCGGCGGCTGGATCACATCGACCTCACGCGCCCGGAAGGCGTTGATGATCGACTCCGTCACCGGGATGAACCGGAAGATCACCGAATCGAGATAGGGCAGCTGCTGCCCGGTCTCCGGATCGGACTTCCAGTAGTTGTCGTTGCGCACCAGCTTGACGAACTCGCCCTTCTGCCAGGTATCGAAGATGAACGGCCCGCCGGATGGCCACATCGTGTCGTCCCAGTCGCCGATGAAGTCCGAGCCCTCAACGGCGTGCTTGGGGATGATCGTGTCGAAGAGCAGCTCGAACTGCTGAGTCGGCGCCTCCAGCGTGTACTCGAATGTCTTCTCCGTGAAGCTCGAGTCGATGATGTCCTCGTACGTCGCCTTGAACGTGGGCAGGTCCGGGTCGAGGATGATGTCCAGCGTGAACTGGAAGTCCTCACCAGTGATCGGAACCCCGTCGGACCACACGGCCTCGTCGACGATCGTGTAGCGGACCGTCATGGAGCCGTTGTCGTTGACCGTCACACCACCGTTGGCGACCGTCGGTAGCTCGGTCACGAGCTCTGGGATGAGCTCGAGCGTGAACCCGTCGATCTCCTGGACGCCGACGAAGTAGCCCTGGCCGATGGTGGATACGATCTGGTTGTCACCACCAGGAGCGAAGGTATTGAGCGTCGGCGGCTCCTGGTCGTCCGCCACGATGACCTCTCCGCCATACGGCTTACCAGGTTGTTCCGTCGTCGTAGGCGCGGCCGTAGTCGTGGCCGCGGCGGTGGTTGTCGGACCCTCCGTTGTTGTGGGCGCCGCCGTGGTGGTGTCGTCCCCGACATCGCCGTCGCCGCACGCGGCGGCTACCAGAGCGAAAGCCAGGAGCAGGGCACCAAAGACCACGGCGCGGCTATGCCACAGTCGAGTCAAGTTTGCCTCCTTAAATTGCCTCGGTTCCCCAGCCAGGTACTCGGCTAACGATCACCCGTCGGCTATCGCCACACCAAAGTCAGAGCGACCGTGGTCACACCAAACAGAACCCCGGCGGCGACGGTGATGCGGTCGAGGTTCTTTTCGACCACAGTCGATCCGCCAAAGCTGCCACTGCTCATGCCTCCGCCGAACATGTCGGACATACCGCCCCCTCGACCCGCGTGAAGCAGGATCAAGAAGATGAGTAGTAAGGAGACGATTGCGTGGATTGCCGCAACGATCCCAGCTAGCAAGGGAGTCCCTTTCACACGCATCCCGCTGATTGAACAGCGGGTTTAGCTCGCAGAAGTATGGATGGAGATGACCGACTACGCAAGTCTTTCCGACCAGCATTTCCCAGGAGACCCGACTTGCTTCAGCGGGTACTCGCTTGCTCAGCCACGGCCGCCGCGGCCGCCGCGGCTGCTTCGGGATCTCCCAGATACTCACTCGTGACGCGCCGCAGGTCTTCGTCCAGTTCATATACGAGGGGGATGCCGGTCGGGATGTTGAGCGACGAGATCTCCTCGTCGGAGATCCCGTCGAGGTGCTTCACCAGTGCCCGCAAGCTGTTGCCATGGGCAGACACGATGACACGCTTTCCGTCGTAGAGCTGGGGGACGATGGCGTCGTACCAGTAGGGCAGCATCCGCTCCACCACGTCGGCCAGACACTCAGTTGCGGGAAGGAGCTCAGGGGGCAGGTTGGCATAGCGGGGGTCGTGGCGGGGATGGCGTGGATCGGATGGCTCGAGGGCGGGAGGCCGGACCCGATAGCTGCGTCGCCAGATGTGGACCTGCTCGTCTCCGTGCTCGGCGGCGGTGGCTTTCTTGTCGAGGCCTTGTAGTGCGCCGTAGTGTCGCTCGTTCAGCCGCCAATGACGACTCACCGGTATCCATCCCCGATCGCACTCCGCCAGGGTCACGTTGAGGGTGTCGATGGCGCGTCGCAGGACAGAGGTGTGGGACACGTCGGGCAGCAAGTCGGCCTCCATCAGCAGGCGGCTTGCCTCCTCGGCCTCGGCGACGCCCTTGGCAGTCAGCGGGACGTCAGTCCATCCGGTGAACAGGTTCTCTAGATTCCAAGTGCTCTGGCCGTGCCGGAGCAAGATCAGTGTTGCCATGGGGCCACAGTAGTAACGACCGGAACGTCCCCTGCCTCCCGGCTCACTCTCCCACCCGGTACCAGGACTCGATGTTCCACGTGGGTCCTGCCGTCGACGGATTCATGCGGAAACCCTGTATCTCGTCGGCCCAGACGCCACCGACGACGGCCCGGCCATTGAGGGGAATGATCACTACCTGGTCGGCGATGATCCGCTCCAGCTGAACAGCCAGCGAGAAGATCCGGTCGGCGTCGACGGTGGCTCGCATCTCATCGATGAGATGTTGCGCCTGCAGGACCGCTTCCTGGCCCTCAACCGTCGAGCCCGGCGTGCCCCATCGATAGAAGTTGCGCCCCGGCGACGGCGGTTCCGCCGGGTGGAAGACGGAGACCGCTTCGACCAGCGGCCCCGCGCCCGGCAACCCGGCCCATCCCCACGCCCCCATGTCCCATGTGCCCTCCTCGAGCGTGTCACTGAAGAACAGCTGCGAGTCCTCGAGCTGCAGCTCGACCGCTATCCCCACCCTCGCCAGCTGATCCGAGAGCGCGCGGGCGACCGCAGGTCGGTAGGGGGCGTTTGCCGTGGTCGAATAGATGATCCGCGGCGGCGTTGTCGCGCAGTCGCGCCCGGCCAGCTCACAGGCGGTGGCCAGCAATTCGCCGGCCCGCCCCGGGTCGTAGGGGTACTGCGCCCACGGCTCGCTGCCCACGGTGCGGGTGAAGTGCCCCACGAAGCCGTCCGACACCTCCAGCCACTCGTAGCCTGCAGCGTCGAGCAGCGCCCGGCGGTCGATGGCGTGCGCCACCGCTCGCCGGAACTCGAGGTAGAGGTTCAAGGACTCCGGATTGCGATTGTTGGGACCGAACTGGAAGTTGAGGTGCTCCCAGATCGGCCCGGGAACGATCTGGAAGTCGACGCCGGGCCGCTGCCACAGCTCGAGTGGAATGTCGCGTATCGGCGTTGACGGGCTTATCACGTCGACCTCCCGCTGGGCGAAGCTGGACAAGACGTCGCCGGCCTCCGGGACGAATGCGAACTCCACCGCGTCGAGATATGGCAACTGGTTGCCGTCTCCGTCGATCTTCCAGTAGTTGGCGTTACGCACCAACCGGAGCCGGCGCCCAGCATCGTCGTCGACCCACTCCTCGATTACGAAGGGTCCGGCGGCCGGCCAGATCTGGCTGTTCCAATCCTCGCAGTAGTCGGATCCGGTGACGACGTGGCTGGGGACCAGCCATGGGAACAGCGTCTCGAAACGCAACGACGCGGTGGAGAAGCGGGCGGTCAAGCTCTTGTCCTCTACCGAGATCAGCTCGAACTCCGGTAGCGGATCGGGCGTCAGCCCGAACCCGGAGCACTCCCGGGAGGCAGCCATGAACTCGGCCGTGAACGCCATGTCGGCGCCGGTGATCGGAGTTCCGTCTGACCACCGTGCCGCTGATCGGAGCTGCCATGTCACGTCCATGCTGCCGTCCACATTGACCACCACTCTCCCGTTGGTGACTGTCGGCAACTCGGTCACCAGCTCGGGGATGAGCTGGAGCGTGTCGGCGTCCACGTCATGGACACCTGCGAGGTGGGCTTGGCCGACGAGTGCCACGACCGCGCTGGAACCGCCAGGGGCGTAGGGGCTGAGAGTCGCCGGCTCCTCGTCATGGGCGACGACGACGATCCCGCCGTAGCGGGGTACGTTGGGGTCATAGGTACGGCGCGGCGGGGCCGCGGTGCTGGAAAACTGGCCGGCATTGGTCGTCGACGTCGCCGTAGTGGCGGACGGAGTGGCGCTGCTGGGCGCCGCCGTGGTCGCCGCTACCGACGGATCGGCGCCCCCTTCACCGCATCCGGCGGCGACGAGCGCCAGCACGCCCAGCATTCTCACAACCCGGCGCATGGGCCTCCATCCGCGATCGATGCGGACAGTAATGCGGGTCGAGGTTCCCGTGGGCCTCTCCTGTCCTGCTGGTGGCTACCGCTGATGCGGAGAGCCGGCTGCTTGCTCCGTCGTCGACAGGAAGCCGTTGGTCGAGCTACCGCCCGCCGCGCCTAAACCTTGAGCTCGACTCGCCGGCGCACCCACTGCGGCGTGCGCAGCCCCGACCATGCGTTGCTGTGCGGGCGCACCTTGGCTTCGTCGAGCCACTCCAGCAGGCCCTCGTGCTTGGCGCCGGCCTGACGAATCGCCGCGCCGAGATCACGGCGGGCGCGCTCCAGCGCATCGTTGGGGCTCTTGCCGAGAACCACCATCTCGAGCTCGACTCGCTCGGTGATCAAATCACAGCCCACGCGAAACTCGATAGTGTCCTCGCGGGCTTCGAGCTCATCACATACCGAGTCGAGGTGCTCCCGCAGCGCTCCAGGATCGAATTCCCAACCGATGCGCCTGCCGACCTCGAACTCCATGATCACGTGGAAGGGCTCCCAGCCCATGTCTCATCCGCCCTTTTCTGCCTGCGTCAAGCCCTCTCGCATGGTAACGCGCCTTGGGCCAGATTTACACCCAGTATCTGACGACCGAGGCGAACGTGTCGGGGTCGAGGCTGGCCCCTCCAACGAGCGCGCCGTCGATGTCTTTCTTGGCCATCATCGCCGCCACATTTCCCGGATTGACTGAGCCTCCATAGAGAATCCGCATGTGATCGGCGGCGCCGCCGAAGCCGTCGGCTGCCAGGCTGCGAATGAAGGCACACACCGCGGCGGCGTCATCCGGCGTAGCGGTCCGACCGGTGCCGATAGCCCATACTGGTTCATAGGCGACGACCAATGAGTTGACCTGATCCTGCGTCAACCCGCTGGTCCCGGCGACGAATTGGCCACGCACCCGCTCCTCGGTGAGGCCCTCGTCGCGCTCGTGCTCCAATTCACCTACTGCCAGGATCGGCGTCATCCCGGCGTCGTAGACGGCCTTCACCTTGCGGTTGATGTCGGCATCGACCTCGCCGAATATGTGCCGCCGCTCCGAGTGGCCGAGCACCACGTACGACACCGACAGCTTGGCGAGCATCAGCGGAGAGATCTCTCCGGTATACGCGCCCGACTCCGCATAGTGGCAATTCTGCGCCCCCAGCTTGAGGGGCAGATGGTCCGTCTCGATGACCGTCTGCGCGGACCGCAACGCAGTGAATGGCGGGCACACGACCACCTCGACGCGGTCGTGATCCGAGTCGCTCAACCGGTATGACAGCTTCTGGACCATCTGAATGGCGTCCAGGTGGGTGGCGTTCATCTTCCAGTTGCCGGCGATCAGGTCCTTGCGCATGTCAACTCCCAGCCTCTCCTGTTTGAGCCTTCCGTAGAGCTGCGATACCGGGGAGCAGCTTCCCTTCCAGCATCTCGAGTCCCGCACCACCGCCACTGGAAACGTGGCTGACGTCTTCGGCACCACCGAGCAGGCGTAGCGCCGCCACGCTATCGCCACCGCCCACGACGGTGAATCCCGACGCCTTGGCGACGGCGGCGGCCACCCCGGCCGTGCCGGCCCTGAATGCCTCCCACTCGAACACACCCATCGGCCCGTTCCAGAAGACCGACTGGCTGGATTCGATGACACCGCCAAAGCGTTGAACAGAGTCGGGGCCGATGTCGAGGCCGATCGCATCGGCGGGAATAGCGGTGGCGGGAACGACCTCGTGAGCCGCATCGGCGGCGAAGCGATCCGCCGCCACGATGTCCACGGGGAGCACCAGCTTGCCGCCATGGGCGGATTCGAGCAACGCCTCCACCTCGTCGAGCATCGACTCCTCGACGAGTGACTTGCCGATCTCGTAGCCACCGGCCTTGAGCAGCGTGAAGCACATCCCGCCACCCACCAGCATCAGATCCACCCGCGGCAGCAGGTGTTTCATGACGGCCAGCTTGTCCGATACCTTGGCGCCCCCGAGGACGACCACGAACGGCTTGACCGGGTTGGTCAGCAGCTTGCCCAACGCCGCCACCTCTGCTTCCAGGAGGCGGCCGGCGGCCGCGGGCAACATTGCGGCCACACCTGCGGTGGAGGCGTGGGCGCGGTGCGCACTCCCGAACGCATCGAGGACGAACGCATCGGCGAGGTCGGCGAGCGCGCCGGCCAGCTCCGGGTCGTTCGCCTTCTCGCCGGGCTCGAATCGGGTGTTCTCCAGCACCACGACCGCGTCACCGGCGGCGGCGATCGCCGCCTTGACGTCGTCGCCGACGACCGCATCCACCTTCACCGTCGCGAAGCCCCCCAGCTCCCCGAGCTTGGCCGCCACCGGATCCATCACCAGGTCGGGATCAGGGCGCCCACCCGGGCGGCCCAGGTGCGAGCAAACCACTACCTGGGCACTGCGGCTGAGCAGCTCCTCGATCGTCGGCAAGCTGGAGCGAATGCGAAAGTCATCCGCTACCGCCCCGGACTGCAACGGAACATTCAGGTCGGCGCGCACCAGCACAACCTTGCCGGCTACGTCCAGGCTGTCGAGGGTGGGTAGCTCCAATTCAGGCGAGGCGCTGCACGAGATCGACCAAGCGGCTCGAGTAACCCCACTCGTTGTCGTACCAGCCGAACACCTTGACCATGTTGCCGTTCGCCAACGTGATGTCCGAGTCGAAGATCACGCTGTGCGGATCGCCCACGATATCGGTGGAGACTATTGGCTCGTCGGTGTAGCGCATGATGCCCTTCAGCGGACCGTCGGCGGCTTCCCGGAATGCACCGTTGACCTCGGCCACGGTGACCTCCTCGTCAAGAGTGGCCACCAGGTCTGTGATCGAGCCGTCGGGCACCGGCACCCGCAACGCCTTCGCTTCGAGCTTGCCGTTCAACGCCGGTAGTACCTTCCCGACTGCAGAGCCCGCCCCGGTGGACGTTGGGATGATGTTGGCCGCCGCTGCCCGTCCCCGGCGGGGATCCTTGTGGGGCAGATCGAGGATCACCTGGTCGTTCGTGTAGGCGTGCACGGTGGTGAACATGCCGCGGCTGATCCCAAATGCGTCGTTGAGTACTTTGGCCATCGGAGCAATACAGTTGGTGGTGCACGACGCGTTGGAGATGACCTTGTGCTTCGCCGGATCGAGCTGATCGTCGTTGACCCCCAGCACCACCGAGATATCGGCATCGCCGCACGGGGCGCTGATCACGACGTGGCCGGCGCCTGCTTTGAGGTGCTTTGACGCCAGCTCGTGGGTGCTGAAGATGCCGGTCGATTCGATGACGACGTCGACATCGAGCTCGCCCCACGGCAAGTTCTCCGGGTCCCGCTCCGAGAAGACCTTGAAACGGTCACCATCGACGAGGAGATCGCCGTCGACGATCTCGACCTGTCCGCCGAACTGACCATGAACCGAGTCGTTCTTGAGCAGATAACCGAGTGTGGCCGCGTCGGTGAGGTCGTTCACCCCGACGATGTCGAACCCGACCTTGTTCTTCTTGGCGGCCCGAAAGAAGTTCCGGCCGATCCGACCAAACCCGTTGATCGCTACCTTCATTGGTTGTCTCACCCTTTCCGAGATCCGTTCAAGCCAACCGGGCCAGCACATCACCCAGTCGGGCGGGGTCGTGGTTTGGCCAGGGGGAATCGGGATCCACGAGATTCGCAGCTACCACGTCCACGCCGTAGGTTGCGATGGCTTCTTCGTCGACCGCGACCGGTGCCAGCGGGGCCTCGATATCGATGGCCGAGTCGTTGGCGACAATAGCAGCGGGCGACCGCACCCCGGTCAAGCTGAGCAGTGCATCGAGATGGTCGGCTGCGTCCATGCCCAGCGTCTCCCCGTCCTGGGTGATCAGATTGCATACGTAGATCAGCCTGGCCTTGGATTGGTTGATGGCTTCCACGATGCCCGGGACGATCATGGCGGCCATCACCGAGGTGTAGAGACTCCCCGGGCCGAGCACGATCTGCTCCGCCTCGAGAATGGATTCCACGGCGCGCGGCGACGCCTCTACAGAGCCAGGGTCGGCGGTCAGCTCCGTGATGTGGCCGCGCGACTTCGAGATGGCCACCTGCCCAACCACCGCGCTTCCGTCGACCATGGCTTCGAGGCTGAGCCGCTGCCGGGCCACCGGTATTACCGACCCGGATGCTCGCAGCATGGCCTCCACCCGCAGCAACGCCGCCTCGAAAGAGCCTTCCATGTCGGCCAGTGCGGCAATGATCAGATTGCCCAGCGAGTGACCGCCAACGTCGGCTCCCGCAAAGCGATAGTCGAAGAGTCGCTTCCACGGCGACTCATCGGGGGTGAGCGCCAGCAGACATTGCCGAATGTCCCCCGGCGGCGGGATGTCGAACACCGGGGCCAGCCGGCCGCTGGAGCCGCCATCGTCGGCGACGCTGACGACCGCAGTGGTCTGGCCGGCGTAGCGGTTGATCGCCGTCAGTGCCTTCGCCAAACCGCTGCCGCCGCCGACGGCGACCACGTTGGGACCCACCAACTCGGCTTCCAATGCCTGGAGCAGCGGGTCGGGCTCCAGGGAAACCATGGCCCCGGGCCATCTGGGCCCGCCCAGGCGTTCCTGATCCGTCATCGCTCAGCCTCCGGGATGTCGCGATGCCGAACCGAGATATCGATGTCGAGCTTCGCCAGCCGGGCGCCGATCTGCTCGGCGATGGCTACGGAGCGATGCTTGCCGCCGGTGCAGCCAATGCCGATCGTCAGGTATGCCTTTCCCTCGGCCTCGTAACGCGGGACCAAGAACTCGAGCATGTCCCATGCCCGCTCCATGAAAGCCTCTGCGTCCTGTTGCCCGAAGACGTAGTCCCGCACCTCCTCGTCCAAACCGGTATGACCGCGGAGCTCCGGGACCCAATGCGGATTGGGAAGAAAGCGGACGTCGAACAGCAGATCGACGACTCGAGGTAGACCCTTCTTGAACCCGAAGCTGATGACGTCGATGCGCATGCGACGAGGGCCCAGCTCCGCAAACGCCGCCTCCACCCGCTCTCGCAGCTGATGGACGTTGAGCTCGGACGTATCGATGATGACATCGGCGGCTCCGCGGATCTCTTCGATCTGGCGTCGCTCGGTGGCGATCTTCTCAGCAAGATCACCCTCCTTCACCGGGTGGGAGCGTCGGGTCTCTTCGAAGCGTCGCGCCAGGACGCGGTCATCGGCATCGAGAAAGAGGATGGTCGTCCGTATGCCCCGTCGCAGCAGGCCGGTGAGCGCCGCTTCCAGATCGGCGAGGGTGACACCGCCCCGCATGTCGACGACTACCGCCAGCTTCTCCCTGCCACCCTCGAGGAGGCCCGCTTCGTCGGCCGCGCTCGTGATGAGCCGCGGCGGCAGGTTGTCGATCACGAAGAAGTCGTTGTCTTCGAGAACGTTGGCGGCGGTCGAGCGGCCGGCCCCCGACATTCCGGTCACGATGACGAGGTGAGGATTAGCCATCTGCGGTCGCCGCTTCCATGTTCAGCAAATAGCGCTTCATATCGAGTCCCCCGCCGTAGCCACGCAGGGATCCATCGGAACCGACCACCCGGTGGCACGGGATGACGGGCGCGAATGGATTCGCCGCCATAGCGGCGCCGACGGCTCGGGCCGCCCCCGGCCGTCCCGCCGCCTGCGCCACTGCCGAATAGGTCATCGTGGACCCGCGAGGGATCGAAGCCACCGCCCGGTAGATGGCTCCCCACGTCTCGGTGCGGGCCGCCACGCGGAGCATCGCTTCAGACAGCGCAGGCAGCGGCCCCCCTTCCCAATAGCGCCTCAACCCTCCCAACAGATCGGCCACGTCGCGGCCCGGATCTCCATTGGTCGGGTACTTGAGCTTGCGGCCGGGTAGCCCGAGCTCGATGACGGTTCCACCGCGGTACGCAATCCACGCTTGGCCCAATGGGGTCGAGTAGGCGATAGCGAGCGAGGACGTAGGCATGTGCTATCGAATCGCGCCGACCTCGTCGAGGCGTCCCTGGTCGCGGACGCCGGCCAGCACGAGGCCGATGCCGCCGAACAACAACACCAAGATCACGAGAATGTCGAAAGCGGCCGTGTTCTCCAGACGAAAGCGCACGTTGGCAATCACGCCGGCTACGAATCCGAGCAAGGAGCCTCCGGCAAGCAGCCAGCCGTACCACTTCTGGCTGTCGTAGAAGATGATGACAACTCCAATGATGAAGGGGATCAGGATCATGCCCCTGGTCAAGCCGGCCCCTCCGATCCCGATCAGCCGCGAGCCCAAGCCCCACCCGTCCACTCGGATGGAGTCGAGGAGCAGATAGCCGCCGATGATCGTCATCGCGACTCCGAGCAGGAAGGGCGCCAGGCCCCCCGGGCTGCCGCCGGCGCCGGCGGGAAGCTTGGGCGTGGGCTCACTCATGTGCCGCGATCGTACAGCAGGCGCCGCCTGCCGAGTGGCAGTTCAGGTCGTCATGCTCCAACCTGGCGCCGCGCCCCGCTCGGGCTCGCCTGCAGGGCTTCGTAGAGCTCGAGCGCCACATTGCCCGGAACGACCTCAGCGAGCTCGGTCAGCTCGGCGGCGCGCAGCCGCTTCAGCGAACCGAATCTCTTCAGGAGTTGCTTCTTGCGGCCCGGACCAATGCCGGGAACCGAGTCGAGAAGTGAATCGACCATTCGTTTGCCCCGCACCGTGCGATGGTACGCCACGGCAAATCGGTGCGCCTCGTCACGGACCCGCTGCAGCAGATAGAGAGCTTCCTCGCCACGCGGAATCACCAAGGGCTCGCGGGAGTTCGGCGTGTAGATCTCTTCGAGGCGTTTGGCGAGTCCGATGACCGGGATATCGAGCCCGTACTTGTCCAGCACCTTCATTGCCCTGCCCAACTGCCCGACGCCGCCGTCAATGACGATCAAAGACGGCGGATAGGAGAACTTGCCCCGTTCTTCCACGGGCAGCTCGCGGTCCGTCATGTAGGCCGCGAAGCGCCGGTCGAGCATCTCCTCCATGGCCGCAAAGTCGTCCTGACCCGACACCCGCTTGATGCGGAAGCGCCGATAATCCGACTTCTTGGGGAGAGCATCTTCGAAGACGACCATCGAGCCGACCGTATCGCGTCCCTGGATCGTGGAGATGTCGTAGGCCTCGATGCGCAGCGGGGAATGCGGCATGCCCAGCTCCTGTTCGAGGCTGCGCAGCGCCCGCGCCCGGGCGTTGTGGTCGCTGCCGCGCTTGAGCCGATGTCTACCGAACTCCTCAGCGGCGTTGGCCTGCGCCGTCTCCATCAGACGGCGCTTCGCTCCGCGTTGCGGCACCCGGATGGTGACCGGGCCGTCGCGCTGGGCCTCGAGCCATCGGGTCGACAGCTCTGCATTGTCGGGCATCTCTTGCACCAACACTTCCCGCGGCGGTCGGTCCTGGCCATAGAGCTGACCGATCATGATGCCGATCAGCTCGGCCGTGGTCACGTCCTCGACCTTGTCGATCACCATCGATCGAGTGCCGGTGACCCGGCCCTTCTTGACGGTGAGCACGACCAAAGCGGCCTCGAGATCGTCTTCTTCGATCGCAATCAGATCGAACGACTCGCGGCGCTGGGTCACCAGCTCCTGGCGCGCCATTGCCTTGCGCACCGCCGTGAGCTGGTCGCGCGCTCGCGCCGCCCGCTCATACTCCAGGACGGCCGCCGCCTCCCTCATCTCGGCCTCCAGCTCGGCAATGACTTCGTCACCGTTGCCGTCGAGGAAGCTGGCGAACCCGTCCAGGTATTGCTCATAGGTCTCCCGATCCACCTCCCCCACACAGGGACCGGAGCACCGCTCGATGTGGAACAACAGGCAGGGCCGGCCCATCGCCTCGTGGGAGCGAAACTTCTGATCGGTGCAGCTACGGATCGGAAACGTTCGCAGCAGCAGGTCCCGCGTCTGGCGAATCGCGTAGGCGTGGGCGTAGGGACCGAAGTACTGGACCCCTTTGCGCCGCTTGCCCCGCATCACCATGACTCGCGGCCATTCCTGGTTGCGAGTGATGGCCAGATAGGGGAAGCTCTTGTCGTCGCGCAACCGGATGTTGAATCGCGGTTGGTGCTTCTGCGCCAGGCTGTACTCCAGCATGAGGGCGGCGACCTCGTTGTCGGTGACGATCCACTCGAGGTCGTCGGCCGCCGCCATCATGGTGCGGGTCCGCGGGCCGAGCTCGCGAGCGAAATAGCTGGCGGTGCGCTTGCGCAGCGACTTGGCTTTCCCGACGTACAGCACGCGACCTTCGGAGTCTTTGAAGAGGTAGACGCCGGGCGCGTCGGGAATCGATGCGGGAGGGGGTCGGCGCAGCATCGCCCCGATTGTATAGACGGCGTGCTCAGAGAATGCCGCCGGCCTACCGAGCTGCCACTACGGCAGGCTCGGCCGCAGCGTCATGCCAGCGCGGCGTTCATCCCCTGGAAGTTGGCCAGCAGAGCGTCGATGGCGTTGCGTGAGTCCACCGGTACTGCCGGCTGACGGGCGATGACGGCCAGATCAGCGGACGACAGCCCGTGCGGTGGTTCTTCCCAAATGTCGACTTCCGGGAGGTAGGCCACCACCTCATGCGCCCCGGCGGCGGCAACTCGACCCCAGACGGTTCCGGTGCCGTACTCGTAGCTGACAAGGAAGTGTTCCATGAGAGCTTGTATCGGCCGAGACCTCCGACTACTGAAGGTGGTCGATCTTCCGCTCGGGAGGAACGGGTGGCGGCCCTCCCGACCCGCCACCGGCGCAACCCGAGGACGGCTGGTCGCGGCGATGCGCATGGACCTTCATCCGCGACGCCGCCGGCTCCGTATCCACTACGAGCACACCTAACGACCCCGCACCTAGGTGTGACTCACAGCGGAGACGGTCCCCGAGGCCGTCTCCGCTGCGCGCTCGTCGAAACTACAGTCGCCAACGCATCCCGATGAGTCGGGGCAGGTTCTCCTGGCCCGCCAAACCGGGCACGCGGGCAATCGTCGCCGGGCTGGGACCCGCCTCGATCATTCTTTGCAGCGACCATCCCGCCCACGCCGCCGCAGTGAGAATATGGCTCAGCGGGCGGTGGTGGAAGACGACGGACCCCTCACCGGCCGGTTCGACGGCAACGCTGTCGACGAAGTACGACCCCCATCGCCACAGGACCTCGCCATCGCTTTGATCGATCACCGGTCCCGCCCCGGATGCCGTGTAGGCAGGATGGTTTGCGACCACGATCAGGGAGCCGTGGGGGGAGACGACGCGGGCGGTCGCCGTGAAGAAGGCGGCGGCGTCCGGGATGTGTTCCAGAACGAGGCAAGCCACGGCAACGTTCACCGCGTCACTGCGCAGCCACTCCAGGTCGGGGAGCCGGTTCTGCACCACCGCCATGGGTTTGGCTGCGGCCCTCTGAAGCAGGGGCAGCGATTGATCGCATCCGAAGACCGGCGGTGGCAGGGCAGCCGCCAGCCGTCCTTCACCACAGCCCAGGTCGAGTGTCGGACCGACCAGCCCGGCGAGCAACGAGTCGAGCATCGGCTGCACGTCCGTGGCATATGCGGGATCGGCTATCTCGGCGACCCACCAGTCGGCCAGCTCATCCCAGTCGGTCAAACGCCCGGCGCCTTCTCGATAGCCGGTTCCCGCAGCGGCGCCGGAGCCGCCAGGCGCAGCCGGGTGACCGTCCACCATCCGACTAGCAACAACATGAAGAAGCCGGGACTGAAGCCGATCGGGCGAATCCATGCCTGGGAGAACCCGAGCAGCCAAACCGCAACCGCCAGCTGACGTGGCAACTGGTGGGCGTGATAGAGAACCGCCAGCGTGAGCAAGATGATGGCGGTGTCGTGCGATAGGGCGTGCGGCGACAGCAGCAAGATACCCGGCATAGCGGCGGCCAGCAGTGCGGGGAGCCGGTGGCGGCCTCCCCACCTCCATATCAGCACGAGCCCCAGACTGGTCGCCACTGCGAGGGACCAGCCGATGGTGACCGCGATCGGGTCGCCGACGCCCAGCGCGTTCTCGAGAAACCCGAGCCACGACACCGCGCTGTAGCCGTTGACTTCGCTGTCGAGTGCGCCGAAGGCGGTGGCGACATCCCACCACTTTGCGGGCCATGACCAACCCAGGAGCGGGACGCCGGCGACATAGAAAAGGGCGGCTCCGACGGCAGCTCCGGCCACAACCCGATACATCCCGATTACCAGCATCAGCCCGACGAGCGGGACCGCCAGCTGCGGCTTGAACAGCAGCAGAGACAGCACGACGCCTGCGGTGATCTCGCGCCCATCAGCGATCAGCCGCCAAGCCGCCACGATGAGAAATAGCGACAACGCCGTGTTGGAGCCGCCGGTGACGGCCCGCAACATCGGCCAGAAGGAGAGAGCCACGGCGGCGGCCAGCAACGTGCGGCCGCGTAACAACGGCAACAACGGCTCGGCAAGGCGGATCCCGGCCACGAGCAGGCTGAACATGACCGTGGTGTAGATGACGTAAGCCCATCCATAGTCGAACGCCGCCAATGGGGCGTGGACCAGCGCCACCTGGGGCGGATACGCGAAGTACCGAGCCGTCGCCTCTTCCGCCTGGAGATCTCGCTGCGCCTCCACCTGCCGCGCGAAGTCATACAGCTCTTCCCAGTCGCCGTCGGCGGCGATGCGGGCCGCCCCGTAGAAAGCGGGAAAGTCGCCGCCGACATCCTCTGCCGGCGCCTCACTGCGATTGGCCAGCATCGCCAGCACCAAGACCGACACAGCCAGCCCAACGAGCAGCGCGATGGGATAGGCTCGCATCCGCCAGGAGAGAGCGGCGGCTCCGGCGGGCTTGGGGTCGGCGCGATTGCTGTCCACGGTCACCGCCAGAATATCGGCGCGGCCGCCGGCCGGCTGTACGCTCGCTGTCGGTAACGTCTCGGCATGTCTCCTTCGCCGCCGGGCACGCCCCCGGCCGCCGAGCGAGCGATCGACGCGGCTGGCGTGAGGGCGCTGCTGCGCGATCAGCATCCCGATCTCGCCGAGTTGCCGATAGCGGCCGGGCCCGAGGGATGGGACAACGTCACCTACCGCCTCGGCAGCGCCCTCGCAGTGCGCCTACCCCGCCGCCAAATCGCCGCCAAGCTCATCGAGCATGAGCAAGCGTGGCTCCCCCAGTTGGCGCCCCGGCTGGCGATCCCAATTCCGGCGCCGGTCCGTCGCGGACGGCCATCCGCCGCCTTCCCCTGGCCGTGGAGCGTCATTCCGTGGTTCACCGGCCAGACCGCCCTGGTGGATCCGTTGCAAGCGAGCGAAGCGCCGCGGCTGGGTGGGTTTTTGCGACGCCTCCACACCATCCCGCGTCCGGACGACCCGCCCGTCAACCCCTATCGGGGCGGGCCACTGGCGCCTCGGTTGCCGCAGATCGACGACCGGCTGACACGGGCAGACAGGGAACTCGATGGTGCTGCCGCCGCAGCGCGCCACCTGACACACGTTGCCGCCGGGAGGGCAATCAACGTCGCGCCGTGTTGGCTGCATGGGGATCTCCACAGCAAGAACGTGTTGGCGGTCACCGGACGGATCAGCGCGGTGATCGACTGGGGGGATATCTGCGTCGGTGACCCGGCGACCGATCTCGCCGCCGTGTGGATCATGTTCCATCAGGCGGCCCATGATGGGTTCTGGGCGGAATACGGGCCCGTATCAGCACTGACACGGCAGCGAGCTGCGGCCTGGGCGGTGGCATTCGGGTTGATGCTGTGGGACAGCCACCGCCACGCCGATCCGGCGTTCGCCGCCGCCGGGCTGGAGGCGATTCGGCGCGTAGTGAACTCCGCCGGCCTGCGGTGACGGCTACTGGTTCAGCATGTCGCGGAGGAACTTGCCGGTGTAGGACTGGGGCACTGCGGCCACATCCTCGGGAGTCCCCTCGGCGACGATCATGCCGCCCTCGTCGCCCCCTTCCGGACCCAAGTCGATGATCCAGTCGGCCGATTTGATGACGTCGAGGTTGTGCTCGATGACAACCACGCTGTTGCCGGCGTCCACGAGGCGCTGCAGCACCCCCAGCAGTTTGCGCACATCCTCGAAGTGGAGGCCCGTCGTGGGCTCATCCAGGATGTAGAACGTGCTCCCGGTGGAGCGTTTGCCCAATTCGGACGAGAGCTTGACCCGCTGCGCTTCACCGCCGGACAGCGTGGGCGCCGGTTGCCCCAGCTTGATGTATCCCAGACCGACGTCGTAGATCGTCTGCAGCACCCGGGCGATTCGGGGCTGATTGGCAAAGAACGTGAGCGCTTCCTCGACCGACATGTCGAGGACGTCGGCGATTGATCGCCCCTTGAAGCGGACGGCCAGGGTGTCGCGGTTATACCGGAGGCCTTTGCAGGTTTCGCACGGTACATAGACGTCGGGCAGGAAGTGCATCTCGATGCGGATCGTCCCATCGCCCTTGCAGGTCTCGCACCGGCCTCCAGAGACATTGAACGAGAACCGACCGGGCTTGTATCCCCGGATGCGGGCATCTTGGGTCGAGGCGAACAACTCCCGAATACGATCGAAGACCTTGGTGTAGGTCGCCGGATTGGAACGCGGGGTACGCCCGATCGGCGACTGGTCGATGTTGATGACCTTGTCGACGTGCTGCAGCCCGGAGAGTCTCCGGTGCCTGCCCGGCAGCACCCGGGAGCCGTGCAGCTCAGCGTGCAGCGCCTTGGACAGGATCTGCTGCACCAACGATGACTTGCCGCTGCCCGAGACTCCGGTGACGGCAGTGAAAGTTCCCAGCGGGAACGCCACGTCGATCTTCTTGAGGTTGTTCTCGGCGGCCCCGATCACCTTGATCGACTGTCCCGACCCCCGCCGCCGGAGCTCGGGAACGACGATCGAACGGCGACCCGCCAGGTAGTCCCCCGTGAGCGATTTCGGCGTCGTCAGCATGTCGTCGAGCGTGCCGGACACGACGATCTCGCCCCCGTGCTCCCCGGCGCCGGGACCGATGTCGACCACGTGGTCGGCGACCCGAATCGTCTCTTCGTCGTGCTCGACGACGATGAGCGTGTTGCCGAGATCGCGCAAACGCAGCAGTGTCTCGACTAGCCGCCGGTTGTCGCGCTGATGCAGGCCGATGGATGGCTCGTCGAGGATGTACAGGACTCCGACGAGGCCGGACCCGATCTGGGTGGCCAGCCGAATCCGCTGCGCCTCCCCACCGGCGAGCGTTGCGGCCGGACGGCGCAGCGTCAGGTAGTCGAGGCCGACATCGATCAGGAAGTTGAGCCGCTCTCGAATCTCTTTGACGATCGGCGCGGCAATCGTCTTCTCGCGGTCGCCGAGCTGCAGCGAGTCGAAGTACTCCATGGCGGCCCGCAGCGGCTTGACCGATACGTCGGCGATGCCTTCACCGCCCACCGTCACCGCCAGTGAGACGGAGTTCAGTCGGCCGCCTTCGCAACCATCGCAGGGCACCTCTCGCATGTATTGCTGGTAGGCCTCGCGGGCCCCATCGCTCTCGGCATCCTGATAGCGCCGCTCCAGCCATGGAATCGGCCCTTCATAGGCCGCTTGGTAGCGCCGCTTGCGCCCGAACCGGTTGGTGTATGTCACCGAGAAGGGACGCTCCCCGGTGCCATGGAGTAGGAGTTGCTTCTGCGGTTTTGTCAGCCGGGCCCACGGCACGTCGGTCGCAATGCCCTCCTCCTCGGCGACCGAAGAGATCAGTCGCTGGTAGTAGGTCATGCGGTGGCGCCCCGCCCACGGCGCGATGGCGCCTTCCTCCAGCGTCTTGTCGGGCTGGGGCACTACGAGTGACGGATCCACTTGGTAGCGAGTCCCCAAGCCGTTGCACTGCGGGCAGGCACCGTACGGGCTGTTGAAGGAGAAGTTGCGCGGCTGCAATTCCTCGAACGACAGGCCGCATTCGGCGCACGCGAAATGTTGCGAGAACGTCAACGCAGGACCGTCGACCACGTCGATCACGGCGACGCCGTCCGCCAGCCCGAGCGCGGTCTCCAACGACTCGGTGAGTCGGCGTTCGATACCGTCCTTGCGCACCAGGCGATCGACCACGACCTCGATGGTGTGCTGGTAGTACCGGTCGAGCTTGATGTCCTCGGTCAGATCGCGCACTTCACCGTCGATCCGGGCCCGGGCAAAGCCGTCACGCGCCAGCTCCTTGAGCATCCCGTCGTACTCGCCCTTGCGGCCCTTGACCACCGGGGCCAGCACCTGGAACCTGGTTCCCTCGGGCAGGTCCAATACCTGATCCACGATCTGTTGCGGCGTCTGGCGGGACACGGCTGAGCCGTCGTTGGGACAGTGCGGGATGCCGATCCGCGCATAGAGGAGGCGGAGGTAGTCATGGATCTCGGTCACCGTGCCGACGGTCGAGCGCGGATTGCGCGATGCGGTCTTCTGATCGATCGATATCGCCGGCGACAGCCCCTCGATGAAGTCGACATCGGGCTTGTCCATTTGGCCGAGGAACTGACGGGCGTACGCCGACAGGCTCTCCACGTAACGCCGCTGCCCTTCTGCGTAGATCGTGTCGAACGCCAGCGACGATTTGCCCGATCCCGACAACCCGGTGAATACGATCAGCTTCTCGCGCGGCAGCTTGAGATCGACGTCCTTCAGGTTATGGGCACGCGCTCCGCGCACCAGAAGCTTGTCGCTCGCCACTATCTCCCGTCCTCCGCCGTGGGGCTCGCAGGGCCGACCCTCGGCGAGTGTAGACGGCACCGCCGACACAAATTACACAGACGTAAGAGAGCCGCAGCCAAAGGCGCCGGGGCTTAGTGGCAGGGGTTGGCGGCGGGGCTTAGTGGCGGGAGTTGGTGGGCGGG
>JBFIXI010000064.1:0-24602 GCA_041605955.1 Acidimicrobiia bacterium
ACCGGCTGACACCTGTGGGTTGTCTTTCGAATGACTCGCCGGCTGGCCTCGGGGACGGCACTCACCGGTCGGGCGGGAGACAACGACCGGGCCTGTTAGCGCCAGGCTCAGCGGTCTCTGTGTCCACCCTCCCGGCAAGTGCGTGCCACCCCTTGTCCGTCTAGCGAGGAGGGATGGCAGTGACCATCGTAGGAACCAACCCGGATGCGGTGATCGGCGGTGTCGACACCCACGCCGAGGTGCACGTCGCCGCCGTCGTGAACCATGTCGGCGGGGTGCTCGGTGTCGAGTCGTTCCCCACCACCATCAAAGGGATACCGTCAGTTGGTGTCGTGGCTGGCGTCCCATGGTGAGCTCACCCTGGTCGGGGTCGAGGGCACCGGCTCGCACGGTGTGGGTGTCGCCCGGTATCTGGCGAGGGCCGGCATCGACGTCGTCGAGGTCGACCGGCCCAACCGCCAAACCTGCCACCGCAAAGGCAAGTCGGATCCGGTCGACGCTGTCGCCGCAGCCCGGGCGGCCCTGTCGGGCACAGCGTCGGGGTTGCCGAAGACCCGGGACGGCAATGTCGAGGCGATCCGGGTGTTGATGATCGCTCGCCGCTCCGCCATCGACACCCGCATCGAGACGTTGAACCAGCTCCGCCACGTGGTGTTCACCTCCACCCCGGAGATCCGGGCCAAGTTCACCGGGCTCACCGCCATCGGGTTGACCAACACGACAGCAGCGTTGAAACCTCGCCACAGCGACTCTGATCAGGTGCGGCACATCACCCTGGTCACCATCCGCACCCTGGGGCGACGAGTCCAGTATCTCCGTGAGGAGACCAAGGCCATCAACCGGTTGTTGCGTTCGTTGATCAGGGCGACGGCGCCTGGTCTGCTCGAGGTCTACGGAGTCGGTTTCACCACTGCAGCCAAGCTGCTGGTTGCGGTCGGGGACAACCCGCAACGGATCCGCACCGAAGCTGCCTTCGCCCACCTGTGCGGAGTCGCCCCCATCCCGGCATCATCCGGCAAGACCATCCGGCACCGCCTGAACCGGGGCGGGAACCGGCAAGCCAACTCGGCGCTCTATCACATCGTGCTCACCCGCATGAAACACCACCAAGAAACCCGCGACTACGTCGCCCGGCGACTCAAAGAAGGCAAGACCATGGGCGAGATCGCCCGCATCCTCAAACGCTACGTCGCCCGCGAGATCTTCAAACACCTCCCCCGACCCGCCTGAACCGATCTCGGTCGGGGCCTGACCCAATCGAACCGGCTCACACCCTGCGGGTTGTGCAACCAATGACCTGCCGACCCCGACCCGACTGACAGAACCCGGACGGCCACGGTGTGACCTCATACGAGCGTGCCCCCACCACCGGTGAGTGGCTCATCCCTGCCGTGTCCACCCAGCGCCACCCCGGAGACCACCGGCACCCCCCGGCCAACACACCGCGCCCACACCCCACCCCAACACAAACCCCCTTGACACCCATACGAGCTTCAATTCGCTGCGTCCGAGACTGGCCGTAGCCGGCGCGCTCGACGAGCCGACCACCGGCGAAGCCAAGCGCCAACTTTCGCGGCTAGTGCGGGCATGGCTACTCGGCGAGAATCGCCAGAGCATCGAGGGCCACGACCCCTGAACCGACCGGCAGAACACGGATCGGATTCACATCCAACTCCCGCAGCGTCTCACCCAGGCCGGCGGCCAGGCGCGAGAGGAGAGAAACGGCGTCGGCTAGGGCGACCAGATCCAGAGGCTCCGCTCCGCGGTATCCGGCTAGCAGTGGGTAGCCCCGCAGCGATTCGATCATCTCCCGCGCCTCGTCAGGGCCGACCGGCGCGAGGGCGAACGCCACGTCGCCGAGCAGCTCTACGTTGACCCCGCCCAAGCCCACCATGAGAACATGACCGAAAGGCGGCTGCCATTTCGTTCCGATAACGGCATCGAGCCCCGGAGAAATCATCTCTTCGACCAGCACCCCTTGGAGAGCAGCGTCCGGCGCATAGTTGGCAACTGCTGCGACGATCTCGCCGTACGTGGCTGATGCAGCGTTGGCGGTCACACCAATGCGCACTCCCCCTGCTTCCGTCTTGTGGTCGACTCCTGCGGCCTGAATCTTCATCACTACCGGGCCGCCAATGGTGTCGGCGGCCGCCGTGGCTTCTTCGGGCGAGTTGGTTACGGTGCCCCGGGGCACCGGGATTCCGATGCCGGCGAGGAGAGCCTTGGCGGCCGCCTCAGCCATCGCCCCACTGCCTGCGTCGATTCGGGGTTCTATCGGCGCCACCTCCTCAGGGGACTTCCACGAGTTCCACTCGACGAGGCTGGCAATGACCTGGGTGGCTTGGCGCAGGGTCTCGTATATCGGCACCCCGGCTCCAGTCAGGCGGCTGCGCTGCTCTGCCGTTGCCAGGGGCGATACGACGAAGATGGGCGATCCGGAGCCTGATGCCTCGACGACCGGCTCGACCCACCCGTCCCCAGCGCTCCACCCGAGTCCAGCGAACAGGACTACTGCATCAGCGGTGTCGGCGGCCGCCAGCTCGCGCATGACAGTGCGCAGTCCGGTCGGATTGGTGACGAACTGTCCGGTGAAGTCGACCGGATTGGCCACCGCAGCGAACGGGGGCAGCACGTCCTTGAGGTGCCCGATGACTTCATCGCTGAATGGCAGCACCTGCAAGCCGTGGGCCTCGGCGGCATCGCACAGCTGCACTCCCGCTCCCCCGGACATCGATGCAATTGCCAACCGGTTCCCGTTCGGCAAAGACTCGAGGATATCGAACGCCTGCAACAGGTCGAGCATGTGCTGCTCGTCGACGGCGCGGGCCACCCCGCCGCGCCGAAAAGCCGCCTCGTAGGCCTCGTCACTGCCCGTGAGCGCCCCGGTGTGCGATGCAGCCGCAGTGGCACCCGCATCCGAAGCGCCCACTTTGACGAACACAATCGGATTGCCCGCACTGCGGGCCGCCAGCGCCACCTCCATAAAAGCGTCACCGTCGCGGATCCCTTCGATGTAGCCACCGATGGTGTGGATATCGGGGTGATCGACCATTGCGGCGACGAGTTCGGGAACGCCGAGCTGCGCCTCGTTGCCCGCGCTGATGTACGAGTGAATGTGCAGCCCTTCGTGTCGCGCAACCCCGTACAGAACGGTTCCAAAGGCACCGCTCTGGGAGACGATGCCGATCCGACCCGGCGGCGCCAGCGGGCCTTGGCGCAGCGCCGCAGTGAACGTCAGCGCCATCTTCGTCGGCGAGTGGATGATCCCCACCGAGTTGGGCCCGATCATCTGGATGCCGTGAGCCTCGGCGATCTCGACGAGCTGCTCTTGGAGGGCAGCCCCGCCGTCGTTTACCTCGGCAAACCCGGCCGTGATCACCAGCGCCCCGCGGATTCCGAGCCGGCTCGCCTCCTCGAGAACGGCGGGCACGAGCGGAGCCGCCACCATGATGGCGACGATGTCCGGAACCTCGGGAAGTGCCGACAGCGATGGATAGGCGGTGCGTCCCCGCACCTCAGTGAGGCGCGGATTCACCGGATAGATCCTGCCCTCGTAGCCGAACTTCACGAGATAGTCGACGGGCAGATAGCCGATCTTGTCCGGATCACCCGAGGCCCCGACGACAGCGATCGACTCGGCATCGAGCATCCGGCGGACGGCAGCTGCGCCCTCGGCCAATGTGGTCATCGCGACCCGGCCAGGAGATGCCGGGCGATGATCAGCTGCTGGATTTCGCTGGTGCCGTCGACGATCTCCTGCATCTTGGCATCGCGGAAGAGGCGTTCGACGTGGTACTCCTCGGAGAGCCCGTATGCGCCATGCACCTGGATTGCGTCATGGGCCGCACTCATCGCCACCCGGCTGGCATGAAGCTTGGCGAGCGAGGGCCAGTAGGAGCCGGCGTCGGGATCGCGGTCGAGGGCGTTTGCGGCCCGCCAAACTGCGAGACGGGCCGTCTCGACGCCCAGGGCCATCTCCACCAACATCCGTTGTACCAGCTGGTGCCGGCCGATCTCCTGACCAAAGGTCTTGCGCTGTTGGGCATAGGCGGTTGACAGCTCGAGACTGCCCTGGGCGATCCCCACCGAGCGGGCGGCAACGTGCACCCGGCCGGCATTAACTGCGCCCAGTAGGACCGGCCATCCTCGACCTACCTCGCCGAGCACCTGATCGGCGGGCACACGGACCTCGTTGAAGAAGATCTCCCCGGTGTCCGAGATCCGATTCGACATCTTGTGCTTGATCGGCCGCGCCTCCAGCCCAGGCGTGTCCCGGTCGACGAGGAAGGCGGTGATGCCCTGGTGCCGCAGGGCGGGATCGATGGTGGCGAACACGAGCATCCATCGGCAGATCGTGGCGTTCGACACCCAGGTCTTCTGGCCCGAGAGCACAAAGGCGTCTCCCTCGGCCTTGGCGGTGGTGCGCATTGCGGCAGCATCACTGCCGGCGTCCGGCTCGGTGATGGCCACCGCAGCCGTGCACTCGCCGCTGGCGAGAGGTCGCAGATAGCGCTGCTTCTGCTCTTCGGTGCCCCACCGCATCAAGCCCTGGCCTGCCAGGGAGCTCGGATAGCCGATGACGGCGGCCAGCGATGTGCAAAACCGAGCCACTTCTTCGATAGAGATCGCCCATGTCACGTAATCGAGCCCTGATCCGCCGTACTCCTCGGGAACGACTCCGCCGACGAGGCCGAGGGCGATGGCCTTCTCGACGAGATCCGTCGGCAACCCTCCCGCCCGGTTGTAGTCGACGACGCGTGGCGCCACTTCCTCATCGACGAAGCGGCGCACCACATTGCGGATCTCGATCTGGGTATCGCTGAGCTCGAACAACGTGCTCAGGCCCGCTCGAGAACGACTGCGGCGCCGTGTCCTCCGTTGCCGCAAATCGTTGCCAGCGCATATCGACCGCCATCGAAGGCCAGCGCTTCAGCGGCGTACTGGGCGACGCGGGCTCCAGACGCCCCAACCGGATGCCCCAAGGCGATGGCCCCGCCGTAGGGGTTGACCACGGTCGGGTCGATGCCGAGCTGTCGACAAGCGGCGAGCACCATCACGGCAAACGCTTCGTTGATCTCGATGTGATCCATATCGGCGACCGTAAGCCCGGCCTTGGCGAGGGCCGCCTGCGTCGCCGGCACCACCGCAAGCCCGTAGTCCTCGGGGCCGACGGCCGCCACTGCCCACGATCGCACTCGGGCCAACGGCTCGAATCCTGCGGCGGTCGCCGCGTCGCCGGACATCACGACCAGGGCGGCCGCCCCATCGGTCACTCCCGATGCATTGCCCGCGGTAATCGCCCCATCTCGCGAGAACGCAGCGCGCAGCTTGCTCAAACCCTCAGGCGTCGTATCGGGACGGGGATGCTCGTCCGCATCGACAACTGAGATTCGCCCTCGCCGGTCGGTCACTTCGAGCGGGGCGATGACCCGGGCCGCGAAGCCAGAATCCACTCCTCGCAAGGCGCCCTGCTGGCTCTGGAGGGCAAACGCATCCTGTTCGGCGCGGTCGATGCCGAAACGGTCTCCCCACGCCTCGGCCAGCTCCCCCATCAGTTTGCCGGTGAGCGGATCGCTGAAGCCGTCCTTGGAGAGTCCGTCGACGGCTACCGAGTCACCGGCTTTGGTGCCCCAGCGCATGCCCGTGAGGTAATAGGGGATGCTGCTCATGTGCTCGCTGCCGGCCACCATCACGGTGTCACCCTCACCGAGGCGGATCGCCTGCCCGGCCAGAATCAGCGCTTTCATGGAGGACAGACAAGCTTGCTGGACCGTGTGGGCCGGCACCGAAGTGGGTAGGCCGCCGCCGATAGCCATCAGCCGGCCCGGATTGGGACCGTTAGCCGCCTGGCGAGCATGGCCGACGATCGCCTCGTCGAAGGAGTCAGGCGGCCGACCGGAGCGCTCTATGGCGGCGGCGATAGCGGCACCGCCGATCCCGATCGCATCGCTGTCGACGAGGGCTCCGCCGAACTTGCCGATAGGCGTGCGGGCCGTGGCCACGATGACCACGTCGCGCCCGGTGTCCATGCCGCTCACCAATCCCTCCTCAGGGTGCTATCCATCTTCTTGGTACTCGTAGAAGCCCCGGCCGCTCTTCCGACCCAAATGGCCCTCTGCTACCAGCCGCCGCACGTACTCATCCGGCCGGTAGGCCTCATTGCCGAGCAGATCGGCCAAGCTGTCAGAGTTGTTCACGTGGATGTCGAGGCCGACTAGATCGCTCAGTTCCATGGGACCCATGGGCCATCCCGAGCCCAGCTTCATCGCGGTGTCGATGTCCTCGGCGGAAGCGACGCCTTGGGCGAGCAATCGGATCGCTTCGTTCCGCACCAGCAGCTGCAGCCGGCTGACGATGCCGCCCGGCGCCTCATTGGCAATGACCGGCGTCTTACCGACCTCAGCCGCTAGCGCTTCTACCCGAGACACGGTCTCGGTGGAGGTCGCTCGTCCCGGCAGGATCTCGACGAGTCTCATCCTTTGGGCCGGGTTGAAGAAGTGCAGCCCGGCGAAGCGCTCCGCATGTTCCATGACCTCAGCAATCTCGCTGGGCGACAACGTCGATGTGTTGGAAAGCAGCAAGGTAGGCGGGGGGCAGATCTGATCCAGCTGCGCGAACACGGCGCGTTTGACCGATAGCGTCTCGGCGACGGCCTCGACCACCACGGCGACACCTGCGAAAGCTGCCAGATCGTCTACTAGTGAGATCCGGGACAGGACCGCAGCGCGGTCGTTGTCCTCCACCTTGCCGCGCGCGACCCCGTCGTCGAGATCGCTGGCGACACGGGCCAGCCCCTGCTGCGCCGCCCGACCGTCGATGTCATACAGCAGAACCTCGTACTCGGCACTTGCCAACACCTGGGCGATGCCTGCGCCCATCAACCCGGCGCCGCACACTCCTGCGGATCGATCCGTCATTGCCCCACCCTCTTCCAGTGATCACTCCACAGGCTCTCCTCCGTCGGCACGACAGCCGGGATCACCCGAGCGAGCCGGGTCGTATTGAGAAAATGCCGATACGAGAGGTTCTCCGAGATACTGTTGCCCGCCCATGTGCCGGCGCCCATCGTGAGAGTGAAGTTGAGCCCGTTGTCGAACGCTCCGCCGTTGCCGACCGAGTGCGCCTGGTTGACCAGCACGCGGGCCACGTCGATCTCCTCGGCCAGCCGCAGCGCCTGGGCCTCATCGGTGGTGTGAATCCCGCACGAATGGCCGCGACCTTGATACGCCAAGATCCTCTTGACCCAATCGATGGCCTCGTCGAAGCCGGAGTAGCGGTAGACCGCCAGCACCACCGAGAGTTTCTCGCCCGAGAACGGGTGCTCTGGACCTGCGCCGTCCTGTTCCACTAGGAAGAACTCTGCTTCGCGGGCGGCCGGTCCCAGTCCGGCGTGTGCTGCGATCTCGTGCGGCGGCTGCGCAATGACGTCGCGCGACAGGACGCCGTCGACCCACATCACCGATTGCAGCGCGGCCGTCTCGTCGGCCGAGAGCAGGTGGCCGCCGATGGACTCCAGCTGTCCGAGCATCTTCTCGTACACCGATTCATCAATGACGAGGGCGTTCTCCGAGGAGCAGCTGGTGGCGTAGTCGAAGACCTTCGACGCCTTGATCTTGGCTGCCGCATCGGCCAGATCGGCGCTGGAGTCGATCACCACGACGGCGTTGCCCATACCGACCCCGATGGCGGGCTTGCCACTGCGGTAGGCGGCCCGGACGTTCCTCTGGGAACCGGTGACGACCGCCAGGTCGCACTGCCGCATCAACTCGTATGAGAGTTCCTTGGAGGGTTGCGGCAGGAATTGGACGAGGCTGCGCGGCACCCCGAGCTTGGCCAGCTCCTTGTGAATCATCTCAACGGCAAGGGCACAGGTCCCGGCCCCTCTCGGCGAAGGCGAGAGAATCACCGCGTTGCGGCCCTTGAGGATCATCATTGCTTTGTTGATGGGAGTCGCTTCCGGGTTGGTTGAGGGAATCAGCGCAGCTACCACCCCGACAGGCTTGGCGTACTCGGTGATGCCCGTGGCCGGGTTGTCGTCGACCACACCCACCGAAACGGCTCCCTGGAGATCCGCCATCGTCCCCATCGTCTTACGACGGATCTTGGCAACCTTGTCGGCCACTCGACCCATCCGTGTATCGGCGACGGCACGCTCGGCCAGGGCTCGTGCGTTGGCCTCCTGGAAGCCGGCCCACCCCACTGCCGCGACGACGGCGTCGACGGCGACCTGGTCCCACTGCCGGGCTATCTCTTGAGCGGCGCGCCCTCTGGCAACGTAGTCAGCAATTGCGGCGATGGTCTCTGGCGAGGCGACGGCCTCCGTCACGGCGCAATCCTCCGACGTCCGGCCATTGTCCATTCGACGGACAGCCGACCGTATAGCGATAGCAGGCACATTACGAATGCGCCGGACGAGCGTCAATCTGCTGGGATGTCTCAGGGAATCGCGGTGCGCTGCCCCGCATCGAGGAGCAAGGTTCCCCCGGCGAGGGCTCGGGCCCGAGGATCGAGGAGAAGATCCACCGCCCAAACGATCTCTGCGATCTCAACGAGATGACCTATCGGCGATCGCGCCCGGAACTCGTCGACGACGACCTCTGCGGACACTCCGCGCGATTCAGCCGCATCCTGCACCAGAGCGCGGAGCCTCTCCGTCCACACCGGGCCCGGGGCGACGATGTGGCACGTCACCCCGCGCGGGCCGAGCGCCCGGCTCAGCTGCCTGATGGCATTGGCCAGGGCGGCGTTGCCGATCCCGGCTGTGGCCGCCTCCGGTATCGGGTCGTACCCGAGGTTGCCCCCGATCGCCACGATTCGTGAGTCGGTCGTCAGGTGCTCGTCCGTGGCTCGCACCAGCCGCAGTGTCCCGTTGACCTTGATCTCGATGGCAGCGACCACGGCGCTGGCAGCTATGTCGCTGATCGCTCCGGCCATAGGGGCGGCGGCCGAGTTGACCACCATACGGACGGTGCCCGGAATCGCTCGCTCGATCGTGGCGACCGATGCGTCGGCGCCGATGTCGGCAGGGCAGGCCACCACGTTGGCCCGGCCCGCTGCGAGTTCCTCCAGAGCCGAAGCCGACCGGGCGACGGCGATGACGCCGAGCCCGCGCGTCAGTAGCTGCTCGACGATTTGGCTACCGATGGCGCCGGTAGCGCCAGCGACCACGGCCCAATCATTCGGAGTGGTCACGACGCTCCAGGACGTTGCTCTCGGCCATGTCGTTCCAGACTCTCTGGTCGACGATGCGATCATCCACGAGGACGAACCGGTCGATGAACCTCACACCCGAGAACGCGCTGCCGTCGAGGGCCTCCCCTTCCAGGGTCCCGAATGCGTAGACGATGACCTCCTCACCGTCGCCGACGGCGTCGAACTTCTCGAACACCTTGCGCACGGAGCGAAACCGTCCGGCCGCCGCGGCCACCTGCTCTTCGAGGCTGGTGAAACGGCGGCCGCCGGGAAAGGTGATCGTCACCCCAGGCGCCAGGTATGGAGCAGCCTCATCGAGTTGCCGGGCCTCGACGAGGCGGAGGAACTTCTCGACAGTGGCAACGGCCCGGGCCGGTTCATCCATCATGCACCCCCCGCTCGCTGCTGGTCGGCGGCGGCAGCCTGCATAGCGTGGATCATTTCGGCCTTGGCAACCTGGGGACGGGGATAGGCGCGGCGGCTATGGGTGAGCCCGAGCGCCAGGAATGATTCCATCAGCTTGTAGGACAGCGGACCAGGGTTGACCACCGGAACGTCGAGAACCTCACTGAGGTGATGATGCGCCTGGTGCATCGTCGTTGACCCCAGACAGATGACATCGGCGCCACGCTCGATCAGCCGGCGGCAGGCGGCCTCCATCTTGGGAAGCGTGGCAGCGGCCTTGTCCCCGATCAGAGCCGCGAAGTCGGGAGGGGTGTCGAAGTGCTCGACCCCAGCGCAATGAGCGGCGAAACCCCATTCGTCGATGACCTTGCGATAGCGCGTCAGCGCCGGCTCCCATTGGGCCAGGATCCCGAACTTGCGGCCGAGGCTGAGGGCAAAGAGGAGCGATGCTCTGCCGGGAGCCAACACGGGGATATCGAGCATGGAACGCAGGGCATCCGCCCCCGAATCGCTCACCGTGTCGATGAGCACGGCGTCGTAACCCTCTTCCTCGGCGCTGAGGCCGGCTTCGAACAGAGCGATATCCATCAACGCCCAGTCGTGCGGGCTCATGAAGCTCGACGGCCCCGCCGCCACCGGGCGGAACTCGAATGTGACTCCAGGGCGCAGCTGTACCTCGGCGGTTTGTTCGCGTCGTTTGGCGATGTCCTCCTCGGCGAGCGCGAACGGGACCAAGACGAGGACGCGAGTCATGAGTCGGCCTCGGCGGCGGCCCGCATCATCGCCTTGATCATCTCGGGCTTGGGGACATGGGGTCGGGGATAGGCCCGCCGGCTGTGGGTGAGCCCCAGGGCGGTCATGGCTTCGGCAATCTGATATGAGAGAGGCCCACCGTTGATCACGGGTACCGGGAGACGGGCGGCGAGATAGCCATGGGCTTCGTGCATGGTCGTCGACCCGAGGAGGATCACGTCGGCACCGTCTATTTCGACCAGGTCGGTGGCTGCATCGAGCAACAACGGGAGCACCTCGTCCTTTCCGCCGAGCAGGTTGCGATTGTCCGGCTTGACTCCGGCCGCCCGCATCCCGGCACAGCGGTCCACCATCTGAAGGTCTTTCAGGGTGCGGTCGTAGAGCGGGAACCAGTCCTCCCACATCGTCACGATGCCGAACGTGCGGCCGAGCATGAGTGCCGTCAGGAACATCGATCGACCGGCCGCCACCACCGGGATATCGAGCATCGATCGAAGCGCAGCCACCCCGGAGTCGCTGACGGTGTCTATGCAGACTGCGTCGTAACCCTCCGCTTGGGCGTCCAAACCTGCTTCGAGCAGCGACATGTCGGCCAGCACGTAGTCGTGATGCGATACGTAGGACGAGGGAGCAGCCAGCACAGGGCGGTAGTCGAGCTGGATTTCCTGTGGCAGGTCGGAGGCACCTGCCTGGGCTCGGCGCAGATCGAGCTGCTCCGGAGTCATCGGGAACGGCACGAGCACGAGCACCTTGCGCATGACGGGACCCTACTGAATAGAGTTGCCGGATGGTCACTCCAGACATCGACCTGCCGGACATCGACCTGCCGGAGATCGACCTGGTGGTCGCCGGGGCGGGAGCGGCCGGACTGGCGGCCGCACTGTCTGCGGCCGACGCCGGCCTCAGTGTCGCCCTGATGGAGGCGAGTGAGACGTTCCGGGCGGGCAACAACACGTCGATGAGCACGTCGATGATCCCCTCCGCAGGCAGCCGGTGGCAACGCGCCCAGGGAATCGAGGACAGCCCGGACCTGCTCTTCGCCGACACTCTGAAGAAGACAAACGGACAGGCAGACCAGGTAGTCGCTCGGGCCCTGGCCGAGGTATCGGTGGAGCTCGGCGAGTGGCTCGCCGACACTTGCAAAGTTCCGCTCGAGCTGGTGTCCGACGTCTGGTTTCCGGGTCACAGCAGACTTCGCCATCTGTGCGTCCCCGACCGAGCCGGGCGCACCCTGCACCGCCATCTGCTGGCAGCGATGGAATCGCGTGCGGAGATCACATTGATCGCGCCGCTGCGTGTCACCGCCTTCGAAGCGCGCGGCGACGGTCTTGCCCGGGTAACCGCGGAGCGACCCGACGGCACGCAAGAGAGGGTTACGACGCGGGCGCTGGTACTGGCGACGAACGGCTACGGGGCCAACTCCGAGCTGGTGCGCCGCTACATCCCGGAGATAGCGAGCGGCCTCTACTTCGGCGGCGACCACAGCACCGGAGATGCGCTCATGATCGGCGAATCCCTGGGGGCCGACGTCGGCTTTCTCGACTCCTACCAGGGCCACGCCTCCGTGGCCACGCCCCATGGGGTGCTGCTGACCTGGACCTCTGTCATGAACGGCGCCATCGTGGTCAACTCGAATGGGGAACGCTTCGGCGATGAATCGACCGGCTATTCCGAGTATGCGGTGCCCGTTCTCCAACAGCCCGGTGGGATCGCCTGGGTGATCTACGACGGAACAATTCATGAGAAGGCGTTGCCCTTTGCCGATTACCAGGACCTGCTCACCGCCAAAGCGGTGCGGTGGGCAGACGACGTGGCCGGGCTGGCCGCCACCCTGGGTGCGCCGCTCGATGCTGTGAGACAAACCGTGGAAGACGCGGCGGCCATCGCCTCAGGGCATATGAAAGATCCGTTCGGGCGGACGCTGTGGCCGCATATGCTGGAAGCTCCCTATGCCGCCGTGAAGGTGACCGGGGCGCTATTCCATACCCAAGGAGGACTCCGAGTGAATGGTGACGCCGCGGTCCTGCGCAACGGCGAACCGATCCCGGGACTCTACGCGGCAGGCGGCGCCGCCGCCGGAATCTCGGGCCACGGCGCCGAGGGATACATGTCGGGCAACGGCCTGCTCAGCGCTCTCGGCCTCGGCTATCTGGCCGGCCGGGCAATTACGCGCCCTTCATCCGAGTAGCGCCGTCGCCAGCTCGCGCACTGCGGCCGCTTCGTCGAGGCCACCATCGATGATCTGGACGGCCACATGGTCGGCACCGGCCGCCAAATGTTCATCGACGCGTTTCTTGATGGCATCGACGCCACCGGCGGCATAGGTGGCGTCGATCAAGCGATCACTACCGGCAGCGGCCAACTCGCTTTCGTCATAGCCGCTACGCAGGAAGTGGTTCCGATAATTCGGCCACCGAAGGTATCGGGCGAGATTGCCGCGGGCCGCCTCCCGGGCGTCCGTCGGGTTGGTAGTCAAGATCGCGCCTTGGTCAACCGCAATGATCTTGCCGCCACCCAGAATCGCTCTGGCGCCCGCCGTGTGATCGGGCGAGGTGAGGAAGGGGTGTATCCCGTCGGCCAGCTGACCGGCCAAGGCGATCATCTTCGGGCCGAGCGCGGCCACAACGGTGGGGGGATCGGTGGCGGGCGCATGGCCGTCGAAGGGGGCCCCGTGCATCGCAGTGAGATAGTCATGCATCGTCTCGACAGGCCTGACGTATCGGTGGCCCCGCATCTCGACGGTGCTCTTGTGGCTGATCCCCACGCCCAGGACGAAGCGGCCGGGATAGGCGTCCCCGATGGTTTTCCGGGCGCTCGCCATGGCAATCGGGTCGCGCACCCAGATGTTGGCGATTCCGGTGCCGAGCGCATCCGAGGCGCTGCTCAGAGAAGGATCGTGGCGAACGTCAGCACGTCCTTGCCCGCTGGGGATTCGGGCACCCACAATGCACCAAACCCCAGTTCATCCCACTCAACGGCCAGGTCCGTCGCCTGTGCCGTGGAGCATCGCTGTAAGCGGCCGCTCCAGATACCGACGCGGCCCATCCCGGCGCTCAAGGCAGGCTCGTGGGCTGCGGAGGCGTTTCGAGTGAGCGGGCCATGAGAAGCGGAGCCCCGATCTGCGGACACGATGATCCTATCGGGCCCGCCCGTCGGGGGGACAGCTGCGACCGGGCGCGCCGCTCAATTCCCGCAGTTTTGTCCAGGCCCGGATCGGTTGACGACGCTACGTGCGATCCTTTACCGTTTCTTCCGCTCTGCGGGCGGCCGCCCGCAGGACGGACACGTCTCAGGGAGGATCCACCTGAGCGGGATGCAGTCGGTGAATCGAGCGCTCGACGTGCTATTCCTGCTCGCGCAGAGTGGCGGTACTCGATCGGCGTCAACGGTCGCTCGCCAGCTCGAGCTCCCGCGCCCCACCGTGTACCGCATCCTCGAAACCCTCGGCAGCAAGGGCGTCGTCGCCAAAGTAGGCGACGAATTCGGCGTCACGGAGAAACTCGGCCGGATCGCCGCGGGCAGCGTTGGCGTAGGTCTGGCGGATGTCGCCCGACGCTATCTGCAGACTTTGGTCGCTATCACTGCTGAGACGAGTGGTCTCCATGCACGGTACGGAGACGTCCGGCGCTGCATTGCCGAGGTTGAGGGACACCACGGCGTCCGCTGGGCGCGAGGCGTTGGCTTCTCCGCGCCCGTCTGGTCGGGAGCAGTCGGCCATGTCATCCTCGCCGACCTCGTCGACCAAGAGATCGAACAGATCGCAGCCCGCGCTGATTTCGCACCGCTCGCACCCATGACGGCGACCAACCTCGAAGATCTTCTCGAACGGGTCGAGGCGGCGCGTGAACGGGGATGGAGCCTCAGTTGCGGGGAGACCGTGGAAGGCGCGGCAGCCGTGGCGGCACCGATCAAGAATCACATTGGCCGAACGGACGCGGTGATGAGTTTGTATGCTCCCGCCGATCGCTTTGCGGCCATACAGGAGTACGTCCCCGCCCTACTCGACACTGCTGCTGCGGCGTCCGAGGAATGGGTCGGACTGACGTCGACCGCCGGCGTCGGCGGTCAGATGGGTTGACCCATTCCAATGATGAGGGAGTAAGCATGGAATACAGCATCCGCCGACTGGCGGCACTCGTGGTAGCGCTGATCATGGTCGTGGCTGCGTGCGGCGACGGCGATGACACCACCACCACCACCACATCTACTACAGCAGGGCCGACGACGACCATCGCGGCCGGCGCTCTCGACGAGTTTCTGGTGACGCCGGGGACGTTGACGTTGGTGACGACGGGGAACTTCCCGCCGTTCACGCTGATCAACTCGGAGACCGGCGACGTCGAGGGCTACTCGCTCGATGTCGGCGCTGAGGTGGCCTCCCGTCTCGGGCTCGAGTTCGCCACGCCAACGGTCGACTTCGTCGCTGAGCTGGAGGGTCTGCAGGCCGGTCTGTACGACATTGCCGACTCGGGCATCTGGCCGACGGAGACCCGTCAGGAGACGTTCATCTTCACCCGGCCCATGACCTCGGCCGGCTTCATCGCCCTCGTCCGCGCCGAGGACGCCGGATCCCCCGGCCTCGACGGAATCACCGGCAACGCCGGTGCCATCCAGGGCTCGATCCACGAACAGTGGACCATCGAGAACGCCGATACCCTCGGCTACGACGAGTACGTCCCCTTCGCCGGTGCCGCCGAAGCCGAGCTGGCACTGAAGCAGGGCCGGATCGACGTTTGGGTCATCGACTCGCTCGTCGGTGCCGCCCGGGCACTAGGAGATCCAGAGCTCGAAGTAACCGGACCAACACTCAACGCCCACCCGCTGTCGATGACCTTCCGGCCCGATAGCGAGGGCCTGCGCGACGCAATCAACCCGGTCCTCGACGCCATGATCGCCGACGGCACTCTGGCCGACTTGCAGGTCAAATGGTTCGGCCGCTGCATCGAAGTACCCGACGACATCAACTCGCAACCCCCATACACCACCCTCCCCACAGGCAACTGCTAGCGACCGACGTCTGACCGGATCCGGGGGAGTTGGCGCTCCCCCGGACCGGCGACCTGAAGGGAACCCGTGGACTGGGGCCTGATCGCAGACATCTTTCCCCTCCTCATGGAGGCGACGCAGCTGACGCTTCAGCTGTTCGCCGGTGGCCTGGTCGTCTCCACGCTCGTCGGGCTCCTCATCGCCCTCATGCGTCAGTCCCGTTTTCGGCCGCTGCGCTGGTTTGCAGCCGTCTACATCTGGTTCTTCCGGGCGATGCCGACGCTGGTCATCATCTTCCTCGCCTTCTTCGTCGTCGCCCGTGACTGGTTGACCTTCCTGTCGCCGCTGCAAGCGGCGATTCTCGGCCTCGGCGCCGGCGCGGGCGCTTACAAGGCTGAGATCATCCGATCCGGCATCCTGTCGGTCGACCCGGGACAGTGGGAGGCCTCAGAAGCACTAGGCATGACGCCGGCGCACCGCATGCGACGGATCATCCTCCCGCAAGCCGTGCGAGTCATGATCCCGCCATATCTGAGCAACACGGTGTTGGTCCTCCAGGCGACCTCGCTCGCTACCGCGATCGGTCTCGTGGAGCTGACCGGCCTATCTCGGCAGCTGTCGAACTCGACGTTCAAGCCGATCGAAGTGATGCTCACGGCAGCCGTCATCTACCTTGTTATGTCTTCGGCGATCGTGCTGGCCCAGATGTACCTCGAACGCCGCCTGGTCCTGAAGGTCTGAGGGCAATGGATTTCGAATTCATCATCGAGGAGTTCCCCGGGATTTGGGAGGGCGTCCCGGTCACAATCGGCCTTTTCGCCTGGTCGCTCCTGTACGGGACCCTCGGGGGTCTGGTCCTCGCTCTGATGCGCCTGTCGCGTTTCCAACCGCTACGCGCGCTCTCGGCCGGGATCACCTGGGTAGGGCGTGGGATACCACCGCTCATCATCCTCTTCATAACCTTCTTCGTCTTCCCGGAGCTCGGACTCACCCTCGAGCGATTCCCGACCGCAGTTCTCGGGCTCTCCCTCTGGACGGCGGTCTACCAGGGCGAGGTGATTCGGTCTGGGATCATTGGGGTGGACCAAGGTCAGTGGGAGGCGGCCGAAGCCCTGGGAATGAGCGGCCGTCACTACATGCGGCGCATCATCCTCCCCCAGGGCTTCCGCATCATGATCCCGCCCTATTTCGGGAACGCAATGACGCTGCTGAAGCAGACCTCCATAGCGTCGATCGTCACGATCACCGAGATTACGCTGCTAGCCCAGCGCGTAATCAGCTTCAAGTTCGTGTCCCTCGAACCGCTGCTCACGATCGCGTTCATCTACCTGGTCTTGAATACGATCCTCCAATTCGCTCAGATGGGCTTCGAACGAACTTTCCGACTGAGGGTGTGATATGGCATTGGTGAAGGTGGAAGGACTTCACAAATCCTTCAAGGACAACCACGTCCTCCAAGGTGTGGACTTCAGCGTCGATCAGGGCGAGGTCCTGGCGATCATCGGGCCCTCGGGTTCCGGCAAGACCACGATGCTGCGCTGCGTCAACCTGCTCGAACGCCCCGACGATGGGAGCATCGAAGTCGACGGCAAGGTGCTGTGCGCGCCGGGCCCGGACGGCAAGATCGCTTTTGCGCCCCGCGGAGAAATCCGCCGGGCACGCGAAGAGATGGGCATGGTGTTCCAGCGCTTCAACCTCTTCCCCCACATGACAGCTCTGCAGAACATCACTGAGGCGCCGGTAAACGTGAAACGCGTCGACAAGGCGGCGGCGAAGGCCCGGGCCCGGGAACTCCTTGGCGCCGTGGGCCTCGGCCACAAGGAGGACGCCTATCCGATGCAGCTGTCCGGCGGCCAGCAGCAGCGCGTCGCCATCGCCCGCGCCCTCGCCATGGAGCCGAAGCTCATGTTGTTCGACGAGGTCACGTCGGCGGTGGATCCGGAACTCGCCGGCGAGATCCTCCTCGTCATGAAGCGCCTGGCGAAAGCCGGCATGACGATGCTCGTCGTAACCCACGAGATGGGATTCGCCGCCGAAGTCGCCGATCGGGTCATATTCATCGACCATGGCCTAATTCAGGAGGAAGGCCCAGCGCGCGACCTGCTTTCCAAACCGCAGCAGCCGCGGACCCAGGCCTTCCTCAAAGCGGTGCTCGAACGCGCCCCGATGGCGGAGGACGAGGATTCGAGAGCCGCAGTCGCGGCGCCCGACGAGACGGTCGAGGAGATGCTGCTCGGCCACGAGCTGCACCACGAGGACGAAGAGGAGGAGGCCTGAGATGGACGTCACCAAGATCTGGGACGATCTCCTGACCCCTACCGACCGCGCCGTGATCGAGAATGCGGGATTCGGTAAGCGGCGCGGCTTCGGCTCGAGCCCGGTGCTGGTGATGATCGACTGTCAATACAACTACATCGGGGCCGACAAGCCGATCACCGAACAGCAGGACGAGTACCCGGGGGGAGGTGGCGAAGGAGCGTGGCGGGCGATCCGTATAATCGAGGGTCTGCTGGGCATTGCACGCACCATCGACATCCCGATCCTGTACACGCGCAACGTGCAAAAACGCACGATCCGTTTCGACTCGTTCGCCGGCAAGAGCACCTGGGACCATTCGAAGACTCTCGAGGACGCGCCGGGGAGCAGAATCGTCGCTGAGATCGCCCCGCGGGCGGAGGACTTCGTCATCGACAAGAGCTACGCCAGCGCCTTCTACGGCACACCCCTCGTCAATTATCTGGTCGGACTGAAGGTCGACACGCTCGTCATGACCGGAGTCTCGACATCGGGATGCGTGCGAGCCACCGCCGTCGATGGGGTTACCCGGGGCTTCAACGTCGCCGTCGTGGCAGACGGGACGGCCGATCGTATCGAGGCGTCCCACAAGGTCGCGTTGCTGGACCTCTGGATGAAGTATGCCGACGTCATCAGCTCCGACGAAGCGGCCGAGTATCTGAACGGGTTCAAGGAATAGTGTGCTCTGACCCGGGGCAGCAATGGCGGCGATTCGAGGCCAGATGGCGAGGGCGATCATGATCGCTGAAGTCCAGTAGGAGTCTCAGCCTATTCGTCGCCTGAACACGCGAGACTACGAGACGACATGACTGATGGACGCACCGGTAAGACCCTGAGCGAGAAGATCATCGCTCGGGCCGCAGGACGCGCCACCGTGCAGCCCGATGAGATCGTCACCGTTGAGGTCGACGTCGCAATGATCCATGACAGCGGAGGGCCTCGCCGCTATTGGAAGACCATGCGGGAGATGGGTGTCGGCGTCTGGGACCGCAACAAGCTGGTGGTCGTTGCGGACCACTACGTCCCTGCCAAGGACATCGCCTCCGCCGAGATACTGCAGCTGACGCGAGATTTCGTCGCCTTCTACGATATCCCTCGCTTCCATGAGGCTGAGGGAATCGCCCACACGATCATGATCGAGAAGGGGTACGTCCGGCCGGGCATGCTGTACGTAGGAGGCGATTCGCACTCGCTGACCGGAGGCGCGGTCGGCAGCTTCACGGTCGGCATGGGCTCGACCGACATGCTCGGGATCGTCACGACGGGCACGACGTGGCTGCGGGTGCCTCATACGATCCAGGTCGAGGTCGACGGCTCGCTGCCCGCCGGCGTCGCCGCCAAGGATCTGATCCTGACGATGATCGGCGACCACACGATGTCCGGTGGCCTCTACAAGACGCTCGAGTTCCACGGTTCCGGGATCGAACGCATGAGCATTGAGGAGCGTTCTGTCTTGTCGAATATGTGCGCCGAAATCGGCGCCAAAGCCGGCATCGTGCCGGCCGACGATGTAACTCGCCAGTATCTGGCGGAGCGAGGTATCGACTCAGATGAGCCGTACCCCGCCTCGGATGACGACGCGACATTCATCGACACATGGAGGTACGCAGGCGACGCGGTGCAGCCGGTGGTGGCCCGACCGCACAGCCATGACGACGTGGTCCCGATCACATCGGCCGGGGAACCGCAGATCGGCCGGGCATACATTGGGGCGTGCACCGGAGCCAAGTATGAGGATCTGGCGATGGCCGCCGAGATCCTGCGGGGCCGATCGGTCGCACCGAAGGTCCTGCTCCAGGTGGCCCCTGCCTCCCGAGCCGCCCTACAGCGGGCGATTGAGACCGGGGTGGCATCGGTGCTTATGGATGCCGGCGCCCACATCCTTCCGACCGGCTGCGGGGCATGCCCGGGCATCGGAACAGGAGTCTTAGGGCCCGGTGAGGTTTGCGTCTCCACCACGAGCCGAAATGCGCGCGGGCGCATGGGCAGTCCGGAGAGCGAGGTGTACCTGGCTTCGCCCTACTCGGTGGCGGCCGCAGCCGTGGCCGGCAAGATTGTCGACCCGAGGAGCATGCTCGCCGAGGAGGCTGCATGATCGAAGGCAGGGCTTGGAAGTTCGGCGACAACGTCGACACCGACGTGATCATTCCGGGAAAGTACTTGATCCTGCCCGCCGACGAAGCCGCCGAGCACGTCATGGCCGGCATCCGACCAGGATTCGCCACAGAGGTGTCGCCGGGTGACATCATCGTCGCCGGCAAAAACTTCGGCACCGGCTCGAGCCGAGAGTCGGCGCCGCGGGCGATCAAGGGCGCCGGCATCGCCGCGGTGGTCGCCAAGTCTTTCGCCCGAATCTTCTTCCGTAATTGCATCAACGTAGGCCTCCCACCCGTCGAGTGCTCCCGAGCCGACGAGATCGACGAAGGCATGAGGCTACGCGTCGACGTGGACAACGGCCGCGTCGAAGTCATCGATACGGGCGAGTCACTAGATGCCGTACCGCTGCCCGACGAGATCAACCAGATCCTCAAGGCCGGAGGCCTCGTCCCGCTGCTGCAGCAACGAGTGCGGCCATGAAGCCCGCCGCCAGGCTCAGAGCGCTGATCGAGACCCAGGCGCCCGTCGTGGCGCCGGGCGCCTACAACGCACTCTTCGCCAGACTGATCGCCGCCGCCGGTTTCCCCGCCGTCTACCTGTCTGGCGCCGGAGTCGCCAACTCGCTACTCGGTCGACCCGACATCGGCCTGGTCACCATGAACGAGATGGTCATGATCGGAGAACGCATCTGCGACGTGGTCGACGTCCCGGTCATCGCCGACGGTGACACCGGATACGGCGGCGTCCACAACGTCGCCCGAACCATCCGCGCCTACGAGCGCGCCGGGATCGCCGCGATTCAGCTCGAGGATCAGGTCTTTCCGAAGAAGTGCGGCCATTTCGATGGCAAAGAAGTCGTTCCCACCGAGCAGATGCTGCAGCGGATCGATGCCGCCCGCGACGCCCGGGCCGACGAGGACGGAATCCTGATCATCGCCCGGACCGATGCCCGCGCACCGCTCGGCTTCGACGAAGCCTTGGAGAGAGCCAGACTCTACGGCGAGGCCGGGGCCGACATCCTCTTCGTCGAGGCGCCGCAGACGGTCGAGGAACTGGGTCGCATCGGCGGGGAGCTCGCAGACTGGCCGCTGCTCGCCAACATGGTGGAGTTCGGCAAGACTCCCCTGCTCCCAGCCGCCGAACTAGGCAACCTCGGTTTCTCGGTCGTCATCGCCCCAGGATCCATCACGAGAGCCACAACCAAGGCTGCCGAAGACGTGCTCGCCGAGCTGGCGACGGCGGGCACGACGGCGGCGTACCTCGACAGGATGAAATCGTTCAGCGAAGTGAACGACATGCTGGGCCTTCCGGACGCCAACAACTGGGAGGCGGACCTGGCAAGACGCAGCTCCCGCCACCTCGAAGCCCGCGACGATTAGTTCCCGGCGGACGCCGCTCGATCAGAAGGTCCACCGTCACATACCGTGGGTTGTTGGCCGTCCGGTCGGAGCGACCACGCGAAAACTCTGTCAAGGGACTCGCGTTGGAAGCACGACGCACTGCGGAGATGTAGCCCAACGTCCGTGGGTGCGGATCGGCTCCGCCCGCGCCAGTATTGGCCGACCCCATCGGAGGAGGACGCGTCGATGATGGAAGACCCGGGGCTCTACGAGTATTGGCCGTATGAGCACCGACCGAGAATCGAGTGGCCCGACGGTGCGCAATTGGCCTTCTGGGTCGCACCCAACATCGAGTTCTACGAGCTCGATCCGCCTCCCAACCCCTATCGAACACCGTGGCAGCGGCCCATCCCCGACGTCCCCGGCTATTCGTACCGAGATTATGGCAACCGGGTTGGCAACAGAAGGCTCGCCGCCGTGCTCGATCGCTACAACGTCAGAGCTTCAGTGTCTCTCTCGGTGGCGATCTGTGAGCAGCATCCCGAGCTGATCGAGATGGGCGCCGAGCGCAACTGGGAATTCTTCAGCCACGGCATCTACAACACCCGGTACTCGTACGGCATGAATGAGAACCAGGAGCGCGAGATCATTCGCGATGCCCTGCAGACGATCGAGCGGCACACCGGCAAACCGTGTGCCGGCTATCTGGCCCCGTCGCTCACCCACACCGAACGAACCATCGACCTCTTTGCGGAGGAGGGCGGGCTCTACACATGCGATCTCTTCCACGACGACCAGCCCACCCCGCTGACGCTGCGGTCGAATCGCAAGTTCGTGTCGATTCCGTACTCACTGGAGTTGAACGACTCGATCACAGTCGCGGTCAGCAAGGTCGAGCCGAGACGCTGGGGAAACATGATCAAGCGGAGCTTCGACCGCCTTCATCGGGAGGGCGAGGAATCCGGAACCGTGTTGTGCGTGCCCGTTCATGGATACCAGGTCGCGCAGCCCCATCGGTTGGCAGCGTTCGAGGAGGCGATCGACTACATCACCGGCCACGACGCCGTCTGGGTGACCACTGGGCGCGAGATCGCCGAGTGGTACATCGATCACCATTGGGACACGGCCGTCGCCGACATCGCCTCGAGACAGGGAGGTGTCGGCCATGACGCTTGACGACAGCTACCTCGACTATCCCAATCGCTCCTACGGGATGGATCACGAGCGCTATCCCTGGGAGATGCTTCAAGACCGTCCGCCGGTGTCCTGGCCCGGCGGCGCCACGCTGGCCGTCTGGATCAACGTAGGTCTCCCCTACTACCCCCTGAACCAGTCGGACGTGCCCTTTGCTCCGCCGTTCGGGATGAGGACCGTATACCCCGATCTCCGCCATTACAGCTTGCGGGAGTACGGCCATCGGGTTGGTGTCTTTCGCTTCTTCGATGCCCTCGATGACGCCGGCGTGCGGGCAACGTTTGCGGTGTCGGCACGCCTTGCCCAGCGGTACCCATATCTCGCAGAGCGGCTCGCGGCGAGGAACGATGAGGTCGCCTGCCACGGCTGGTCGATGAGCCATCCTCACCACAGCGCTCTCGATGCCGCGGTCGAAGAAGACCTGGTGGCTCGATCTCTCGAGGTGCTGGGTCGGGCCACCGGGCGGGACATTGTGGGGTGGCTGAGCCCCGGCAAATCGCAGAGTCACCGTACTCCGGATCTGCTTACCGCCCACGGGGTGCGGTACATGTGCGACTGGGTAAACGACGATCTGCCGTACTGGTTTTCCACCGAGAACGGCCCCATCGTCTCGATGCCGCTGTCGACCGAGCTCGAAGACTCGAACATCATCGCCGGCTCGCTGCACAGCGTCTCGGAGTACGTTGACCAGGTGGCCGACGCCTTGGATCTACTCCATGCCGAGTCGACCGACAGCGGTGGACGAATGCTCGCTCTGTCGATGCACCCGTGGCTGCTCGGCCAACCACACCGTATCGCAGCGCTCGAAGAGATCCTCGCCATGCTCACTAACCGGGAAGGCGTCTGGATCGCGACCGCTTCAGAGATCGTCGAGGCGTGGGAGACCCAGCAGCCCTGAGACCTGATCCAGCGGCAAGACCCCAGAAGGCAAGACACATCGTTTACCTTCGGCGGTTCCCAGAATGCCGAAGCTCTCACATGAAGGACACGTCACCGCCCCCCTTGGCAGAACCTGTCGGGCTCGGGCTCGTCGTTGCGGGAGTATGAGACGGCTCAAGGCCTTGGACCCTAGGCACTGCTTCGCCGACGAGGCACAGTATCAAGGCGCGCCGCTCAAAGGAGACACCCATGTCCGCTACTACTGAGGAGGTGTGGGAGGCGCTGGACCATGCGATCTTCGGCGTCCTGGCCTTCGTGAACCGTGACGGCCATCCCAGGACCGCAGGCGTGTGCTACGTGGTCGATCGCCGATCCATTCTCATCAGCTCCGACAGGGCGACCTGGAAGGTGCGCCACATCGCCGCCAACCCCAAGGTGTCGATGACCGTCACAGTGCCGAAGCGCGTCCCCTTCCTACCCTTCATCAAGGTCCCGGCTGCCACCATCACTTTCCAGGGTGAAGCCGAGCTGCTCGAAATCGGCGACATCGATTCATCGGTCTTCGCGCGTCTGCCGCGGGGCAAGGAGCGCGACCCTGCGGTGCTCGAGAGCACGACCATCATTCGGATCATCCCGCGTGGCCAGTTCGTGACCTATGGCATCGCCATGCCGATCACCCAGATGCGCAAGCACGAGGAAGCCCATGGACGGACCCCGTGCGGGACCGGGAACGAGGTCCTGGAAACCCGTTGATGGCGGCCCGCACTGCGACCGTGCCGCGGCGAGTCGGCGTGCAGGCAATGACGGTGGGCTGTGCCCGATTTGATCATCCGTCCCATTATGAGATGTTCTCTAACGACTCCGTTTGGGCCAGATTCGAACATGGGCCCGGCAGGACCCGAACCTATCAAGCTCCGCCGCGAGCAACGCAGCTTGCCGCCTCGCGGCGACAGTCGCGCATTTCCGCCGGCGACGTGAGCCGCGCCGTGCACAACTCTCGAGTCTCTGGGCCTAATTGGACAGAACGGATCGTTGAGCTGCCTTGGGCGCCCCCGGCGCGCGCTAGATCAGCGGTGAGGGTGCGGCCGCCAGGATCATGAACCATCCGCCGAGTGCTATCAGCACGTAGCCACTCCACTTCCTCACGAGGGCCCGGCCATGCGTACGGCTCGCAACGATTCCCCGGTGGCGACACTCACACCGACGGACGCCGATGCGATCAAAAGGGTGAACACGCTGATGGCGGCGGCAAACGACACAATGTGGCGGATGTGCTCACCGCAGTGGGCCTAACAGGACAGAACGCGAGCCAGCTTGGTCGGCTGAGCTGCGCAGATTGGCTCCTCTCTGTGTCAAGTGGTTTGCCTGGCGTCGTTGACGAGTTGGCGGTAGATGGCGTCGGAGACGCGTCGTTTGAGGCAGCGGAGGGCTTCTTTGCGGCTCTTGCCTTCGCTGAGTTTG
>JBFIXI010000065.1:0-24434 GCA_041605955.1 Acidimicrobiia bacterium
CTGATACACCGGCACTTCGGATAAGTCACTTCCCGGACCCAACACCAACACTACGACCAACCCGGCAACGCTGCACGGGCCAACCCGCCGCGCTCACCAAACCAGAGAAACTCCCCCTTGACACAAAGAGGCATCGGTCTGTGCTATTCCGCCATGCGAGCGTTCTCGTCCGGGATCAGGCGTTATGCCACGTCCCGAGCCACACGTTTACCGATTCGGCGAGAAACTTTGGATGGCCGATGGCTACGAATCTTCGGCGGACGAGTTCGTGGTCGCTTGGCACAAACGCGACCAGATTCTCGTCGGCTCGCGGCCCAGGCGCGGCCCAGAGCTGACGGTGGACGCTCAGGATTGACTTGGTCTCGCCTCGAACTCCGCCGGTGGAATCACCGGGGGATCCTGCTCATTCCACTCGAGAAGGTCGGCATAACCGCTGACGATGTAGTCGACGTCGTGAGCCTGGGCCAGGTGGATCACATAGTCGCCGTCAGGGTCCCGGGTCAGCGCCGGAGGTCCTGGGCATGCGCTCACCAGCGTACCGGGGCCGGGGCTACGGGCGGTTCGAGGTTTCGCTGATCAGCAGCGGTTGGCGTGATTGGGTTCAACCGCAGAAGCAACGATCTCCGCACACTGGGTCGGACACGCGGCAAGGACATGCCTGTCGGAGCGGCAATCCGTGCAAGCATCCAGCGGAAGGAGGAACGGCCCGGCGGTCGATTCGGAAGTCTCGCGGCTCTCTAGTTCATCCGGGGGAACGCGAACGGCTGGGCACCTGTCGTTCAGTCCGAGACCAAATAGGCCTCGGCCACGAGCTGGTGTGCTAATCGTAGGGCCTCCTCGGCGGTGTGCTCGTCCTGATCAGCCGCTACCCGCCCGAGCTCGCGGAGATCGGCGAGCTCTGGCTTAACCGGCGCTCCGACCAGCGTCACCGCGTCGACGGCCGCCACGGCGACGATCACCGCCTGTTGGCGGTCGCCGCGTGCCGCGAGGGCTTCGGCCGTCTCGAGCAGCCGCAATGGAAGGGTCATTGGAGCCGCGGCGGACTCGATCCGAGCTGCGCTCCTCCGCTGAATCACGCGTTCGATCGCCACGATGCCGAGCCCCGCGGACAGGACCGCGGCGCCGAGCCAACCGGGGGCGCTACTCACCACGGCTGCGAGAGCGCCTGCGGCCCATGCCAGCTCGAGACGGGTCTCCAGACCGGCGTATGCCTGGCCCCGCCGAGCGTGGGGTGCCTCGGTTTGCACTACGTAGTCGAAGGCTCGCCGGGCCACACTGCCGCTGATCCCGACGACGAAAACGAGCGCGACCGCGCTCACGCGATGGAAGCGGAGCGCAGTGACCAGCGCCATGACCGTCGGACTTGCCAGCGCGGCCGACAGCATCACCTGCTCCCCGACGAGTCGGCGCAGCCTCGGGGCGAGGAACGTCCCGGCAAAAGCGCCCAGGCCGATCGAGATGGCCAGCAGACCGAAGAGCCATGCCGGCTCGCCGGTCCGCTTCATCACGAAGCCGACGTGGAACAGCAGAAAGCCGGTCGCGGCCCGGAGGCTGGCCATCCCGAGCGTGGCAGACCGCACGCCGGGGCTGGACAGCTCCAACTGCTCGACGATCGGAGAGGCGTTTTCCCAGGGATGAGGGGGAGGCAGACGAAGGGCGAGGAGAGCCCCTACGCCATAGGCCGCCGCACCGGCCCGCAGGACCCATCCGGCGCTCAAGGACTCCAGGATGGCCACGGCCACCAGAGCAGCTACCGCTCCGGCCACTGCGCTGATCCGGGCCAACCGCGAGTTGACCACGACGAGGAGGGAGTGGTCGGTCACGAGCACCGGCACCAGAGAGTTCCGTGAGACGTTGAACACCTTGGCCAGCACCAGGATCGCAAAGGCCAGCGGGTAGAGCAGCAGCCCCTTCAGTTGGGTGGCGAGGAGCAGCGCGAGCAGAGCTCGGCCCCCGAGAGCGCCCAGCAGCACCATCCGATGGCCGCCGCGGACCCGGTCGATCAGCGGTCCGATGAGCGGAGCCAGCACCAGGAAGGGGGCCATCGTGACAGCGAGATACAGCACGATCCGGGGTCGGGCTGCGTCGAGCGAGACGTCGAAGAACAGGGAGCCGACGAGCGATACAGCGAACATGGTGTCGCCGAAACTGTGAAGCGCCTGCACAGGCAGGAGCCGGCCCGCATCGCCGTCGCCGGACGGCGGCAGATCGTCAAACCCGTCGGACGTCAGGCGACGGATCCACCTCATAGCCGACAGGCGCGTGGTTGCCGGGCTCACAGTTCTCCCACCAAGCTCTCGGGTTCGACCCGCTCGGGTGGTTCGATCAGCACCATCGTCTGGCCGCTTCGAAAAAGCCGGAAACGGTAACCGACGACACTGTCCAAGGTCTTGTAGACCTCGGCCCGGATCTCGATGGGTCCGTCGACGGGAACGACACCGAGCCCGAGGAGGAGCCCGCCATCGCGCACAGGTGCGCCGACCTCTGACTCGTCCACTGCCTCGGTTCGAATGTCGACAAACCGGACGTCAACGGCCGGCTCGAAATGACGCACGACTTCCACCTGCACGTCGAGGTCGATCTCGTCGGGCCCCAGACTGTCGACATAGACGGGTGACCTGTCATCGAGTGCCGGATCGGGGGCGAACTCCGACTCGGCGAGCACCCACTCGATAACCACGACGTAGACGTCGGCGACCCCGCCGTCTCGGCCTCCGTCGTCGTCAGCGCATCCAGCCAGGAGGGCGCCGCAGAGGAGGATTACCACGGCGGCACGACGGGGAGTCGCGCGGCGCAACACCCAGCCAGGGTAGCCAGCGACGCCGAAGCCGCTCTCGTGCTTCAGGACGTGGATATCGACCTGTTCATTCGAGAGGTCCGAAATGCTCGTTCATCAGGTCCCGCTTCACGTCGAGGCCGTCTCGGGCGCACCCGCCTCGTTAGGCGTCTCTGCGACCTGGACCCGGTCGCCTCCTGCGTGCTTGGCCCTGTACATCGCCTCATCGGCGGCGTGAACCAACCCAGCCATGTCGGCTCCGTGATCCGGATGCATGGCCACCCCGACCGTGAGGGTGACCGCGCTCAAGATTGAGCCCTCGTACACGATGGCGAACCGGTGAGCGGCCTGGCGGATCTCCTCCGCACGGAGGACTGTCACGTCGAGCGAGCTCTCGGGGAGCAAGACGACGAACTCGTCTCCACCGTAGCGGCACCCCACGTCTTCGACTCGGGTGAGGGTATGGAGCAAGCCACCTAGCTCGCGCATCAGCGCATCGCCCCCCGCGTGGCCGAACGTATCGTTGAACTGTTTGAAGTGGTCGATGTCCAGCATCATTAGGCCGAAGGGCTTGCCGCTGCGCGCAGAGCGGCTGATCTCGCGCTCGAGCGTTTCTTCCAGGTATCGACGGTTGAACAGGCCCGTGAGCGGATCCCTGATGGACTGATCCCGAAGCTCGCTGCGAAGCCGCATGTTCGTGAGGGCTAGCCCAAGATGCTCGCCTACGGATATAGCGAGCACCTCGCTCGCCGAGCTCGAGGGCGGAGTGGTGGAGAGCGTCGCGGTCCCCGAGGCGGCGAGGACGAGGAGGCCGGTCGCTTTCCCCTGAGCGATGAGCGGGACACACAGGAAGGCCTCGACGTCATTCGCCACGTGCGAGCAGCGCGGAGACACGTTCTCCGCGAGACTCCCGTGCCGCCGCCCATGGCGCAACGCCCAGCAACCCTCGGGTGAGAACACCTCGTCACCCCAGGTTCCACTGCCCCAGGTGGCCATCGCTTCCACGACGCTTCCGGATTCATTCTGCAAGAAGAGTCCGCCGGAGAAGTCCCCGAACAACCGCGAACCAAAACTGGCGGCGATTTCGAAGACCTCGTCCGAAGACTCAACGGTGTGGAGATACTCGACCATCTCGCCCACGAGGGTCAGCTCACGGTTGCGCCGTTCCAGCTCCGCCTCCGCAAGCACGTGTCCGGTCACATCCCGCCACCCAACTACCAATCCATCGCCAATTCTCGCGGCACGAACCTCATAGGCACGGACGAGTAGCTTCCCGCCGTGCTTGGCATCCTCGTGTTCCAGCGACTGTGAAGCCAGTGGCTCGCCTGTCTCCACGACGTGGCAGAAGTCATCGAAGAACTCCCACTTATGGTTCTCCGCGAGGGTCTCAACGAGACCTTCGGCTACCTCGCGCTGCGGAGCGGCGCCGGTAATAACGCGTGCCGCGTTGTTCAAATAATCTATTCGGAAGTCGACGATCCGGCCGGCCTTGTCCCGGATAGCGGTGAACGTGCCGAACGCGTCAAGCAGATACTCGAACGAGTGCAGGATCCATCTCTCGGGCTCGGTTGGCTCGCGCACAGATCCGCCCCCCGTTGGGTCGATGACGGAGGCAGGCTTCGCGGGCGGGTCGGTGGATGACATCCTGAGGTGCTGCTCCACTGGCGGGATTGTCCATTATTACAGCTGCAATCCCCAGATCTCGGACGTTTCAACGTGGAGCGGCTTGTGAAAGCCGGCTGATACGCCCGCCATCCATGCACCTGTGAAAGCGAAGACCCGGCGTCTGGCGCCGGGTCTTTGCTTTCTCGAACTGCGTCTCAGTTCGCTACATCATGCCGTTCATGTCGCCGCCGCCGGCCATGCCGGCAGGCCCCTCTTCCTTCTCCTCGGCCACGATAGCCTCGGTAGTGATGAGCAGTCCGGCGATGGAGGCTGCGTTCTGCACGGTCGAACGTGTGACCTTGGCCGGATCAATGATCCCGGCCTTCATGAGATCCTCGTAGACCCCGGTTTGGGCGTTGAAGCCCTCCTTGGTGCTCTCGAGCGCCTTCACGCGCTCGACGACAACGCCGCCCTCGTAACCGGCGTTGACCGAGATTTGGCGCAGTGGGCTTTCCAGCGCTTTGAGGACGATCTGACGACCGGCCTTCTCGTCGTCGGTACCGCCACGCAGCTTCTGGACTGCAGCCGAAGCGCGGAGCAACGAAACCCCACCGCCTGGGAGAATGCCCTCCTCGACCGCGGCACGAGTCGCCTGGATGGCGTCCTCGATGCGGTGCTTGCGCTCTTTGAGCTCGACTTCAGTAGCCGCGCCTACCTTGAGGATGGCAACGCCACCGGCCAGCTTGGCGAGACGCTCCGAGAGCTTGTCGCGGTCCCAGTCCGAGTCGCTGTTCTCGATCTCACGCCGAATCTGCGCCACCCGGGCAGCGACGTCTTCTTTATTGCCGTCGCCCTCGACGATCGTGGTGTTGTCCTTGCTGATGACCACCTTGCGGGCGGTTCCCAGCAGCTCGAGCGTGGCGTTCTCCAGCTTGAGACCGACTTCCTCACTGATGACCGTCGAACCAGTCAGGATGGCGATGTCTTGCAGCATCGCCTTGCGGCGGTCCCCGAACCCGGGAGCCTTGACGGCCACCGAGGCGAACGTGCCCCGGATCTTGTTCACGACCAGAGTCGCTAGGGCCTCACCCTCGAGATCCTCGCCGATGACCAGAAGCGGCTTGCCAGACTGCATCACCTTTTCCAAGACTGGGAGCAGATCGTTGACGGCGGTTATCTTCTGGTTCGCTATAAGGATGTAAGGGTCCTCCAGCACCGCCTCCTGGCGGTCGACGTCGGTGATGAAGTAGGGGGAGATGTAGCCCTTGTCGAACTGCATACCCTCGGTGAACTCCAACTCAATACCAAACGTCTGGCTGTCCTCGACGGTGATAACACCCTCATTGCCGACCTTGGCCAGGGCATCGGCGATACGGTCACCAATGGCCTCATCCGCGGCCGAGTTGGCGGCAACGTAGGCAATCTTCTCTTTGTCGGTGGCCCCGACGGGCTCGGCCTCGTCCTGCAGGTAGCCGACCACGGCCTCGACTGCTTGTTCAATTCCGCGCTTGAGCTCCATTGGATTGGCGCCTGCGGCCACAAAACGGAGGCCTTCGCTCACCATCGACTGGGCGAGCACCGTGGCGGTCGTGGTGCCATCGCCGGCCACGTCGTTGGTCTTGTTCGCGACTTCCTTGGCAAGTTGAGCGCCCATGTTCTGCCACGGGTCATCCAACTCGATCTCTTTGGCGATGGTTACGCCGTCGTTGGTGATGGTGGGTGCGCCCCACTTCTTCTCGAGAAGCACGTTGCGACCCTTGGGACCGAGCGTGACCTTGACGGTATCCGCCAACTTGTCGACACCCGCCTGAAGCGAACGCCGCGCCTCCTCATCGAACTGAATTCTCTTGGCTGCCATATTCCTGCTTTCCTAGCGGATAACCGCGAGCACGTCGCGGGCGGACAGGATCAAAAACTCCCGGCCTTCAAACTTGATTTCTGTACCGCCGTACTTCGAGTAGACGACAACATCGCCTTCTTTGACATCCAGCGGAACGCGCTCCCCGTCCTGAAACTCACCTGGTCCCACTGCCATGACGTCGCCGAGCTGCGGCTTCTCTTTGGCAGTATCCGGGATCACGAGGCCGGATGGTGTGCTCGAGTTCTCATCTTCTTTGGGTTCAACAATGATGCGGTCGCCCAGCGGCTGCAACTTCATACGAATCCCCTCCCTTTAGCACTCGTTACTTACGAGTGCCAAATCTAGCAGTCTCGACCCGAGAGTGCTAATCACGTTCTCGACTGCATCATCGCGGCAGCAGCCAATTCCGAGAGCCATCCGGGTTCGCAATCTCGTGGTCGAGCGCGGCCCATAGGCCACGGCGTACTCCTTCAAAGTACGCCAGGAGAGAGGCTCGACCCAATCCGAGGAGGACAGGCGTCATCCCTCTGATCCGTAGTCAGAAAGGCGGCGTCGAGGACCGGCGTCGCCGCCGCAACCGACTGACCTCCTCAGTGGCGATCCGCATCGCCTCGTCCTCGTCGATATCCGAGCCGGCCGCGGTCTCGTCGAGCACACGCCGCGCCTCGCGGGTGTAGTACACCCACGCGGACTGGCGTGACATCCCCAGGCTCTCGCCGATCTGGTCCCAGGTGGCGCCCTGGCTGCGCGCTACCTCTACCCGCTCACGCCGCAGCGCTTCGAGCTCCACATCCGCCCGCAACAGCTCTCGCAGCGCCTCAAGCGGATCTGCCGGCAAAGAGTCGACATCAATCACCCTCGCTAGACCAATCCTGGAAGTGCCGTTATCGAGCACTCGGCGGAGGGTGCGATATGGCGCCGGACTTGGTGATCGGCTCGGTGTGGGAGAGCCCGGGCCCGTGCCGGCGGTGGTGACCCTGTTGGTCAGTCCCGGGGCATTACACCGAGCAGGACGACGTCGCTGATGTCGGCGACGAGCCGTGCTCGTTGCTCTTCATCTGAGATGTCGATGTCGAGGAAGGTGCGGAGAGCAACATCAGCCGATCCGAGACAGGCGAGGGCGATGTCGAGGGCGATGAGCGCTTTCGGGTTCACGGACCGAAGCGCCTTTCCGGTGACGAGGGATTCCAGTTGCGAGATTGCCTCTGTTCGCATTGACAGAGTTGCGTCGGCCAGGTACGCCAGGCGCTCGTCTGCGCCGTCCGAGGCGTCCATGAGGATGGCGCCGGACAGTCCCGGCCTGGTCATGGCTCGTTCGAGACGAGTGGCGACGACGGCCCCCAGGCCGCCCCCCGGCTCGGCCGCCAGTTGCTCGCGGGACGTGGCAAGGCGAGGGACGAGCACCTCGTCAACGACGGCCTCCCAGAGGGCCTGCTTGGTCAGAAAGTGGTGTTGCACGGTGCCGTGAGTGACGCCGGCCTCGCGGCCCAGGCCACGAATGGACGTCGCGTTGAACCCCCGAGCCGCGATCATCCCCATCGCGGTCTCCAGCAGCTCCGCACGGGTGATGACGGGCCCTGTTTCGTCGGATGGCCGGCCGGGACGGCGACCAATTGGGTCGGTTTCGCCCACTCGAGTTCCTTCCTCGTGACGTCTCTTGCGGTTGACATATTACGACCGGTTCCTCTATTAATACGGCTGACATATTCAAAGTTTGCAGGGAGAAACGATGAAGGAATGGTTTCGGACCGGACGGTCCATCATGGTGGTGGCCGCCGCCTGGAACATCCTCGACGCGTTGTTGCACGTGGCCATCGACGAGATCGACCTACTTCGGATGGCCGGTAACGCCGTGGTGCTGGTGGCGACCTTGTTGACCTACCGGCCCGGCGTGCGGGGCGCCATCGTTGCTGCGGTCGCAGCCGCCATCGTCGCCGCTCTCAACCTGGCGTTCTTCATCGATCGGGGAGAGGTGCCATTTGCCGCGTTCGTTCTCGTTACCGTCAGCCTCGTGCTTCTAGGAGTTGCCGCATGGCGCTTCCGGGCCGAGGAGGGCAAAGCCGGGGCCACCGGCGAAGCTGCCGATGCGTGACTTCCGATACCTGCTAGCCACACCGGAGCAGGGCTACCGAGGCAGCAAAGGGTCGTTCTGGTTCCTCGTCGCCATTTCGGTGCTGGTGACGGTTAGGAGCCTCATCCACATGTTCGCCCCCGACGGGGGAGCCAACAGCATCGCCGGGATCACCGTCGAAGGCGACGCCGGCGACAACCTGGTCCACCTGTTCGCCCAATGGGGCCTGGAACAGCTCATCCTGGCGATCGTTGCTTGGGTCGTCATCATCCGCTACCGGTTCCTCGTCCCCTTCGTGCTGCTACTCCAACTCTTCGACTGGTTCATGCGAGGGGTGATGGGCGAGCTCAAACCGCTCGTCGTCGATACCATGCCACCGGGTGGGATCGGAAACATCATCTTCGTGCCCCTCGTTGCCATTGCCCTGTGGTTCTCGCTCCCCAAGGCCGATGACCGGGCCACAGCTCCGGCGTGAGGTGCGTGCCCCGCCTGGGGTCTGACACCTGACTAATCGAACAGGACAAACGCAAGCATTCCCTGGCGGGACTGGATCGAACCCGAGCGTTCTCACGGTCCGAGGCGGGGAATCCAGCGCAGATCACTCACCGCCCGGAGCGATCTGGCGCACCGTGATCCGAGCCGAACCGGCAATCTGCGCTACCGAGAGATTATCTGGATGGCCCGGCATGGAGAGTGCCGGCACGTCAGTGGCCGATGCCGGGGATGTTGCGGCTCTGAGCGCGCTCGGCGACGTGACGCTGCTTGGCGGTTTGGATGCTCTGGTTGATCTTCTGCCAGGTCTGGTCGTCGTCGGAGCTGGGGTCGTTGATGACGTCCTGGCTGTCTGGCGGGTGTCCGTCGAGCCGTCGGTGCCCGCTGGGTCCGCCGCGGAGGGAGGGGCTCAATGCCGTGTCGATTCCGAGCCTGGTTCGTCGGGTGATGGCGGGCTGGTCGATCCAGTCCCGGCCTATCGCTTGGGTGAGGATGTCGGCTGCGGTTTCGTTGCCGCTGGTGACGACGTCGGCGTGGTTGGCGTGGCGTCCGCGCGTGAGCGGCGTGTAGAGCCCGCGGCTGTCGGTGGGGCCGTCGGCGAGGAGGAGTCCGACGTCGACGGTGCGACCCTGGGTGGCGTGGCTGGTCTGGGCGTACCCGAGCTCGAGATCCTCGGCGGTGTAGTCGGCGGGGAGACGCACCGTTCCGGTGCGTCCGGTGACGGTGACGGCGCCGTCGCCGTGGATGTGTTCGATCGTCCAGTGGTCGCGGTTCTTCACCATGGTCCCGCGGTCGGTGCGCAGGGTGCGCTGGTTGCGGCGGGTGACCACTTCGTCGCCGACGAGCAGCCGCTCACGACCGAGCTCGAGGGCCGGTCCGTTCGGGTCGAGTTCATGAGCGGAGATGCGTCGCTGTTGGGTGAGCCGGTTCAACCGGTCGACAGTGTGGTTGGTGTTGGCCATCAACGCCACCGACTCACCACGCTGGCGGGCTTCGCTCCAGGCGTCGACGATGGCGGCCTCCATCTCGTCAGGGGTGCCGTCGTGAAGGCGACCGTGACGCTGATACTCGCCGATCACGGTGACGTCGCCGTTGCGGAGACGGCGGGTGGCGCCGCGTTCCCATGGGTGGGTGAAGCGGTGGATGTGGTCGAGTTCGATGGCTCCACAGGTGTCGATGAGGTGGGAGAACATGCCTCCGCGGCCGACGGCGGAGAACTGCGAGGATCACCCACCATCACCACCCTCCACGCCTTCTCGTCAGCCAGCCGTGCCAGGGCGGCGAGTTTCGGGGTGGCTACGGTGCCGGCCTCGTCCACGATCACCGTCGACCCCCGCGGCAGGTCGAACACCGGCTGTGGCGGCCGGTCGGGGCGGGTGTGCTCGTAGAGCAGCTTGTCCAACGTGTCGGCCGCCATCGTCGTTTCGGTGGCGAGCACCCCGGCAGCCGCCGCGGTGGGTGCTACCCCGAACACCGTCTGGCCACGGTCGTGTAGGTAGGCGACGGCGGGGGCCAGGGCGGTGGTCTTGCCGGATCCGGCGGGACCCACGATCAGCTCCAACGGTGCCATCCCCGCCACCGCACGACACGCCTCGGCCTGACCCGTACTCAGATCCTGCGTGTCGAGGTCCCCGGGGTGTCGTATCGACGATGCCGGCGAGGCGGCGCTGCCGCTGCGCCCACTCCACGATCCGTTCCTCCTCGTCGAGGATGGCTCGGGTGGCGAGGGCCCGGTCGATGGCGGCTTCGCTGATCGGACGCCCATCACGGCGTCGCACCGCACCGTCCGGGATCGGTGGGGACAGGTCGACACAGCGGTCTGCCGCGGCACGGTCGGCGAGGTCCTGCAGGAACCCAACGAGCTGATCCGGGTCGACGGTGACATTCGTGGGGACCTTGGCGGCGAGCTCACGCACCAGCTCGGCGGGCCGCCACGTCGACTGCCGGGCCCCGAGCGCCTCCAACGCCCCCTCCACCATTCCTGTCATCGTCGCTCGGTCGATCCCAGCCGGGCGCCGGATACGACCCACCGTGCCGGCGACGAGGTCGTGTGGTTCGTAGCCGAGCGCGGTCGCCCTTGTCCGCCACCGTTCATGCAACTCGTCGGCGTGGTGGCTGTGGGTCTTGGCGGGGCGGCTGTCGAGCACCGCCTGACGCTCGAGACGCCACCGTTCCCGTTCCGTCGGCTCCCGTTCCAGATCGGTACGGAACCGACCGAGCTTCTCATTGACGCACTGCTCGACGGCGCGGCTGCGTTGCGAGAACTCCGCCAGCACCTCCGGGTCGACACCCACCATCTCGGCAATCCCATGTTCCGGTTCGTGCCATCGGACTCCGAGGCGGCGGGTCAGCTCGGCACGCAACCCGGCGTGATACAAACCCGACAGGGTCCGCTGATCCATCTTCAACGTCCGGGCATCCAGGGCCAGCCAGCGTCCGTCCGGAGCCTTGACCCGGTTGGCGATCACCGCATGGGTGTGGAGCTGCGGGTCGAGACGCCGGCTCGTGTGCTGACGGAACACCCCGGCCACGATGCCTTCGGCGTCGACGCACACCACATGACCCCGCCGCCGCAACCTGGTGTGCGCCTGCGACTCCACCCAACCCAACACGGCGTCGACCGCCCGGTCGTGCGCCTCGGTCACCTCCCGCCGTAGCGGCTGGTCGCCGATAGCGAACAGCACCGACACCGACTTCGGCGCCGAGAACGTCGCATCGAACCCCCGCACCGACTCCTCCCCGAAGCGGCGACCTAATCGCTCCCCGGTCGTCGGATGCAGCCTGGCCATCACCCCCAGGAACGCCTCATCGTCGACGACACCGTCGAGACCCAACATCCGGGCGCCCGCTCCGAACCAGCGACCATTCGGTTCACCGGCACCCAGGTAGTAGGACAGGAGCTGCTCCGTGTAGTAGCGACCCGCCATCACACCCTTGAGCGTCGTCACCCGCACCGTCACCCCGCCACCCCCGCACGGTCACCGCAGGTGTGCACCCGTCTGTCCTTCCGGACTCGGTAACGCGCATCGGGACGCGCGTGTAGCGACTCGATCTGCTTGGCGTCCAGTGCCTGGTCCGCTGGGATCTCGCCGCGTCGATCAGGTCGGAGTGAGGACTCATCGTGAGCATTGGTGGATGCGGTGTCGGTTCGTGTCCTCGTCTCCGTAGCGCCGAGGAGTCGCTCACGTGAGCCGCGTCGCCGCCGCTCGTGCCAGCACCGGAACAGGCTGTCGGCGAACGGGCACCCCACTGCAGTACAGCGAAGCGCCTGAGCCGGGGCGAAGGTGCGGATCGGATCCATCGCCTTGCATGAGACGCCGCGACCCTCTCCCAAGAGTGACAAACACCCTGTCACCCGAGTGCCGAACCGGTTGCGAGCCCGGCCGCGGAAGGGTTATCGGCGCCCACCGCCATCGCGCCCGATCGCAAGCGCTCGCGGCAGTTGGAGGGTTCCTGACAGGGTCCGTGACAGGGTTGCGGGCATCGTGGTGACAGGGGGCACCGCCCACAATGCGAGCAATGGACACTCTCGACCGACTCCTCACCGTCCAAGACCTCGCCGACTACCTCGGCGTCCCCGTCGCCACCATCTACGGATGGCGCCACCGCGGCCACGGCCCACCCGGCTTCCGTGTCGGCCGCCACCTCCGCTTCCGCACCAGTGACGTCACCCAATGGATCAGCCAACGCATCAATGGCAGCCAAACCGAAGAGGTTCGTGTCAGGGCCGGCGGGTAGCGTTGCCCTCGAGGACACACGGCGCCGGATCGATCACGGGGAGGTGCTCATGGCAGGGTGGATCATCAAGACCGACGGCGCCCGTTGGAAGGCACGGCTGTCGATCCCGGGTGCCGGTACCCGCAACAAGACCTTCGACCGCAAGATCGACGCCGAGAAATGGCTCCGCAACGAACAAGCCCGCCTCGACCGCTCCGAATGGACCGACCCCCGCCTCGCCCGCACCACCTTCGCCGACTGGGCGATCCCCTGGCTCGACACCCGCCGCCACCTCAAACCCAAGACCCTCGCCGGCTACGAGTCACCCCTCACCGTCCATCTCCTCCCCCGCTTCGGGCAGCTCCCCCTCGCCGCCATCGACCCCCTCATGATCGAGACCTGGGTCGTCGAACTCACCGACCGCGGACTCTCCGCCAGCCGCACCCGACAAGCGCATCAGCTCCTGTCGATGATCCTCAAGGCGGCGGTGCGAGCCCGGCGTTTGGCGTCCAATCCGGCCGACGGAACACCGCTGCCGCGGGCAACTCGCCGAGCACCCGCGGTTTCTCACCTCCGACCCGGTGGACGAACTCGCCGACCTCGTCCCTCGCCGGTATCGCGGACTGATCTACGTTCTGGCGTACGGAGGCCTTCGCTGGGCGGAAGCAGTCGGCCTCAAGCTGGAGTATGTGCACCTGCTTCGGCGCAGGATCGTGGTCAGCGAGACCCTCTCCGAGGTCAAGGGTCGGCTACACCCGGTGCCTCCGAAGACCTGGGAGTCTCGCACCATCGCAATCCCACCTTTCGTCGCCGACGTGCTGGGCGAGCACATCGGGCGATTCACAGGCGACACCCAGGACGGTCTGCTGTTCGTGACAGACAACGAGACGCCGCTACGCTCGTCCAATTTCCGACGCTGGGTATGGAGCCCCGCCGTCGCCAAGCTCGGCGAGGAAGGGCTGCGCATTCACGACCTCCGACACACTTGTGCCTCGCTGCTCATCGCCGCCGGCGCCCACCCTGGACACGTACGCGAGCACCTCGGGCACTCATCGATTCGTGTCACCATGGATGTCTACGGACACCTCTACGAAGACACCAAGGACGAGATCGCCGACCGGTTGGAGCGGCAGCGCTTACGGTGAGAACGGCGATGGCTGACCCGTGGCGCGCCCTCTCCGCGCCCTGTGACCCAAAGGGCAGCCGTGCGCGGTGGGGTAAGAGACAACGAAACCCCTGGTCAACAGGGATTTCGCTATGGCTCCGGGGGTGGGACTCGAACCCACAACCTACGGATTAACAGTCCGGTGCTCTGCCAATTGAGCTACCCCGGAATGGAGCGGCGCGATGGTATCACGGCTCCTCCGAGCGACATTCGGTCATCGGTGGCAGAATGGCGACCATGAAGGGAAGAACCGGGTTCGTGTTGGGAGTCGCCGTCGGCTACGTGCTCGGTGCCAGAGCCGGCCGCAGCCGATACGAGCAGATCATGGCCGCCACGGCAAAGATCACGGAGCAGGAACAGGTGCAAGCTGCCTTGGAAGCCACCGCGGAGCCGCGCTCGAAGGCACAACGTTTGGTCGGCAACGGTCTTCGCGGCGCCAGCCGGTTACTGCGCGATAGCGCGTAGCGCAGCGAGTACTGCTCCAGGAAAGGCTCGGCCGAGCCCGGCCGCTTTGAAGTGGGCCCCCGCGCCGACCTAGGCGCCTTCTAGATATCCCTCGAGCCGTTTGGCGCGCGCCGGCTGCCGCAGCTTGGCCAATGCCTTGGTCTCGATCTGGCGGATCCGCTCCCGGGTCACCTCGAAGTGGGCTCCGACCTCCTCGAGAGTGCGCACCTTGCCGTCGGCGAGCCCGAATCGCATGACCAGAACTTGCCGCTCCCGGTCGTTGAGACCTTCCAAGGCGAGTCCCAGATACTCCTGGAGGAGCCGGAATGAGGCCGCCTCCACCGGGACCTGAGCGTCGGTGTCCTCCACGAAATCCCCGAGGGTCGAATCGTCCTCCTCCCCCAGCGGGGTCTCCAACGACACCGGATCCTGGGCGATGCGCCGCAGCTCCGAGACGCGGCCGGGCTCGATCTCCATCTCGGAAGCGACCTCTTCGATGGTCGGCTCCCGACCCAGATCCTGCATCAGGGACCGCTGCGCTCGAATCAGCTTGTTGATGGTCTCCACCATGTGGACCGGCACCCGAATGGTACGGGCTTGATCGGCCAGTGCCCGGGTCACCGCTTGGCGGATCCACCACGTGGCATAGGTGGAGAACTTGAAGCCCTTGCGATAGTCGAACTTCTCCACCGCCCGGATCAGTCCGAGGTTGCCCTCCTGGATCAAGTCGAGCAGCGACAGCCCTCGCCCGACGTACTTCTTGGCGATCGACACGACCAGCCGCAGGTTGGCCTCGACGAGTCGCTTCCGCGCTCGGTCGGCCTGGCGGCTGGCGCGCTGCAAGAAGATCCTCTCGTCCGGCGAGATCGAGTCGCCGTCGTCTGTGAGGCGCTCGTCGGCGCGCATCCCCGCCTCCATCTGCATCGATAGCTCCACCTCCTGCTGGGGCGTCAGCAGCGGGTATCGCCCGATCTCCTGGAGATACATGCGCACCGGGTCGGAGACGTGCACGAGCTCGTCGCTGGAGAGCGCAGTGGCGGCGAGCGCATCCTCGGAGTCCTCGCGGATCGTGATGTTCCGCTCCCGGAGCGCGATGAAGACGTTGTCGAACGACTCGGCGGGGGCCTCGGCGTCTTCGAGCTCCTGCTGGACCTCAGTCATGACCAAGAAACCGCGCTGCTTGCCGCGCTGGGCGAGGTCTTCGAGGACCTTGGCAGCAACTTCGTTCAACCTTCGCTCTCCTCTTTCCGTAGCTGGCGGCGCTGGCGCTCCAAAGCTATCAACTCGTTGAACCGCTCGGAATACTCGTGGGAAGCTGGATCCAGGGCCTCGAGCGCTCGCCTCTCTTCTTCGATTCGGCGCTCTACAGCACCCACCTTGAGCCTATTCACGACGGAATCCACAGATTCCAGCGGCGTCGGATCCATTGCGATCCGCCGCAACGAGACTGAAGCTGGACGCTCCTCCTCGCCCAGAATCGATCCCAGGTCGGGCATCTCCCCCGTCGCCAATCCGGCGACGGCAGGACCGATTATCTCATAGGCGCGGAGGTGCTCTTGCGATGTGAACCACAGGGGGTTCACCACCACCTCTCTTGCTTGGTTGGCTAACAACAGCCGCAGTAGCTCGCGTTCCGCCTTCTCCTGACCACTGAGGCGGCGCGGTCGGATCGGCGGCTCGTCTGGCGGAGCCTCCCAGTCGGGGGGTTCCTCCACCCGTCGGGACCGGGGCGGCGTCTTGACGGCACGTTCGACGACAGCCAGGTCGACTCCGGTGCGCCGTGACAGCAGCACGGCGTATTCGTGGCGAACCACCGGGTCGGGGTGCTGGCGGATCAGCGGCGCCACTGCGCGGACTGCTCGCCCCCGCGCCTCGGCCTCGTGGAGATCGAACTTGGCCAGGTCGCGCTCGATGCGGAACTGGAGCAGCGGGATCGACTCGGCGACCGACTTCATCATCGCCTCGGTGTCGCCGTCGGCCACCAGATCGGCGGGGTCGCGACCCTGAGGCAGGATGGCCACCCGCAGGTCGAGGTCGCCCGGCACCGCTTTGTCGAACCCGCGCAGCGCGGCCCCGGCGCCCGCCTCATCGGCGTCGAAAGCGAGCACGACCCGCTCCGAAAACCGACGCAGCAGGTCGAGGTGCTCCTCTCCCAAGGCCGTACCGCAGGTGGCCACTGCGACCGGATGGCCGGCAAGCTGGAAAGCGATCACGTCCGTATAGCCCTCGACCACCACCGCTTCATCGCGCCGCACAATCTCGGACTTCGACCAGTTGAGGCCGTACAGCAGCCGGGACTTGTGGTAAATCGGCGACTCGGCGGAGTTCAAGTACTTGGGACCGTCACCTTCGAGCTGGCGCGCCCCGAACCCGACGGGATCACCACGCAGGTCGTAGATCGGGAACATCAGTCGACCACGGAAGCGGTCGATCAGGGTGCCGCGACGCCCCCGAGCTACCAGTCCGGCAGTGAGCATCGCCGCTTCGGGGATGTCGCGCTGAGCAAGGTGGCGTGCCAGCTCCTCCCACCCCGGCGGCGAGTAGCCGAGGCGAAACTGGTCGACGACTGCCGCGCCGTAACCGCGCGATCGTAGATAGGCCCGTGCCTGGGAGGCATCGTCCGCACTCTTCAACCGCTCGTTGTAGAAATCGACTGCCGCCGCCGTGGCGCCGATCAGGGCTTCGCGACGCCCGCGTCGTTTGCGGGCCCCCGGATCTTCGGTCAGGGTGACCCCAGCGCGGCGCGCCAGGAGCTCCAAGGCCCCAACGAAGTCGACGTTGTGGGTCTCCTGCACCCACTGGAATACGTCGCCGCCCTTGCCGCATCCGAAGCAGTGAAACAGCCCTCGAGCGGGGTCGATCGACAGCGACGGGGTCTTTTCCTGGTGGAAGGGGCACACCGCCATGACGCTGCGGCCGGACTTCTTGACCTTGGTCACTTCGGCGGCCAGCTCGGCTAGGTCGGTCCGCTCCCGGACCCTGTCGATGTCCTCCCGCGCGTAAGCCACGTGCCGAGTGTAGGCCCCCGCCAAGCCCGCCCCACCGTAGACTCGCCGCCGTGGATTTCGTGATCTTCGCCTTCATCGTGGCGGTCTTCGCTGCCGTTATTGCCGCCTCGTCGAAGCGAACGCAAGCAGTCCGGCAGGCATGGGCCCGAGCGGCCGTGCAGCTTGGCCTCACTGCCGGCGGCAGCACGTTCCGGCCGATGCGGCTCGACGGGACCATCGGTGGTCTCGCGATCGCCGTCGATGTCTACACGACCGGAGGTAAACACAAGACCCGCTGGACCCGGTACCGGGCGACCTTTCCTCGTCCCGGCACCGCACTCCTGTTGAGGCGACAAACCGGGCTCAGCCGCATCACGAAGCTCTTCGGCGCTACCGACCTCGAGATTGGTGATGCTGAGTTCGATGACGCCTTCATGATCAAGGCGGAGTCCGATCAGCAAGCCGCCCAGTACCTCACGATGCAGCGCCGCAGCCTGCTGCTCCGTCTCTTTTCGATATACCGCGAAGTGAACCTGACGCCGGACTACTTCGAGATCATCACCCGCGGCTACGAGACCGATCCGGGACGGCTGATCACTACCACCCGGCGACTTGTGAGCGCGGCGCGGGTGCTGGCCGGCCTGCACGGCGAGGACGGTCGAATGGAGAAAGCCCTCCAACGCCGGGCTGCGGGCGACATGGCGGAAGCGGCCGCCGCGCTGCGGGGCGCCGCCGAGGACCTACGCCGGGGTGCCGCCACCGGAGACCTGGAGGAACCGCTGCTAGAAGCCGAGCTGCTGGCGGGCTCCGGGCAGATCGATGAAGCCCGCCCCCTGCTGGCGAGGCTCAGCGAGGAACTGCCCGCCGACGAGGAGGTTGCCGGGCTGCAGCGGGCGCTCGACCGAATGAGCCCGGAGACACCGGCTCCAGACGCCGCAGATGTCGACATGCAGGAGCTGCTCGATGACTTGTTCGTGTCGAATCGTTTGTCTTTCGAGACCACCGAGATCTTCGACGAGCACTACGTCGGCCGGCACGTGGCTTGGAGTGGGCGGCTCAAGTCGTTGAGGGACTACAACAACGACTTAGACTTCGGCAGAGGTCCCGCCACCAAGCTCGTCGTTGCCATCGCCCAGGTCGAGCACGATCTCTACGGCGCGGCCGAGGTCGATGCGGTCGTGTCCGTCCCCCAGGGCAGCGCGAGCCACCTCGAGCGCGGTGCCCTCGTGAGGTTCGAGGGACACCTCCTCAAGGCCGACAGCATGATGCGCAACGTCTTCGTGAGGGATGCTCGCCTCAGCTGAGACGGCGGGACTACGGTCCCGGCAGGCGGCGACAGGACGTGCCTGCACCGCAATTACCGGTCGAGCCGCTCCGCCAGATAGGTCTCGAGGCCCTCGATGGGAATCCGGTCCTGGGCCATCGTGTCCCGATCCCGCACGGTGACCTGTTTGTCGTCGAGCGTGTCGAAGTCGATGGTGACGCAATACGGGGTGCCGATCTCGTCCTGGCGGCGATAGCGTCTGCCGATCGATTGGGTGATATCGACCTCGATATCCCATCGCGCCCGCAGCGGAGCAGCCACCGCTTGGGTGGTCTCCACCAGATCAGGCTTCTTCGACAACGGCAGCACCCCTACCTTGATGGGGGACAATCGTTTGTCGAGCTTGAGCACGGTGCGCGGCTCGCCCCCAACCTCGTCCTGGCTGTAGGCGTCGAGCAGGAATGCAAATGTGGCTCTAGTGGCGCCGGCGGCCGGCTCGATCACGTGGGGATAGAACCGCTCGTTGGTCTCGGAATCGAAGTAGGTCAGATCCTTGCCGCTATGTTCGGCGTGGGCCGCCAAGTCGAAGTCGGTGCGGTTGGCGATTCCCTCCAACTCGTCCCAGCCCCACGGGAAGTCGTACTCGACGTCGTAGGTGACCGCAGAGTAATGCGACAGCTCATCGGCATCGTGGGCGCGCAACCGCAAGTTGTCGGCACTCATGCCCAGGTCCAAGTACCACCTCTTGCGCTGCTCCACCCAGTAGTCCATCCAGTGGGCCGCCTCCTCGGGACGGCAGAAGTACTCCATCTCCATCTGCTCGAACTCCCGGGTACGGAAGACGAACTGGCCCGGCGTGATCTCGTTGCGGAACGACTTGCCGATCTGGGCAATACCGAAGGGAAGCTTGAGGCGCGCCGTGCGCCGAATGTTCTCGAAGTTGATGAATATGCCCTGGGCGGTCTCGGGCCGTAGATAAACCGTGTTGTCGGCCGATGCGACCGGACCCATGTGGGTCTGGAACATCAGGTTGAAGTCCTTCGACTCGGTGAAGGTGTCGCGCATCCCGCAGGTGGGGCACTGATTCGTGTCGGCGAGCTTGTCGAGACGAAAGCGCGAGTTGCAGTTGGTGCACTCCACGAGTGGGTCGCTGAACGAGCTCAGGTGCCCCGACGCTTCCCACACCTTGGGCGACTGGATGATGGCAGTGTCGATTCCGACGACGTCGTCGCGCATGCGCACCATCGAGCGCCACCATTCGCCTTTGACGTTGCGCAAAAGTGCAGTGCCCAACGGCCCGTAGTCGTAGGCGGATCGCAACCCGCCGTAGATCTCAGACGACTGGAAAACGAAGCCGCGGTTCTTGGCAAGATTGACGATCGTGTCGAAGTCGACGGGCACAGGCTGTCCTTACGAGTGAGGCGAGGATTGTAGAGGGCGTGTCACCGGTACCAGGTGTCGCGGGATGCCATAGCTGCTCACTCCAGTACACACGCGGCGACGTGGTTCGTTCCTCGCACGGTAAGAGGCACCTCATCGACTTCGGCAAAGCGGACCCGGACACGCGAATCGTCAACGACCATCTCTTCGAGCGCAGCTCGCATCGATGCCGGTATCGATTCGCCGCGTAAGGCCGTCGCCAGGCTTTGGGCCGAGGACTCGTCGGCAAATTCGAGCCAGGCGTCGAATGGGTTAGCGCGGGTGACGCCGCGCAAGTCGTCGAACACCCCCGCCTCGTCCTCGAGCCACAAGACGACATCGTCTACCTCCCAGCCGCAGGCCGGCGTGGCGACGGGGCACCGAGTATGGAATCGGCATCCCTGCGGGGGCCGGGCCGGGTCCGGAATAGCCCCTTCCAGCGGCTGGAGATCCACTTTGTCCCGCTCGACATCTGGGCTGGAGGCCAGTAGCGCCCGGGTATAGGGGTGCTCGGGTCGCTCGAATATGGCGCCGGTCGGCCCCGCCTCGGCGACCTTGCCCACGTACATCACGACGATGCGATCCGCCATGTGCCGCACCACCGAGAGGTCATGAGTGATGAACAAATACGCGAGATTGCGTTCTTCCTGGAGCTCGTGGAGCAGGTTCAAGATCTGCGCCTGGACCGAGACGTCGAGAGCGCTGGTGGGCTCGTCGAGGACGACCAGCTCAGGGTCGAGCGCCAGGGCGCGGGCGACGGCGATTCGCTGTCTCTGGCCGCCGGAGAACTGGTGCGGATAGCGATACAGGTGTTGGCGTCCCATTCCGACCTGCTCGAGCAATTCCACGACACGCTCGGTGAGCTCTGCTCCCGAGGCCTCGCCGTGGACCCGTAGCGGCCTGCCCACGATGTCCTTTACCAGGTGCCGGGGATTCAACGAAGCGAAGGAGCTCTGGAAAACCACCTGGCAGTTGCGCCTGAACCGCTTCCACGGATCGCCGTCGATGAGATCGATCCGATGCGCCTCGTTGATGGCATCGAGCCGGGTTCGCTGCGCCTCGGTGCGGTCTGGTTCGGGCATGGCCAGCAGCTCGTCCAGCTCGCCGAGGGATGCCGTGTCGAGGCCGAAGTAGATACCGCCGTCCGTGGGGTCGGTGAGGCCGCTCACGCATCGGCCCAGAGTGGTCTTGCCACAACCGCTTTCGCCGACCAGGCCTAGTGTCTCTCCTCGATTGAGGTCGAAGCTCACACCATCGACTGCTTTGACTTGGCCAACAACTCGCTGCAAAGCCCCTTCTTTGATTGGGAAGTGCTTCTTCAGCCCCCGCACGGCAAGCAGGGGGCCGTCTTCAGAGAGGCCGGGGCCGGTGGGGGCTGGTGCGGTCGCCGTCATTCGCCGCTCCGAGCGAAGCTGGGAAGCTCGGTGGTGCCTGTCGGCCAGTGATGGATCAGGCACGCCACCTCGCGGCCGTCGGCCAGCGACGCCGGCTGGGGATCGATTCGATGGCAGGCCGGGGCTGCGTACGGGCAACGCTTGGCGAAGCGGCAGGCCTCTGGCGGATCGATGAGCTCGGGAACGTTGCCGGGAATGGCTACCAGCCGGCCTCGCTCGTGGTCGGCGCTGGGAATAGCCGCGAGCAAGCCCCGCGTGTAAGGATGGCTGGGATCCTCGAAGATCGTATCGGTAGGAGCGTTCTCGACGATGCGGCCGGCATACATGACGGCGACCCGGTCGCACACCTTGCGCACCAGGGCCAGATCGTGGCTGATGTAGAGCACGGAGGCGTGGTGGCGCTGCTGCAACTCTCGGATGAGCTCCAGGATGCGGGCTTGGACCGTCACATCGAGGGCCGTCGTGGGCTCGTCAGCGATCAGCAGGTCGGGATCGCAGGCGAGCGCTTGGGCGATCATCACCCGCTGCTGCATGCCACCGGAGAGCTCGTGCGGGTAGCGCTCCATGATCTTGTGCGGGTTGGGGATCTGCGTCTCGGCGAGCGCTTCCGCTACCCGGTCGGACGTGGCACGCAGCAGGCGGTCGCGGCGCGCCCGCAACGGCGGCATCGACAGCAGAAGGTCTTCGAGACGGCGGGTGCGCATCCCGGCGCGGCGCTTGATGAGGGCGCCGCCATCTTCATCGAGTCCGGCGTCGGCGAGCAGCTCCGCGGTGCGGTGCTGGAAGAACACCTCGGCGACCTGATCGCCCACTGGAAGCGCCGGGTTGAGCGCTTTCGCAGGGTCCTGGAAGATCATCGCGATCCGGTCGCCCCTGATATCGCGCATCTCGCGTTCAGAGATCTGGAGCAGATCCATGGTCTTCCGTCCGGAGTGGTCGCAAGTCAAACAGCCCGCACCGGCGCATTCTGGGCAGGCCTCCCGAGGACGAAACTCGATTGAACCGCCGGCGGCGATGCCGGGCGGCATGGGAACCAGACCGAGGAAAGACCGCGCCGTCACGCTCTTCCCGCATCCAGTCTCTCCGACCAGGCCAACCGTTTCCCGGTCGCCGATATCGAAGCTGACACCGTCGACGGCGTGGACCACGCCGGCCTTGCTGCGGAAGTGGACCCGCAAGTCGCGAACGGAGGCCACCGTCACCGCCGGGCCGGCCCTGGCCGGTGCGTCCTCCGCGCCGACGAGGCTCATCGGCCGGATTCCGTACGCGGGTCGAACACGTCCCGCAGACCATCTCCGAAGAGATTGAAAGCCAGCGCCCACAGGAAGACCATCATGCCGGGGAACGTCGACGCCCACCAACGGCCGGCCGAGATCCCCGCCTGTCCCTCGGAGACGAGTACTCCCCACTCGGCAATTCCGGCTTCGGAGAGTCCGATGAAGCTGAGGGTGGCACCGACGAGGACGATGTTGCCCATGTCGAGTGTGGCCTGGACCACGACCGGCGTGATCGAGTTGGGCAAAATGTCGCGCCGATAGATGCGCCACGGCGAGTCGCCGATGACCCGAGCCGCGTCCACGTATTCGTTCTCCTTGATGTGAATGATCTGCGCTCGCATGATGCGGGCGTACTTCACCCAGAAGACGACGGCCAACGCCAAGATGATGTTGCGGAAGGATGGCCCGAGCACCGCGGCGATTGCGAGGGCGAAGATGAGCTCCGGGATCGACAGGAAGATGTCGACGATCCGCATCAGGATCTCGTCGATCTTGCCGCCGCGGAACCCGGCGATGCTGCCGACTGCTACGCCGATCACCACAGTGAGCGTGACGACGATGACGGAAAGGCGCAGCGAGGTGCGAGCGCCCCAGACCACGCCGTAGAGGACGTCGCCGCCCACGTTCGTAGTGCCGAGCAGATGACCGGGCGATCCCGGGGGCACCGCGATCGCTCCCCAGTCGCGAGGCATCTGATACGCGTCGGGTGTGTTCGGCTCGATCAGGAGCGGTGCGAACACCGCCATGCCGAGCATCAGCGTGATGAGGACCAGTCCGGCAACAGTCGTCGGGTTCTTGAGCAGCGCCAGCGTTAGCTCGCCACCTCGGCGCAGCCGCACCCGCCACGCGGATTCTGTCATGCGAGTCGGTGCTTTGCTGACAGGAACGTCGACCATCAGTTACTCCCCAAGCACGACGCGGCGATCGAGATAGGCATAAACCACGTCGACAACGAGGTTCACCATCAGGAACAAGACCGAGGTGAATAGCACGTAGGCCATGATCGTGGCCTGATCGCCGCGCAGCACAGAGTCGGCCATCCAGCGTCCCAGCCCTGGCCACTGGAAAATGATCTCGGCCACGACGCTGCCCTGCAGCAGAAAACCGAAGCTGAGGCCGATCACGGTGACGGTCGGGATCAGGGCGTTGCGGCGAGCGTGGCGACGCAGCACCAGGCGCTCCGGCAGACCCTTGGCCCGAGCGGCGTCTACGTAGTCCTCTTGGAGCTCCTCGACGAGCGAGGAGCGCATCATTCGAGCGATGATGGCGGTCGCGCCGTATCCGAGGGTGGTGGCGGGCAGGATCAGATGCCACACCGCGTCGCGGAATGCCCCGAAGTCGCCGGCGATCAGGGCATCGACGGTATACAGGTTGGTCGGGTGGTCGATTCGCGCCCATAACTCGGGTGTGTTGCGCCCGATTGGAAACCAGCCGAGGTTCACCCAGAACACGATCAACAGCAGGATGGCGAACCAGAACAACGGCATGGCGGCGCCGCTGATAGAGAAGATTCGAGTGAGGTGGTCGGGGAGCCGATTGCGTCTCGCCCCGGCAAAGGTCCCCAGCATGATTCCGAGAGCCACGGCGACCAGGGCAGCAGACACTGCCAGCTCCATGGTGGCCGCCAGCTTGGGGAGGAACACATCGGTCACGGGTGCGGCCGCCACACCGGACCACCCGAGGTCGCCCTGGAGCACGCCGGACGCCCAATAGAAGTACTGCACCGGCACCGGGTCGTCGAGGTGGAAGCGCTCCTCGAGCTCCGCCACCTCCTCCTGGGTCATCTCGTGGGACAAGTAGATGCCGATCGGGGAGCCACCGATCCGGGTCAGTGCGAACACGATGATCGACACCCCGATGATCAGCACCGGCAGAATCATCAACCGGCGGATGATGTAGTCCCGGATCTGCACTTACTTACTCCTCGGACGTTGCTCTGCGGCGCGGGCCCCCGGTGGATAC
>JBFIXI010000066.1:0-24404 GCA_041605955.1 Acidimicrobiia bacterium
GCTGCCACTCGGCGGCTAGATCGCCGGGATCGATGCCGAGGCCGGCAGTTGCCGCCGCCGAATCGAGCTCGTCGCCGGTTGTCAGCTCACCGGTGAATCGCCACAAGGAATCGACGGCCCGCTGGGCGCGGCGGTGGGACTCCGCAGTACCGTCGCCGAGTCGCACCACCCAACCGGCAGAATGCCGAAAGTGGTAGCGGGCCTCCATGGCCGCCTTGGCGGCGATCGCGGCGAGGGTTTTGTCGGACGAAGTCTCCAGAGCGGGCCACAGCTCAATGTGCCAGGCATCGAGGAAGAACTGACGGCAGATCACATCGGCAAAGTCGCGATGGGGCTGTTCGACCAACAGCGCGTTGGTGAATTCGCGCTCGGTTCGCAAAAAGGCCAGGTCGTCGGCGCAGCGGCCCTCGCCTTCCGTTGCGGCGGCGTAGTCGTAGAGCTGCTGGGCCACACCCAGGTTGTCCAATGCGACGTTGGCGATCGCCAGCTCTTCCTCGAGTTCGGGCGCCCGGGTGATGTACTCGCCCAGCCGCTGCGCGTTGATGAGCAAGTCGTCGGCGAGGCGCACGGTGTAGCCGAAGACCAGGTCGGCTGTTGTCGTGGGCGTCACATCTGCCCCACTTCTTCGGGGATGTCGTAGAAGGTCGGGTGGCGGTACGGCTTGTCCTCGAACGGCGCGAACATCGCCGCGTCGTCTGAGGCGTGGATGGCCGCCGACGGCACTACCCACACGCTGACGCCCTCTGCGCGACGGGTGTAGGTGTCGCGGGCGTTCTGGACGGCCGTTTCGGCGTCGGCGGCGTGCACCGACCCGACATGGATGTGGTTGAGGCCACGTTTGGCGCGCACGAAGACCTCCCATAGCGGCCACTCCCCCACTGCCGCCTCGCTCGCGGGGTGGGCAGCGTCGTCCGCTTCGTGTCCGGGAAGCTCGGGAATCTCGTAGGTCACGCCGAGGCTCCCATGGCGGTGGTGACGTGCTTGGTGGCATAGGCGGTGGCGGCTTCACGCACCCAGCCGTTGGTCTCCCAGGCCTCGACCTTGTGGGCGATCCGCTCTCGGTTCAACGGGCCGTCGCCCTTGACGACCGCCCAGAACTCGTCCCAATCGATCTCGCCGATGAGCCAGTTCTGCGTCTCCTCGTCGAACCGCAGGGCGGGATCGGGGAGGGTGGCGCCGAGGTAATGGGCCTGAGGCACTGTTTGGTTGATGAACTGCTGGCGCAACTCATCGTTGGTGTAGCGCTTGATCTTCCACTCCATCGACTGCTTGGTGTGCTTCGACTCAGCGTCCGGAGGGCCAAACATCATCAACGAGGGCCACCACCACCGATCGATGGAGTCCTGCATCATCGCCCGCTGCTCGGCGGTGCCGCGACTCAGCGCCAGCAGGATCGAGTAGCCCTGGCGGGAATGGAAGCTCTCCTCCTTGCAGATGCGCACCATCGCTCGGGCGTATGGTCCGTACGACGTGCGCTGCAGCGCGATCTGGTTGACGATGGCGGCCCCGTCGACGAGCCAACCGATCGCCCCCATGTCCGCCCAGCTCAGTGTGGGGTAGTTGAAGATCGACGAGTACTTCTGCTTGCCCGTGTGCAGCATGTCCACCAGCTCGTTGCGCGACGCCCCCAAGGTCTCCGCTGCGGAGTAGAGGTAGAGGCCATGGCCCGCCTCGTCCTGGACCTTGGCGATGAGAATCGCTTTACGCTGCAGCGTCGGCGCCCGGGTGATCCAGTTGCCCTCCGGTTGCATGCCGATGATCTCCGAGTGGGCATGCTGCGCGATCTGGCGGATCAGGGTCTGGCGGTAGCCGTCCGGCATCCAATCGCGAGGTTCGACCTTTTCGTCTCTGTCGAGGGTGGCGAGGAACTGCGCCTCGCCAGCCGTGCTGTCCACGTGGAGAATCCCCTTGCTGTGACTAGCGTTCAGCTTAACAAACGAACGTTCGTTTGTTTCGATCCCGTTGGGACAGACTCATCCCACGCTGGCGCCTGCCGGGTCCCGGTTGGCGCCTCCGCAGGTACACAGCAGCGGCTGCGTCCGGTCGCGAGGCGCCAGGCCGAGCAGCCGTCGTCCAATGGCGGCGGCATCCTCGTCGCCAACGGCGGCAAACGCACAGGGCTGCGTGCGCCAGGATGGTGGAATCAATGGAGCGATCTCGGGCGACTCGCCAAGAGTGGCAGCCAGCTCATCACTCCACACCCAGCCCACGTTCGCCCTCCTTTGCTTCAGCCTCAGCCTCAAAGTACCGCGCCTGTCAAGGCCCCGCGACCAGGGGAAAAACAGCCCTGTGGTTCTGACGAGGGGACGCCCCACCCAAGATTGAAACGGGCTAAGGGCGCGACGTAGGATCAGCCGATGGAGGCAACTGCGGAAGGGACCGGACAACCTTCCCGCAGCTCGCGGCGTTTCCGCGCCATCGTCTCATTCACCGTGATCCTGCTGGTGCTCGCCGCCCTCTGGGAGGGCTACAAATGGATGGGGCAAACGACAGGTGGCGTCTGGCCCGGCACCGACATCGGGCTGCCCGTAAGGACGAACAACCGGGCCATGCCACACCTCTGGGACATCGTGGCCGCCCTCTTTCGTCCCGCACGACGCGGCGGCGACGAGATCCTGCTCGTCACCCTCACCAAGGCGGCGCTGTTCACGTTTCGCTCCGCCTTTACCGGCTTCGTGGTCGGATCCGCGTTCGGCTTCGGTTTGGCGGTCTGGTTCATTCGCTCCCCATTGGCGGAGCGGGGCCTCATGCCGTACGTCGTAGCTTCCCAAACGATCCCGCTGATCGCGATCGCCCCAATGGTGGTGATCTGGGGCGGTCAAGTGGGCCTTCCCACATGGATGGCGGTTGCCGTGATCTCGTCCTATCTCAGCTTCTTCCCGGTTGCCATCAACAGCCTGCGTGGCCTGCGGTCGCCACCCGCAACGGCCGCCGAGCTGATGCGTTCCTATGCGGCCACGCCGCGCGACGTGTTGACCAAGCTGCAGATCCCGGCGGCTCTCCCGTTCTTGTTTCCGGCACTCAAGATCGCGGCTACGGCTTCAGTGATCGGAGCGATCATCGGGGAGCTTCCTGCCGGACTGAGCGTCGGCTTGGGGCGGTCGTTGCTCTCGTTTGCCTCATCATTCTCCAGCGCGCCGGAGAAGCTCTTCGGCGCGGTGGTGCTGTCGGCAGGATTGGGAGTGGCTTTCGTGGGCTTGGTGGCAGTTGCGGAGAGCCGGCTGATTCCCGCAACACGCCGTATCGCCGAGGCGGAAGCCGCCGCCGCATGAGTCAGCCAGCGGTGATGTTGACCGAGGTGTCGATGGTCTTCGAGGCCGCCGGCGGCTTCGTGCACGCTCTCGACGACATCAGCCTCGAGGTGCACGATGGTGAGTTCTTGTCATTGATCGGCCCCAGCGGTTGCGGCAAGTCGACGATGCTGCGGCTGATAGGCGATCTTCTGGAACCCACCGCGGGCACGGTCACGGTGAAGGGGAAGCCGGCACGACAAGCTCGACTGGACCGCGACTACGGCATGGTCTTCCAGACTTCCACACTGCTCGAGTGGCGTCGGGTGGCCGCCAACGTGGAGCTGCCGCTGGAGATCATGGGCGTAGACGCGGCGGCCCGAGCGGCCCGGGCAGCCGAGATGCTGCGTCTCGTGCAGCTCGACGGGTTCGGCAACCACTACCCATGGCAGCTGTCCGGAGGCATGCAGCAGCGAGTGTCGATCGCAAGAGCGCTGGCATTCCAACCCTCGATCCTTCTCATGGACGAGCCGTTCGGGGCGCTGGATGAAATGACTCGGGAACGGATGCAGATGGAGTTGCTGCGCATCCAGCGCCAAACGGGGACCACGATCGTCTTCGTGACCCACTCCATCCCCGAAGCCGCCTTCCTTTCCGATCGAGTCGCGGTGATGTCGCCACGACCCGGACGAATCACCGAGGTCATCGACATCGAGCTCCCCAAACCCAGGATCTTCGAGACACGGGAGGACCCGCGCTTCTTTGCCGCCGTCACCGAAGTTCGGGAAAGCTTGCGCGCCATCGAGGGAGCGCCATGACCACGAGATGGCGCCGCGCCCTCCCCGCTTTCGGCGTCTTCGTCGGGTTCATTGCCCTGTGGGAGGGCGTCGTGCGTCTCTTCGACATCAAAGGCTTCATCCTGCCGGCGCCACTGGCGATTCTCCGAGCCTTCCCGGAGGCATGGCCCGAGGTGTGGCCGGCAGCCATCGGCACGTTTCTATCGGCCTTGGCTGGGCTTGCAGTAGGCACTGCTCTGGCCGTGGTGGCTGCTGTCGGAGCCGCCCGCTGGCCAATGGTGCGCGCGGGCGCCATGCCGCTCGCCATCACCGCCAACTCGACACCGATAATCGTGCTGGCCCCGGTCGCCAACGCCTGGTTCGGATTGCTCAGCCCGTGGTCGACCATCGTCGTCGTGGCCGTGTTGGTCTTCTTTCCAGTGATGATCAACCTGGTACGCGGGCTGCTGTCCGCCAACCTCTCCGAGCTGGAGTTGATGGCGTCCTATGCGGCCGGCCGCCGTACAACGCTGTGGAAGCTGCAACTCCCTGGAGCCCTCCCCTACATGTTCTCCGCTCTCAAGGTGGCTTCGGCCCTCAGCTTGATCGGCGCCATCGTCAAGGAGTACTTCGGAGGATCGCAGGCGCGCCTCGGCCAATACATCACCCTCAAGGCAGGCAACTTCCAATTCGAGGAGGTATGGACCGCGATCCTCCTGGCGTCGGCATTCGGGATAGGTTTGTATCTGCTGATAACGCTGATGGAACGAACGTTCATGGGGTGGCATGTCTCGGTGCGTGCTGCCAATGTCTGAGACGGGAATCCGGCAGGAAAGGAGAGGGCATGCGAAAGGGCACGTGGATGCAGAGGCTCGGAGTCGGCCTACTTGCGATTGGGCTGGTAGCCGCGGCCTGTGGCGACGACGACAGCGGTGATCTGACCCCGATCAATCTCCAGTTGCAGTGGTTCGCCCAGGCTCAGTTCGCCGGTTATTACGCCGCAGTCGACCAGGGCTTCTACGAGGATGAAGGTCTCGATGTGACCATCCTGGAGGGCGCCGTCGAGATCGTTCCCCAGCAGGTGGTTGCCTCCGGCCAGGCCGAGTTCGGCATCGCGTGGGTCCCCAAGGCTCTGGTCTCCAACGAGGAAGGCGCCGGTCTCGTCAACATCGCCCAGGTTTTCCAACGCTCCGGCACTCTGATGGTGTCGTGGGCTGACTCCGGGATCGACGATCCCACGGATTGGGCCGGCAGGACGGTGGGGAACTGGGGCTTCGGCAACGAGTTCGAGCTGACGGCCGCCATCGAGAAGTTCAACGTCGAGAACGTGAACCTAGTGGCGCAGAACTTCGACATGGAAGCTCTCCTCAACCGGGAAATCGATGCGGCCGAGGCGATGATCTACAACGAGTACGCCCAGGTGCTGGAAGCCACCAATGAAGCCACCGGGGAGTTGTATCAACCGAGCGACCTCAACGTCATCGACTTCAACGAGATCGGGACGGCGATGCTCCAGGATGCCATCTGGGTGAGCGAAGACTGGCTGGCGGACAACGAAGACAATGCCGAGAAGTTCTTGCGAGCTTCCTTCCGCGGTTGGATCTACTGCCGGGACAATCCCGACGACTGCGTCGACATCGTGCTCGACGCCGGTCCCACTTTGGGTCGCAGCCACCAGACTTGGCAGATGAACGAGATCAACGCATTGATCTGGCCGAGCCCCAACGGCATCGGAGTCATGGATCAGAACTTGTGGAACCAGACCATCGAGGTGGCCACTAGCCAAGGCGTCATCGCGGTGGACCCGGGCCCGGATGCTTTCCGCACCGATATCGCCGAGAAGGCGCTGGCCGGCATCGAGGGCGATACCACCGGCAACAATTGGACCCGGGCCAGCGTGACGCTGAACCCGGGCGGTGAATGAGCCAGAATTGAGGTAGCAACCCGTCGAGTGTGCTTCCGGTCGCCATAGTCCCGCACCGCAGCACACTCGACACATACAGCAAGGAGGTCGATGGCCATGCCGAACATAGTGAGAGCCGCCATCGTTCAAACCGAGTGGACTGGGGACGTCCAGTCCATGATCAAGAAGAACGCCGACTATGCGCGCCAGGCAGCGGAGGACGGCGCCAAGGTGACGTGCTTCCAGGAGCTCTTCTACGGGCCGTACTTCTGCCAGGTGCAGTCGGATGAGCACTTCGACATGGCCGAGCCCATCCCGGACGGACCCACGACGAAGCTCATGCAGGAGCTGGCCAAGGAAACCGGGATGGTCCTCATCGTGCCCATCTTCGAAAAGCACGACGACGGCTTCTATTACAACACCGCCTCGGTGCTCGACGCCGACGGCAGCTACCTCGGCAAGTATCGCAAGACCCACATCCCCCACGTCGGTGGATTCTGGGAGAAGTACTACTTCCGGCCGGGCAACATGGGATACCCGGTCTTCGACACGGCCGTGGGCCGGATCGGCGTGTACATCTGCTACGACCGGCACTTCCCAGAAGGATGGCGCGCGTTGGGCCTGAAGGGCGCCAAGATCGTCTTCAACCCCTCGGCCACCAGTCGAGGCCTATCCATGTATCTGTGGAATCTGGAACAGCCTGCGTCGGCAGTCGCCAATGAGTATTTCATCGGGGCCATCAATCGGGTTGGCAAGGAGGAGTACGGCGACAACGATTTTTACGGCTCCTCCTACTTCGTCGATCCCCGCGGCCAGCTCGTGGGTGAGGCCGCATCGGATACCGATGAGGAGGTCGTCGTTCGAGATCTCGACCTCGACATGATTGACACCGTTCGCAAGACGTGGGCGTTCTACCGCGATCGCCGGCCGGACGCATACGGCGATCTCGTCGCTCCGTAGCCACCGAGATCTACAGAAGGGAGCCGCACTTGGCGACACACAACGAGCTGCTCGGCCGGCATCGACAGGTGCTACCCAATTGGATGGCGCTCTATTACCGCGAGCCGATAAGCCTCGTGGACGGAGAGGGACGCCACGTCGTGGACGCCGAGGGCAACCGGTACCTCGACTTCTTCGGCGGCATTCTCACGACGATGACCGGCTACCGGGTTCCCGAAGTCGTCAACGCGATCCGCGAGCAGGCCGGCAAGATGCTGCACACGTCGACCCTCTACCTGATCGAGCCCCAGATCGAGCTGGCGGAGAAGATCGCGGAACTGTCGGGGATCCCCGACGCCAAGGTGTTCTTCACCAACTCGGGCACGGAAGCCAACGACACGGCGCTGATGCTGGCGACCCAATCTCGCCGCTCCAACCAGATCCTGGCGATGCGCGGCAGCTATCACGGGAAATCTCATTCGGCAGTGGCGATCACGGGCCAGGCGTCCTGGTCGCCCACGCAGCTCAGTCCCTTCCACACGGTGTACGTCCACAGCGGCTACAAGTACCGCAGCCCATTCCGCCATCTCCCCGACGATGAATTCACGGCAGCATGCGTTCAGGACTTGGACGACTTGCTGCACATCGCAGTCGCTGGTGACGTGGCCTGCCTGATAGCCGAACCCATCCAGGGGGTTGGCGGCTTCGCCACACCCCCCGATGGATTCTTCGGGGCGATCAAGGAGCGGCTCGACGAGGACGGCATCTTGTTTATCACCGATGAGGTGCAGACCGGGTGGGGCCGCACCGGAGAGAACTTCTGGGGCTACCAAGCGCACGGAATCACGCCCGACATCCTCACGTTCGCCAAGGGCGTGGGCAACGGGCTGGCTATGGCCGGAGTAGTGGCCCGCGCCGAGATCATGGACTCGATTCACGCCAACTCGATCAGCACCTTCGGGGGCAACCCGCTGGCCACGGCCGGAGCTCTCGCCAATCTGAACTACCTGCTCGACCACGATCTCCAGACGAACGCCCAGAAGGTCGGCCAGCAACTGATGAACGGCATCCGCCAACTGTCCGATGAGGTGCCGGCCATTGGGGAGGTGCGAGGCAAGGGTCTGATGATCGGTGTCGAGCTCGTGGATCCCGCCGACACGGCGCCCGACCCGCAGCTAACCACCGAGATCATGGAGCAGGCCCGCCACAACGGGCTACTGATAGGCAAAGGGGGCCTTGGTGGCAACGTGCTGCGCATCGCCCCCCCGCTGTCACTCACCGACGAGGAAGCCGCCGACGGTCTCGAACGACTCAACTCGGCCGTGCGGCAGGCCACGGATACTTAACGCAAAGGAGCCGAGATGGGACGGACAGTCATAACCGGCGGCACGGTCGTCACCGCCACCGAGACGATGGCGGCCGATGTCCTCATCGAGGGCACCACGGTGGTGGCCCTGGGGGCCCCCGGCAGTCACAGCTGGACCGAGGGAGCGGATCGAGTGATCGATGCCACCGACAGGCTGGTGATCCCCGGCGGCGTCGACGTGCACACCCACATGGAGCTGCCCTTCGGAGGCACCTACGCCGCCGACACATTCGAGACGGGAACTCGCGCCGCAGCGTGGGGCGGCACCACGTCCATCATCGACTTCGCCGTCCAAGTGAAGGGCCAGTCGGCCATGGACGGCTACGAGGCCTGGATGGAGAAGGCGGCCGGCAACTGTGCGATCGACTACGGGTTCCACATGATCACCGGCGACATCACCGACCAGACCCTCAAGGAGATGGACATGCTCATGGACGAGGGCGTGACCTCGTTCAAGCTCTTCATGGCCTACCCGGGCGTCTTCTACTCCGACGACGGCGAGATCCTGCGGGCGATGCAGAAGGCCGCCGACATCGGGGCCACCATCTGTATGCACGCCGAGAATGGGATCGCCATCGACGTGCTGGTCGAGCAGGCATTGGCCCGCGGCGAGACCGACCCCATCCACCACGGCATGGTGCGCCGTTCCGTGCTCGAGGGTGAGGCCACCAATCGGGCCATCGCGCTCGCCGACGTCTCCGGGGCGCCGCTCTACATAGTCCACCTGTCGGCCAAGGAAGCGCTCGAGGCGGTGACCGAGGCCAGAGACCTCGGCAAGAACGTGTTCGCCGAGACTTGTCCGCAATACCTGTTCCTCGATCTCGACAATCTCGACAACGGCTTCGACGGAGCCAAGTACGTGTGCTCGCCGCCATTGCGCGATCGCGCCGAAGGCCACCAAGAGAGGCTGTGGCGCGGCCTGGCCACCAACGACCTGCAGGTCGTTTCGACCGATCACTGCCCGTTCTGTATGGGCGACCATCACACGTTCGGGACTCAGAAGCAGCTCGGCCGCGGTGATTTCAGCAAGATCCCCAATGGGATGCCGGGGGTGGAGCCCCGCATGGAGCTGATTCACCATGGAGGCGTCGGCGCCGGCCGGATATCTATGAATCGCTTCGTCGAGATCACCGCGACTGCCCCCGCCAAGATGTTCGGAATGTATCCCCAGAAGGGCACGATCGCGGTGGGGTCTGACGCCGACATCGTGCTGTTCGATCCGACCGCCACCTACACGTTGAGCGTCGACAACCATCACATGGATGTGGACTATTCGGCGTACGAGGGTCTCGAGGTGACGGGTCGGGTCGACACCGTGCTCAGCAAGGGCGGAGTGCTGATCGAGAACGGTGAGTACTTGGGAGCCCCGGGCGACGGCGAATACATCAAGCGCGGCACGAGCCAGATGTTGATCTGATGGAGTTCGGCGTCGTCTTGCAGACGAACCCGCCGCCGCAGCGGGTCGTCGAGCTGGCCCAGCTGGCTGAGTCCAACGGCTTCACGCACGGCTGGACCTTCGACTCGCATGTGCTGTGGCAGGAGCCATTCGTCCTCTATGCGCCCATCTTGGCGGCCACGGAGCGCATGATCGTTGGGCCGATGGTCACCAATCCGGGAACCAGGGATTGGACAGTGATCGCTTCGATGTTCGCCACGCTGAACAGCATGTTCGGAGAACGCACCATTTGCGGCATGGGCCGGGGTGATTCGGCGGTGCGCTACATCGGGCAGCGCCCCCGGACCCTGGCCACCATGGTTGAGTCCATGCGGGTGATCAAAGGACTCGTCGCTGGCGAGGAGGTGGAGTACGGCGGCAACCGGGTGCGGATTCCGTGGATCGAGCAGGGCTGGGATCTGCCGATGTGGGGAGCCGGCTACGGCCCGAAGGCGCTGGCCACCATCGGCGCCCATGCCGACGGCTTCATACTGCAGCTGGCCGATCCCCAGATCCTCGCATGGACCATGGATGCCGTGCGCACCGCCGCCGCCGAGGCGGGCCGCGACCCCGACTCGATCGCGATCTGCGTGGTGGCCCCCGCGTACGTGGGGAACGACATCTCGCATCAACGGGAGCAACTACGTTGGTTCGGGGGCATGGTCGGCAATCACGTCGCCGACATGGTGAAACGCTACGGAGAGGACGAATCGCTCGTACCAACGGCGCTCACCGACTACATCAAGGCCCGAGAGGACTACGACTACGACCACCACGGCCGGGCGGGCAATCCCTCCACTGATTTCGTCCCCGACGAGATTGTCGACCGCTTCTGCGTTCTCGGCACGGCCGAAGACCACATCGCCAAGCTGCGTTTGCTGGGGGACATGGGAGTGGACCACTTCGGCATCTACCTGATGCACGACGATCTGGAAGGCACCCTGCGTGCCTACGGACAGGAGATCATCCCCGCCATCAATGGGTGAGGATTTGCCCGGGGGCTACCCGACCGTGCCGACCAGCTCCGATCCGGGACGGTAGGTGGCCCAGGCGAACCAGAAGGTGTCCATATGCGGTATCCGCTGCAGAGCGCTACCGGCCAGCTCGCCCGATATTGCGACTCCGGCCACGGTCCAGCGTGTTCCGGTCTCGGCGTCGATGAACCCGTCGCCGTCGGCTGAGAAGCTCAGAGTCCGGTCGCCGATCTGGGGCACGAAGACACCGACATTGCCGACATCGCGCCCTTCGTCGACAGCGTTGCCTTCCAGGGCGGTCGCCTGCCCGGGAGTCCACAAGATCAGCAGATCGGCGTCTCCATGCTTGACCGTGGTGACCGTCGGCCCATTTCCGGCCAACGACTGCAGGCTGTAAGCGACGTCCGCTCCGGCATGCGAGACACCGACGACGCGCTCCTTGGCGCGAGCCCGTTCGTCGGCGTCGCCTACGAAGAGGAAGGGCCGCGTGTCGGGATTGTCGTAGCCGACGTAGGGGTTGGCCCCATAGTTCCGACTGAACCCGGTCTGCGTCTCATCCAGGACTTGCCCCGTCGGGTAGTTCGTGCGGAACTCGTCCCACGCCATGAGGGGCGACGCATACACGTCGAGCTCGGTGCCAGTGAGAACCCCGACGATACCCTTGCCGTCGAAGTGGGTCCACAGAGACTCGGTGGCCCGGTCGTACATGACGAGCGCCGAGGCGAACAGTCGCCCCGACGTACCGAACGTGGTCTCGACTCCGCTTATCTCCCGGCCGTAGCTGACCGCCGAGTTGCACAGCGGGCAGTAGGTGACCGACACCGGGACTCCCCCCACCGTATCGTTGACGATCTCGTGCCAGATCATCACCGATACCGGGTAGGCGCGAGCATCCCCGTCGATGACCAGCGCCACGACGGGCTCATTCGCCTCGAGAAGGTCGAGGTTGGTGGCCACATCCACAAAGACCGGCTCGTCAATCGGAGGGATCCCGTCCGGGGGTGGCCCTCCCGAGATGATGTCGTCTGGGTCGACCAGGGGTGGGGGAAACTCGGCAGCTCGCATGTCATCTAGGGCCGAGGGCCCTTCCGGCAACTCCCCTTGGGCAGGCACTACGGACGATACGGTCGTCGAGGTTGCGGCAGCGGACGGCGGGTCGGTCTGAGGGGTGGACACGGTGGCACCTCCACAGGCGGCAGCGATCACGGCAAACGCACCAACCAGCAGGCTGGTTCGGCGGAGCCTCATCAATGTCCTTTCAACGGCGACAACTCTGGCGCTTGAGCCATCTCCTCAACCCGCTCGACACAACTGCATCGCCGCGATAGTCGGCATTGCGACAGTCTGCCGATCCTGGCGTCTAGTCGGCGTCCCTGCCGGCAACTCGGCTCACGCCGGCACGATCGAGCACGCGGATGACCCGGTAGCCGGTCTCGACGAGCCCGGCATCGCGAAATTCCGCCAGTGCCTCGTTCACCGACTGCCGGCTGGCGCCCAACAGGGTGGCCAACGACGCCTGCGAAAGCTGTACCTCGTTGTATGCGTCGGCCTCGTCGAGCAGTAGCTCGGCCACCTGTTCCTTGACGGTGCGGTGCATCAATCGGATCACCCGGCGTTGGGTGGCTTCGAGCTGGTTGAGCCCGGCGATCAGCCATCGCATAGCCACCCGTGGATGCTCGAGCAGCACCGGAATGAGCTTGACGCGATCCAGCCGGAACGCGTTGACCGGCGTGATCGCCTTGGCGGATGACAGATACGGCCGATTCTGGAACATAGCGATATCCCCGATGACCGCGCCCTCCCCAACCCGGGTCACGACTCGCGATCCCGACTGGCGGCTGCGGTACAGCTCTACGGTGCCGCGGCGGATCACGAATGCGGCGTGGGCTTCGTCTCCCTCGCGAAACAGGTGTGTCCCCGGGTACTTGTCGATGTACTCACCGGCGGACGCCAGTGCCTCCAAGTCGGCCTCACTGAGCGGCAGGTAATCGGTACGTCCGAAAGATCTGGCGAGCCAGGCGTGATGCTGCTGCTCGGCTGTGACCACTTCCCGACCTCCAACTCGCGACGCCATCTGCAACGTTGTCGGCTACCCGACTGTTCCCGGCTTTTGGCTCCCTCGCCCGGCTTGCTGGGGCGCAGTACGGGTTTGGCTAGCCTCGCCCGCCGGCGATCACCGCCGCATAGGATGAGCGACGGAGCGTCAGCATGGCGGCGATACCTGCTGCTGGACCCAGGCCCAGCAGCGGGAAAGCCCAGCGCCACCCCCAGACATCGGCCAGCCACGGGACGCCGCGGATGGTCACCAACGTCAGCAGGAAGCCAAGCGCGGTCTGGAGCGTCAAGGCTGTGCCCCGGTAGCTGTCGTCGGCGACCTCGGTCACCATGGTCGAAAACTGGGCGCTGTCGGCCACCACCGCGAAGCCCCAGACGAGGAAGATGGGAACGACGACCAATGGGGTTGCTCCGAACAAGAGAGGGCTGATGACACAACAAGTTCCGCTGATGGTGAGAGAGACCCCGGCGACCCTGGTGCGACCGGTACGATCCGCCAGCCTGCCGGCAAGCCATGCGCCGATGCCACCGGCGGCGATGGTCGCAAAGGTGGCCAGCGGCACCCAGCCGGAGGTGTCGCCGCGGGACTCCGCAGAAGCGATGAACCAGGCGGCGGTCCAGGTCCACATTGCATACAGCTCCCACATGTGGCCGAGGTAGCCGTAAGTGGCCAGGCGAAAGCCGCGGTTGCGCACGACGCGCCCGACCTGGCGCCACTCGAATCCGGCCCGACTCGTCTCATAGGGTCCATCGGCCACGCTCGAGCTCATGACGACGGCACCGGCCACGGCGAGCAGGGAGGCGGCCAGGAGCACGCCGCGCCAATCCAGCCCGATGCCGCTGATCAGGTGGGGCGACGCGCTGCCGACGGTGAGGGCCCCAACCAGCACCCCCAGGGCCATGCCTCGCCCCGCCCGGTACCAACCCGACATCGCTTTGAGACCACTCGGATAGACGCCGGCCAGGGCTACTCCGGTGATGAACCTCAGCACGACTGCGAGCGTCACATCGGCGGGACCGACGGTGAGCAGGAGCGCATTGGCGGTGGCTCCCGCTACTGCCGAGACAGCGAAGAGGCGGCGAGCCGGCACTGCGTCGGCGACCCCGCCGACGGCGAAGCCGAAGGCTCCGACCACGAAACCCAGCTGAACCGCCAGGGCCAAATACGTCGTTTGGGTGCTGGTCAGGAGCCAGGCGTCTTCCAGCGGCTCGATGATCGCCGAAGTCGAGAACCACAGCGCGAGTGCAAACAGCTGGCTGACAGCGATGAGGAGGAGGGCCCGCTGCTGCTCGGACCGATTGACCTCGATCTCCACCGAGTCCTATCCCCGGGTGCTGATCGGCGCAGCCGTTTGATCGCCCGCGCCGGCCGGCGTCGCCACTTCAGCCCGCCGCCCGGCGACCGCGGCCGCGGCAGCCACCACGACGATCGCGCCTAGGGCCAGCCCGACGAGCAATGTGTTGTCGGCCACGAAGTTGATGATCCGTTGCGAGATGTTCTCCACGAAGCGGAATGACGGCGAGCTTCCCAGGCTGGCCGCCCCGGCGCCAAGCGACGTGATCCAGAACCAGCTGATCCACAATCCGGCCACAATCAGCAACGCCCCAGAGACACGATTGACGTACGCCCCGGCCCGGCGCAGCCGCGCTACCAGCGAGCGCTTGCCGAGCGCCAGGACCACAGTGAGCGCCAGGAGTACTGTCGCCATCCCGGCGGCGTAGACCGCGAATATCAACAAGCCGGCTGCAAAGGACCGCGTCGCAAACTGGGTAGCGATCAACGTCAAGAAGACGGGCAGGGTGCACGACAGCGAGGCGATCGCATAGGAGGTGCCGAAGATGAAGACGCCGCGATAACCGCCGCTGCGCGAGGCCCGGCCCGGGGCAGGCAGCCCCACTTTGAGTTCGAAGCCGCCCAACATTGCGATGCCGAGGATCGTCAACCCGATCCCCACGGCCAGGGCCAGCCAAGGAACCCAATCACTGGCGAGAGTCGTGGAGGCTCCCGAGATGACGATACCGGCGATGCCGAAAACCACCAGGAACCCGAGACTGACCACGAGTCCGACGATCAGCGCCGATCGCAGTGCAGCCGTTCGTGTGGTCTCTTCCTCACGGATTCCCATGAAGTACGAGAGGTAGGCCGGCAGCATGGCGAATCCGCAGGGATTGACGGTGGCAACGATGCCCGCCGCGAATGCAAGCGCCAGCGCGGTGGTCATCCAAAAGCCTCTGTGATCTGCTGCCGGAGCTGGCCCTCGGTCAATGGCCCGTTGTGTTTGTCGACCACCGAGCCGTCGGCGGCGATATAGACCGTGAACGGCATGGCGATGCCACCGAGCTCGATGTACAGATCACCGGCCGGATCCTCCGCCGAGATCCATTCAACTCCGGTCTCCACCAGCAGAGCATCTGCCAACACCCTGTCGTCCTGAATGTTCATGCCGATGAAGGTGATCTCGTCGCCCAGCTCCCGCTCGACGGGTCGGAAGGCGGCGGACATCTCGGCAACGCACGACGGGCACCACGACGCCCAGAAGTTCAACACGATCGGCTTGCCGACGTAAGCCGCCAACGACACGGTGTCGCCGGCGAAGGTCTGAAACTCGAGAGTCGGCGCCGGCTCTCCCCGAGGCTCTGGGGCTGTGGGCGGCGCCGTTGCCGTCGGGGGCGGCGCAGTGGGCTCCGCGGACGAACCTCCTCCACCGCCGCAGGCTGCCGCAATGATGGCGAGGCCGGCGATGGTGGCCGCTAGGCGTTTGACGCTCCAGGCGATGGTCATGGCAGGCTCCGGTCGACTGCTCGTTGAAACGATAGGGGGGTGTCCTGTGTTCAACGAATGCAACCTTCCCGACATTCCGGCAGTACGCTCGGCGGATGGCCACTCATCCCACCGTGCCTTACCTACCCATCGAATCCGACCGGGGGACCTTGGTAGAAAGGGCCCGCCGCGAATACGAGTTCCTCGACCGCCGCCGCAGCATTCGAGAGTTCAGTTCCGAACCGGTGCCGCGAGCGGCTGTCGAGCACGCCATCCGAGCTGCCTCTACGGCTCCTTCGGGTGCCCATCGCCAGCCATGGACTTTCGTCCTGACCGGCGATCCCGACATCAAACGTCGGATACGGCAGGCGGCGGAACACGAAGAGCGCATCAACTACGAGGGCGGGCGCCTCCCTCAGCACTGGCGAGATGCGCTGGCACCGTTGGGAACGGACGCCACCAAGCGCTTCCTCGAGGTGGCTCCGTGGTTGGTCGTCGTCTTCGAGCAGCGCTACGGAATCGAATCTGACGGGTCCCGCCGGCACAACTACTACGTCAAGGAAAGCGTCGGCATCGCCTGCGGGCTCTTCATCGCTACGCTGCATCGCCTCGGGTTGGCGACGTTGACGCACACCCCCAGTCCGATGGCATTCCTGACTGAACTGCTCGGCCGCCCCGACAACGAGCGGCCATTCATCCTGTTTCCGGTCGGCTATCCGGCCACCGGCGTGAGGGTGCCCGACCTAGTGCGCAAGCCGCTGGGCGACGTGATGGTCGAAGTCGGCCAAGCCAGCGCCTGATCTCAAGGAGCCGTAGGCTCGACCAGCTCCAGCCGGATGCGGCGGAATCCCTTGCCCTTGGACTCGACCTTCTTGATTCGAATGTGGCCCACCTCATGGGTGGCGTTCACGTGGGTGCCGCCGTCCGCTTGCCGGTCCAGCCCAACGATGTCGATCACCCGGACCTCCTTCAACGAAGGGGGCAGCAGGTTGACTTTGGTGCGAATGAGACTGGGGTCCAAGTCGGCCTCGGCGCGCGGCAGGAAGGACACCTCAACCGCCCGGTCGAGGCCCAGCTGCCGATTGAGCTCGGCCTCGACGGGGTCCCTGTCCTCTGGGTCCCACTGCGGCAGCTCGAAGTCGAGGCGGCCTTCCCCCGGATTCATGTTGCCCCCGGTCACCGGTGACTCGAATCGCTCCCAGATCACCCCACACAGAGCGTGCATCGCGGTGTGGGTGCGCATCAGCAGGTAACGCCGCTCCCAGTCGACCCGACCGTCGACATCGGTACCCACGTTGGGAAGCACTCCGCTGTCCACCCAGTGCCACACACCCGATGAGTCTTGGGTGACGCGAGTGACGCTCAGCCGGTCGTCGCCGATCCACAATTCGCCAATGTCGGGGGGCTGCCCGCCCCCGCCGGGATAGAACACGGTCCGGTCGAGCAGGATCCGGCCATCGTCGCGGTCGACTCCAACGACCTGGGCGTCCATGGCGCGGGCATACGAATCTGTCGAGTAGATACGCTCGGTCATGGGCGGAACCTAGCGCAGCGGCTCGGCCAAGATGCGATTCGGGCACACTCGCAGCTGGCTACGCTGCGGCCATGGTCCCCGAGTCACTCCCCTTCACAGAAGACCCTGAGGCGCAACAGCTGCTGGCGAGCTCGCCGATCGCTCTCGTGATCGGACTGGTGCTGTACCAACAGATTCCCGTGGAGAAGGCCTTCGTCGGGCCCACCGTTCTCCAAACGAGACTGGGGAAGGAGCTCACTGCAGCGGCCGTCGCCGCCACCGATGTCGATGACCTCGTCGAGATCTTCCGCGAGCCTCCGGCCATACATCGGTTTCCCGCCAACATGGCCAAGCGGGTCCATGCGGTCTGCGAATACGTGGTCGGCGAGCTCGACGACTCGGTGCCTTCGTTGTGGGAGAGTTGCGACGACGCCGCCACGGTGGTGAAAGCCATGAAACAGCTGCCCGGCTTCGGCGATTACAAAGCCCGAGTCTTCTTCGGCATCGTCTCCAAGTGGTTTGACGTCAAGCCGGCGGGGTGGGAGCAATTGGTGCCGGATTGGCCGTCCATCGTCGACGTCGACAAAGTGGATGACCTGGCGGATCTCAAAGCGCGCAAGAAAGCCTGGAAGGAGTCGAGCTCCTGATCGCGGACGGCCGTCCGACGCGACGGTCACTTCTCGCAGCCGCGGCGTTTCGTCAATCTGGGCCGGCGAGGCGTCGCTTCTGGGCAGTGGCGCGCAGTAGCAGCGGGTAGCCGATCACCACCACTCCGGTGAAGGCGAACCACTGGACTGCGTAGGAAAGATGGGGGGGCCCTCCCCCTGGCTCGGGCAGGTCCAGCAGTAGCGGGAAGCCCTCGGGCGGGTCGGGCGCCACCAACTGCAGATAGAACGGCTCGAGCGCATGGGAGGACTGCTGCGCTAGACGGGCTACGTCGATGCGGCTGATCCTCTCCGGTCGATCCTCGGCTGAATCGGCAGGCCCAAAACCAGTGCGCCGCTCCGGGCGGCGCGCCACCCCCACGACCGCCACTTCACCCGGTGGAGGCCCCGCGCCGACCACTGGGGGGCCTTCGATGTCGATGGGCACCCACCCGCGATTGACGATGACGGCGCGGCCTTCTTCCAGCACGAGTGGGGTGAGCACGTTGTGGCCTGATCGCCCCTGGAACGATCGAGCTTGCAGGACCACCTCGCCGGCCAGATCGAAGGTGCCGCTAACCCGCACCTGGCGATACTCGAGCTCATCTATGTCCCATTCTCCCAACGACGACAGGTCGAGCGGAGGGGCTTCGATTCGAGCCGCCACGACCTGGTCGAGTGCTCGCCGTTCGTCGTGGCGCCGCAGTTGCCACATGCCCAGGTTCGCAAACGCAACGATCGCGATCAGAGCGATGGCATGCCCCACGAGCCACCGCGGCCGGCGGGCAAACCGGTAGTCACGCCTCATCGTTGTCGAGATCAAGGGTGTCTAGGTAGCGACCCCCGGTTCTCCAGTAAACCCCCTCGGCTCTGCTCAGCAGGCCCTCATCGACCAGATAGCGACGCAACGCGGCGTAATCGGCGTGGAAGAGCTGGAGGCGGAAGTTGACGTCGGCTTCCTCGTAACGCAGCCCCGGCTCGAACTCTTGGACCAATCGCTCGAGAATCACACGCCGCTTCGTGGCGTTGGACGGGATGGACTGCAGCCTGCCGCCGGAGAAGAACCGCCCGAGAATCTGGGTCTCCTCGGCCGTCCATGGGCCGTCGACTACCCTGGCGCCAGCGGGAGGATCGCCGGGCAGCTCCCTAGCGATCGTGCGCATCAACGCTGCATTGAGCTCGCCGTCAACGATCAATCCGGCAGCCATCAGGCGGCCGCGTGCCTCACTCACGAGACGCGGCTCAATTCCCAACCGGGATGCCAGTTGGTCGGGAGGGCTGCAGCCCCCGACGGCGTCGCCGGCAACGGCAAGGCGTATCGGATCCAGGAGCAACCGCACGAAGTCGGACGGCGTCATGACGGGCGGATCCTACCGCTGGCTAGGGTCGTATCAGATGAGATTGATTCTGGTGCGCCACGCCGTGACCGCTGAGACAGGGAAGAAGCTGAGTGGGCGCCTTCCGGGTATTCCGCTGAGCGCAGAGGGAATCGCCGCGGCCGATGCGCTTGCAGAGAACCTGGCCAGCCTCGAACTGGCCGCCGTCTACACGTCACCGATCCAGCGGTGTCGGGAAACGGCCGCGATCCTCGCCCGACCCCACTCGTTGCGGCCCCGATCGCGCGGCGGTCTGATCGAGGTGGAATACGGTCAGTGGTCCGGGCGTCGGTTGAAGTCGCTCTACCGGCTGCGGGCATGGAAGCAACTGATGGCCGATCCGGTCGGCTTTCGCTTTCCTGACGGGGAAACGCTCGACGAGGTGAGAAGACGAACAGTGCGCAGCGTTGCCCAGCTGGCGTCGCGTCACGGTGACGACACGGTCCTCGCCGTCAGTCACGGCGACGCCATTAGATCGGTGGTCTCCCATTGCCTCACCGGATCAGTTGACATCATCCACCGACTGCACACCGCACCACTCGGCATCACGATCGTCGACACGGCGGAGAAACATCCGCCACTGGTCGTGGTCGTAAATGCCCCTAGGCTCTAGGCGATGGAAGGACCTGCGGAATACTCAGACGTTCTCGGCTTGGCCGCAGACGCCGTGGGTGAGCCCGGGTCGCGCACATTCCTGCTCCAGTTGTACGGGGAGTGGGGTCGTCATACGTACCTTCTGGAGAAGGGGCAGGTAGCAGCGCTGGCGGCGGCGGCGGTTCAACTGATGAAGGAGACGGGGATGAGCGGAGACGAAGGGGTCACGGCACCGCTGCTCATCGACGAGCTGCCCCGTTTCCGAGTCGGTCAACTCGCGCTGGGTTGGGACGAGGCGACCGACACAGTTCTGCTCACAATCGAATCTGTCGCAGATGACGATGATCCGGTGAAATACCGGATGAGCATGGATGTGCTGGCGGCCGCCGGTCGTCAGGGCGAACAAGCCGTAGCTAGTGGTCGCCCTCGTTGCGAGCGTTGCGGACTTGCGATCGACGCCGACGGGCACCCGTGTCCCACGAGCAACGGAGATCTGCGTCATCACCAGCCATGAGTGGCACCCGGTTGTAGAGACGGTTGCGGGGCGGTTTGTCGAGGCGTCGAACGCAACCCTGCTGGGTGCGACCGGCGACGGGGACCGGGTCATCTACAAGCCGATCGCTGGTGTGCGGCCGCTGTGGGATTTCGACGCGTCGACCCTGCCATTGCGTGAGGTTTGGACCTTCCGCATTGATCGGGCACTCGGCTTCGACCTCGTCCCCGAGACCGCGTTGGGCGACGGGCCGTTCGGGCCGGGAGCCGTACAGCGTTTCGTCGATGCCGTGGCCGACCAGGCCGTGGTGGATCTGATCAACTCCTTGCACGACTCTATCTGGCCCGTTGCCGTCCTAGACGTCGTCGTCAACAACGCCGACCGCAAAGCGAGCCACCTCTTACATGCCAGCCGGGGTCGCATTTGGGCAATCGACCACGGATTGACGTTCCACGTAGACGACAAGCTGCGAACTGTCTTGTGGGGGTTCGCCGACACTACGGTCCCCGCCGAGTTGCTGACCGCGGTGCAGAAGCTGCGTCGCTTGGTCGCCGGGGAGCTTGGCGATGAGTTCGAGCAAGATCTCGGGCTCGAGGCAAGGCGAGCGCTCGAGCGGCGCATCGACGAGCTGATCCGCTCCCGGGTGCACCCCACCCCACCTGCCGACAGGCCGCCACTGCCGTGGCCACCGTATTGACCTGGTGCCGCGGTCAGCCGACGGCGATACCGCCGGTTCGCCGCGGGTCGGCCGCGCCTTCGAAGCCACGGTCCGGATGCCACGTCGCCGCCTGCACTGCGCCGAAGTACATGGAGTGATCACCATAGGGCCGCGTTGGCATGGCGCTGGGTGCGATTCCGGGCTCTACCGAAGCCAGGATCTCTTCCTCGAGCTCGACATGCATGCGGGGAGCATCGACGGCGTCCTGGAGGGTCATATCTTGATCCGTGTAGCGGAGCAGTGTCGAAGCGATGGCGGTAGTGATGCGATCGGCGCCGGGTGAGCCGATTGCGAGGATGCTGCCGTCACGGTGGCGGGCGACGGTGGGCGCCATGTTCGACACCAGGCGTGTCCCCGGTTCGAGCCCATGGGGGTCTTGGCCCACGAGCTCGATCTCTCCGAGAGAGTTGTTCATCCACATCCCGGCGGGCATCGCCCCCGAGCCGTAGCCGGCCGACATCGTGATGGCACATCCGAGGCCTGACGTATCCACCGCGGACACGTGGGTGGTCGACGCCGACCCCCGCAGCATCTTCATGTCACCGGCGGAGACCGCCCCAATCAGTTCGGCCACTGCGCGCACGCGATCGTCATCCGCTTGGAGCCGGCGGCGCCGGTAGCCAAAAACGTCCTTCTGCGCCTCCGCGTAAGCGTCGACCCACGGCTGCGAGAAGGCAGATTCGGTGCCGGGGGCCAAAAGAATGAGCGCCGCCAGCGTCGCTCCTCCGACCGCCGGTGCCGGATTGGTCGCCACGGTCCACTCGCCGTGATCGACCATGATGGGATGACGAGATATCGGACTGTAGACCGCCAGGTCGTTGGCGGTAACGATGCCGCCGTTGCTCTTCATGGCAGCCACGATCTGCTCGGCGATCGACCCGGTATACATTTCGGCGACGCCGCCGGCGGCCAATACCTGTAGCGATTCGAGCAGTGCGGGGATGTGGATCAGCTCTGTAGCCCCGATGGGCCGGCCGGTGGCGTCGTGGAGGGCTGCGTACGACGGTGGGTCCCATCCGTACACCGACTCGCGGGAAGCGTCGAGATACTCGGCAGCAGCCGCCGGTAGGGGAAACCCCATTTCGACGGCTCGTATGGCCGGCTGAAGCAGGTCGGCCCACGCAACGGAGCCGAATTGCTCCCATGCGCTCTCCAGGCCGGCGACTCCCCCTGGTGTGCCCACCGACCCGTATCCCACATAGGTGGTGACACCCCCGCCGTAATCGATCCAGACCCGCTTCAGTCCCTGGTGCCGGGCGCTCGGATCGAGGCCGCGCCCCGGCATCTCGACGTATCCATCGACGACAATTGGATCGTGTCCGGGCGCCCAAACCGCGATGAACCCGCCGGCCCCGAGGCCGACGATTCCCGGCTCGGTGGCCATCGACACGAACATTGCAGCCACCGCGGCGTCTACTGCGTTGCCGCCTGCCCGCGCTACTTCCGCTCCTGCGTCGGCAGCGAGCTGCGAACCGGCGGCGACCATCGATTTCACTGGAGCGAATCTAATGGGCTTACCGCCGCCGAGAGCCGATCCTCAGCCTGTTCCCGGCTTGTGCTCGATGTGGTGAGCCACCACCTCCAATCGACTTCTACCCGATGTGTTGGGAAAGCGGCGCTGCAGCGACCCCGCTACCCACACGCCGTCGCCGACGCATGCCGCCAGCGGTAGCCCACCGACGTCGGTGACTACTGGGAGCAGATCGACTCGCGGCGTAGGGTGCTCCGATTGGACGGTCAACAAGAGCCGAGCTGGAGCGTGCCCATCTCCCGGCTCGGGTGGAACGGCGAGGCGGCCGGCAATGACGACCAGGTTGAAACAATCCATTGACCCCCCCTGGGACATAGTGACAACGATGGCTGGCCGCGCCGCGCATCCAAGGTACCGACCGGCTGTGACACGGCGGGCGCTCGAGTTGCCTCTCAGGAAACGGCGCGAGCGATCACCTTGTCGAGATCGTCCAGGCCGGGGAAGGCCGGATCGGCGACAACGATGGCGTCGCGCAACTGCCGGGCTGCCTTTTCATCGCCGAGCAAAGCATTGGCGCGGGCGGCCACATACCAGACACGGAGGTCTGCCGGGAAAGGATTCGGCCTGAGCTGTTTCGGAGTAGTGAGTTGACGCGCTTCTTCGATCCGCCCCTGGTCGATCAAGAACGAGGCATACACGACCAAGCCTTCCTTGAGCACGGCCGGTGACGGCTCCCCGCGCTGCAGCTCCTGCCAGGTCTTGACTACGTCATCCTCGCGGTGCAGCGCCCGCAGCACGTCCATCTCCACAGGTAGGTGGACGGGTTCACCGGCGATCCGGCGGAAGGCACGCAGCTCTTGCAGAGCGGTTTGCCAATCGCCACTTCGATACGCGGCCAAACCCAGCGTCTCCCGCACTGTGGCGTCTCGCGGGGCCAGCTCCTTGGCTCGGCGGGCGGCTCGCAATGCTGCTTTGTGGCGCCCCTCGATCATGGCGCTGGTGGCGGCGCCCAACTCGGCTAGAGCCGCGGACACGCGCTCCTTCGGGGTCACCCGAGTGAGATCGTCGATCACCCACCGCGGTAGATCGACCGCGCTACCTTTGAGGTCCCGCCTCGCCCGCGAGGCCCCGCCCCGAGCCGCCTCGCCCGATTTCGAGTGCGTGCGAGGCGGCTCGCGGCGACTCTGGGCGCTCGATGATCGGCCCCGATCCGACCGCTTTCCGGCCCGGCCGGCACTCCGTTGTCCCGACTTGCGGGAGGATCGGCCACTGCTCCGCTCCTTGCCGCTCGCAGGCTTGTTCTTGTCTGGTGGGCTCTCTGCCACGATGTTCTCTCCAACCCGGCGAACGTTACACAGCTGGCGTCACGGCCCGATCGCCAGCGTCCCCTCCCGCCAGGAGCACGAGTAGGACTGACGCGGAGTCGGCGCCACCGGTCACACCAACAAAGTCACACTAGGAAGACTGGTCACACTAGAAAGACTGGTCACACTAGAAAGATTGGGGCCGCCCTCGACTCAGCCAAGGGCGGCCCCAATCACGTTATGTTCGGCAGCGACCTACTCTCCCGGGGCCCTGCGGCCCAAGTACCATCGGCGCTGGCAGGCTTAACTTCCGTGTTCGGAATGGGAACGGGTGGAACCCTGCCGCCATGGCCACCGAAACGCTTTGAGTGCAAGTCCAGGTCGATTCCCCTGAGCACTCCATAGCGAGCACGATCATCTCCGTATTTCAAATCAAAGCCCTCGACCTATTAGTACCAGTCAGCTTCACGCATCGCTGCGCTTCCACTTCTGGCCTATCAACCTGGTGTTCTCACCAGGGGTCTTACCCGGTTGATCCGGTGGGAGATCTCATCTTGGAGCCGGCTTCGCGCTTAGATGCTTTCAGCGCTTATCCGTTCCGGACGTAGCAAACCAGCCGTGCTCTTGGCAGAACAACTGGCACACCAGAGGTCCGTCCATCCCGGTCCTCTCGTACTAGGGACAGATCTCCTCAAATCTCCTGCGCTCGCGACGGATAGGGACCGAACTGTCTCACGACGTTCTAAACCCAGCTCGCGTGCCTCTTTAACGGGCGAACAGCCCGACCCTTGGGACCTGCTTCAGCCCCAGGATGAGACGAGCCGACATCGAGGTGCCAAACACCGCCGTCGA
>JBFIXI010000067.1:0-23143 GCA_041605955.1 Acidimicrobiia bacterium
CGATTCCCGCCAGACAGCTCGCACCACCTGGGAAGAACACGGGGGTCTCCTCCACGGTCACGGCGTCGGTGTTTCGAGCAGGTTGGCCTCGAGCCAGCGCGTTGTTGCCGGTAGCAACTCTCCGCTCTCGGGACGCGTCTCCCGATCGAACCACCAGGGCTCGGCCACGTCGAAGAACACCCTGTCAACTGAACGACCATCTGAGGACAGGTCCTCCATCAACCTGTCACGATTGGCGGCTGTGCCGTGAAACCGAGCGAGGAATATCGGGCCGCCATGGCGACCGAGCGAGGACGACAAGTCCACTCCCTCGAAGCTCTCAACGAAGTTGAGATGAATGTCATAGCCGAGTAAGTCGATGACCCCCTGCTCGTTCAACTCTGCGCGCCAATCGGTCGAAGCGGCCGAAGCGGCCGACTCAGACCGGGCGACTTGACTCATCTTCTTGGCGCGTTGCCCCTCGGTCAGGTATCGAATGGGATCCGTGATCGGCTCCCACAGAACGAGTGGGACGGTCGGCAGCCACGAGGCCGCCTGCGCGGCAACGAGTGCGCCCACTCGGCTACCCACCAACCCGAAGTCTGTGAACCCCAAGCTCTCCGCATATTCGAGTATCGCCCTCGTGTTCTCGCAGAGAGTTGTGAAGGTCATCTCGGAGCGATCGCCATCACTGTTTCCTTCTCCGATGTAGTGGAACCTGATCACGGCAATACCGCGTGAGGCGAGGTTGCGCCCCAGCGCTCGCTCCCGGTGATAGTTCGCCATGAAGTCACCGAATACACCACTGCACACGACAACACAGCACTTCGCGTCCGGTGGTACCAGGCTCCAGGTGTAGATGAACCCGTGTCGGGTATCGACATGCTCCAGGCGTTTCGTCAGACCCGATTCGGAATCGACACGGACTGCCACCCCTCCCACTCCTCACTCACTGTGCGTGGTGATTCTATTCTGCGATCCAGAGGAGCAAACCCTGCGGATGAGCTGGCGAGCGCGCGTCGCCCACCAGCATTCGGATCCTGTGGAGTGGGTTGATGCACTGTCACGTGAGTGATGGCTTGGATTCCACCTCACGGACGAGACCGGGTTCCACGCGTCGAAACAACGCGCATCACCCCTCCCGGGATGATCGCAATCGCCCCGGCAACTGTGACGACCCCTTCCCGCTCATCAAGGCAGCGTCCCGCCGGCGAATGCCAGACGGGGCCGCCCAATGATGCACGCAGCACGCGGCAGGCACTACGACGTCCATGTCGCCAATACTGCGCCCGGTTTGCGGAATACCAGCCCGGCAGGTGGCGCAGACCTGTCCATATCGATGCGTATGCCGGGAAGAGCGTCGAGCACTGCACTCACCGCGGCCTGCGTCTCCATCCGGGCCAGATGCAGCCCCAGACAGGTGTGCGGCCCCTGCGCAAAGGCAACGTGCCCTACCTCTCGGTTACGCAGCACGTCGAAATGGTCGGGATGCACGAACGCTGCCGGATCCCGGTTGGCGGCCGCCAGCGACACTATGACGAGGTCGTCCTTTGCGATGTGCGCCCCAGCCAGCTCGACGTCGGTGGTGGCATACCGGTCGACTCGGCTGGCCGCCGGCTCCAGCCGGAGCGATTCCTCTATCAGCGATGCGACCAATGCGCGATCCGCCGTCACCCTCTCGAGGAGGCCGGGCACGGTGAGCAGGTACCACAGCGCGGTTGCGGTCATACCCTCGTTGGTTTCGATTCCACCGAACAGCATCACCGCAGCGTTCGAAGCGACCTCGTCGTCGGTCAGCTCTCGGGCCGCCCGCGCCAATAGGCTCCCTCCCGACCGAAGCGACCGATCCACCAAGTGACGCAGCTCGGCCACGGCCTCGGGCCCTGAAAGCGGCAACGGCTCTCCCCGCGACAGTGCGGTGACTGCGTCGACAATCCGGCGATAGATGCCCAGCAGTTTGGCCGGATCGATGTCGAGCATGCCAAGCAGCTCGGCGACCACCTCTACGGCGAATGGTGCCGCCAGCGCGGTGCGCAACTCGGCTTCGCCGTCTGGATGCAGCATGGCGACGCGAGCTGCCGCCCGTTGCGCCAAATAACCGGAGAAGCGACGCCGCAGCTCGACGATCCGAAACGCGGCGCTGAACGGATCACGATGGCGGCGGTGCTCGCCGCCATCGCGCGACAGCATCGAGGGACCAACGACCTGGGCCGTGGTGAATCCGGGATGATCGACGGTGAAGGTGGGGGCATCGCGCATCACCTCGACCGCCACCGCTCGCGAGGTGACCAGCCAGCCGTCGAGTGCCGGCATCCACATCACCGGGTGCTGGTCTCGCAGCCGGGCGTGAATGCGATGGGGGTCGGCAGCCAGCTCCTCGCGCGTCACTACTGCTGCGGTCGGCTCTGCCATCCCCCCGAGAGTAGATGGCCGGCTCGGTTCGCAGCCGAGGCGACCTCAGCCTCCGTAGCGGTTGCGGTGAACCAGCTCTTGCATGGGCTTGCGGCCGCCCATCTTGCCGGGCCGGGCGGCCGGGGCCGGATAACCGGCGGCAATCGCATATCGACACCGCCGCCCCTCCGGCAGGCCGAGCACCTCGGCCGCATGGCCGTCGCGATGCAGCGTTACCGGACACGTCGCGATGCCCAACGCGTCGGCCGCCAACATGATGTTCTGCGCCAGTCGCCCGGTGTCGAACTCGTAGCCTTCGGGCTCCTGGACCAGCGCAATCACCAGGGGGGCGTTGCGCACCGGGTCGGTGAAATCGCCCGCCCCCGCCAAAGCGGCCTTCTGCAAGGCGTCATCGACGACCACGAACGACCAGTTCTGCCGGTTCTTCGAGCTTCCCGTCCAGCGGGCCGCCTCTAGGAGCTGGGCGACGTGGGTGGGGCTGACCGGCCGGTCGTCGTAGTTGCGAATAGCCCGCAGCCGCAGGATTCGGTCATACATGTCGGTTGTGGGATCATTTTCTTGCCGTACGCTGCTCATTCGGCGAGGCTAGCCCATCTCGGACCACCCGTGGCTCGTGCAACCGCGGGTGCGGTCGTGGAGTCTGACTGCGCGGTGAGACTTCATGACGAACCCTTTGACGAGGACGGCACCGCTGCGGTAAACCTGACCGAAGGTGCGTGGCGAGTAACTCTGGGAGTGCGTCCTCGGGGCGGAACGGGGAAGGTATGCGACCCGCTGGGGCGGAGACATCACGACGAGTGCGTTGCGGACTGCTGGGCCTGGTGACGGCGGCGGCTCTGCTGACCGCCGCGCCCGGCGTGGCGTCGGCTGAGTTGACCAACCTTCCCGATCAGACTTGGGGAGTGGTCGGCGTCTATGACTCCCTCACGACCCAGACGAAGTCGGAAGTGATGGCGATCGAGCAGATCGGCAACACCATCTACGTGGGCGGCCAGTTCCTCGAAGTGGTGCGCAAGCGCAGCGAGCCGCACCACGATCAGCGCTTCCTCGCCGCATTCGACGCCACCAGCGGCGAATGGATCGACTGGTGGCGACCCCAGCTGAACGGGCCCGTGTTCGCTCTGGAAGCCGCCCCCGACGGGTCCCGCCTCTACGTGGGGGGCGAGTTCACCTCGGTCAACGGCATCGGCGACACCCTGGGTCTCATCGCGCTCGATCCCGCCACCGGCGAAGTCGACGGCAGCTTCACGGCAGAGATCGAGGGAGCGCCCGACGTCACCAGCCCCGGGGTGGTGCGCACCATTCGGGCCGTGTCCGGCTGGGTCTACGTGGGGGGATCCTTCAACTACATCACCGGCCCCGACCTCGCGTCGCGCACCCGGATCTATCGGGTGGGACGGCTGGCCGCTTCCGACGGAACGCCCGACCCGGCGTGGCGGCCCTTCGTCACCGGCGGCTCGGTGTGGGGGCTCGACGTCGACGAGAGTCGGGGGCGGGTGTATCTGGCCGGCTTCTTCGAAGCGGTCGACAATGAGGCCGACACGGGCAACTTCGTGGCGGTACGCACGTCCGACGCGACTCCCATCACCACCCTGAGCCGCTTCCCGGTGCTGACCCCGCATCAGCCGCACCAATTCGAGGTCATGGTGGACGGTGACAGTGTGTGGGTGGTCGGGACCCAGCATCTGGTGCACAAGCTCGCCGCAACCGATCTCTCCATCGATCGCCGCTGGATGAGTGGGTACGAACCCGGGTTCCAAGGCGGGGGGGACTACCAATCGATCGGGATCTTGGGCGACAAGGTGTACGCCAGCTGCCACTGCTGGGGGGTCATTCGCGAGCTGCCGGACAGCGTCACCACCCTCGACGAAGCGTTTGCGATACCGATCGACGGTGAGATCAACGGGATCATGGCCTTCGATCGGTTCACCGGTGATTGGCTACCTCCCTTCTACCCCGATCTGTACGGGCCGTTGGGTGGGTGGGCAATCCACGGCGCCCCCGACGGCTGTCTGTGGGCCGGCGGCGACTTCAACCGGCGCGCCGTCGGCGACCCGTGGAGCAATGGGGTGGTCCGTTTCTGCGACGAAGCCGGCCAAGGCCCTCCGGCCGGTCCGCCGCTGGAGGAGCCACCCGACACCAGCGAGGCCAATCCGCCGACCCGGCCTCGTAATCCCACCATCGGCGGGGCACCGGGCGACGATGTCAAGTTCTCGTGGGATGCCTCTAGCGATGACACCTATGTGGCTACATATGTGGTCTATCGAGATGGCATCGAAGAGCTGCGTACCCGGCGGACCGAGGTTCGGCTGGCCCCGGGCGGATTGCTGTCGGTCCAGGCATTCGATCCCTTCGGCAATACTTCGCAGTTCTCCAATCCGGTGGCCACGGCCGCAGTCATCCCGGACGTGCTCGGCCACTGGCCGCTCGACAGCGGCGCCCTCGACATGTCGGGCAACGACAACCACGGTGTGCTCACTGGGGCTCTGAACACACCGGGCCGCTTGATCGATGGCCAGCAACTCGAGGCCGGCGACTCGATCGCCATCAGTGCCAATCCGGAGCTGAAGATCGGCGCTGGGAACCAGGACTTCACGATCAGCATGTGGCTGCGCCTCGACAGCGACGTCACTGGAGCCGCCCGCGTCAATCTCGACGCCGCCGGCATCGCCACGCTGGGGACCGCCGCCAACAGCAACCGAGTGCGGGCGACCGTCGAGACCTCGGCCGGCACCGCGAGCTTCCTATCCACCACCTCGCTGCAGGTGGGCGACTGGACCCACATTGCCCTGGTACGCCGGGGCGCGGTCGCCAAGCTGTACATCGACGGCGCGTTCGAGACGAATAGCAACCTCGAAGGCTCAACCTCAGCCGGTAGCGGGGCAGTGACCATGACCGGCGACACGGCCAGTCTCGATGAGGTGATCATCCACGACGGGGCACTCACCGCAGCCCAGGTGGACGATCTGGCATCGCCGACCCTGCCGGAGGCGCTGTGGGCCTACTACCGGCTCGAGGGTGACGCCCAGGATGCGTCCGGCAACGGGTTCCACGGAGTCGTCAGCGGCACCACCACCGTGGCCGGCGTGCACGGGCTGGCACTGCAATTCGACGGTAGCAACGCCGACGAGATCGAGATACCAGACGACCCGGCGTTGCGCCCCGGCGCCAACGACGGCGACTTCACCGTGTCATTCTGGATGAATCTGCAACAGAACTTCACGGGGGCGTGGCGCGCCATAACCCACAAAGGAGCCAGCAACTCACAGCGCACGTTCTCCATGTGGATGCAACCTTTCGACAATCGCATCCACTTCCGGATCTCCTCCGACGAGTCATGGAACATCGGCAATGACAGCGCACACCAGATGGTGGTGGGACGGTGGACTCACATCGCCTACGTGAAGCGCAGCAACAAGCTCGTGCTCTACGTCGATGGGAAGCTCGATTCCTCGGCGACGATCCCCGGCCGGGTCGTCGCCAACAGTGGCAACATCTACATCGGAGACAGCCCATGGTCCCAGGGCACGGCGATGATCGTCGACGACTTCCGCATCTACTCCTATGGGATGCGGGAAACCGACGCCCTTGCCCTCGCCGGCGCCGCCGCCCCGCCGCCCGACCCACCGCCGCCGGTGCCGCCCCGGGTCGTCATCACCAAGCCCGCGCCGGGGGCGGACGTGAGCGGCGTCGTCAAGATCAATGTCGATGCCACCAGCCCCATCGATGCGTTCGGCGACCTGGATGTCGACGTCCGCGCCGACGGGGCTTGGCATAACGCCACCTGGAACCCGGCGAACGGCAGATACCGGTATACCTGGGATACGAGCACGTCGCCGCTGGGCGATGTGACCGTTCGGGCCCGGGCCACCGACTCCAACGGCGCCACTAACAACGCGGCCAACGTGGTCGTTCAGGTGGTGCGAGTCCCAGTCAACTACGCCGGCCTGGTCAAAGACGACGGAGCAGTGGCGTACTGGAGGCTGAATGACGGCGGGCTCGTCGCCCGCGATGCCATCGATCAAACCCACAAAGCCTTCTATCGAGGCCCGGCTACCCGGACCGCGCCGCTGCTGCCCGAGGGTGGGTTCTCCGCAACCTTCGACGGGGTCGACGACAAGATTCGAGTCCGCAACCACGACGACCTCAACACGGGCGGCCCTTACAACGGGCGAACGATCGAGCTGTGGTTCAATTCGGATCGGGCGCCCAAGCGGCAAGTGCTCTGGGAAGAGGGCGGCACCCAGGTGGGCGTATCGCTCTATCTGCACAACGGCAAGATCCACGCGGGCGCATGGAACCGGACCGGGCAGTCTTGGGCCAACGATGTCTTCGTGGCGACGCCGTATCAGGTGGGCGAGGTGTATCACGTGGTGGTCGTCCTCAAGCCAGCGGCCGGCCGGCTCAAGCTGTACGTCAACGGCCAGCAAGCAGCATGGGCGAATGGGGTCGGCCTGCTGGATTCGCACGCAGGACGCATCGCGATCGGGGCTCGCGACGGGGCGACCCGCTACGCCGACAAAGTGAAGACCGGGGGATTCGGGGAGTTTCTCGACGGGGTTGTCGACGAGGTCGCCGTCTACAACAAAGCCCTCACCCAGGTTCAGGTGCAAGCGCACTACGCCGCCGGCCTCGACTAGGGGACTAGTCCCCATAAATGGGCCAAATACCCCATTGCCGGGCAGTGCCTGGTCCACATACAGTGCCCCCAGGGTCAGTTTTTCGGGCTGAATGCAGCAGCGACGCGGATCACGCGTCGGGGGGGCGAGCTGAATAGAGGTAGGCATGCGGGCGACGGTCTCGTCGGTCGACAGTATTCACAACAGGTATAGGCGCGCGTGGCGGGGCGCCACCCGGCTCATCGTGCTGACACTGCTCGGTTCGTTGGTGATCCCCTTGTCGGCCGACTCGGCGCAGGCCGCCGCCAGCGTTCCCCCCGGATCGATTGCCACTCAGTCCTCCACCAGCGGGGACCGCGGCCCCGAGCTGGCGATCGACGGAGATGTGTCGGGTGACGACAACCTGGGCTCGGTGACGCGGACCGACAGCGACTTCGAAGCGTGGTGGACGGTCGACATGCAGAGTGTCATCCAGGTCGAGAGGGTCAGGCTCTGGAATCGCACCGACTGCTGCAACGAGCGCCTCGCTGACTTCTACCTCTTTGTCTCCGAGCTGCCGTTCGCCTCGACGAGCGTGGCCGCCACACTGGCCGATCCCAATGTCACCGCGATCTTCCACGCCAGCCAGGCACCCAATTACCTCACGCTGCAGCCGGGTGTCGCCGGCCGCTATCTGCGGATCCAGCTCACCGGCACCGACCAGCTCTCGCTGGCGGAGGTCCAGGTGAACACCGACAGCCTCAATGCGCTCGCCGACGAGACGTGGGGAGTGGCCAATCGCACTCGCTCGCTCATCTCCGGCACCGAAGCCGAGGTGTTCGCCATCGAGCAGATCGGCAACACCATCTACGTGGGGGGCAAGTTCCGCAACACGGTGCGGCGACGCACCGCCGATCCCCAGGTCGACCAAGCCTATCTGGCCGCCTTCGACGCCACCACCGGCGACTACATCGACTTCTGGACGCCCCGCCTCAACGGCCCGGTGTACGCCCTCGAGGCATCGGCCGACGGCAGCCGCCTCTACGTCGGGGGCGAGTTCACCGAGGTCAACGGTCACCCCGACACTCGCGGCATCGTCGCCCTCGACCCGGGGTCCGGCCTCGTCGACCACACCTGGTTCGCCATGGTGGAGAACTTCTACTCCTACGACCCGGGCGTGGTGCGTGACATCGAGGAGTCCGAAGGCTGGATCTACATCAGCGGAAGCTTCAGCCACGCCCAAGGGATGGATCCGACGACGCGGCGCTTCGTATGGAAGGTCGCTCGGCTGTCGCCCACGACCGGCGCCCCCGACCCGAGCTGGCGGCCCCAGGTGCGAGGGGGCACCACGGCAGGCGGCGGCGTCCGCAGCCTGAGCCACGACCCGGTACGCGATCGGGTCTACCTCGTCGGATACTTCGAAGAGGTCAACGGGGTCGTTCCCAGCGACCGTTTCGCGGTCGTCTCCGACCAGGACGGTTCCACGATCACCGGCCTCAACCGCTTCCCGGAGCTCACTCCGACTCAAGATCACCAGTTCGAGGTCATCGCCCACGGCGATTTCGTCTGGGTGGCCGGCACCCAGCACGTGTTGCACATGCTCAACGCCGACGATCTGTCGATCCACACGCGCTGGTTCACCGGATACGACTTCGCCTACCACATCGGCGGCGACTACCAGGCACTCGGCATCTTGGGAGACAAGATGTATGCCACCTGCCACTGCTGGGGCGTGATCCGCGAGCTTCCCAGCTGGGTCACCACCCTGACCCAGGCCCGTGATATCACCCCGCTCGCAACCGAGGTACAGGGCATCATGGGCTTCGATCTGATCACCGGCGAGCTCGACGAGAGCTGGCTGCCCGACACGTTCGGCTCGATCGGCGGCTGGGCAATCCACGGGGCGGGCGACGGCTGCCTGTGGGTCGGCGGGGACTTCAACCGTCGAGCAGTCGGCGACCAGTGGCGCAACAGCGTGCAGCGCTATTGCCCCGAATCGGGACAAGGCCCGCCGGTGGGTCCGCCACTCACAGAGCCGCCGCTCCCAGAAACCAACCCACCGTCAGTGCCGGGCAACGTGGTTGCCGTCGACAATGAGGACAACACCGTCGACTTGTCGTGGAGCGCGTCCACCGACGACACCGCCGTCAGCTACTACCGCATCTACCGCAACGGCACCTTGCTGCAGGCAACCCGCAGCTTGGCGCTGACCGACCTGGCCGCCACTCCCGGGGACACCTACACCGTGCGGGCCGTCGACGCCTACGAGACCGAGTCGGCCGACAGCGCGGCGGCGACTCCGGTTCTCGCCGGGCTCACCGACTACATCCTCAACGTCAGCTTCGACGGTGGACCGGAGGGCTTCCTGTACTCCGACGATGTGTTCCGCGGCGCCACCGAGGGTGACTATGCCGACGGACTGGTGCGGCCCGATGCCGGCGACCCTGCCGGCCACCTCATGGTTTTCCTCGGCGGCTACGACCACGACAACGTCTTCGGCATGTCCGGAGCTTGGGAGCAGACGTTCGATCTGCCGGTGGCGGCCGATGTCGAGGTGTCACTCGATTACAGGCTGTTCGTCTCCAACCCCAGCGAGTCCAACGAGTACGGTGAAGCGCTGCTGGCCATCGATGGCACACTGATCGGTGACGGTGGCAACGACTATCTCGCCAGGATCGCCGGAGGTGGGAACTCCGGCTGGACCCAGTTCGCCACGACGTTGAGCCTGCCGGCGGGCGCTCACACGATCTCAATTGGCGGCTACCACAACCAGAAGACCAGCCGAAACGAAACGGTGGAGGTCTCATTCGACGAGGTGCGGATCGCTCCGCTGGCGCCCTCGGCTGGCTTCACCAATCCCGCCGCCGGGGCACTCGTCAGCGGCGTTGTGCCGATGGAGCTGCGAGCCACCGATGTCGAAGACGACTCCAGCCAACTCGCCGTCGAGGTATCCACCGACGCTGGAGTCACCTGGGCCGCGGCCGACTGGAATGCGGCCACGATGCGCTTCGACTACACGCTCGACGTGACGGCCACCCCGGATGGACCCATCGATCTGATGGCGCGGGCCACCGACACGGACGGTCGCACCACGACCATCACGGCACCGTTCATCGTCGACAACGATGCTGACCCCACGGTGGTCATCACCGACCCAGTTGAAGGTGCCAATGTGACCGGCGTGGTGACGATCAAGATCGATGCCGCCGATGCCGAGGATCCTCCAGGCACACTGCTCGTCGAGGTCTCCACCGACGGCGCCACCTGGAGCGCAGCCGCGTGGAACGCCGCCCAGTCACGCTATGAGCACAGTTGGGACACATCGCTCAATGGTGACGGGCCGGCCACGATCGAAGCCCGCGCCACCGACTCGGCCGCCGCCACCGTGTATGCCACGCCCGTGGGCGTCAACGTGATCTCGATCCCGGGAATCGACTACGCCGCCACCGTCATCGGCGATGGCGCCACTGTCTACTGGCGGCTCGGAGAAGCAACCGGCGCGGTCGCCTTCGACGAGGTAGGAGACAACCACGCCTCCTACGAAGGAGCGCCCCTGCTCGGGGCCACCGGCGTCATCGCCAGCAGTAACACGGCCGTCGACTACGACGGAGTCGACGATGCAGTGCACATCGTCAACTCACCGGAGATCAACCAGGGCGGCCCCTATAGCGAGAAGACCATCGAGCTGTGGTTCAACGCCGACGACATCACCACCCGGCAGGTGCTGATGGAGCAAGGCAGCGTCAGCCGCGGCCTCAACATCTACCTGCAGAATGGTCGGCTCTATGCGGGCATGTACAACACAACCAACCAGGGAGGCGACACCCCATGGGGGCCGATCTTCCTGTCGACACCGGTGGCCGCCAACACCATCTATCACGTCGCGTTCGTGCTCGACCAGCCGGCGGACACCCTCAGCCTGTACCTCAACGGCGCGCTGGCCGACTCGGCTACCGGGGCCGGGGAACTCAACAACCACGGCCTGGCGGCACTGGGATCGCAGCGAGGATGGAGCCGCTATCACACCGGCGGCCAGCAGGGGAAGGTCAACTTCTTCGACGGAACCCTCGACGAAGTAGCCGTCTACGCCACGGCCCTGAGCGGGGGGACGGTAGCCACCCACTATGCCGTGGGCACCTCGACCAGCACCGAACCGTCCATCTCGATCACCAGCCCCACGGAGGGGGCGACCGTCAGCGGCCTCGTGACGGTCGTGCTCAACGCCGCCGACCCAGACGATCCGCTGGGCACGTTGGACGTGGAGGTTCGCACCGACGGAGGCACCTGGAATGCGGCGGCCTGGAACGCCGGGTTGGGCCGTTACGAGTACATCTGGGACACGGCTGCACAGGGCGACGGTCCGGCGACGATCGAGGCCCGCGTCACCGATATGACGCCGACGACCGTGACGGCCACCCCCGTCAACGTGACCGTCTTCACCCCCCCAGCCGAGGACTATCGGCAGACGGTCCTCGACGACGGTGCCGCGGTTTACTGGCGACTTGGAGAGGCCGCCGGATCCACGGCAGTGGACGAGCTTGGAAGAAACAACGCGACCTACGTGGGCAACCCCACATTGGGCGCCAACGGAATCATCACCGGGCTCGACACCGCGGTGGCGCTCGACGGCGTGGACGATCGCGTAGACCTCACCAACTCGCAGGAGATCAACCAGGGAGGCCCGTACCCGACCAAGTCGGTCGAGCTGTGGTTCCACGCCTCCGATGTCACTACCCGGCAGGTGCTGATGGAGCAAGGCAGCGTCAGCCGCGGCCTCAACATCTACCTGCAAAACGGGCTGCTGTACGCCGGCATCTACAACACGACGGATAACGGCGGCGACACCCCGTGGGGCCCGGTGTTCCTCTCCACCGCCGTGTCACCGGCAACGAACTACCACGTGGTGATAGTTCTCGATCAGCCCAGCGACTCCTTCAGCCTCTACGTGAACGGCACCCTGGCTGCGGCCGGCAGTGGCGTTGGCGAGCTACACAACCACGGCCTGGCAGCCATCGGCGGACAACGCGCCTGGGCCCGTTTCCACAACGGAGCGCAGAACGGCCAGCTGAACTACTTCAGCGGCACGATCGATGAGGTAGCCATCTACCCGGGCGCTCTCGATGCTGCCGCTGTGACGGCGCACTACGCGGCCGGGACGAGCTAGCCGGCGTTAGGCACCGGGATGATCGCCGCCGAGCTGACCGGCTAGTCGGCGACTGCGGAGTGACCGGCGGCGCGCAGCGCTGCCCGAATCTTGGCGGCCGCCTCATCGAGAGCTTCCGGATCGGGGTCGGGATCGGCGCGGGCGAAGTCGAACTGCGACATCCTGTCAGCCCCGAACACATGGACGTGCGCGTGGGGCACTTCGAAACCGGCGATCACCATCCCCACCCGAGCGTTGCCCAAGGCCTCTTTGATAGCTAGCCCGATCTTGTGGGCGACGTCGGTAACGTGGGCCCACAGCTCCGGATCGAGATCGGTCCATTCGTCGATCTCGGTGCGAGGCACCACCAGGGTGTGCCCCGGCGTGAGCGGATTGATGGTGAGGAAGGCGGCGCAGTGCTCGTCCTTCCAGACGAAACGACCGGGTAGGTCGCCGTTGATGATCATCGTGAAGACAGAGCCCATGGGCGCCAGGCTACCCACTCTCGCCGCGCGATCGAGCCGGTCAGCCGAGGCCGCTACACGCTCAGAAGGCAGCGTCGGGCATCGCCATCAGCCAGCCGTCTTCGCGCTCGGCTGCCTCCCGGCGCAGCTTGGCCATAGGGAGCACCTGCCCGGCGAAGAACCGCGCTGAAGCGATCTTGCCTGCGTAAAACGCGGCGTCGTCGGCCGTTGCCGTCGGCTTGGCCCGGAGCGCCACCTCGGCGTGGCGCAGCAGAAGCCACGCGATGACGACCTCCGACAGACTCTCCAGCAGGGCGTTGGTGTGGAGCCCGGTTTTGTAGATCGCGTCCGGATCGTCGTCCATCGAGGCCATCAAGTGGCCGCCCAGCACGGCAATGTGGGCTTCGACGTCCTCCAAGGCAGTACCGAGCAAGCGGCGCTCGTCGATGAGCTCTTCCGGGCCGCCCTTGACCATGTCGAGGATCTCCTCCGAGAGCCGCCGCAACGTGGCGCCTTGGTCGCGGGCGATCTTGCGGAAGAAGAGATCCAAGGCCTGAATACCGGTGGTGCCTTCGTAGAGCGAGTCGATCTTGATGTCGCGGATGTACTGCTCGACTGGGTAGTCCTGGAGGTAGCCGGATCCGCCAAACACCTGCAGGGACTGGCCGAGCAGCTCGAAGGCCTTCTCCGATGAATAGCCCTTGAACAGCGGCAGCAGCAGGTCGGTGAGCTTCTTCCAGTAGGGCTCATCGGGGTGCAACTGCATTTGGTCGATCGCCCACGCCGTATAGAACAACAGCGCCCGCATCCCCTCAGCGTGCGATTTCTGGAGCATCAACATCCGGCGCACGTCCGGATGGTTGATGATCTCCACGCGCGGCGCGGTCTTGTCGAGCATCCGTGTCATGTCGGCGCTCTGCACCCGCGCTTTGGCGTACCCGAGCGCATTGAGGTAGCCGGTGGATAGGGTCGCCGCCGACTTGGCTCCGATGAGCAAGCGGGCGTCCTCGATGACCTTGAACATCTGCTTGATGCCGTCGTGGACCCCACCAACCAGATAGCCCACACACGGCCGATCGCCGCCCAGGGTCATCTCACACGTGGCCGATCCCTTGATGCCCATCTTGCTCTCGAGGTTGGTGGCGAAGATGCCGTTGCGCTCGCCGATGGACCCATCCTCGTTCACGTGATACTTGGGCACGATGAACATCGAGAGACCCGGCGTTCCCGGCTCGCCACCCTCCCGCCGGGCCAGCACCAGGTGGATGATGTTCTCCGCGTAGTCGTGCTCACCCGACGTGATGAAGCGCTTCACCCCTTCGAGGTGGTAGGTGTCGCCCTCGACGTGGATCGCCTTGGTGACCCCGGCACCGACATCCGATCCCGCATCGGGCTCGGTCAAGACCATGGTTCCGCCCCAGCGCCGCTCGATCATGGGCAGCGCCCACTTCTGTATCTGTTCCTCGGTGCCGACCAGGCCGAGAACGACGGCCATCAGACCGCCCGAGACAAACAGGAACAGCCCGGGGTTGGCTCCAACGAGCAGCTCTTGGACCGCCCAGCGCAGCTGTGAAGGTGCTCCGAAGCCCCCCAGCTCCTTGGGCACGGACAGCTTGTCCCAGCCTCCCTCGTAGAAGGCATCGAGGCCGCGCTTCATCGAGTCATGCAGCTCGATCACACCATCGGTGAGCTGCAGCGGCACCCGATCAGCCTCGACGAAACTGGCGGCGAAGTCATCGATGGCACGCCGCTCCACTTCGCGCACGATGTCCATCGCGGTCTCCCGGTCGAAGTCCTCAAAAGGCTCCCGTCCAAGGTGGGACTCGAGATCGCTTACCTCGAACAGATTGAACTCGATGTCCCGGATATTGCTCTTGTAGTGGCTCATTCGGCTCTCTTCTCCTCGGCCGCGGCGTCGCGGGTGGCCAGACAACGGCCCGCTGGGTTATCGGCCCCTGGGTTATCGGCAGGCGCGGCCCTCAGCTGCATTCTCAAATTTGATTGTACACTCTAATTTGAGTGATTACTCAAGATTCTTGGGATCCACTACTCTCTCGGCATGGCCCGATACCAGGCCGGAATCCGTACGGAAGGGCGTATCGTCGACTCCACCCGTGAGCTGCTCAGCGAAGTCGGGTTAGAGGGCACCACGCTCAAGGCGATATGCGAACGCGCCGGCGTGCGGGTCGGCAGCTTCTACAACCTGTTCGACTCGAAGGAGTCTGTAGTCCTGCGATTGGTGGGCGAGGCGATCGCCGCGGTCGACCCGGACCCGGCTCATTTGGGCACCGAGACGGTCGAAGACCTGGTTGAGGCGTACATCAGCTTCGTAACCAAGAACCCGACCATGGCCCGCATCTACGTCCAGATCGCCGTGACCGGAGCGCTCACTCATGGTGAGCTGCATCACCGCATCCAGCGCCACCACGAGCAGCGTCTGGAGAGATTCCGCGATGCCAAGATGCGGGCCGAACCCGATTTGGATGTGGCGACGGCCACCGAGTGCGCCGAAGTACTCCTGGCCTCGCTCAGCGGTCTGGCCTTTCGGGCCGCGCTCGACGAAGAATTCGACTTCGCCACCCACGTGCGCGCCGTGCCGCGCTGACGCGCCCGCGCGACGCGAACCAATCCGGCGGTCACCACGTACTCCCCAGCAGGTCGAAAGAAGGGGAGGTGCGATGAAACGCCATCGCGGGAGAGCAATTGCCATCATCTCAGCAGGCCTGCTGCTGACGTCTACGACCGTTGCGCTTGCCACACATGAAGACGTGATCGCCGAGCCGATCGCAGAATCGAGCATCGGGGTGGCCCTGGAGACGGTTGCCGACGGATTCACGACTCCACTGTGGGCGATCAACGCGCCCCGGGACAATCACCGCATCTTCGTGGTCGATCAAGTCGGCAAGGTCTGGGCCGTCAAGATCAAGCCCGGCAAGAACCGGGTACCGCAACGGCTGCTGTTCCTCGATGTGGGAGCCGACGGCCTCGGGATGCTGGTGCCGCTGGGCGCATTCGGCCCCGGCACCTTCGACGAGCGCGGCCTGCTCGGTCTGGCCTTCCACCCGGACTATCGCAAGAACGGCCTCGTCTACACATACACCTCGGAGCCGGTGACCGGGCCCGCCGACTTCTCCACGATGCCTCCCGATGAGGTCGCCAATCACCAGACGGTGGTTCGGGAGTGGCATGTGCCCAACCCGAAGCGACCTCAATCGGTAGTCGATCCCAACAGCAGTCGCATATTGCTCACGATCGACCAGCCGCAGTTCAACCACAATGCCGGGGCCGTGGTGTTCGGTCGCGACAATATGCTCTATATCGCAGTTGGCGACGGGGGAGCTGCCGACGACCAAGGCGTCGGCCATGCGCCCGGAGGCAACGGCCAGGATCTGAGCCCGAACAACCTGCTCGGCAAGATCCTGCGGATCGATCCCACCGGGAACGATGCTGCCAACGGCCAGTACGGGATCCCGGCCGACAACCCGTTCGTGGACAGCGCCGCCCCCGATGAGGTATTCGCCTACGGGTTCCGCAATCCCTTCCGCATGTCGGTCGACCAACGCACCGGCACACTGCTGGCAGCCGATGTCGGCCAGAACGACATCGAGGAGGTCGATGTCGTCGTGAACGGCGGCAACTACGGCTGGCCGGTCAAGGAAGGGTCGTTCCTGTTCGACATGAACGGCGACGATCGGGGCTTCACCACCGTGAATTCGCCCGGTGTTCCTGCCGGGATGATCGACCCGATCGCCCAGTACGACCATGACGAGGGCATCTCCATCTCCGGTGGATTCGTCTATCGCGGCGGCCAGCTCGAGGAGCTACGCGGCTCGTACGTATTCGGTGACTTCTCCCGCAGCTTCATCCCCGCCGCCGGACGCTTGTTCCATCTCGGCGACGACAACGAGATACTCGAGCTGGTGCCGGCCGGCGGTGCTTTGGGCCGCTACGTCATGGCATTCGGTCAGGACCGCAAAGGCGAGGTCTATGTCATGACCAGCGACAACTTCGCTCCAGCCGGTACGACCGGATTGTTGCAACGCATCGTGAGCGACGACTGATCTGGCATCTTCCGTGCTCGCGATCCCGCCGGGCGCGCTCGTCACCAAGCCGTCAACCGCGCAATTGCGGCGGTGGGGGTCCGGCAAGCGGACCCCATCGCAACGGCCACAGGTGGCGAGCGTGCGGCGGGAAGCGGACCGGATTCGACCGCTTTGCCAGCAACCAGAACAAGCCGGGAACGGCTACGGCGGCGGCCACCAGAAAGGGAGCCTTGGGAGCATCGACCAACACGACGTCGGCCGTCAGCGTGAAGACGGTGGTTGTGACCGCCGCCAATGCGAGGATCGCAACGATTAGCCGCTAGCCGGTGAGGGCGCGCCACGATTGGCCGTCGAGTCGCGAGTTGACCCGCCATCCGATCCAGGCACTTCCCAAATAGAAGATCAGGGCATAGGTCAGGATGGTTTGTCTATCTAGCACCTGCTATCGAGCCCAGCACGGCGGCTATTCGGGACGGGCGCCGGGAACCTGCCGGGCAGAGGCGCGTAGTGGCTTCGAATCGGAACAGGACGGGTCACCGAGGTGACCCGTCCTGTCGTGGATGCGACGTATCTCGCGGGGAGAGTTATACCTGGGCGAGAAGCTCGTCGCGGGCTTCGTTGTAGTCGTCGATGATTGCTTGGCGCTGCGCCTCGTAGTCGGCGGTTAGCTCGGCGACCGCCTCATCGTGGGCCTCGCGAATCTCGGCCTTGGCGGCTTCGTACTCCTCGGTGACCTCGGCGACCGCGTCGTCGAAGTCGGACGTGACGTCGTCGAGCCCAGCCAGAGCCTCGGCGTAGTCCTCTTCGATTCCGGCCAGCTCGGCAGCGTGGTCTTCCTCGATGCCTTCGATCTCTTCCTCGAGGTCGGCCAGCGCTGCTGCGCAGTCCTCCTCGATACCGGCGAGCTCTTCGTTGTGCTCGGTCTCGATACCTTCGACTTCTTCGTCGAGACCGGCGAAGGCGTCTGCGAAGTCCTCTGCGATACCTTCGAGCTCAGCGGCGAGCTCACGCTCCAGGGCGGCCATGTCCTGCTCGATCCAGCGGCGGTCAGCCGGGTCGGCCTCATTCCACTCACGCTGCAAGCCACGCATCTCGGCCTCGGAGGCGGCAGTGGCGCCGGCCACAGCCGCCTCATACTCCGCATCGATTCCGGCACGCTCGTCCTCGATGCCGGCGAGGGCCTCGGTGTAGTCGGTGGTGGCGCCGTCGACCTCGGCCTCACACTCGGCGAGGATGTCGGTGCGCTCCTCTTCCACCTCGGCGAGGGCGTCGAGGTAGTCCTGCGTGGCACCGGCGACGGCCTCGTCGTAGTCCTCCTGGATACCAGCGCGCTCGTCCTCGACACCGGCGACGGCCTCGGCATGATCTTCCTCGATGCCGGCAAGCTCGGCAGCGAAGTCCTCATCGAGTTGCGCCAGCTCTTCTGCCGTGTCGGATTCGATGCCGGCCAGCTCGTCAGCGAACTCCTGATCGAGCTCGGCCAGGGCCTCTGCCAACTCGGCGTCGAGCTCGGCGAGCTCATCGGTCACGCCCTCTGGGGTCTCTACGGTCTCGACGACTTCCGGGTCGGAAGCCGTGACGGCCGCGATGACGTCGTCGAACGTGACATCGTTGACAACGGCGAGGCCACCGCCGGCAGCTGCCAGCGCAACGCTGCCGGCAAGTACCTTGGCGGTGATCCCAGAGAACATGCCCATGAAGGCTGCGATTCTCTTCTTCATTGTTCCTCTCATCGGTCGGGGGTTGGCAGCCGCCTGGGGTGCGACTGTCGATTGCTGGGGAACAGCAGCGGCCGCCATTGCGATTTGGCGGCTTGCCAGCTCGCCCTCCACCGGCTCGATGAACCTGTCGCGCAGCACCTCGACCAATGGGTCGTCACCGTCTGGTGTCCACCAGGTCGCCGGGCTGCCGAGTGGGTCGTTTGCTCGATCGCCGCTCGAGTGGTTGCTGTTCATGTCCCGGTTACCGATGCGGAATCTCATTTCGTTACACCCCCGCTGGCGAACGCTTTTCGCAGCGCCGCCAACGCCCGATGGTGCGATACCCGGATCGCGCCGGGCTTCTTTCCCAACAACTGCGCGACCTCGGTAGCGCTGAAGCCACCGAAGACCCGTAGCAGAACCACATCGAGCTGATCTGGTGTGAGATGGTTCTCGAGCCATGCCCGGATCTCCGTCGTCGACAGCGACGCCAGGACATCGGCCTCAACCGAAGACGGATGCGCCACGGGTGGCAACGCTGCCGGATCGGTCGGCACGCTGCGGTTCCGCTGCCGTCTCCGCGACTGGTCGATGACCCGGTGGTGGGCCACGACAAAGGCCCACGAACGGAATCCTTTGGAGTCACCCTCGAACGTCGCAATGTTGCCCGCCAGCTGGACGAACACATCACCGAGCGCACCATCGGGATCATCAGCACCGCGAGCCCGCATGTAGCCACGCAGGTCAGCTGCCAGCCAGTGGTACAGCTTCGACCACGCCCATTCGGCTCCCTCCTTGGCGCCGACCAGCACCGACTCGAACTCCGCCGTCTGTATGGTCATGTGATGTGAGTCGGCAAATCGGCAGCGAAGTCTTTAACCCGGGCCTCTTAGCGCCCGAGGCCGTCCGATTGGGCTGCCGCGACTCCTACAGCTCCATCGCCAGCCGGCGGCCCTCGTAGATCGCCATCACCGCGTGGCGGGCGGCTACGCAATCGCCGATCGAATGCATCTCGATGGGGGCACCCTCGAGCTCGTCGTGAAGCTCTCGTAGCGGAACGGGCAACGAGGCGACCACCAGGGCGTCGAACTGGCGCTCCCATTCCTTTCCGGTGAGAGTGCTCTGTAACTGCGCCCGGCCGCCGTTCCAGTCCAGCACCACCGTGCTGGTGAGGGATTCGCCGCTGGCCCGGGCATAGCGCGAGCGCAGCGGCCCGTCGGCGTCGGCCATGGCCAGTCCCCCGGCAACCAGCGGTGCGGCAGTGGCCAGCACCACGTGATATCCCTCCTCCGCCAACAACGTGGCCGTGCCGGCCCCCCGCCAGTCGTTGAGGTCGTCCACCACTAGCACCCGGGAGCCCGCTGGTCGCGTCCCGGCGATGACCTCCTGGATCGAGACTGCATTGCCCGCGCTGCCCGGCAGCACGTCGTGCTGCGGCAAGGCACGTTGGAAGCCGCTGCGGGACGGGGCGGCGCCGGTGGCCAGGACGACGGCCGCCGCGCTGTGGGCGGTGACATCGGCTGCAGTGAACCTCGTCGCAGGCCGCACCTCCACGCCGAGCCGCTCCAGCTCGTGCTCGTACCACAGCAGGTGGTCCAGGATCTGGCCTCGCGATGGCTGCCTGCCGGCGAGGCGCCACTGGCCCCCCAGCTCCGCCTGGGCTTCGACGAGGGTCACCTGATGGCCCCGCTCGGCCGCCACCCGGGCCGCCTCCAGCCCGGCTGGTCCCCCGCCGACCACGAGCACCGAGCGCGGTGTTGCCGCCGGCTCGAATCGATCGCCGCCCCACTCCCATTCCCGGCCGGCCGAAGCATTCACCAGGCAAGAGATCCAGTAGTCGCGATGCCGCCGGCCCCAGCACATCTGGTTGCAGGAGATGCAGGTGCGAATCCGCTCGGTGGCCCCGGCCACCGCCTTGTTGACCAGGTGCGGGTCTGCAATCTGGCCCCGCACGATGCTCACCATGTCGGCCATCCCGCTCGACAGCACCTTCTCGGCATTCTCGGGGGTGCGGATGTGGCTCTCCGCTTGGACCCGAGCATGAACCACTGCCTCCTTGAGCGCAGCGGCGAACGGTGGCCCCAGCATCGGCTCGAACAGCGAGGTGGGGATCAAGTCGTAGAAGTCGAAGTAGCTGCCGGTGCCGCACGTGACGTAATCCATGAGCCGGCGCTCGTCGTGATGCGCGACGATCTCTTGCAGCTCCTCGAGCGACAGGGAGACTGCCGCGTCGGGATCCATGTTGACCGCCAGCCCGATGATGAACTCGTCGCCCACCGTCGTCCGGATCCGGTTGAGCAGTTCGATGGAGAAGCGCATCCGGTTGGACAGGGTGCCGCCCCAGCGGTCATCCCGCCGATTCGACCACGGGGTCCAGAACTGATCGATCAGGGCGTGATAGGCGGCAAAGAGCTCCACCCCGTCGAAGCCCGCTTGCTGCGCTCGCGCCGCGGCCGCAACGAAGTCCTCGAGGGTGCGCTCGATGTCGCCCTCGGTCATCGTCATCGACCCGTCGGCGTCGTGATACGAAGGCATGCCGGACGGCGAGGGGTACGGCGTGAAAGAGTTCATGAAGTCGCCGTGTTGGCCGACGTGGTACAGCTGGTGGATCATCACGGTGCCGAACTCGTGGCACGCGTCGGTGATGGCGCGAAACCCCGGGATCACCTCGTCGGTGCCGGGACGGAAGTTGCCCCGGGTGAGAACCGCTTGTTGATTCACCGGGATCGGCTCCACCACGATCATCGCCGCCCCACCCATCGCCCGTTCCCGGTAGTAACCGAGGTGCTGGTCGCCGGGAAGACCCAGCTCGCTCATGTTGGTGGTGTGCGCTCCGAAGACGATGCGGTTGGACAGCGTCTTGTGCCGCAGCTCGAGTGGGGTAAACAGCGTGGGAAACGCCTCCGCCATAGCGGCGAGGCTAGGCGCGCCTCGCCGAGCGGCGCCACCGCTTCCGTGGTTATATCCCGCCATGGCGCACGGATACCACCTCGCGCAGCTGAACATCGGAAGAGTCAGGGCGCCCGTCGATGATCCGCTGATGGACGGCTTCACGAGCCGCCTCGACGAGATCAACCATATCGCCGACACCGCTCCCGGGTTCGTGTGGCGATTGCAGACCGAAGAGGGCAACGCCACGTCGATTCATGCTTTCGACGACCCCATGCTGCTGGTGAACATGTCGGTATGGGAGTCCGTCGAAGCGCTTCACGACTTCACCTATCGCTCGCTGCACCGTGAGCTGCTGCGAGGTCGGGCCGAGTGGTTCGACCGCCACGACGGCCCCTATCAGGTCATGTGGTGGGTCCCGGCCGGTCACCAGCCATCGCTCGAGGAGGCCAAGGCACGCCTGGACAAGCTCATCAACGATGGCCCGTCTCCCGAGGCGTTCACCTTTGCGCAACGCTTCGATGCTCCGCAGGCCCCGTGAGTAGCTACCCCACCCTGATCCATGAGCGCGTCGCCTTGGCGCAGGCCGGAGACAACCCGTGGGTGATCACCCAGATGAGCGCGGGCTGGGCCGTGATGGGCGATCAGCAGTTCCTGCCCGGTTACTGTCTGCTGCTGCCCGACCCAGTGGTCGGGCGGCTCACCGATCTCGACGAGTCGGCCCGGGGGAGCTTTCTACTCGACATGTCGCGGATCGGGGCGGCGCTGCTGGCGGTGACCGCAGCCGATCGCATCAACTACGAGATCTTGGGCAACAGCGAGCCGGCTCTCCATGCCCACGTGTTCCCGCGCTATGCCAGCGAGTCGACCGAATATCGAAACGGACCGGTATGGCTCTACCCACCCGAGCAACTCGAGTCGCAGCCATTTCACGTCGCCGAGCACGAGCCGCTGCGGCAAGCGATCGCGGCCGCGCTGCGCGATCTGGCGGCCGGCTGAGCCCGCCGCTTGCCTAGGCCGGGCCAAGCCATAGGCTATTTGCGGATGAGTCAGACCGCCCGCAGAGCAATCATCGCCGTGATGACGGTGGCGGCGTTGATCGCCGTTGTCGTATTCGCGGTCCAGAACGGCGACGGCGAGTGCGAGAAGCCGACCCTGGCCATCGCCAGCGACGCGGTGGAGCTGCTGGAAACCGCCGACGGCCTGGAACTCGTCGTCACCGCCGAGGAAGACTTCTACATGGGTGCCCTCTTGTGGATTCTGCGCATCGGCCGGCTCGAGTTCGATCGCAGCTACCACCCGGACGGGGCATTGACCCGCCTCGCGTTTCCCATCCCGGCCACAGCGGTTGAAATGCTGGCAGACGGCGATGGGATCGACGTTCGCTACGGCAACCCGATCGGCTCGGCCGCGGACGGCTTTGCCAGAGCCGACCTCGATGTCGACAGGGAATCCGGCTTCGCCACCCTGCGGGTGACCGAGACCTGTTAGCCGGTAACGACTACTGCAGGTTGTCCACCAGCCAGCGGTGGAGCGGGGCCTGCTTCGACCAGCGGGTCATCGCCCAAGAGACGAAGCGCTTGCTATGCAAGCTCTTCGGAGTCGGCTCGTCCTCCCCCACCCACAGTGCCGCATACCGCAACATGCGAGTGGCGAACGCGTCGTCGGTGTCGAAACCGCGCGGCAGCTGTTTGTAGTGCTCGCCTTTGACGGCGAACCTGGCCCGCTCGAGCGCAGTCACCGCCTGCTGCAGCGACTCGCCGGCCTGGGGATGGACCACTGCGTGCCGAAAGGTGGCCAGCCTGTCCTTGTCGAAGCTATGGGCGCCCACCCCGATGCCGACCTGGTCGGGAGTGATCCGCAGATAGAACCCGGACACGGCTTGCTTGCGAACGCCCTCCCAGAACCAGAAGTC
>JBFIXI010000068.1:0-22932 GCA_041605955.1 Acidimicrobiia bacterium
CGATCTGTTCCCAGGCGGTGATGCCCAGGCTATTGAGGGTCTTCTCCAGCTTGGGTCCGATCCCGTAGATGCGCTTCAGGTCGTCTTTGTGGTCGGCTGGCGGGGTGCCCACTTTGGTCAGCTTCACCGGAGGCGCCGCCTGCGCCTTCGGCGCCACCGCTACGGCCGCACGCTGTGCAGTCCGCATCCTCCCGAGCTGCGCCTCCAGGTCGGCGATGCGCCGATCACGAGTTTCGATCAGGTTCTGCGACCTCGCCAGCTGCGCCGAGAGATCCTGCGAAGTCGACGCTCCACGGCGGGCCGTCCCCAGCTGATCCTGCAATTGGGCAATGCGCGCTGTTTGGGCGGCGAGCTGCTGCTCCGAGGAATCGAGTCTGGCCGTGGCGGCGCGAGCTGCGGCCAGCTCGGCTGCGAGCTTGTCGATGCGCCCCTGCCGGGCCGAGACCTCGCTCGTCAGCCCGGCTACCTTGGCGGCTTCGGGTTGTAGCGATTGGACCGAGGATTCGAGCTCCCCGATTCGCGACGTCTTGCCGGCAACCTCGCCTTCGAGCTCCTCGACTCGAGTCTTCATGGCGGCGTCGGCCTCGGCCATCTTGCCTTCTAGCTCCCCGATCCGTTGCGTCCTGGTCGACAGCTCCGTTTCGAGTTCCCCGATGCGTTGGGCGTCGGCCGCCAGCTCGGTCTCGAGCTCGCCGATGCGCTCCGTCTTGCCGGCCAGGTCGGTCTCGAGCTCGCCGATGCGCTCCGTCTTGCCGGCCACGTCGTTGTCGAGCTCGCCGATCCGCTCGGCCTTGGCGGTTGCCTCGGTTTCGAGTGACTCCACCCTTCCCTGCCACTGTACGAGCTCGGCCTGAAGCTGCTCGACCCGCTCGCTAGCGGCGGCGCGATCGGTTTCGAGCTCTGCGATCCGGCCGGTCTTGCCGTCCAGCTCGGTATTCAGCTCACCAACTTGCGTTTGCTCTGTCCCCAATGCGGTCTGGAGCTCGGCGATCCGCTGATCACGCGCTTCGACGACTCCTTCGAGCTCGCCAACACGAGATTGCAGCGTCTCCGCTTCCCGAGTCGCCATCTCGACTTGGTCGCGCAGAATGCCAGCTTCACTTTCGAGGTCGCCGATGAGCGTGGCGCGGGTCGCGAGGGTCTCCTCGTACTCGGTCGCAGTCGCCACCCGGGCAGCCAGATCCGACTCGACACCCGACTTGGCTGCGGCCACCGAAGCGAGCGAAGCTTTCACCTCGTCCAGCTCGGTCTCCCTACCTTCCAGCTCCCCCTCGACCTTGCGTAGGTCGACTGTGAGATTCGCCAGCGAGTCCACCTTGGTCTGGAACTCGGACTGGAGATTGGCGTGCTCCCGGTCCCTGGCCTCCAGTCGGCCCCGAACATCTGCCAGCTCGGAGTCGGTTGCGGCAATCCTGTCTCCGAGCGCCAGCCGGTTGCGATCCGCCTCCTCGAAGCGCAGCTGCCAGGCTTTTCGGGCTCGGGCCCAGATCAACCATCCCAGCGCCAGACCGAGCAACAAGGCTGCGGCCAGGCAGAGGGCGATCTTGCTAATAAACCAGAGATCCACCGCTACTCATCCTCCGTGATAATGAATTCGATTCTTCTGTTCTGCGCCTTCCCTTCCGGGGTGGCGTTGTCTGCGATCGGCTGCGTCTCGCCGTAACCCAGTGCAGTGAGCCGCTCGGCGGCGATCCCGTGATCTACGAGGTACTCGAGCACTGCGTCTGCCCGCGCCTGGCTGAGCGCCAAGTTGGCAGCGGCGCTCCCGTCGGAGTCGGTGTGCCCGGCGATCTCCACTCGCACGTTCGGGAACGCGGCCAGCACCGCCACCGCTTCGTCGAGAATGGGAATGGAGTCAGCCGTGATCCTGGCGCTGCCGGACTCGAACCTGATGTTGGCGAGGGCGAGGTCATCGATGGCATCGCCGGCCTGCGGCTCGATCTCGAGGCGGTTGTCGATCTGCAAGCCGGGGAAGCCGGCGGTGAGAGACGAGATGATCTCGTCGTGGGTAGCTTGGTCGGGGACGAGCCCCGTGACCACGAGCCGGTCGTCCGCAATGGTGATTGATCCGTCGCTGGTCGACTCGAGTAGCCGCACTGCGTCGGCGCCGGCGAGCCAGTCGTCGGTACGGACCTCGTCGGTGACGGTCAGCTGGTCGACCACATTGCCATCCCCGTAGCCGGCCGCCGCGGCCCCGCGCCACGCGGTGGCGACCTGCTGCGTCGGCACCTCACCGGTCAGCGTTACGGTTCCGCCGTCGACGACTGCCGCCAGGGTCGGTGGCCGCAGGGATGCCGGCGCGGGTGTCGTCGGCGCTGGCTCCGGAGGCTCTTCCGGTGCGGTTGGCGCCGGGGCGACCACCGCGATCTCGTTCTTGACGACCCGCACCCCCCGCACGTCGGCGACCGCCGCCCCGATCTGGTCTCGGAGCGCGGCGTCGGTGACGGTTCCTTTCAGGGTGGCGATCTCGCCGGTGAATTGGATCTCGCTATTCGTGATCTGGCCGGCCAAACCGGCTTGCGCCAATGCGGTCTGGGAGCGTTCGGCCAGCGTCGTTTCGAGAGCTCCGAGATTGGTCAGCAAACAGAGCACTGTGATCGCCAGCCAACCCGCTACGCCCCAAAGCCAATATCGGGTGCGCCTTTCCTGCGGTACGTCCGCCAAGTCAGTCCCCTTCTCGATGTCCTTCGTACGAGCTTTAGATACGGCTGAGGCGCCAAAGTTCCCGAAGCGGGAAAAATGGGTCGAGACGAAGGCGGACGCAGGCGGCGCTGGTCGGCCTGCTGCTGACGACCGCGAAACGGATCACGGGCGGGCGAGCCGCACCCTGGCGCCCAGATCGGAGCCAGCCTCGCTGAGGCACAAGGCCGGCGTCTCAGTGGGCGGCGGCGTCACGGCGATGGCAGCGCGCGACTAGGGGTCGTTCAGGGACGGTATTCGCCGCGGACACGGCGGTAGCTCTGCAACAGACGGTCCAGCGCCCGACCTTCCCCGTCGTCGTAGGCAGGCAGCGGCAACGGCGCCGCGGCGATTCCGGCGGCGGCCTCGGAGTCGAGGAAGCGTGACGACAGGTAGTCGTAGATCGTCCCGGCGGCGCGGTTGTCTTGCAGCCGGTAGCAGCGGGGCACGCCGGCGGGGTCGATGAGGCGAACGTCGCCGGGCGGGTCGACTTCGGTGAGGCCCATGCGATCGGTGAACTGAGCCCAGTTGCCGCCGTCGGGCAGCAGATACATCGTGTCGACGGGATCTTCGATCACGAGCGAACGGGTGAGCTTGCCGACGACGCGCTGCACCATTGCGTCTTCGTAGCATTCGCTGGCTTGGAAGAGCATTTGCTCGTGGAGGGATAGCGTCAGGGTCGCATTGAAAGCGATGCTGCGGCGAAGATCGAGCCGCCGCAGTCGGTCGGGGTTGCGCTGATCGGCGCCGTTGTCGTCCTCGACCTCGTCGCCGAGCTCTCGGGCGGCCCGGTACATCTGGAAGGCGCGCAACACGAGACTCTGGGGATCGAGGGGTGGCTCGCCGTAGCCCGCTCGGCGCAAGGCCACGGTGCCGTCTGCGCCGGCCGTCTCCGCTTCGAGGAACGTGCTGAAGGCCGGCACCAGCGACTGGTACGCCTGCAGGTTGCCCCACTGGATAGCGTGTCGCAGCACGGAGAGTGTCCGGTAGAACCGGAACGGGTTGCGGGCGAGTTCGAGCAGCATGATCCGAGCCTGGCCACGCACGGTTTCACGTCTCATGGCGTCGCGGCGGATGTCGGCGAGCGCATTGAAGTCGAGGTAGCGGAGGAAGCGCATGACAGCCTCCAACCGGGCGAGTTGGCTGCCAACGGTCCGCGAGGCGTGCTTGGCATAGGTCAGCAGGGACGGCACCGGCGGCGCCCCCATGTAGTCGGTGAATGCGATGTCGAGCTCGTGAAGGGCGTCGTTGACCACGAGATTGGCGGCGCGCCCCGAGAGCGTCGTGGCGCCGGGTTTCCACTGGAGGGATTCAGTCAGGTCGCGCAGCGGCTGCGGAGAGAATGCGGGCATCGGCGCCAAGGTAGTGGCGGTTGGTGGGATTGACGCGCCCCGGTCAGCCGGGGCTGGGTCTGACCCCGTCGCACAGCTCGGCCGCCCATTTGTGGAGAAAGGGGAGATCGATGTCCCGCATTGTCTCCCACGACCGCCGGCCTGGCTTGCGCTCGAAAGGTGTGCCGCCGGGCATCAGCCAGCTCACCTCGCCGTTGGGATCTCCCGAGATCTGCCAGCCGTCCTCGTGCAGCATGCGGTGGTGATAACCGCACAAGGTGATCACGTTGTCGAGATCGGTCGGGCCGCCGTGGGCCCAATGGACGATGTGATGGATCTGCGTCCAGTAGGTGCGCCCGCATCCCGGAAAGCGGCAGCCTTTGTCGCGGGCCCGCACCAGGCGGCGTAGCCATGCCGGAATCGTTCGCGTGACTCGGCCCACTCCGATCGGGCAGCCATCCACGCCGCTGGCGACGAGTTGAATGCGGCCGTCACATGTGAGGCGGCGGATCGCCTCCATGGGTACGTCGATACCGAATTCAGCTTGGCCGACCGGTCCATCGAGAGCCAGCTTGGTGACATCGGCATGTACGACGACCGTGGCTGTGTCGTGATTGGACTGGTTGGCCAAAGCACTGGAGGCCATCTCGACGAGTGCATCTGCGAGCCGATGCTCCGGAGCCCGCAGCATGTCGTACACCGGCTCCTCGGGTGAGTTCCAGCCGAGGAGCCGCAATGCCTTGTGCACGACGAGGCCGTCTTGGCCGGTGATCTCGCCGCGGAACGTGTACCTCAGCTCATCGTGGTCGAAGAGGTCCTCGAACCACCGCTCGCGGTAGCTGTCGGCGACCTGGCGAGGCGAGACGCGGCGTTCCGAGCGGGCGTAGTCTTCCAGCTGCTCCGCGGCCTCTTCGGTGACTGCCTCAACTAACTCGGCCTCCTGCTCCGGCTCGACGTATTTGAGCAGCTGTTGCACCTGGTCGTAGCCCAGGACTCCCTGGGTCATCTTGGCGCGCATCGTCGGGTAGTCGGCCAGCTTCTTCGCCATTCGAGCCCAGGCACGCGCCGTATTGGCGTGGATGCGCAAGTTGGCCACCAGCCATTCCGGCGCCGACTGCGAGCCTTCCACCCAGTACGACTCGAGCTCGTCGGCGCTGCGCACCGCATCCAGCAGATCGGCCAGCGCCGCGGTCATGATGCGATGAGCCCCCACGATGCGCTGCACCAGGGCCGTGTTGCGCGCCACCTGGTCGGGATCGTCTCGGTCGTGCCAGCCCCCATGCGTGGCTCCACTGCGAGATGGGGTGGTGGCCGTACCGTTTGCCGGGTCGCTCATAGGGTCAGCGTTGATGGCTCTGCCTTTCCGTCCAAACCTGTCGTCTACACGGTGCCGGTTCGCCACTTGCCCGACGCTGATCAACATACGAACGGGGTGTGACAGATTTCGTGCATGGCTGGATGCAAGCCGGCTAGCTGAGCCGAGGAGGCCCGAACCCGGAGGTGGGCCGCCTGGGATGTCCCTGGTACCGAGAGCGCACGATGTCCGCTACGCAGGGGTGGTGCGGTCACAGCACAGATCAGTTCGACTTCCGGTTCTGGATCTGGCTGCGCAACGCCCATCCCGATGTCTATGTCGAGACAAGTCTTTGGGACCTTCAGTCGAGGCCCGGTTGGCGCACGGATCCGGCCCATCCGCTCATCGCCGTGCAGCACGTCGATGAGTTCATCGCTCAGTCGGACGACTATCCGTTGGAAGTTGAGAGCTAGGACCCTAACGAGCAGCTGGATTCTCGCGAGCGTGCTGGTCGACGGGGCAAGGCGGCGCAATGCTGCGTGGCGTCACGCCAGATCTGTGGTCCAGTGGTACATCGTGGCGGAGAGAGGCCGATATCCGACTACTATCTACTTCGACAGGTACGCAAGACGCGTACGTCGCCCGCTTCTTCAGGATTGCCGTCTGTTGGAGAAGCCGCAGGGCACGCATGGTCCGCTCGAACTTCTGGCTCGGCTCTCCAGCGCAACTCCAGCAAGGCGTCGAGTCCACAGACGGGTTGATTCAAGGAGCATGCAAATGTCCACCAACATCTACGTAGGGAACCTCACGTTCAATACCACGTCGGGTGATCTCGAGAGTCTCTTCGCCCCACACGGCGAGGTGACCAAGGCTGTGGTCATCACCGACCGCGACAGTGGCCGCTCGCGCGGCTTCGGCTTTGTCGAAATGGGTACCGCCGAGGCCGCCAAGGCTGCCATCGAAGCTCTCAACGGCAAGAACGTGGACGGCCGCGATCTCACGGTCAACCTTGCCAAGGAACGTTCCCGCTGAGCAAGACATCAAGTCGCTCAATAGACGGCAATAGGCAGCGATGCGCCACCTGCGGTCATCCGCGCTCTGAGCATCGTTCCGTCGGATGCACAGTCCCGAGGTGCCCATGCGATCAGCACGAGCTCAGGGATGCGGATCGAGAGCGAATCGACGCCTCGGGTTGAGTCGCCGTCTGGCGCTGCCGGCTCGACCGTCACCCGTTGATACGGAATGTGCGGATGAAGTTGGCGGCTACGTCCGATAGCGGCTCACCTTCGGCGACCCGGCGGTTGAGTTCCGTGATCCGGTTCTGCGACAGAGGCGCCAGGATCTTCGCTACGAGGTCGTCCCAAGCTTCCGGGGCTCGCTCGTATAGATCGGTCGGGATGTTCAACGAGACGTTGTAGACATAGAACACACCCGGATCGACAACGACGGTGAGGTCCAAGGAGTCGATGCGTCCGTCGGTTGTGAATATCTCGCCGAAGTCGCAAATGCCGGTGGCAACGGCTTCGTAGATGTCGGCCGCGTTGTCGAAGACGCGGATCCTGTCCTGCGGTACCTCGAAGCCGGTTGCCTCTTCAAAAAGCACCAACCCGTCGGCTCGTTCTGGGAACTCGGGCTCGACGCAGACGATCGTCTCCGGATTGCCTTCGAGATACTCCGCCATCCCCTCGAGGTCGAACGCCTCGACGGTGATGCGGGACGCCCGGGTCTCTTCGGCGATCTCCGGGGAAGCGGCGAACCCGTACGTGTCGTTGAACGACGACCTGCCGATCCACTCGATCGAGTTGCGTTCGCGGTCGATCGCGGCCACAGCCTCCGTGAGCTCTTCACCTTCGGGGTTCGGTGGATCGGCCTGACCAAGGTGCTCGACCCAGCCGGTGCTGTTGTACTCCCAGTACAGGTCGATTTCGCCAGCCAGCAACGCAGCCCTGGTGGTGGGGGTGTCGCCGGTGTCGGTGGCGTCGGTGACGGTGGCGCCTCTGGCGGCCAGCGCCTGGATCAGTATCTCGCTCAACACGTACTGCTCGGTGAAGTTCTTCGAGCCGACGGTGACGTCGATGCCGGTGAAGGCGGCCGGATCGAAATCGCCGCCAGGATCGTCGACTCCACACGCGCTCAGGACGAGGAGTAACGCCCCAAGGATCGCCGCCGGGCGTCGCATCATGTTCGGTCCCACTTGCGAGGCCTGCCGCCGACCAGCAGCCCGGCGGCATCGAGCGCCTTGAGCTCGTTGGAGAATGCCTGGCGCATGCTGTAGATCGACACGAGGATGATGATCGCAAATACGATGCCGCTGGCCACGGCAGCCGACTGCAGTGCGAGCAGGCCGCCTCCAAGGAGCAAGATGGCCGCCACTGCTCCCTCCATGATCGCCCAGAAGACTCGCTGCGGCACCGGTGACTCGAGCTTGCCGCCCGACGTGAGGTGGTCGACGACCAGCGAACCCGAATCTGACGACGTCACGAAGAATGACATCACGAGTATCACGCCGGCGAAGGACGTCAGTGTCGTCAGCGGGAATGCCTGCAATAGATCGAAGAGTGCCGTGGCGACGTTTTCGTTGACAGCAGCCACCACATCACGGACACCATCGATCTGAACTTTCAGGGCCGCTCCGCCGAACGTCGACATCCACGCCAGCGACAGCGCGGTCGGCACGAGGACGACGCCGATGGCGAACTCTCGAATCGTGCGTCCCTTCGACACGCGGGCAATGAACATGCCCACGAACGGCGCCCACGAAATCCACCAGCCCCAGTAGAACACCGTCCACCCGCTCTGCCACGAGCCGCCCGAAAGCGACTCGGTCCAGGTGGAGAGGCTGGCGAGGCTCTGTAGGTAGCTGCCCGAGCTTTCGATCATGGTCCCGATGATGAAGACGGTCGGCCCCACCAGGATCACGAAGAGGAAGAATGCGCCGGCCAGCACGATGTTGAGTTGGCTGAGCCGCTTGACGCCTCCGTCGAGGCCAGCGACGACCGAGATAGTGGCCAGGCCGGTGATGGCGGCGATGAGAATGATCTGGAAGGTTGTTGTGTCCGGGGTTCCGAACAGGAAGTCGAGACCAGCCGAGACCTGTTTCACGCCGAACCCGAGCGATGAAGCCAGCCCGAATAGCGTGGCGATGACTGCTATGGCGTCGATTGCGTTCCCCCAGAAGCCGTAGATGCGCTCTTTGAGGATCGGGTAGAACACCGAGCGCATCGTCAGCGGCAGCCCTCGGTTGAACGTGAAGAACGCCAGAGCCAGGCTGACGAGGGCGTAGATGGCCCACGGGTGGAGGCCCCAGTGGAAGAACGTCGTCACCATGGCGGCGTCGGCGGCCTGGGGCGTGAAGCCTTCGGCGTTGAAGAAGGGGGCAGGGCTCTGATAGTGGAAGATCGGTTCGGCGACACTCCAGAACATCAGGCCGATGCCCATGCCGGCGCTGATCAACATGGCGTACCAGGCGAACGTCGTGAACTCTGGTTTCGCCTCCGGCCCACCCAGCCGGATCTGGCCGAATCGGCTGAACCCGAAGAAGACAACTGCGACCAAGAAGATGTTGGCGGCGAGGATGTAGAACCAGCCGAAGTTGTCACCGATGAAGATGAGGGCGTCTGCGAAGAACTCTTCTGCAGAGTCGCGGTACACCAGAGTCAGCGACAAGAAGATGATGAGGAACCCTGCCGACCATGCGGTCACCTGCGGATGCAGGTCGAATCCCCACTTGACGACGTTCGAGTCTCCCGGCTTGCGATCCGCAATCTCGGGGTAGAAGACCATCCCGGGGTCGACCTGAAGGCCCTCGAACTCCTCGCGGTCCTCGACAGCGCGGTGCCGCTCCTCCCGCTCCCGTCGCTGTTCCTCCTCGACGGCGCGAATTATTTCCGGGCGAACAGGATCTGACGGGCTAGACATTTCGCTGCCTCCCAAGGTGGCCGTAGCGAGCCAAGTGCATCAGACGGTAACGGATTGGGGTGGGCGGATGCTGGGGAGCGGAGTCGACGTCGGCGACGGCCACGTGGGCGTCGACTCCGGTACCGGGTGTGAAACGAGCTCCAACATCTCCCCCGGAACAGATCGTGCCCGGCGAGACCGGGAAGTGCGCTGTCTGGCGCAGACTGCGGGCCGTCGCTGCCGCCATCCACTTGCCTCTCCGCAGGCCGCCCGCGAACCTGCGCGCCGGCGCGAGGGTGACCGGAGGGAACCATGGCACACGAACTGAGGGACATTCGCTTCGTTGTGAAGACCTTGCCGGCGGCGGGGGTGCGACCCAATGAGTTTGTGGCGAACACCATGCAGGTTCATCCGCTCACAAACCTGGAGCTGGACTTCGACCCCGAGTACACGCTGTACAACCACCGGCTGACCCCGTCCCGGCTGAACAACGCGTCCGCCGACGACATGTATTGGAAGCTGCGGCGCGAGGTGATCTTGCGCAACACCGGCGAGTTACCGGTCGAGGTGCGGGGACCCGACGCCGAGAAGCTGCTGAATCGGGTCTTCACGAGGGATGTGGCCAAGGTGCGGGTGGGGCGGTGCAGCTACCAGTTCGCCTGCTATCACGACGGGGGGATGATCAACGACGGGGTGCTGCTGCGGATGGCCGAGGATCGGTTCTGGATGGCGCAGGCCGACGGCGACCTGCTTTCCTGGTACAAGGCGCATGCTGCGGGTCTCGACGTCGAGGTGTATGACCCGGGGGTGTGGGTTAGCCAGGTGCAGGGGCCCCGGTCGCTCGAGGTGCTCGCCGAGGTGGTCGACGGTGAGCCTCCGGAGCCCTTCCGCTACTTCGATTCGGCGGAGGTGTCGATCGCCGGCCAACCAGTGGTGATCAGCCGGACTGGTTTCAGTAATGAGCTCGGTTGGGAGTTCTACATGGGCCCCGACATCGACGCGGCGGCGGTGGGTGACCGCATCATGGAAGTCGGCGAGCCGTTTGGGATGATCATCACGTCGACCGAGGTGTTTCGGGCGCGCCGCATCGAGGCGGGCCTGCTGAATGCCGGTACCGACTTCGATGCGTCGACCACGCCGTGGCAGGCCGGGCTCGGCGCCTTCGTCGACATGGAGAAGGGCGACTTCATCGGCAAGGCGGCGTTGGAGTCGGCTGATCGGCGGCGGACCGTGTGGGGGATGCGAGTGACCGGGGGAGTCGCTCGGCTGGGTCGGGTCGTGAAGCGCCACGGAGTGGTCGCCGGGACGGTGACGGCGAGCGGCTGGTCGCCGTATCAGGAGTGCGGCGTGACGATCGTCCGCCTCGACGACCCCGACCTCGGCCCGGGAGCAGTGTTCGAAGTGGAGTGCATCGACGATGAGTCGCGGCAGGGCGAGGTGTGCGACCTCCCCATGTACGACGAGGCACGGGAGATCCCGCGGGGGAAGCTGGTGGACATACCCGAGATGCCGGCCGGGAGTTGATGTCCCGTCCATCGGTGGCCCGGCGAGATGACCTTCGGCTCTGGGCAGTCGCCCCTCTATTGCGTTGACTGATGGTGGGGATGGCAACAGAGGAAGGTGCCGCTCATGACTCAATCGCCACCCACGGCTGTGTTGCTCATCGACGAAGTACTCCCTGAGTTCGATGAGACGATCGTGGAACATCTCGTCATCGATGCGCCGCTCGACACCGTCTATGCCGCAGTGCGCAGCATGGACTTCCTCGAGATCAGCTCGCCGATGATGGACGCCGCAATGTTCGTCCGCGGTCTACCCGATCGCATCGGCAGAAGAATGCGCGGAGAGGAGCCGCCTCCAACGCCGCCGTCCGCCACGCTGGCCGACATGTTCGACGGCACTAGCGAATCGGATATCTTCCAAGACTGGGTCGGGCTGGGTGAAGACGCGCCCCATGAGATCGTCTTCGGGGCCGCCGGCAAGGTCTGGCAGCCCGAGATCGAGTGGAAACCGCTCTCGGCGGCGGAGTTTCCTACGTTCGACGAGCCCGGATACGCCAAGATCGCAGCCGGTTTCTCGCTCCGTGAGTACGGCGCGAACCGGACGCTGCTCACCTACGAGGCGCGGACTGCGAACACCGACGATGACTCGAGGCGACGCTTCCGTCGCTACTGGTGGCTCGTTCACGTCTTCGTGGGTGTCGTGATGCGGGCCGCGCTGCGTACCGCCAAGGATCTATCCGAGCGGGGTGGCGCCGGCTAGGGGTGGTTCTTGCTAGCGGCCCACGTCGGCGGGGCGCCCACAGATGGTTCTGCGTGCAACGGGACGGAGCTGCAAGCTGGCGGAATGTTCTCAAGCTTCGAGCCCGTTGATCCGCTCCGCAGTGCGAGCGGTGAACTCGCAGAAGAACTCGTCACCGAACAGGCCGACGTGGATGAGCGCCGTGCGCAGCCAGTAGAAGAGCCGCCGCCGCTCGTAGCCGTCACGGAGCGGGCGGTGACTCGTGTACGCCGCGAAGAAGTCGTCACGCTTGTTGTCGAACACTTCGAGATAGGCCAGCTCCAGCTCTACATCCGCGAACTGCACGTCGGGGTCCAGCAGTCCCGTCAGCCGCCAGCGGCCGTCCACGAGATCGACCATGAGGTTGCCGTCCCAGACGTCCCCGTGAACGAGAGTTGGAGTTGTCGAGTCGCCGAGGAACTGCGGGGCCTTTCCGATGGCTTCATCCACCTGGGTCAGTACATCGGGTGGCAAGAGCTCCGCGACCTTGGGATAGGAGCGGGATTCGTCCAGCCGGGGGGCGAAGACGTCTGCCCATGAACTCGGTTTGTCATCGGCCCCGAGGCCTCCCCACCACGATTCGGTGTGGCCGTGTAGCTCTATCAGAACCCCCGCCAGCTGTGCATCCAAGGCAGCCCGCTCCCCCTGGTCCAGCTCGAGACCGTCGAGGCGCACGCCTGGTACGTGTTCGAGGAGCAGGAAGGCGTTAGGGATGACGCGCGCCGAGCTGTCTTGGAGGTAGACCTGCGGAACCGGGCATGAGGTCCTGGACCCCAGGTATTGCAGAGAGCGTGCCTCGGCGGCGAATGTGTCGCTGTCGCTGCCGTGCAGCTTGATCACTGCACGATGCGGCGGGCGATTGAACTCCAGGCGGAACACTGAGTTCACTAGACCGCCCTCGAGGGGATGGACTCCGCGGCACGGGGTCGCTTCGCCGAGCCAATCCTCGAGCACGCGCTCCGCTTCGGAGATGGTGAGCTCCAGGTCCGGCTGCAGTTCAATCAACGGTTCCCCGCCCATGCGGCAAGGCTAGGGCGGCTGCGCTCGCCGCAGTCGGGCAACATCGACAGGGGGCCACAGTGTCCGCGCGTCACTGCAGGTCTGAAGACCAGAGGGCCTTGCCCAGCCAGAGCTCCGGGTGCGGCCCCTCTCCGTGACCGGGGACGACGAGCAGGGATTCATTCTTTTCCCACGGCGCCGTATTCAACTTCGGCTAGATCGCCCCACGGGCTGCCCCCGAGCGCTCCTAGCCACTCGCTTCCGCCCCGGGAGAACCGCAAGCACGCCGTCCGCTTCCGCATCCTTTGCGTCGGCGAACCGACGGACGGTCGATGCCGACACGCCTACTTGTCGTGCTAAATGATGCCGAGCTCAGACCCTGGCGCCTACGTTCGGCATCGATCGATTGGAACAACGCCGCAAGGTCGAACCCAGCTGCAGTCACAGACGGAGGCCATCCACTCGTTGTCATCGGCGTGTGGGTGCGCGCGTTGCGAGTCGCAATTGCCGACTCGATCGGCGAGTCGCAGGACACACAGGTTCGGGTCACATCCGCAAGTGCACGAATTTGACGCCGAGAGGCGTGTGGTGGCAGGAGATTTGACATGTTCTTGACGGGGTTGACACCGCCTTGACGCGGCCCAAAGGGGCCCTTGACCAAGTGATTCCACGTTGGAGCCATGAAGGCTCTAACGCGGGCGCCCCCGAGGGAGCGCCCGCGAAATCCAGTCAGGGGTCGAGTCGGCAGTCATGGGGCCGGAGAGTCGGTAAGGGAGGGGAGTGTGAAACGCGCCCGCGGCCCTCGGCGTCCCTAGTGTGCCGTCGAGTAAATTGACCCGCAGGTGTGGCGTCACGATCCGGCTCACCCGTGCACTCGCCAAGCCACCGACTGGAGCGCCTAGTGCCCACCTCACTCCGTCTAGAAGACCATCTATCTGCCATCGAGAGTGCGGGCGGCCGGCTCGCGGAGCTCGCAACCGCTGCGGGGGAGAAGACCAAGGTGCCGACATGCCCAGCGTGGGACGTGCGGGCACTCGTCGCTCACCAATCGATGGTTCATCGTTGGGCCACTGCTCACGTCACGGGTAACGACCCCGCCGCGGTCCCAACCCAGACTTCGATCCGCCGATCTGAGGACGACCTCCTTGGCTACTACTCCGAGGGTCGGCGGCGTCTTGTCGAGGCAATAGGGAAGGCGCCTCCCGACCTGGACGCGATCGTATTCCTCAATGACGCACCGCCGGCCCGAGAGTTCTGGGCTCGGCGCCAGGCCCATGAAACAACCGTACACATGGTCGACGCCCTTGCTGCGGCGGTCGGACGAATGCCCACGGAGGACGAGGCCGCAATCGACGGCGACCTAGCAGTCGACGGTATCGACGAGCTCTTGGCTGGCTTCTTCACCCGGGGTCGCAGCAAGCTGTTCGATGGCGAGAAGTACTCGATGCTGGTATCGCCGGACGACGGCGATCGGCAATGGCACATCGACGTCGCCGAATCCCTGAGCATCGCCGCAAGCCCTTCCCGGCCTCCTCGTCTTGTGGTCGGCGGCTCGGCCACCGCCGTCTACCTGGGGCTCTGGAACCGCGGCGACGAGCTCGAGTTGAGCGGTGACACGAGCCTCATGGAGCGCTGGCGGGCTACCCAGAGGATTCGTTGGAACTGAGCGGTGGCGCCGCGAGGTCTGTCGTCGCGTTGTCCGCGTGCGGAACATGATCATTCGGTTGATGCCGTCGTCGGATGCGTCCGTTCAGTGGCACGCCCAGGGCAGCCCTCCCACTTGCCACTGCGCAGGTCAACCGCGAACGTGCCCGCCGGCGCAGTGGTGATCGGGCCTATCCGCTCACCTACATGGAGCTGGATCACGATCCCGAGTACGTGCTTTGCAACGATCGGCTGACACCGTTCCGGTTGAACAACGCCACCGCCGACGAGATGTACTGGAAGGTGCGGCGCGACGTCATCCTGCGCAACACCGGTGAGCTGCCCGTCGAGATCGTCGGTCCCGATGCCGAGGAGCTGCTCAAGGCAGACCGGGCTCGGCGCCTTCGTCGACATGGACAAGACCGAATTCGTCGGCAAGGGCGGCACTCGAGTCGGTCGACCGGCGCCGCACCGTGTGGGGCATGCGGGTCGACGGGGGACTCGCTCGCCTCGGTCGAGTCATGCGCCGCGATGGGGCCATGGCCGGGACGGTGACTGCGAGCGGCTGGTCGCCGTTTCAGGACTGAGGCGTGACGATCGTGCGCCTCGACGACCCCGACCTCGGCCCCGGAGCAGTGTTCGAAGTCGAATGCATCGACGACCGTCTTCGGTGCTCTCCCACGTGGTGGTGGCCGAGACATAGGGCCGAGGGACCCCGCGCATTGGGCCACTCGGCTCCCGCGCTTTGGGCAATCTCACCAGTCGTCATTTGCCAAATGGACGATCTGAGTTGCGCTCTCGCAAGCCGGCGGTGAAGCAGGGGGCTACTTCTTCGCTTGTTCGTAGTAGGGGTTGGTGCCTTGCGCGTGGTCCGTGACATCGACGACCTTGGCGATTCCTTCGACGAGGTCGGTGATGGTCGACTCAATGCCCTGTGAAAGCGTGACCGGCGCCATTCCACAGCCCTGGCACCCGCCACCAAGGCGGATGTACGCAATGCGATCTTCGACTGCGACAACCTCAGCGAAGCCGCCGTGGGACGCGATTGCCGGGTTGATCACACGATCGACCACGGACACCACCTGTTCGGCAGTAGTGCCGCTGAGGTCCGGCGCCACTCCCTCTGCCGAGATCGCGGGGCTCGGTGAGTTGGGATTGTCGATCGTCAATCCTGGCTTAAGGAGGTTCTTCGACATAGTGAGGGTCGCACCGCGGAGGTTGTCGACGTCGCCTGCCGAGCAGATGACTGCCAGCGGTCCTGCGGGAGCGACATGATCTGTGGGCGCCGCCTGATCTATGCGCATGAATATCATCTCATACGTGAATCTGTCGCCATCTACTCCTGTGATGCTCACGACAAGGCCCAGGTCCGGGGCGTCGGGTTCGCGGTCGCGTACGTCGAGCAGGAGCGCCAGCGCCTTGTCTTCGATGGTGAGAATGGTGGATTCGTTGACTGCCACGGCGTGATCGTACGCCACACGGCGCCGCTAGGCGCAAGAGGGGCCATGATGGGGGGATGCAAAGAGTTGTGATCGTTGCCGGCTGTGAGAGCTACCGAACCGGAGACTTCCTGGCGGCGGCATCGCTGTTGCGCCTCGACGCGATCGTCGCAACCGACGCGAATGCAGGATTCGAGGGCGCTACGGGCCACGTAGAGGTTGATCTTGGCGACCCGGTCGCGGCGGCATCGGCGATTGCGTCGACTGTTCCCGACGCGGATGCCGTAGTTGCCGTCGACGACGGCGGGGTGGAGGTGGCGGCAGCGGCAGCGGCACAACTCGGTTTGGGCCACAACCGACCCGAAGCGGTCGCGCTGACGCGTGACAAGCTGGCAATGCGCCGTGCTCTTGGCGTCGCCGATGTCGCCCAGCCGCGCTTTGCTCCGGCAGCCCCAGGGCAGGTTGCCGAGATTGCCGGATCGATCGGATTCCCTGTCGTGGTCAAGCCCGTCGGGTTGTCGGCGAGCCGCGGGGTGATACGAGTTGATGGTTCTCGCGCCGCCGGGCGGGCAGAGTCGAGGATTCGATCGATCCTGGCGGCTGCTGGTCGCAATCCCGATGAGAGCCTGCTCGTCGAGGAGTATGTCCCGGGAGAGGAGATCGCTATTGAAGGGCTTCTTGTCGACGGCGATCTCGAGGTCCTTGCCGTGATCGACAAGCCAGACCCACTCGAGGGCCCGTTCTTCGAGGAGACGATGTTCGTCACGCCGTCACGTCATCCCGGGCATATTCAGGAGGCTGCGATTGCTCTCGTTCAGGAAGCCACGACGTCGCTCGATCTGCAGATCGGCCCGGTACACGCCGAGGTGCGGATCCCAAGTGACGGTCCGGTGAAGCTCATCGAGCTGGCTGCGCGATCGATTGGCGGCCTCTGTGGCCGTTCACTCACCTTTGGACTGCTCGGCGAGTCACTCGAGTCGATGATTCTGAGAAACGCACTCGGCGGCCCTGGAGGCCGTGGGCATGCCCAGCCGCGCGCTGGGGGCGCGCTCATGTTGCCGATTCCTGCCTCTGGCGTATTGACCGGTGTCGAGAACGTCCAGGGGGCCAGAGACATAGCCGGAATCGATGAAGTGACGATCACCGTGGTCAACGGGCGTCGGGTTGAGGCGCTGCCCGAAGGCGACCGTTACCTTGGGTTCGTCATTGCGTCGGGTTCCACTCCTGAAGAAGTCGAGCTTGCGTTGCGCAAGGCGGGTTCGACCCTCGTTGCCACGATCGACGGCGAGATTGTCGCGAGCCGCTGATCAGGACAACGTCCGTACCTTGGGATCGGTGATCCCCCGAGCGGATTCGGACGACTGCGCGGCTGTGGCCGGGTCCAGCACCTGCACGGAGTTCGCGAAGCCGCACGAGATGACCAGGTCGCCGGCTTCGGCGCTCACTGGGCGTGGCGCCGGCGAACCCGGTACCCGGTGGGAAGAGGTCGTAGAACGAGCTCGTCGGCTGCTTGCCGCAGCGAACAGCTCAGCCACCCACACTGTCCCGCCACCGACGGGCTGTCCGACGCCCCTGCCCCCGACCCGAACTTCGTTGCGGTGCCGGTCGACGAGTTCGCGACGATCCCGGGCGACACTGCGAGGTGTTGGGCCGGATTGGCTCGCAGTCCTGCTACAGTTGCCTGGTACAGCGCGCCACGAGGCGCGCAGCGCTTGCTCCACATTCTTAGTTCCGTCCGGTGGAGCAACGCAGGAATTGCTTGGTCTTTCGAGCTTCGGTTCGGCTTTCTTCGCACATCCCGCGGGCGTTCGATGCCCGAGACGGTTCGAAATGCGAGGAAGCATTTATGTCAACAAACATCTACGTGGGGAATCTCACGTTCGAGACCAACTCCGCCGAGCTGGAGAGCATGTTCGCTGAGCACGGTGAGGTGAAGTCCGCCAACGTGATCACCGATCGCGACACCGGCCGGTCTCGCGGCTTCGGCTTCGTGGAGATGGGTAGCGCCGAGGCAGCCAAGGCGGCTATCGACGTCCTCAACGGCAAAAACGTCGACGGTCGTGAACTTACGGTCAACGTCGCCAAGGAACGCTCGCGCTGAGCCTCCGTCCCTAACTGACAATGTGAAACTCACGTAATCGTGAGGTAGACGACAAACGATCCCGCGGCTCGGACTGAGCCGCGGGATCGGCGCGTCAGCGGCCGATCTCGGTAAGGCCACTCGGTTCGAGGTCTGAGATAGCAACCTGGGCGAGCGGGGCAGAACTGCCGGATCCAGACCGACCCGCACTGCGACAGGTCGAGGTTCTTCGGCGCCAAGTTGGCAATCCGCTGAGGGGCGGCGCAGGTGCGGCCCGTCGGCCAGATTCGATCACCTGCGCGATGGCAGGGCAGGTCTAGATGTCGATGGTGGCGCCGACGAACTCGACGCTGAACGCCTCACACCACACGAGCGCCGTGTAGGAGCCCGGGGCGAGTTCCGTGCCTTCCGGTAGTTCGTAGTTCTGGTCGCCGACGTTGCCCTTGAGCGCACCGAGATGAATCGAGCCCTCGGCGAGAGACGTCTGGTCGGCGCCTGGTACGAGATACACCTCCAGGTCGGGACCGTTCTGGATGTCGAAGTTCTCGAAGCGGAGCACCAGTGACCCTTCAGGGCTCTGGAAGAGGCCGGCGTCGCCGGTGCCCGAGTGGCCGGCCAGGCCCACAAATCGACCAGCCCCGAGCAGTACGGGTCCCGCCGCCGGTGGCGGTGGCGGCTCTTCTGCGGTCGGCTCTACCGGCTCGTCGTCGCCTGTCGTAGCTGGGTCACCGGTGGCCGATGGCGTCGGATCGGTCGTTGGTTCGTCGTCGCCCTGCACAGCCGTAGTCGGCTCGGTTACGTCACCGGCGGTGGCGAGCTGCTCGGAGATCGACCCGGAGAAGTCCTCGGCGACCACTTCGTCGACGAAGTACGGCGAGATCAACCACCAGTTGACGACCGCGAATGGCACCACGAGCACGATCAGCCTCACCAAGGGCGGCACCCGGAGCCACAGCATTGCGGCCAACGCAACGGCGGCGAGGACCGTGCCGCCAAATGTGAACAGGAGGGTCCGGGAGTTCTCGAACGGGGCTTCCAGGATTCTCGGTTCGACAACAACCAGCACAAGCATGATCGCCGCGATCGCTGCTCCGACGAGGATCTCGAGGCGTGTGATGCGGCGGATCAATCGGCCCACAAGAGAGGCCGGTGGCGAGTCGTTACGGTCGGTGGGGGCGGGTGGAGATATTTGTTTCACGTCACTAGTCAACAGTAGGACGCGAGCGACCAGTCCCGGTTTCCCATTAACAAACTCAGAACTCGGCGGTGGATCGAGCTCACAACCCTCAGGTGTGCAGCGTTGCTACGAGCCCGACATCGGGAGCCACATCACCGTTGTACATGTCGCGCCAGGCGGAGGCTGTGGCCTCGGGGCCGCGACGGTGTTCCACGGTCAGCCATGATCGGCTGCCATTGCACGCGGGTATGAGCTTCGAGTTCGAGCCGACGTCGGCGTGACCGCAGGGCGCGAGTCACGCCGGTGCGTGGGCTGACGCGCCGGCGAGTCGGGGAGGGACTCCGGTGCAGTGCTGGGTGAGCAAGGGTCGGCGTAAGCGCACGCCGATCGGGTCATTTGACCCTGGAGCCCCGACACTGCGTCGCCTTCAATGTGTATCACGGTGGCTGCGGCCACCGGAGAAAAGCAAGCGGCACACTGGGGAGGTGTGTGTGAAAGTCGCGATCGTGTACGACAGTCGCACCGGAACTACAAAGGCTGCCGCCGAGGACATGGCGCAGATGGCCGTCGCAGCCGGTCACGATTCCACAGCTGTCGCCGTCCAGGCGGCATCGCCTGCTGACGTGTCAGCCGCGGACGCAGTCTGCATCGGGAGCTGGACCGAGGGCCTGTACTTCATCCGCCAGCACGCTACGCCGGCGACGATGGCGTTCATCGACAGCCTCAGCCTGGACGGGACCCCGGCTGCAGTCTTCTGCACCTACAAGACCTCTCCGGGCAAGATGCTCGACAAGATGGCCCGCGCCCTCGAAGCTCGGGGTGCTCGTGTTGCGGGCAGCTTCCGGTCTCGGGGACCCCAGGCACCGGATGGGTTCGCGGCTTGGCTCAACTCGCTAGCGGAGGGCTGAGACCCAGAGGGTTCTGGCGCTAACGAGCGCCCGAAGGGTCTTGACGATCCTCGCCAGAGGCCGCTCGGAACGGTTCAGTACATCCCGAAAACTCCTGACCGAGCCCGCACATATCATCCGATCGGGCGTACGAACGCACATTCGGCCATGTGCACCAGATCGCAGCTTCTGGGTCAGTTGTGGCTGACTGCTAGTTGACGCTGCGGGGCGATACGACCCACTCACAGGGCTGGTCGGCCGCTGAGGCGATGGGATCCAAGTCAATGTCGTAGTGAAGCACCGAGTAACCGCTCTGCTCGGCAGTCGCACAAAGGCCTTCGCCTCTGGGCAGGGTCTCCTGTGGGGTGTACGAAGGGGACAGGTGCCGTACGTCACCGGCGCCCCATGAAGGAAGGAGTGGCCGTGGAACACGATCGCGAATTCGACATTGTCCTGTGGGGAGCCACCGGCTTCACGGGGAGGCTTGCTGCGGAGAAGTTGGCAGCCCGCATAGGGAGCAGCGGTGATCTGCGGTGGGCGATTGGGGGACGCAACCAGGCAAAGCTCGAGGCGGTGCGATCCACACTGGGTCCCGCGGCGGCAGACATCCCTGTCGTCACGGGTGACAGCCATGACGTGGCATCTCTGGAGGCGTTGGCGGCCCGGTCAAGAGTGGTGTGCTCAACGGTTGGTCCGTACGCCATGTACGGCTCCGAGCTGGTGGGGGCGTGTGTGCGTGCCGGCACTCACTACTGCGACCTGGCGGCTGAAGCACACTGGATGCGGAAGATGATGGACGCCCACGAGGCCGAGGCGGCGGAGACTGGTGCCCGGATCGTGCACGCCTGCGGCATGGACTCCATCCCCTCGGACGTAGGGGTGCACTTCCTGCAGCAGCGCGCCAAGCAGCTCTATGGGAAGCCGTGTTCCCGGGTCAAGATGAGGGTGACGGAACTGGCTGGGGGATTCAGCGGCGGTACTGCCGCCAGCCTGCTGCATGGGACAGAAGCGGGCCGGAATGATCCGTCGATCGGGCGGGCCATGACGGAACCCTATTACCTGGCCCCAGAGGGCCGCCGCCAAGGACCCGATGAGGCAGAGAGCATGAGGTCGACGAAGGTGGAATACGACGAGGACCTGCAGGTGTGGACGAAGCCGTTCTTCATGGGGCCGATGAACACCAAGATCGTGCGTCGGACCAATGCACTCCTCGACTACCCATATGGCGAAGACTTCCGTTACGACGAAGCCCGAGTTGTTGCCGACGGCGTGGGAGGCCGCATCCGGGCGAAGGCTGAAGCTTTGGGATACGTCGGGTTTCTTGCAGCCGTGGGGTTCTCACCGACTCGGCGGCTTCTGAAGAAGTACGTGCTGCCCGGCTCCGGGGAAGGCCCGGACAAGGAGACCCGCGAGTCCGGTCAGTGGAAGATCATTCTCATCGGCAAGATGGACGATGGCACGACCGTGCGGGCGCTGGTTGGCGGAGAGGGGGATCCGGCAACCGATTCCACCAGCCGCATGCTCATCGAATCAGCGCTGTGCCTGGCTGAGGATGCGGAGAAGATCCCAGTCGGGGGTGGATCGTGGACGCCGGCCGCTGCCATGGGAGACCTGCTGTTGGGTCGGCTCACGGAGTACGCGGGCATGAGCTTCGAGTTCGAGACGGCGTCGAGTGCGCCGTCATGAGTGCAGACCAGAACCACAGAACGCTGGAATCAGGCGGAAGTGAACTCGCCGGGGAACCCTGGCACCCGTTTCGTTCCGCTGCATCCCAGCAGGAGTACCTGGCGTTCTACGACCGACGTGCGCAGCGCTGGCCGATCCCCTCCGAGTCCAGCATGGTCAGCACGACGTTCGGCGACACGTTCGTGAGGGTCCAGGGCCCGGCCGACGGACCACCGTTGGTTCTGTTGCCCGGCGATTCGGAAACCTCGCTTTCGTGGATCCCGGTGATCGGAGCGTTCGCCTCCGAGCATCGGGTGTACGCCCTCGATCACATCTACGACATCGGACGAAGCATCTACCGGAGGCAACCCCGCCGTCCCGACGACTTCGTGCGCTGGCTCGACGAGCTCTTCGACGAACTCCAGCTCCACGACGTCCGACTCGTCGGGCACTCCTACGGCGGTTGGATAGCGGCCCTTTACGCGCTCGAGGTCCCGGAACGCCTTGACAAGCTCGTGCTGCTCTCTCCGCCGACAGTGCTCCGGCCACCACTCGGCCTCGTTGCCCGTGCCATCGTCTACGGAACAGTTCCCAGTCGCTCCTACATTCGGCGATACCTCTACTGGTACGCACCAGACTGCGTCCGCCATGAGGCGACGCGAGCAGCGATCGACGAGATGATCGACGAAGACATCCTCGCCCGACGATGCTTCAAGATCAAGAAGCGCGAAATCGTGCGCCCCACGGTGCTCTCCGATGAAGACTGGCAGCGGCTCGCCGTTCCGACCCTGTTCCTCGTTGGACGCAACGAAGTCAGCTACTCCGCGGAGCGGGCAGTCCAGCGACTCGCCACCGTGGCACCCCACATCAAGACAGCCATCACCGACGGTGATCATCACCTCACCATCGTGCAGCCAGACTGGGTGATTCAACACGTGATGGGGTTCCTCGAGCAACGACACGAAATCGACACTGGAGACGTCATCACTTAGCGGTGGATTTCGCGACCGCGAGCGGCGGCGGTCGAGACATCGGCAGGGGAGCGCGGGATTGTCGGATGGCGCGCTGGCAATGGTGCGCTAGGTCACGCTCCACGCGCGTGATCTGGGCGGCCCACAGAATCGACTCGATGCGGTACTAGGGCGACGACCTGCCACTCGACAGTGAGCCTTGGGACTCTGGTCACGTCTGTTCCGGGGACGTTCGAATCTCGAGCCACGAGACCCCATCACTAGCCTTGGTCTATGGGCGATCCAGCTACTGCTTCCGATACGAAGCCCCGACCGGACGTGGTGACGGCCTTGAGACTGCTGACTGCGGTCTTGTCGATCGTGGCAGTGCTCAAGGAACTGCGCCGGCCGCAGGAGGAACGAACCTGGCACGGTGCTCTCGGCGGGTTCGTGCCTTACGACTTACGTATGCCCACGCTCGAGAGAACCAAGAGCACGCTGTGGAACCCTGATGGCGCCATCGTCGTCAGCCGTGTGTTTGGCGTCGGGTGGAGCATCAACTTCGGAGCCATCGTCGCCAAGTTGCGCTTGGTGTGGAGTACCGACTGAG
>JBFIXI010000069.1:0-22924 GCA_041605955.1 Acidimicrobiia bacterium
GGCGACGAGATCAACGGCGTCGAGATCGTGCGGCGGGTGCTTGCCGACCTCGATCCATCCGAGCTCGGAGGCACGTTGATCGCAGTCCCCGTGGTCAACGTCCACGGCTTCAATACGGGCGATCGATATCTCCCGGATCGCCGCGATCTCAACCGGGCGTTTCCGGGCTCGGCGCGGGGCTCGCTGGCATCACAAATCGCCAACCTGCTCGTCACCGAGGTCGTGCAGCGCTGCAGCGTCGGCATCGACCTCCACACCGGTTCGGATCATCGCATCAACCTGCCCCAGATCCGCGCCGATCTCGACGACCCCGACACGCTGGCTCTCACCAAGGCTTTCGGCGCGCCCATAGCCATCCACTCCCGCACTCGGGACGGCTCGCTGCGTCAAATAGCTGCCGATCTGGGAACGCGAGTATTGCTTTTCGAAGGCGGCGAGGCCAAGCGGTTCGATCCTGACTCGATCACGATCGCCACGGCTGGAGTCCGTCGGGTGATGGCAGCCATGGAGATGCTCGAGGACGACGATGACCCGCCCGTCGAGTGCGTGCTGTCACGCAAGAGTCGGTGGATGCGTGCCCCCCGCAGCGGGATCCTCAACCTCGGCGTAGCGCGCGGCGACCGGGTCGAAGAAGCCGACTCCCTCGCGGCGATCCACGACCCCTTCGGTAAGCGCCTGGGAACGCTGAAAGCACGGGCGGCCGGAATCGTGATCGGCCACACCCAGAACCCGCTCGTCAACAAAGGTGACGCGGTTGCTCACATCGCCGACGTCTGACCACTTCCTGGTCAGCTGTCACCCAATTGAGAGGTTGATTCGTCTGTCCTAACGAGAGCTCTGAGAAGAGGAGCGCGTCGGAAGGTGCAGATGATGAAGGACGAGAGATGGTGGCTGGGATCGGCCGTGCTGGTGGCTGCGCTGATGATCGCCCTCGGCGTGGGGAATCTGATAGAGGATGACGGGGGACCGCTCTACGGCAAGGTGATCTTCGCCGCCGTGTTGATCGGTGGGGCGGCTCTCGTTGGCGGCGGAATCCTTGTGCGACGTGGCGATCCGAATCGCGGCAGCCGGATGGTTGGTATTGGGGTGCTCCCGGGTGCGCTGGGCATAGCGCTGTTCTGGTTTCCGCCTGCGCTGGCCGTCGGAGTACTTGCCTTGATCACGGCCGTGCACGCATTCCGCAACTCTGAGCGGGTGGCAAGTGGGGTCCAGTGGTCCTTCTACGGCCTGACAGTGGCCGCACTCGCTGTGACGTTCAGCGGCGCTTGGTTCTGATGGCCACACAGTTCGCACTCCGATCTGACATGATTCTCTGGAGGAGGAACCTATGAACTGGTGGGTCCTCGAGCTCATAACCGTGGGCGTGTTGTTCGTAGCACTCGGCGTGCTTGGCCCTCTGATCAAGCGCTTCGGTCGCAGCTATGCCGCCGACGTGTTTCGGGCGAATCCCCGCACGGGCAAGAGCTACATCATCCTGATGGACGTCGCCTATTACCTGATCTTCACGGCATACATCCTCTTCACCACGGTGTTCGAGCGGCAAATCGGCTGGGCCGAGACGGTCAACGCCGAGCAACTGCGTGCCTCCACCGTGCGCGTGGGAGGGATGCTGCTGATCATGGGCGTGCTGCACGGCGCCAACGTGCTCAGCCTGCCGATCATCGGGCGCCTGCTCGGTCTCGGCCGCCGAATCGATGAGGACGCCCGGGAACCGCGCGCTGCCTGATGCCCGCTTCGCTCTCTGCCCGCGTCGGGATCGCTGCGCAGTGGCTAATGACGGCCATCGACCGTGCCGTCTCCGTCGTCACGAGCGCAAGCACGGACCGGTTGCTCGTCGAGCTGTTCGCCGCCGAGAGTGCTCGGCTGGTGCGGCTGGCCAGGATGTTCACCGACGATCGCAACGCGGCCGAGGATCTGGTTCAAGAGGCCTTCATCCGCCTGCACCGGGCGGCCCATCGCATCAAGGATCCGTCCAAGGCAGCCGCTTACTTGCGCTCCATCGTCATCAATTTGGCTCGAGACCACAACCGGCGTGGCCTCATGTCGCTGCGCCACCAGGAGGCGCTTCCGCCGGGATCAGCGCCCGACGCCCCCGAGGACGTTCTCGAGCTCGATGAGCAACGGCGTCGCGTCATCGACGAGTTGCGCGACCTGTCGGCCCGCCAGCGCGACTGCCTGCTGCTTCGCTTCTATCTCGAGCTGACCGAGCAAGAAACGGCCGAGGCTCTCGGCATCTCCAAGAACTCGGTCAAGACGCACTGTCGCCGCGGCATGGAGGCCCTGCGGGTCAGGCTCGAGGGGGTGGCAACGTGACCGTCGAGCAGCTCCTGATCGACGCGCTGCACGCCGCAGACGACTACCAACCAAGCCCCGATCTCTTTGCCAAAGTGCAGCGGTCGATCGAAGAAGATGCCGCCCACCGCCGGCGCGTACGGCTGGTGCTGGGCGGGGTGGCGACGGGGATGCTGGCGATTGGTGGCTACCTGGCGCTGACCGTCGACGTCGTCGCCGGCGACGTGACCATGGCGTTCACCGCTCTGGAGATCCTCGTCACCGCCGTGATGATCGTGATCGTCGCCGTAGTGGGCCCGGCGATTCGCCGTTTCGGTGAGCTGTACGAGCGTGCGGCGTTTCGGGGCAGCGCCGCCACCGGGACTGCGGTCTTGCGACTCCTCGACATCGCCTACTACCTGATCTTCACCGCATACATCGTCATGAGCCTGGTATTCGACCCCACATTGGCGTTCGATGCGGGCCTGGCCGCCCAACTCCGTGGCGAGCTCGACCGAGTCGCCGGTCTGCTGTTGCTCATGGGCGTTCTGCACGTCGGCCTGCTGCTGGCGCTGCCGCTGGCCGGGCTGGTTCACACCGCGAACGAGTGGCGGATGCGTATCGCCGCCGGCGCTAGGTCTTCCGACAAGTTGGCGGCACGCGTCGACAAGGTGATCACCGTGGTGGCATGGGTCGTGGCGATCTTGGTCGTGCTCCAGCTGGTGTTCCTCGTGCTCAACCTGGTGCTCCTGGGACTCGGCGGATGAGCATTACGGCGGCGCTTCCGGTCGGATGTCCGACTAGCTGGGCGGGGCTGCTCCGCCACATCGCCCGGGGTGGCCTGGCCGCCCTGATGACCGGGGTGCTGCTCGGCGGGGTGGGCGGCCGGCTGGCGATGCGGCTCTCTGCACTGATCGATCCGGCGTCGCGCGGCAAGATGACGGCCGGCGGCGCCGTTGTCGGCGAGTTCACGTTGTCCGGGACGCTAGGCCTGATCGTGTTCGCCGGCTTGGGTACGGGGGTGTTGCTGGCGTTCCTGTGGGTGATCGTGCGGCCCTGGCTGCCGAACCGGGGGCTGTACCGCTATCTCACCGCCGGAGTCGTGTCAGTGGCGATGGGCGCCCATTTCGCCATCGAAGGCCGCAACATCGACTTCCTCATCCTCGATCCCAAGTTCGCCCAAGTGGCGATCTTCATGTTGCTCGCACTGCTGACCGGGCTGGCTGTCGTGGCTGTCGACGGTTTCCTCGAGCGCCGCTTGCCGGCGGCTGCGGGGGCGGCGCGGGGCTGGTACGGGCTGGTGGCGCTGTTGGGACTCTTGCTCGCAGTCCCCGCGAGCCGCCTGCTGTTTTCCGTTGATAGCTGTGATTGCGCCAGCCCGCCGCGACTGCCGGGAGCGCTGCTGATCCTCACCGGAGCGTTCACCGCTGCAGCTTGGATGACGGGCATCCAGCGTGGGGCAGTGCCGGGCTGGATCAGAATCGGCGGCCGTGGCGGGGCGGTGGCGATGGTGTTGGCCGGCTTGCTGCACCTCGGCGGCGAGGTCGCCCACTTCGCCTGACGGTGTGTCGTCCACGCCCGCCGCGCCGGCGTCATCGAGCTGGCGCAGCGGCCGTCAGTCCGGCAGCACGTAGCTGGTGGTGGCATGCCCCACCAGCCGCTCCGGCGCACCGTCGATGTAGACGTCGGCGACGCCGTATGCCACGCGCCGCCCCACCTTGAGGACCTCGGCCCGGCACAGTAGGTCGCCACCGACCGCAGGGCGCAGGAAGTTGTATTTGAGCTCGTTGGTGACGGCGAGCGGCACTATTCCGATCTTGGTGAACAGCGCCCAGTAGAACGTTGCATCGGCCAGCGCCATCTGGATCGGACCGGCAATGAAGTCGACGGGCCGAGTCCAGCGGTCGTCGTAGGTGAACCGCCCAATGGCGATCCCGTCCTCGATGGCGTCGCACGTGATGTTCATCATGGCGCAGAACGGCACGTGTTCGGCATTGAACGCTTGGATCTCTTCGAGTGTGACCGGTAGCAGGTCGATTCCTGTGGAGCTGACCTGACACTAGGCGCAGTGTTGGCAACCCGGCAGACCACTGCCCACAGAGAGCGACTGGCTACGCTCCCGGACGTGACGCGTCGGACCCTGTCGCCGTGACATTCACCTCGGAGCCATGCGCACTTGCGATTGACCTGGGCACCAGCGGCGCCAAGGTAGCGCTGGTCGCGGCCGGTGGCGGCATCGTCGATTGGTCCTTCGCGCCCATCGAAACCCACGTCCTGCCGGGATCAGGTGTCGAGCAGGACCCCGATGATTGGTGGCGTGCCGTGGTGGCCGCGACCCGGGAGGTCACGACACGCAATCCGGCGGCGACTGAAGCGGTTGTCGCTGTCGGCTGCACAGGGCAATGGTCCGGCACGGTTCCGGTCGATGCCGGCGGTCGAGCCCTGTCCAGAGCATTGATCTGGATGGATGGCCGGGGAGCCGATCTGGTGAGAGAGCTGGTCGGTGGGGTTCCGCACGTCCAGGGTTATGCGGTCCACAAGCTGGCACGTTGGATCCGCCTCACCGGAGGGGCGCCGGAGAAGTCGGGCAAAGGGCCCGTGGCGCACATCGCCTGGCTCAAGCACAATCGCCCGGACCTGTACGAGCGGGCCGCCACGTTCCTCGAGCCCAAGGACTACCTCAACCTCAGGCTCTCCGGGAAGGCGGCGGCCGGCTTCGACTCGATAGCGCTGCATTGGGTCACCGACAATCGCGATCCGGCCAACGTGCGCTATGCGGACCGTCTCGTGCACATGGCCCGTCTGGACAGGAGCAAGCTGCCCGAGCTGCGGCCGGCGACGGCCATATTGGGCTCCCTGCTGGAAGCACCGGCCGGGGAGCTGGGACTCCTCCCCGGTATCCCCGTAGCCATGGGCACGCCCGACCTCCATTCCGCCGCCCTCGGCTCCGGCGCCGTTGCCGACTACGCGACCCATCTATACCTCGGCACCTCGTCGTGGCTCGTGGCTCATGTTCCCTTCAAGAAGACCGACCTGCTTCACAACATGGCGTCGCTGCCCGCGGCGCTGCCGGGGCGGTATCTGCTGGCCAACGAGCAGGAATCGGCCGGGGCATGTTTGGTGTACCTGGCCGACTCACTGGAGATCCTGCCGCCGGGCCTCACTCCGGCGAGTCGCCCCGAAGAGGTCTTCCGTGGGTACGACATCATGGCTGAAGCTGCCGAGCCCGGTAGTGGGGGCATCATCTTTGCTCCATGGCTCAACGGCGAGCGCACTCCGATCGAGGACTCGCGCATCCGTGGCGGGTTCTTGAACCTCTCGTTGCGGGCAACCACCAACGATCTCGTCCGGGCGGTGTTCAAGGGCGTGGCGTTCAACACGCGATGGTTACTCGGATACGTCGACAAGTTCCTCGGGAGGAGCGCCGATCCGATACGGATCATTGGTGGCGGCGCCCGTTCCGATGTCTGGTGCCAGATCTACGCCGATATCCTCGGGCGGGTGATTCAGCGCGTGAAGAGGCCGCGCCTGGCCAATCTGCGCGGGGTGGGCCGGCTCGCTCTTCTGTCCGTCGGCAGCATCTCGGCCACCGATCTCGAGAACAACGTTCCCATTGCCGCCACCTTCCATCCCAATGCGGCGCTCCGGCGACGATACGACTCGCTGTATCGGGAGTTCTTGGCGTTCCAGCGGGCGACGCGGCGCATCCAATCGCGTCTCGATGACCGGAATCGATGATTGTCCCGAGGATCGGGACGTACCTTGGCAAGGCTCTAGATGGTTCAGAGCTTGTCGAGGATCCGGTTTCCTGGTTGCAGGATCCAGGGGCATTTCTTTAGGCTCTGGCCACTTAGGGGACAGAGGCATGGGGGACCGCATTCCAGCAGCGTGTGTCTGCTTCCGCGTGCCGAACTGGGTCGAGTGAGCGTTGGCGTGTAATGGTTCGGCAAACGGTGGGGGCGGGAGCCCTCCGCATCGTCTCCTGCGAGTCGCAATGGCCTGACTCGCCCAAGCTGCCATCGATGAGCGATGGCACAGGACAGAAGGAATGACATGCATCCACCACGTAGTCGAGGCTGGCTTCTATTTGTCGCCAGCCTCCTTCTGGTGGGCCTGCTCGCCCCCGCGGCGGTAGCCCACCCGGACGATATGGCCGATGGAGGCGGAGACGAGGGAGAGTCTGCTCTACATCTCCACGACTTGGCGGACCGCAGCGCGGCGCTGGCGGCCACCGACGGAGCCGCTGACATAATCAGTGAAGGTCCGTCGGCCAAAGTCACCAAGAACCTGGATCTGCGCGGCCGCGGTGTCCGCAACGTCGCTAACGCGACAACGGACGTTTGGGCTCACGCGGGGTATGCCTATACCGGCACCTTCAACAACCCATGCGGCGGCGATCCGGAAGGCGGCGTCTGGATCTGGGACGTGCACAACCGGAACAAGGTCAGCTTCGTCGGCATCATTCCGTCTCCGACGGGTAGCCGCTCGAACGACGTCAAGGTCGCCGCGATGAACTCCGGTGACATCCTGGTACACAGCAACGAATCGTGCGCCGGCGGTCCGGGTGGATTCGAGATCTACAACGTCGACGATCCCACGGACCCGGTATATCTCGCCAGCGTAGGTCCGATCAACGAGATCAACCCGATCTCGGATGCTCTGTTCGGCGGAATCGTCGATGTGGGTGTCCACAACCTGTGGCTGTTCACCGACGGTGATCGCGACTATGTCGCCGCAGTGGCCGAGTCCGCCTTCGACAACTTCCGAATCTGGGACATCACCGACCCCTCTAGCCCGACCATGGTCAGCGCCTGGGGGGCCGAGGAAGTGTTCGATCCGGGTGTCGGCGATGAGCTCTCTGATGTGGGGCGCGTGCTGAACGCCGCGATCTGGCTCACCAATGGCTACGGCGCTTCGCAGAACCGGTTCCTGCACGACATCACCATGAGCGCCGATGGCAACAGTGCCTATCTGAGCAACTGGGACGCCGGTCTGATTCTGCTGGATGTGAGTGATCCCACTAATCCGCAGTATGTCTCGACCGCGCTGGACCTGACTGCCGACGGCGATATGGAAGTCAACAGCCATGCAGCCTGGATGAGCGAAGACGGAAGCATCGTCGTCGAGACCAACGAGGACTTCGCTCCCTTCGAGTCGCTCTTCACGATCGACACCGGTCCCAACGCTGGGAGCTATGCCTCGGCGGAAGGCTCGTTCACCACGCCCCTGGTCTCCCTGCCTGGCGGGCAGATGAGCGGCCCGACGACCTATGTCGGCCTGGCCTGCACCGGCGGTGACCCTGTGCCTCCGGCAATAGCAGATGGCGAGATCGCTCTCATTCAGCGGGGCGCCTGCCGCTTCGACGACAAGGCGACCAATGCGATCAGCGCCGGGTACGCGGGCATGGTGGTCTTCAATGATGAGGCGCGAGGCGATGCGCTCGTGACGATGGGCGGCGATCCCCGCGATATTCCGGGCGTGTTCGTCGGCCACTCGACGGGTCTCGCCATTGCCGGCGCGGCGACTGCGGCGGATCTGGTCATCGGCGCTGCCGGTGAAGCCGTGACCGCTTCGTCGGTGCCCAACGGTTGGGGACAGGTGCGGATCTGGGACTATTCCGATCCCACCAACCCGGTGTTGGCGTCGAGCTTCGACACCGTCTGCAGTGCCACCGTGATCGATCCGAGCTGCGATCCGAATGGGACGTACTCGGTCCACAACGTGCAGGTGGAAACCACCGGCAACAAGGTGAAGGCCTACATCTCGTGGTACTGGGATGGCATGCTGATCCTCGACGTGACCGACCCGTACAACCCGGTCGAGATCGCTCGGTTCCTCGACAACTCGACGAACGACGGCTTGGCCAACGACTTCTGGGGTGTGTACAAGATCCCCAATGATCCGTTCATCTTCGGTGCGGATCGCAACGGCGGCTTGTACATCTTCAAGGAGCAAGGCTCGGGCTCGGGCAAAGGCAAGTAGCCCAACTCGACACGACGACACAGAGGTGGGGCGGCCCGGCGGCCCCACCTCTTGTCATATAGCTTCCTGTGCAGCGGGCGGGATCTCGGGCCGGCTGGGTCTGGGCTTCCTCAGCGGCCAGCAGCACACTGCTACCGCTCTTTCGTGCCCCACCTGTCTTTCGCTAAGACTGCGCAATCAGCAGGAAGTTCTGGGTGACGCCCAGAAAAGATGAAAGCGGTAGGTCATTGAATCTGCGATAGACGCAGGATATACTGCGATCAGTGCAGGATATTACCCCGTTGCTACGTACGGAGACCCTGAAAGAGCTACTGATCGAGCTGTTCTTCATGTCCGACAAGCCGAGGACCCTTTCTGACCTTGCCCGGGCCATCGATGTCGACCAGACAACGGTCATGCGCGAGGTGAACCGCCTGCTCGAGACCGGGGTGGTCGTCGAAGAGAGGGTCGGCCGGTCCCGAACGATCGCCATCGATCCATCGAGCCCGATCGCGGGACCGCTGCGCCGGCTCGTTCGCTTGGCGCACGAACCGCCCGATTCGACCGATCGGGACGACGGCTACAGCCCGATGCATCAACGCCGCCCGGAGCGGCGTCCCCTGCCCTCGTCACGGAGAAGGAACTGATGCCGCTCCCATCCGAGGCCGAGGTGCGGGCATTGGTCAGTCGAGTGGTCGCCGGCCTGAGGCCCGCCGACCACAGCCTTGCTGCGGCCGGCGCACCAGCTCCGGCGTCATTTGCAGATGTCGAGCCGGCCCCCGGTACCAAAGTCACCATCGCCGTAGGCGCGGATCACGGTGGTTATCCCCTGAAAGAGCGAATCGGATTCCGTCTCCGCGAGCTCGGTCACGAGGTGATCGACTGCGGCACCGACAGTCCCGACTCGGTCGATTATCCGGATTTCGCCCATGCAGTGGCCCATCGAGTCGCCTCGGGCGCCGCCACGTATGGAATCGTGGTCGACGGCGCGGGGATCGGTTCTGCGATGACCGCCAACAAGGTGCCCGGGGTGCGGGCCGCGCTCTGCTACGACATATCGAGTGCTCGCAACAGCCGGGAGCACAACCATGCCAATGTGTTGACGCTCGGCGCCGGCCTCATCGGCACTGCATTGGCCCTCCAGATCGTCGACGCCTGGCTGGAGACGCCGTGGGCGGCGGGCCGGCACGCCCGGCGGGTCGGCAAGATCACCGCGGTCGAACAGCAATACCTGAGGAGCGCCTGATGGCGGACCGGGCCCTCATCGACGCCGTCACCCAGGAAGTGCTGGCGGCACTGCGCACTGCCGACCCGTGCGCCGACTGCCATGGATCCTGCGCTGCCCACAGTCCCGATACCGTGCGCCGCGTGGTTGCCTACGGCGCCGAGCGGGTGAGCTTCCACGGCCACGGAGGGGAGGTACCGACCGACCTCGCCCAGTACATCGATCACACCCTCCTCAAGCCGGATGCGTCGGCGGAGGACATCGACAAGCTGTGCGCGGAGGCGGTGGAGTACGGCTTCGCTGCCGTCTGCGTCAATCCCACCTGGGTCAAGCGAGCCGCCAGCAACGTCAAGGGCAGCGGGGTCACCGTGGCCTCCGTGGTCGGGTTCCCGTTCGGGGCCACCCCGAGCCAGATCAAGGCGATGGAGGCGCGCCGTGTCATTCGCGACGGGGCACACGAGATCGACATGGTCATCAACATCGGCGCACTCAAGTCCGGCAACCACGAGCTGGTCAGGGACGACATCGCCAAGGTGTCCGACGCTTGTCACGAGGCCGGGGCGTTGAACAAGGTCATCATCGAGACGGCGCTGCTGACCGACGAGGAGAAGGTCATCGCCAGCCATCTGGCCAAGCTTGCCAAAGCTGATTTCGTCAAGACCTCGACCGGTTTCGCCGGAGGAGGAGCCACGGTGCATGACGTGCTGCTCATGCGCGAGACGGTCGGGCCGCAGATGGGGGTCAAGGCCTCGGGAGGCGTGCGCAGCCGCCACGACGCCCAAGAGATGATCGCGGCCGGCGCCACTCGGATTGGTGCTTCGGCGGGGATCGCCATCGTGACAGGAGGCACATCCAGTGAGCAATATTGAGTTGCGGTCGTTCGTCTTCCTGGACAGCCTGCAGCCGCAGTATGCCGCTTTCATCGGCACGACCGCCTCGGGCTTCCTCCCGCTCGCCTATGAGGCCTCGCTCTTTGTCGAGATCTCGCCCGGGATCGAGATCAATCGGCTCACCGATATCGCCTTGAAGTCGAACGCCGTCAAGCCGGGAATGCAGATCGTGGAACGCGTCTTCGGGCTGTTGGAGGTCCACTCTCCGGACCAGGCCGAGACGCGGGGAGCAGGGGCGTCGATCCTCGAGGACATCGGGCTGACGCAAGCCGACCGTCTCAAGCCCAAGATTCTCTCGAGTCAGATTGTCCGCCGCATCGACGATCACCAGGCGCAGCTGATAAACCGCATGCGCCACGGCCAGATGATCACCCCCGGTGAGACGCTCTACGTGCTCGAGTGCGTCCCCGCTGCCTACGCCGCTTTGGCGGCCAACGAAGCGGAGAAGTCGTCTGCGATCAACGTTCTCGAGGTGCGCGCGTTTGGAGCGGTGGGGCGCGTCTATTTGGGCGGCGAAGAGGCCGATATCGACGTCGGCTGGCGGGCTGCGGTGGCCTCTCTCGAAGGCCTCGACGGCAGAGAGCAAGAGTGACCAACAGGAATGAGAGGAGAAGCCAATGGCTGATGCCTTGGGAATGATCGAGGCCCGGAGCTTCCCGGCGATGGTGGAGGCGGCCGATGCCATGGTGAAAGCGGCCAAGGTGGAGCTGGTGTCCTACGAAGAGACCGGCGGCGGCTACGTCACCGCAGTGATTCGTGGTGATGTCGCCGCGGTGAAGGCGGCCGTCGATGCCGGGGTACGCGGTGCCGAGCGGGTCGGTGAGGTCGTCAGCAGCCACATCATCGCCCGTCCCCACGAGACGATCGACGAGGTGCTTCCGCTGGGTCGGGCCACCGAGTAGGAGCCGCCCTCGAACAACGGAGGCATCCCATGCTGTTAGCGCGAGTGGCGGGCACGGTGGTTGCCAGCCGCAAGGAGCCGCGTCTCGACGGACTGAAGTTCCTGCTGCTGGAGCAGATCGACGTGGACAACCAGCCGACCGGGGGCTACGTAGTGGCTGCGGACGCAGTCGGTGCCGGTCTCGATGAGGTCGTCATGTACGCCAGCGGCAGCTCGGCTCGTCAGACCGAGTACACCCACGAACGCCCCTGCGACGCGGTGGTCATGGCCATCGTCGATTCCTGGGAGGTGAACGGGCGCGATGTCTGGCACAAGTGACATCTCCAGTGAGGGGCGTGAGCCATGAGCAGCCTGACTGATATCGACGTCCAGGGCATCATCGCCAGGGTGCAGGAGCGGCTGGGGGCAGCACCCTCGCCGTCCCATCCAGCGCAGGCCTTGGCCGCCCAAGCCGAGTTGGCCGACGAGATCGCGATCGGAGAGGGCATCTATCGCACCATCGACGAGGCTGTGGCCGCTGCCCGGAGGGCCCAACAGGTCTACGCCGACATGGGCCTCGACAAGCGCCGCACGATCATCGACTCGATCCGATCGGCGATGCTGCGAGCGGCCGACAACCTCGCCATGATGGCGGCCACCGAGACCGGGCTGGGACGCTACGAGGACAAGATCCTGAAGAACCGCCTGGTCACGAACAAAACCCCCGGTCCTGAGGACCTCGAGCCGCAGGCCGTCACCGGCGACGCTGGGATGACGGTCACCGAATGGGCGCCGATGGGCCTGGTGGGCGCCATCACTCCCACCACCAACCCGACGAGCACGATCATCAACAACAGCATTTCGATCCTGTCTGCCGGCAATGCCGTCGTGTTCAATGTGCACCCCAACGCCAAGGCCACCTCGGCGGAGAACATTCGTCTGATCAACCGCGCCGTTGTCGCCGCGGGTGGTCCCCACGATTTGGTGACTGCCATCAATGTGCCGACCTTGGAAAGCGCCAAAGAGCTGATGCACCACTCCGCCATTCGAGTCTTGCTCGTTACTGGTGGGCCCGGGGTGGTGCAGGAGGCCCTCAGGACCGACAAGCGGGCCGTGGCCGCCGGACCGGGGAATCCGCCGGTGGTGGTCGATGACACCGCAGATGTCGAGCGGGCCGCCCGCGACATCATCGCCGGTGCCTCGTTCGACAACAACGTGATCTGCACGGACGAGAAGGAAGCCATTGTCGTGGCCAGCGTGGCCGACAGGTTGATCCGGGCCATGGGAGACGCCGGGGCGTATGTGCTCAAGCAGCACGAGCTGGCTCGGCTGGAGCGAGTGATCTTTCGGGAGATGGGGCCGCCCAGCAAGCCGGGAAAGATCAATCCGGCGTTCATCGGCAAGAACGCGGCGGTGATCTTGGCGGAGATCGGCGTCCAGGTGAGTGACGACGTGCGGCTTGTAGTAGCGGACGTGCCCAACGAGCACAACCTGGTGTGGACCGAGCAGATGATGCCGGTGTTCCCCGTGACCAAGGTGCCCAATATCGATGTCGCCATCGACATGGCGGTCCGAGTGGAGCATGGGTTCCGCCACACGGCTGGAATCCACTCCGCCAACGTGGACACGATCACTCGTATGGCGCGGGCGATGAACTGTTCGATCTTCGTCGCCAATGGGCCGTTCTACGCCGGCCTTGGCCAAGGGGGCGAGGGCTACAGCTCCTTCTCGATCGCCAGCCCCACCGGGGACGGCCTGACCCGGCCGCGTACCTTCTCCCGTCCCCGCCGGGTGAGCGTGGTCGGGGCGCTGCGGATCGTGTAGAGCATGGCTCTGACCGCTGCCATCGCCCTGCTCGAGTTCGGCTCGATCGCCGCCGGCATCGAAGCAGGCGATGCGATGGTGAAGCGGGCTCGACTCGACGTGATCCATACCGGCACGGTCCAGCCGGGGAAGTACCTGGTGCTCATTGGGGGCTCCGTCGCCGATGTCGAGGAGGCGCTCGACGCAGCGCTGCGGATCGGCGCGGACCATCTGGTGGACCGCATGTTCCTGCCGGACCCTCATCCCGAGCTGGTGGCGGCGCTCACCGGAGCCGGCCAGGCCGGAGATGGGGAGGCGCTCGGGATCATCGAGACGGTGTCGGTGGCGGCCGCCATCAAGGCCGCCGACGCCGGCCTCAAGGGTGCCATCGTGACGCTGCGGGAGATCTTCATGGCGGACGGTCTGGGCGGCAAGGGCTACTTGCTCTTTCGGGGCCCATTGGTCGAAGTCGAGGCGGCCGTCGAGCTGGGCTGCGCTCGGGCCGCCGGCAACCTCGTCGGCTTCCGTGTCATCCCAAAGCTGCACGACGAGATGGACGAGAACCTGGCTACCGACGGTCGGTTCGTCACCAGGGTGCAGGCGGGCTGATGCATCTGGGTCGCGTGATCGGAACCGTGGTCGCCACCGAGCGGACCCCCGACCTAGAAGGGGTCAAGTTCCTGGTCGTCCAGCCGCTGACTCGCGACTTGAAGAACCGGGGTCGACCTGTCGTAGCTGCGGACGGAGTGGCGATGGCCGGCCCCGGGGAGCTCATCTGCTACGTCGGCTCGCGCGAGGCTGCCCAGGCGATGCCGGAGCCCTTCGTACCGGTAGATCACGCCATTGTGGGCATCGTCGATCAACTGACGGTCGAACCACTGCCGCGCAAGCCGCGGAGGTCCAAGAAGTGAAGCTGGCGCGTGTCTCCGGCACCGTCGTGTCGACCATCGCGGCACCGATCTTCGCCAATCAGCGACTGCTGCTGTGCGACTACCTGACGCCGTCCGGTGAGCCCACCGGCGACTACGTCATCGCAGTCGATGTCGTCGACGCCGGCGCCGGGGAAACGGTGTTGATAATGGACGAAGGGACAGGGGCTCGCCAGATCATGGGCGAGCGGGTGGCCCCTATCCGGGCGGTGGTGGTCGGCATCGTCGACGAGGTCGATGTGTAGTCGGGCGAGCCGGCGCTCAGAGTCCGCTCGCGGGATGCGCCTCCAGGTTTCCCCGGACGGAAGCGCTCGTGTAGCCGGTCCTCGAGCAAGCGACGTCCCCGCAGCCCTTTTGACCGCGGGGACGTTTGTCGCCGGCGTCAGCCGAATACGATGTAGGCGACTTGCTCGTGGGTGTGGTTGCGCTCCGCATCATTGGCCTGGTCCTCGTCGTAGCCCAGGGCCAGCGAATTCGGGCTCACCGCGCCGGCGCCGTAGAGCACCGGCCAGCCCCCATTGCCGCCGTCCATCGCCGCCGCTGACACGATGGCCACCGATGCCGACGACAGCCCACTCACGTTGTAGCTTATGGGGGCGCCGTTGGTCATGCCACGCACAGTGTCGGGCCCGAGGGCGGCGCTGAAGTCGATGCCGTTGAGCGTGCCCGTTCCGGCCTCGATCACCACGTAGCCAATCGTCTCATTGGCTCGAGTGATGTCGGGATCCTCGCCGACGTGCTTGCCGACCCACAGCGTTGTACTCAGCGGCGGAGTTTGCCGGTTGGAACCGCGGGCCCAGAACACCGACCAATCGGGATCGTTTGCGGTCATGACCTGGCCGAGCACTACGGGAGTCGTGTAGCTCTGGGCGTAGCTGCGTGCCTGGCCATTCCACCAGCCCCGTCGATCCGTGGCCGTCGAGGTGAACTTGACAGCCTCCATCTTGACGCCGTGGGTGGCGACGTCATAGACGCCGGCCTCGACGACCATCCAGTGCACCGGGGCGCTCACCGTGCCGGTACCGGCGGTGCGGTCCAGCTGGAGCTGGAAGGTGGTGCCGGCGGCACTCCGTATGCGGGTCACGACCGGGGCGGTGCCGGAGTCGTAGTTGGGCGACGCCACCACGACCATGTCGGCTCCATAGTCGTGGGAGAGGTTCACCGTCGTCCACGATCCGGTGGAGGCCGTCACCACGCCGGTCTCCAGGAACGGGGCGCCACTCGGTGGGGCGGTGGGGGTGGCGGAGGCCTCGTTGGAGTAGCCCGACTCGTTGCCGGAGGTGTCGGTGGCAGTGACCACGTAGTAGTAGGTGGTGCCGTTGACCGCAGTGGTGTCGAGGTAGTTGCTGGTGGCGACTCCGCTGTCGATGAGGTCGTAGGGCCCGCCGTTCTGCTCGGCCCGGTATACCGTGTAGGACGCCAGGTCGGGCTCGGTGTTGTCGTTCCAATCCAGGCTCACCTGGGCGTTGCCGCCGGTGGCGGTCAGCCCGGTCGGCGGGTCCGGCGGCGTGGTATCCGGCGGGGCGGTCGGGGTGGCGGAGGCCTCATTGGAGTTGCCCGACTCGTTGCCGGAGGTGTCGGTGGCGGTGACCACGTAGTAGTAGGTGGTGCCGTTGGCCGCGGTGGTGTCGAGGTAGTTGCTGGAGCCGACTCCGCTGGCGATCGAGCCGTAGGGCCCGCCGGAGGTGGTGGCCCGGTACACGTCGTAGGACGCCAGGTCGGGCTCGGTGTTGTCGTTCCAATCCAGGCTCACCTGGGCGTTGCCGCCGGTGGCGGTCAGCCTGGTCGGCGGGTCCGGCGGGGTGTTGTCCGGGGGCCCTTCCTCGTCGATGGACACTCCGAAGCGGTTGAGCACATCGTCGATGGGGTTGAAGATCGTGGCGGTCGAGCTACCGGCGTACAAGAGCCCGAACGGGCGGTTCTGGGTGTCGACGCCTAGGGATCCGGAGTCTCCGCCTTCACTCATGTCGGTGGTGACGATCTGGTTGGTGAACCGGGCGATTCCGCCGCCGTATTGCACATCGACGGTCGCATTGACGGCGGTCACCGTGCCGGTCGTGAATCCTGTGGTGCGGCCGCACTTCTTGACCGAAGTCACGTTGGGCACCAGCTGCGCCGGCGGCACGGTCTCGGCGACCGGCGCCCATCCGCAGAAGTTCTCCGCCTGGAGGTCGCCGGGGGCGACCTCGGCGATAGCGGCGTCGATGGTGTTGGTGTCGTTGCAGATGAGCCAGATGAAGATGATCTGGCAGAAAACGATGGGCTCGAAGTCGGCCAGAGTGCCCAAGAAGTCGTTGGGCAGGGCCCCGCCGTCGAAGCTGCCCGGCTGGATTACCGAGTCGCCGATGGTGGCGTTGTTCGAATTGGCATAGACGTGGTTGTTGCTGAGGGCGTAGGTCGTGCCGGCCCCGTCGACGACCTTGGCGCCGATTGTGCCGGCGGTGATATCGGGATGCCCGGTGGAGACGCCGGGTGGTACGGGACGGTCGCACCGCTGGGTGGGCTGTGTGCAATCCTGGGCGACGATCGGATCGGTGACATGGACGCGGGTCGCGAATCCGTCGACGCGCTCCGGAATGCCGGCGAGATCGGACGATTCGGCGAAGATCACTATCTCAGGAGCGCCGTTGCTGCCCACCGATACGCCGGTACCGTAGATCCCGGGCTGAGACAGCAGCTGCGGCGTGGCGTTCTCCTGCGCTGCGATTGCCAGCTCCAGCTCGGTATCGACGGAGTCGCTCCCGCCGGTGGCTCCGTTCTGAGCCATTGCCGGCACCGCCGCCGATACCACCAGAATCACGGTCGAAAGTGAGATAGCCAACCTCGTCCGACGTCGCATCTTCGTCCCCTTGTCCACATCGTCCTCTGTCGACCGAAGCTAGCACGAGCGCCCCGGCCGGTGCGACTTCCACTTGGGCGGCGGCCCCAGAACACACAAAGCCAGAACACACAAAGCCAGAACACACCGAGGGTCGCCGAGCCCTTAGCCTGGGGATGTGAAGCTGTCTTGGGCATTGCCGATAGTTCTCCTCAGTGCGTGCGGTGGAGCCGATCCCGCGGCAGTGACCAGTGCAGAAGCTCCGCCGGATGCCACCCACGTGCCCGCTGTCGAGGATGTCCACAATGCGATAGTGGCTACCGGGATCAATCAGACCGGTCTCGCTGAGGTGAGCCGAGAGCGATGGGTGGAACTCGCCGAGGCCGGATGCCGTCAAGGCGCCTGGGACACCGGGATCGCCAGAACGCTGGCCACCGCCTTCCTCAACTTCGTCGCGTCCGAGACGGCGGTTCCTCTCGACCTCATGACGCAGACTGTATGGCTGGTGACGGTCACCGGATGCCGCGACCGCGTCCCCCCAGCCGCGCTGGAGCGAGGCCCTCCATTCGTTGGCGGGCGGTGATATCGCGTCGGCCCGCCAGCAGGTAGCCTTCCGGCTCGATGCTCTCGGAGAGCAGCACTGTGAGGCGGCGCTCCAGTAGCGGCGCCGAGGGATGAAGTGACCGACACATCCACCGCACCCAAAGGCACCCTGGGGACCTTCACCGGGGTGTTCACACCCTCGATCCTCACGATCCTGGGAATCATCCTGTTCCTGCGGCTCGGATTCGTGGTCGGAAACGCCGGGCTGCGCAACTCGCTCGTCATCATCGGTATCGCCACCGCGGTCTCCGTACTGACCAGTCTGTCGCTGGCCGCCATCGCCACCAACCTCGATGTGCGCGGGGGTGGCGACTACTACATGATCTCGAGGACACTCGGCGTCGAGTTCGGCGGGGCGATCGGAATCGTGCTCTTCCTGGCCCAGTCGGTGTCGATCGCTTTCTACGCCGTCGGCTTCGGTGAGGCGGCAGCCGACGTGGCCGGCATCGAGGCGGGGTGGGCGCCCCAGGCAATCGCGGCGGTGGCGGTATTGATGTTGTCCGGCCTCGCCTGGCTGGGAGCCGACGCTGCCACCCGCTTCCAATTCGGGGTCATGGTGCTGCTGGTAGCCGCCCTGCTGTCGTTCTACGCCGGAGCCATCGCCGGATTCGACCTGGGCCGTGCCGGTGACGGGTGGTCGGCTCCTGCCGGCGGTCTCGGATTCTGGGCGGTGTTCGCCATCTTCTTTCCGGCCGTCACCGGATTCACTCAGGGCGTGAGCATGTCGGGCGATCTACGCGACCCGGGGCGCAGCCTCCCCCTCGGCACTTTCGCCGCAGTCGGTGTTTCCGGCGTCGTATATGTCTCGGTGGCCGTGCTCTTCGCCGGCAATCTGCCTTTGAGCACTTTGGAGTCCGATACGGGCGCAATGGGCACCGTCTCCGCCTGGAGCCCGTTGATAGTCGCCGGCGTCGTCGCCGCCACGCTGTCGTCGGCGATGGCGTCGTTCTTGGGCGCCCCCCGCATCCTCCAGTCGCTGGCTTCCGACCGGGTGTTCCCCATCCTCAACAGCTTCGGCAAGGGCCACGGCACCACCGCCAATCCGCGGCGAGCAACGGTCCTCTCGCTGGCCATCGCCCTCGCCACCGTCGCCCTCGGCGAGCTCAACGTCATCGCTCCCGTGGTCTCGATGTTCTTTCTTATCTCCTACGGGCTGCTCAACTACGCCACCTACTTCGAAGCCCGCGGCGCCGACCCCTCATTTCGGCCCCGGTTTCGTTTCTTCGACAAACGCGCCAGTCTGCTCGGGGCACTGGCTTGTCTCGGCGTGATGCTCGCCATCAATCCCATTGCCGGCGGAGTCGCCTTGCTGGCGCTGCTCGGGATCCGCTTCTATCTCCAGCGGGTGGGTCGGCCGGATCGCTGGACCGACGCGAGCGGCTCCTTCTATTTCCAACGTGCCAGAGAGAGTATCCAAGAGATCCCCATCGCCTCCCCGAGCTCGCGCAATTGGCGGCCGCAAGTGCTGGCCTTCTCCGCCGAGGAGCAGCGGCGGGCGCGGCTACTGCGGTTCGCAAGCTGGCTGGAAGGCGGCAGCGGCCTGACCGCCGTTGTCGAGATCGTGGTGGGGCACGGTGCGGTCAAGCGCAAGGAGCGAGCGGAGCACGAGCAGGCAATCCAGCGCCAGATCGCCGACTTAGACCTCGAGGTCTACGGGCGCGCCGTGCTCGCCGCAGACGCAATGGAGGCGCTGCCGGTCATCGTCCAGTCCTATGGAGTGGGCCCGATCCGGGCCAATACCGTTCTCTTCGGCTGGCCGGAGGATGACGATCCCGGGCACCTCGCCGGCTACTTGGAAGCGGTGCGCGAAGTCCATCGATTGGGAATCAACGTCCTCAACATGGTGAGCGATGGGGAACGCTGGGACCGGCTCGCGAGCACTCCCGAGGCAGACCGCCGCATCGACGTCTGGTGGAGCGGCGACGATGCCAGCCGAATGGGGCTGCTGGCGGCCTATCTCTTTACGCGCACAGAGGAGTGGGACGAGGCGTGGATTCGCCTGATCGGCGCCGTCCCAGCGGGAGAGTTGGTTGCCGCCAAGCGTCGCGAGCTCGAGGAGATGGCTTTCGCGGCGCGCATTGAAGTCGACGCCGAATGCGTCGTGGCCCCGGACGGGGCCACGATCGCCGCGGAGTCCGCCGATGCCGCCTTCGTGTTTCTGCCCGCCCAACTGAAGCGGCGCCAGATCGCTGGCCCCTTCGACGTCGATGTGGGTGGCTTGGTGTCGCGGCTTCCCACCTTTGCCGTCGTCCTGGCGGGCGAGACCTTCGACCTGGCGGCCTCGCCCGAATCGGAGGAGCACCAGGCCTTGATGGCCGCCGAGGAGCGGGTCGACAATGCCGAGCAGCGGGTGCGCACCCTGGAAGATCAGCTCCATCGGCTCCAGGAGGCGCTGGAGGAGTCGAAAGCCCGCGCCACCAACCCGTCGTATGCGGTAACCGAAGATGATGTCGCCGCCGCCGAGCTCCGCGTCGAGAACGTGGGGCGCCGGCTGGCCAAAGCCAAAGCGGGGCTGGACTCGGCTCGCACCGAGCTCGACTCGCTGACCGAGGCCTAGATGGCGCCGGATCGTCGACCACGCGTCAGCCGGCGGCGTGTAACACTTCGAGGAAGGCGGCCCCGTAGCTCGCCAACTTCTTGGGGCCGACCCCGCTGACGTTGAGGAGCTCGGCCTCCGTCTGCGGCCGGGCTGCGGCCATGGCAACCAGCGTGGCGTCGCTGAAGACGATGTAGGCGGGTACTCCTTTGGCGTCGGCGAGGCGTCGGCGGACTGCTTTGAGTTCCTCGAGGAGCACACGGTTTCCCTCGGCGGCTGAATCCGAAGTGGCGCGGGCCATGGGACGGGTGGGGGCGGCTGTCAAGTCGGCAAGCACGTCTTCGCCCGTGCAGAAGTCGCACGAGGTGAGGCACCGCTCCGAAGCTTCCCCGAAATGGGCGGCGACCGCCTGGTGGCGGCACTGCGCTCGATCGGCCCAGTTGTACATTCCCCGAATCTGGCGGCGATGCGCCTCCGCCACCGGGCCGGCGGCTGTCATACGTTCGAGATTCAACACATCGGGCCATGAATAGAAGAGGATGCAGTCGCTGTCCAGGCCGTCGCGCCCGGCGCGCCCGATCTCCTGGTAATAGCCCTCGATCGACTTGGGCATGTCGCGATGGATGACGAACCGCACGTTCGACTTGTCGATGCCCATCCCAAACGCCACGGTGGCGCAGACCACGTCTATGTCGTCGCGAATGAAGGCGTCCTGGGTGATGGTGCGCTCTTCGGCACTGAGACCGGCGTGATACGGCAAAGCCCGGATCCCGAGCTGGTTGAGGTACTCCGCAGTCGATTCAGCGGCGGCCCGCGACAGCGTGTACACGATGCCCGCTTCGCCTTTGCGAGCCAGGCACAGCTGGCCGATGGCCGTCCGCACCCTGATGCGGCGGCCGTTGTGCTCGCCCTTCTTGACCAAATGGATCTTCAGGTTGGGGCGAAAGAAGGAGCCGCGAAATCGCACTGCGCCCGAAAGGCCGAGCTGATCTTCTATGTCGCGCATCACGGCCGCGGTGGCAGTCGCAGTCAGCGCGAGCACCGGAACACCGAATCGCGCTTTGAGCCCGGCGAGCTTGCGATAAGCCGGACGGAAGTCGTGACCCCATTGGGAGATACAGTGCGCTTCATCAACCGCAATGAGGCTGAGATCCATGGTGGCGAGAGCCGCCCCGACCGACGCTTCGATTCCCTCTGGAGCTGCGTACACGAGCTGGTACTCGCCCGCTTGCATCAGAGCGGTCCGAGCTTGCCGCTCCCCGGGGCTGAGGCTCGAGTTGAGAAAGGTGGCGCGGCTTCCCAGATCCTCCAAGGCGTCCACCTGGTCTTTCATGAGCGCAATCAGCGGCGAGATGACAAGCGACGTGCCGCCGAGCACCTGGGCCGCCAGCTGATAGGTGAGCGACTTGCCGGCCCCGGTGGGCATGATGCCTATGCAGTCCTGGCCGGCGATCACTGCTTCGATGATCTCGCGCTGGCCCTGGCGGAAGGTGGGGTAGCCGAAGGTGTTCTCGAGCACCTCGTCGATTCGCGCCTCCATCGCCGCGGTGACCGCGTCGGCATGGCTCCTGAGCGCGGTCAGCTCGTCTGGATCGAAGGCGTCCGGGTGGCGTCGCCACTCGGCGCGCAACTCGGCGAGCCGCCGGGAGGCTCCCGTCATATCACCGGCCGCGATCAATGCGGCCAGGCGAGTGACCTGGTCGGCGACCGTGATCGTGGGTGACTCCGCCATCGGACCCTGACGGTAACGCCTGGCACCGTCATTTACTGCTTTGCCTCAGCGGGGACTCCACATCACCCAGCGACCCTCGGCGATGAAGCGAGGCGGGCCCCCAGTGACGTCCTGCACGTAGATGCCGCCGCGGCCGTCGACGAAGCCCGCGAAAGCGAACGCGGTTCCGTCCGGCGACCACATGGTCGTGCTCAGCGCATACTGCGAGAAGAAAGGCAAGAACGTCTGCACGAACAGCTGCGCCGGAAGGAAGTCGACGAGGTGGTGTAGCGTGCCATCGGACCACACCGACCAGCGCAGCAGCTGGGCCGCGACATTCTGGTCCAGGATCAACAACTGCTCACCCGCCCGATCCCAGAAGAAGGCCAGTGCCCGCCCCTCTGTTATCTCGGTCAGCTCGCCGGTTGCCGTGTCGATGACGACCAATCTGTTGAGCGGCAGGGCGGGAGCTTCCTGAAACGACGCAGCGACACCATCCGGGTCGCCGGCAGCTTGCACGGCGATCCGCTCACCGGACGGCGGCACGGTGAACCACACCGGCGCAGGAGACCGGGCAAGCACCTCGACGTCGCCGCCGGGGGTTCCGACCACCAGCTGGTCGACTCCGGCGATGCGGCTTACGTAGAACAACCCGACGTCGGTCCACGCGGGGTTGAGGAAGGCTCCCGGCGGAGCGACCTGCGTCGTCTCGCTTCCGGCGGTTGCGTCGCGAACATCGAGGCGCTGTTGGCCGATGAGGGTGGCGATCTGTTCGCCGTCGGGACTCCACGAGAAGTAGAAAGGGGCGCCGGTGTCGATGACTGCCGCGGTCGGATCATCCCCGAATTCGGCTATCGCCAGCTCGAGACCTGCGGCACCGTTGCTGAGGAAGCCGACCCGATCGCCACGAGGTGACCAGTAGACGTAGAAGGCGTTGTTCTGGGTGGGCAGCTCCGCCTGGGTGCCGGCGGCGAGATCGAAGTTCAGGAGTGTGAACGCTCCGGAGTCGAGCCGAGAAACCACGATCGACTGCGCATCCGGTGACCAGGTCGGTTGGAAGTAACCCAAACCGGCGCCGGCGTCGTCAGTCAGGACCTCGATGCTGCCTCCATCGCGATCCATAGTGGCCACGTTCCCATCTGCGGTGATGATGACCAGCCGATCGACTTCGGCGACCGGCGCGGCTGTGGTGGTCGACGTGGTGGAAGCCGCCGCAGTGGTGGTAGCGGCCGTCGCAACCGGGGCCGGCGACGTCGTGGCACCCGAGGTGTCCGTGCAGGCCGCAGCCAGCAGTACC
>JBFIXI010000070.1:0-22815 GCA_041605955.1 Acidimicrobiia bacterium
GAGCGGGTGAAGGGAATCGAACCCTCATAACCAGCTTGGAAGGCTGGGGCTCTACCATTGAGCTACACCCGCAGAAGTGCGAGAGCAGGATAGTTGCCCTGCACGCTGCCACGGCCGCATGGATGGTGGCACTCCGGCGCTGGTCGGGCTGGTCGGATTTGAACCGACGACCTCCTGCTCCCAAAGCAGGCGCGCTGCCAAGCTGCGCCACAGCCCGTTCCCGTGAATTCTGGCACACCGCAGGAGGATCTCCTGCTCCACCGCATCCCCCATAGCCAGAGCGCGCTGATTGCAGCAGGTACGAAAGGCTCCGGGTTGGATCCCAGAGTGTCAACTAGTGCGGGCGGAGGGACTCGAACCCCCACGGGCAGTGCCCACCAGGACCTAAACCTGGCGCGTCTTCCAATTCCGCCACGCCCGCACGAGGACCAAACGTCGGGAAAGTGGGTCGCCCGGGACTCGAACCCGGAACCTGCGGATTAAGAGTCCGATGCTCTGCCAAATTGAGCTAGCGACCCGAGTGGAGATTAGCAGTCCGCTACCTCGCCAAGATCTGGGAGAGCTTGCCGCTCCGGGCCCGCGGGCCTTCGCTGCGATCGGGGGCTCCGCCGCAGCGGTGCTCGCCGGTCGGACGCCATCGAGGCGTACCCGGCCGAGCCGAGATCCGCATCGCGCATCTCGGCCGCCTCGAAGAGAGTCGAACGTGAGTCTAGAAGCGACAGAGGAGGGTGGGATTATGTCTCGAGTAGCGATTCATTCTGGGGGCTCGTTGCGGGCTGCGCATGGACGACACCCCGGGGGAGATTGTCGGCGGCACCACCGAGATCTGGGACGTGACCGACGCGATATCAAGGTCATCTCCTCGTTCACTGGGCAGGGAATCTGTTTCTCGCATCAAGGCTGGACATCTGGGCCGCGCCATGAGCACCTGCTGATCAACGACGAGGTTGACGAGTTGCGCGACGCCGAGGACGTTGACGGCTTCTTCCGCACCAACTTCTGCGGCACCGACGCTCCGCCGTTCACGGTGAGCAACCCGGGCATCTACGTGGTCAACGTCAAGGATCTCGACAATCCGGTCTTCCAGGAGCGGTTCGAAGTCGAGTCGCCCGGCGACAACGATCACAACTTCGTCCGGGACGGCAACAAGCTGTACTCGGCGGTGTATAGCGCCGGAACCCGGGTCGTGAAGATGCATGAGAAGAAAGGTGAGCTGCAGCTCAAGGAGTTCGCCCGCATGGACACCGAGCCGCGGCTGGCTCCTCCGTTCAACGGTCAGTGGGGCATTTACGTGTTCCCCGGTAGCGGCACGATCGTTGCCAGTGACATCGTCAACGGGCTAATGGTGATGACGCTGGGTGACTGAGGGCCCCAACGGGCTCGACCTGTTTTGGAGCCCCCGGGTGACGGGGCTCCAAACGCGGCTGCGGAATCCGGCAAATGACCTTTCCCCGGTAGTTGCGACTCGGGCCGCCGCGGGCACCGGCGCCGGGGGCTGCCTGTGAACCGTAATGTCCGCCCGGTGGATCTCGAGCTCATCGGCGTGGGCAGGCTTGCCGACGTGTTCGCCTGGGGCGACGGGCTGGCGCTCAAGCTGTATCGATCTGCCGACCGTAACGCCGGCGCGGCGCGCGAGGCGGAGGCGACCCAAGCCGTCGTCGCCGCCGGCGTGCCGGCCGCGAGCTGTCACGGAACCATGACGATCGATGGCCGCCTCGGCCTGATTCTCGACCGACTGCCGGGACCACTCATGGCCGACATCGTCTTCGAAGAGGGTCCGCGGGCAATGATCGGCCTTGCGGCCCTGCAGTGCCGCATCCACGACCGCACCGCCACGGGATTCCTCTCGATGAAAGAGGCGCTCGTAGCCAGGATCGAGCACGCCGTGCCGGCCCAGCTACAGCAACCAATCTTGCGGCGGCTCGCCGACCTCCCCGACGGGGAATCGATACTGCATAGTGATCTTCACGTGCTCAACGTCATGGGCGGTCCCGACGGCACATGGGTGGCAATTGATTGGGACCGCGCCATCACCGGCCCCTACCACTACGGAGTTGCCCGATCCCTCTTCCTGATCGTCGAAGCCGACCTCGGCGAGCTCGAACCGGTCCCGGGGGTCACGGAAGCCCGCCGCCGGCTCGGAGACATATATCTCACCGAGTACGCCAGCAGGCGCCCCCTCGACCGAGCCGAGCTTGGCGCGTGGCGCCTCCCCGTGCTCGGCGCTCGGCTCGCCGAACCCATCGAGGCGGAGCGCGCCTACCTCCTCTCCGAAATCGAGCGGGAGATCGACCGCAGCTGAGCCGGTGAGGGTCGCCCTACGGAGGAGCTCATGGCCCTGGCGCGGCGCCGTTATAGCCGAGACGATCCGGACGGAAAGCAGCAGAAGTCATGACGCTGATTGCTCTTGTTCCGCCAACGCTGGCTTGGTGATCCTCGCCGGAATCGTCGCCATGTTCGTGTTCGAGGTGCTGCGAATAAGGAGATCGCAGCGCAGCACCGACGGCCGACCGGAGCCGCGGTAGCTCAGATCAGTCCCCTGGACCACCGGCACGTCGAAGCTTGGGTGCTGCCGGGATCGTATTGTCGACGACGATATCAGCGTTAGCGGCTGGATTGACTGCGCCGTGATAGAGCGCCTGCCCGGGCTCGTAACGAGCCCGGTAGCGGTCGCGCGTGGCGGGTCCGTAGAGGTGTTCGTCACGGGCGACTCCGCGAGCGCGCGCCACTGGTGGATCGACGTCGACGTATATCCACACGTCCCAGTGTCCCTCGAGTTCGGGTCGTCCCAAGAAGATGCCGTCCACCACCACGATCGTGTCGTCGCCGACGTCGACCGGCTCGGCGTGGACCGGCGTGTCCGTCTCGTGATCGAAGATCCGGGGAATGATCGTCCGCGCGTGTGATTGCCGAAGGGGCTGCAACACCAACCTGCGAAACGACTCGTAGTCGAAAGAGTCTTCGTAGTAGCTGCGGGCTGGGCTAGTCGTTGCCCTGGCGTGCCGGACGGCGGCCGGGTGGTGGAAGCCATCGATTGACACTTGGACCACTTCTTCGCCACGCATGCGCAGAACATTCGCCAAATCGTCGGCGAGCATGGTCTTTCCTGCGGCGTCCACACCGTCGATGGCGACAAGGAGTGGCCGATCACTGGCGGCGGCTGCGATGGCGTCGGCGAGGAGCGACAGGACGTGCGCGCGACCGTCGCCCTCGCTCACTCGGTTCGATCGCGTACGACGAGCACGACCGTGAGCAGGATTGCTCCCGCAATGGCGACGAGGTTGGCGGCGGCTCTGTTGAACAAGAAGTACGAGATCACGGACGAGGCAACCGTCACCCAGAGAACAGTGCTCGGCAGGGGCAGAATCCACCCCGCCAGGCGTGGCCGCTCGTCGTTCACCGCATCTTCTTGCGCGGGATGTCGGCCGCCTTGAGGACTTTGCCGGCGGCGTCCACGATGCCGGCCTTGCTGCCCAAGGAGAGGGTATTCGCGGCAAACAAATCCTCACGGTTGATGGCGACCCAGCGGTATCCGTCGATCTTCTTGACACGCTTGAACGCCGCCTTGAAGTCGTCGGGGTCGGCCGCGACCACGATCTGCCCTTTGTCACACACGAGATCGGCTGCTCCCGATCCGTCAGGTTCGGCACTCATTGCCCGGGCGACTGCGGCAGTGAGTTCCTGCTGGTCGAGACGTGCCATCAGTGCTCCTCCGACTGCATGATCCGGCGCAACGCAGCGGCGATGTCGTCGGCACCTTCGCCCTCAACCGTCAACTGCACCGTGTCCCCAGTGTTGGCGCCCAACGCGAGGACAGACATGATGCTCTTGGCATTGGCGGCCTTGTCTCCCTTGTGGATGCGTATCTCGGCCGGCGATGACTTCGCAGCCTCGACGATCTCTGCCGCCGGCCGAGCGTGGAGCCCCGCCGGATTGGTGATGACGATTTCTTCGGTGATCATAGAGATGCCCCTTCTCGTGCTCAGCTCGGTCATTCTCTCTTCGATTTGTCTATACAGAGCCCCGTCCGCCGTCACTCCGCAATGGTCGACGATCAGTCCTCGCCAGCCCTGCTGCTCCAGTGCCCTGTGTAAGCGGTCGATTCCTTCGACGTCCGGAACAGTCAGGCTGAGCGTGGCGGCAATGACTTCGGCGAACTGACGGGTGTCCAGCCCCAGTTCGTCTGCTCCGTTGGCCGGAGCCATGACGCGTTCGCCGGCTGCCAGCTTGGCGAGCGGGTTCCGCGCCACCCGTTTCGTCTGATCCGGCAGAGACGGGTCCGAAAAACGATCCAGACTCCTGGCGCAGTAGGCCTCGAGCTCCTCTGCATCGAACTCGCCGCTGCGGGTCGCGAGAACGTGAGCCATGGTGGCGCCGATTCCCGCAACGGTCTCCCGAAGTGCAGCGTCTGCCATGACGCCGTGAATGTGTTCGTGGCCGTGCTGGAGACCCAGCCACGCAGCGACAGCATGGAGTCCGTTGACCACCCAGAGCTTGCGGAGCTTGTACGCGTCCAAGTCTGCTGTGAACACGATCGGGCCTTTCGGAATAGGGCCCAGCCACTCGTTTCTATCCACAACGAACTCGAACCTGGTCTCGACCTCCACGACTCGCGTTCCGGGAGGACCAGGCACGATGCGATCGACTACGACGTTGGGAAACCCAACACCATCCAGGCCGGCTTCGCCGCATGCGTCAACGACATGAGAACGCAGCGCAGCGGAGTTCGGGTGGATGTTCTCGCACGCCAGCACGTTGACTTCGGTCAGCGTGCTCTGCTGCAAGCCTTGCCCGATCGCTGGGGCCACGATCTTGAGCACTGCCGGGCCAACCGCGGTAGCCACCACGTTCGCATCTGCAACGGCGCTGTGAACGGCTTCTTCGTCGGCAGCATCGACAACGCGATCGATGGAGATCGTCCTGAGACCGTCGCTGCATTGGATCCCGTATGACGGATCCTCTCGCAGCATCTCTACCACGCCGGCATCGGCGTCGATAAACGTAAGACCGTAGCCGCAATCTGCAAAGGCCTCTCCCAAGAGGCCACGACCTATGTTCCCCGCGCCAAATATGGCCGCCTTCACCCCGAGCTGCCCCCAGCCAAGGTCTCATAGACGAAGTCGACGTCTCCCGCCGTCCACAGCTCCTTGGCGAGCACCTCGTCCTGCAATACGTCGGCGAGCTGGGATAGCACTTCGACGTGCTCTTCACCTCGCGCGGCGAGCCCGATCACGAGATAGGCAACGCCGTTGGGCCACTCGACACCCTCGGGGTACTGCAGCACGACGACTCCGGTGCCCAGCACTTCACCCTTGGCCTCGAACGTGCCGTGCGGCAGGGCCACGCCGTTTCCCAGAAACGTGGAGACGGTGGTCTCTCTCTCGTGCATCGCCGCTACGTAGGCTGCCGTGGCGAGACCGCGTTCAATGAGGAGCTCCCCGGCAGCGTCGATGGCTTGATCGCGATCGACCGAGTCGAGACCCAGCCTTATGTATTTGCGGTCGAGCACATCCAACATCTAGAGCTCCGAGGTGATCGGCTCGCCCGCCTGCAGTTTGTCGATGACCCCCTTGACCTTGGGGTCGTTGAAGAACATCTGAAAAGCCACCACGGCCGCGCCCGGTACCTTGGCCTTGGCCTGCTTGGCGAGCCCGGCATGGGCGAGCACCACGTCTGCGCTATCCGGGATCTGCTGAACGGCCGAGTGGATCACGGTTACATTCAGCTTGGCCTTCTTGGCCATCTTCTTGAGCTGATTCGCGGTCATGAGGCTCGACCCCATACCCGCTTCACACGCCAGCACGATCAACCGCACGTCGCCGGCCTGCTTTACAACCACTTCGGACAAATCTGTTCCTCCTTAGGAGACGATGGTGGCGACGCGACGAGCGTCGCGCCGCCACCAACTCGTTGACCTCTAGTATGTCGACTCGAGGCCGGGGATCGCCGGCATCATGTCGCCGATGTCGGTGTCGGCGTCGGTGTCCTTCATGTCCTTGACTGGGAACAGGCGGAGGAGCACAACGCCCACCACGAACGCCATCAGCGCCCCGACGGCTATGCCGAGCAACACCCCGAATGCCTCCCCACCTCCGGTGGGCAACAGGGGCAGGTAGGCGAAGATGCTGCCCGGGGAGGGCGGACCTACCAATCCTGCGTCCGTAGCGACGAACACAATGTCGGCCGAGATGCCGCCGGCCCACATGGCGACGATCATCACGGGGTTCATGAGCACGAACGGGAAGTACACCTCGTGGATGCCTCCCAGGAAGTGGATGATGGCGGAACCAGGTGCCGCCAGCTTGGCGAGGCCCTTGCCCGCGAACCAGTAAGCAAGGAGCAAACCGAGACCCGGGCCCGGATTCGACTCGAGCATGAAGTAGATGGACTGACCTTTCTCGGCGACCTCCGTCGTGCCCAGCGGGGTGAGAACACCATGGTTGATGGCATTGTTGAGGAACAGCACCTTGCCGACCTCGATCGGGATGTCAGCCAGCGGGAGCAGGCCTGCGTCGGCGATGCCGTCCACGAGGTTGCCGAATGCCGTGGCAATGGCCGACATGACCGGCCCAATCACCCAGTACCCAACGAACACCAGGCCGATGCCGGCAAAGCCCTGGGAGAAGTTGTTGTACAGCATCTCGAACCCGGCCGGGGTGCGTGGCTCGACCCAATCGTCGATGATCCGCATCACCCAACCCGCCAGCGGGCCGATGACCATCGCGCCGAGGAACTGAGGCGGATCGCCGATTGCGCCGGAAGACAGCTCGAAGGCTGCTCCGCCGATGACGCCGAAGGCGGCGATCGCGCCGAGCACGCCGCCGCGGTGGCCATGCACCATCTTGCCGCCCGTGTACGCGATCAGCACCGGTAGCAGGTACTTGATCATCGGGCCGACGAGGTTGCCCGTCAGCGTGTCTGCCGTATCCACGTTGAGCCAGCCGATCTCGGCGAGCCAGCCGGTCGGAATGACGAGTGCGGTTATCAGACCCCACGCGATAAAAGCCCCGAGATTCGGGATAACCATTCCAGCGAGCCTGCCGCCGAACTTCTGAATAGTCTCTTTCACTCAGCTCCTCCTCCTCATGAAGCCCTATTCCCGAGGACTTTGGCGGCCTCGCAGCGCCCTCGCCAGTGTCAAATGGGCACTACGGATTTATGACAATCGGGGTCACAACCGGCGCGCCACCCGCCGGATGTCATCTTCCGGCAGTAACGCCCCTACGACGACAACTGGAACGCCACTCAACTCCGGCCCGATATCAACCGTGCTGATGATCAGATCGGCTTCGAACTCGGCATCGTCGGCAATCGATCCGGCAGAAACCACCTCCACCAGGTCGAGCTCGGGAAACTCGGCCTGGATCCGCGACACCAAGATCCAAGCCGTCGCCACCCCGGCAGGGCACATGACGACCGCTCGAGAACGGGGCCGGAGCCGCAGCCTCTCCAACGCCCCGGAGAGATACATAGTCACGAAGCCTGCCTCGTCCTCGGAGACAGTCGACCCGATCCGATCCCCGATGAGGCGAGCGATCCGCTTGGCTACCTCGTGCACGTCGGGGTAGCGCTCTCCGACCTCACGCAGCAGCGGATTGTGGACGGGCAGGCCGTACTTGAGGCGCACCCGCAGCCGATCGACATGGTCGGCCAGGCTGCGGCGCAGCTCGACGTCCTCACCAAGGCCCGGATGAAGCTCACTTGCCGCAATCTCGATCGCAGCTCCGATCAGCGGATCGTCCTGCGGCAAATCCGTAACCCGGTCGGCGCCCAGCTCGACGAGGCCCAGTAGATGCTGAGTGATGCCTGCGATCTCCTGCTCGTCCAGCGAGGCTCCCGACAACGCGCCCAAAGCAGCTCCGGTCAGCTCGGCGGTCTCCCACACCGGATGATCTCGCAGCGACCGTAACGTACCCGTGTCGAGATCCAGGGTTCTGCCGTTGCGGATGCGAAAAACCGTCACGGCCAGGTCTGCCGCCAGCCAAGGATGCCCTTCCCGAGACTGGAAGCGCAGGGCGTCGTTCGCCTCCACGATCGCATGGCATTCTGGGAGGGGAATCTGCCGAAGGAAGTCACGAATGCCAGCCGAGATGCCCGCCACTCGCCACCACTCGAGACCGGCGCCGCCGTCGCTGAGGGTCTGTGCAGGAACGACTTCCAGCAACAGTTTGATGAGCGACCGTCGAATCGCCGTCTCCGTGCCCACCACCTTCATGCCCACACCGGGCTGACGAGCGAGGAACAGCCCTCTTTCCTCCAACCACTCCTCGATGCGGGCCAGGTCGCGGCGCGCAGAGGTCACGGACACCTCGAGCCGGCGACGCATCGTCTCGACCGTGAGCCACTCGGGAGCCGCGGCGAGCAAAGAGAAGACACCAAGGCGGGCGCGATCCTCCGGAGAGAAGACGCGCAACGCTTCGTCGTCGCCCAGGGCGGCAAACGACTTCCGCACCGAAGCAAGCGCTCCAGAGTCGCCTTCCAACCACACCCCCACACCGCGGCGTCGCAGCAGCACGACACCGTGATCGGCCAAGAAACGCTCGATTCCGTCGAGGTCACTGCGGACCATGCGCGGGCTCAGTCTGAGCTCGTCTGCGATGGCGGCGAGGGTTCGCGGCTCATTCTGCTCCAGCATGCACTCGATCGTGCGCACCTGGCGGCTGGTGAGATTGATAGCCAAATCAGAGTCCGGCTTCTGTGAGAAGTCCCCTGACTTCGGATGCGCTGGCGGCGCGCAAAGTCAATTGCAGCAGGTCGGCTGCGGTCCCCGCGTCGAATTCGTCCAGCGACTTCTTGATGAGATTCACGGAGTTCGGGTTGACCGACAGCTTGTCCATCCCCATCGCCGCGTAGAGCACGGCCAGCGCGGGGTCGGCGGCCGCCTCCCCGCAAACCGAAACCGAGAGTCCGTGCTCCCCCCCGGCCGTCGCTGTCATTGCGCACAGTCGGAGCACTGCCGGGTCGGCGGCGTCGGCGTAAGAAGCCAGCACACCGGAGGTGCGGTCTGCCGCCAAGGTGTATTGGGTCAGGTCATTGGTGCCGATTGAGAAGAAGTCGACGTGACGGGCGAGCGCGGCTGCATTCAACGCCGCCGCCGGCACCTCGACCATGGCCCCCAGCTTCACGACGCCGTACTCGACACCCTCCGCGTCGAGGCTCTCGCGAGCTGCGTCGTACAGCTCACGCATCCATCGTGCGTCGGTGACGGTTGCGATCATCGGCGCCATCACCCACAGCTCACCGTGCATCGCGGCTCGCAGCAAGGCTCGGGCCTGAGTCAACGCGAGGTGCCGTTCCTGGGCATACAGTCTCATCCCGCGGACACCCAGGAATGGATTCTCCTCCGGCGCCACGGCGACGAATTCGGCAGGCTTGTCGCCGCCGATGTCAAAGGTGCGGATGACGACAGGGTGCTCGAACGCCGTCAGGGCCTCCCCATAAGCCACCAATTGTGAGTCCTCGCTGGGCGCCTCTGCAGTGTCGAGGAACAGAAACTCGGTCCGGTAGAGCCCAATCCCGTCCGCCTTCTCCTCGGCAGCCGCCGCAACGTCGCCGGGGCTTCCCACATTGGCGGCGACGGTCATGGCACGATCGCCGAACGAGATCGACCAGCCGCGATAGGACTGAGCAGCTGCGACGAGCACTTGTCGTCGCGCTGCACGCTCTGCGTACTCGGTTGTCGTCGCCGCATCGGGTCGGACGATGACGGTGCCCGCGATGCCGTCGACGATCACGCCGTCGCCGTTCTCAACTGAGGCGAGGGCTTGGGCAACGCCGACCACGGCAGGAATCCCGAGGGCCTTCGCGATCACTGCGACGTGACCGGTCGGCCCGCCTTCCTCGGTGACGAATCCTCTCACCAGCGCGGGGTTCATTGCGGCGGTGTCGGCGGCGGTCAACACTCGGGCGACAACGACGCTCGGTTCGCCGATGTCTCCGAGACCCGCCGGCGTTACGCCTGCAATAGTGTGGGCAATTCGATTGACAACTTCGGCGACATCGGCGGCGCGCTGCGCGAGATACTCGACCCCAGTGTTCTGCAATGCTTCGGCGAGGGCGACCGAGGCGCCGGCGAGAGCATCTGCCAGCGAGTCGCCTTGCTGCAGTCGCTGTTCGACTTCGTCGGCGAGCATCGGGTCTTCAGCCATTAGCGCCTGGGCGCGCAGAATCTCCGCCGCCTCTTTCAACCCCGACGCCTCGGCAGCATCCGCCAAGTGATTCAACTGGGCCGATGCGGCCTCGGCGGCCGCCGCGAAGGCGCTAGCCGGTTCGGCGACGTCGGGGATGGTCGGTGCCCCCGAGCTGACGACATAGGCCGGCCCGACGCCGATGCCAGGCGACGCCGCCGCCCCGTTTCGAATTTGCATTTGGTTCATCGTTTCTCACTTATCGCGAGCCAGTCGAATAGATGTGCTCCAGCTCCCATGGAGACGTTGGTAGTGATTGCCAACAAGACGATCGTGGCGGTAACCGTCACCGGGTTGACTCCGGCACCGATGGGCAGCAAGCCGAGGAGATTCATGAATGCGAGCACTAGCGCGAGCAGCGCCACCGTCCAGCGCCGCCCTTGGCCGAGCCGCACACTCGTTCCCAAAGCACGCAGCCCAGGCCCTACGCCCGTGGCGACCGCATAACCGAACAGCCCATACCAGATGAGGACGAAGATGCTGGGGATGCCCACCATGTAGCGAATGCCGAGCATGACCCCTCCCCAGAAGAACAGGGTTGCGACCACCATCGAGCCCCATTCGAGGCTCGAAGGCGACGGCATGGCGGCAGGCTTTCCTCGCTCGACCTGCAGGGCGAGCCGGAACCACGGCAGGGCGATAACGCTCGCCAGCGACAATCCGGCGAAGTCGATGACGAACGCCGCCAACAAGTTACCGTCATCGACGAATCGCTGGGCAATCACTCTTGCCACCCCAAACACTGCGAGGACGACGAATGCCATCGCTGTCGCCGGCACGAGGGCACGACGGTAATTGTCGATGCCTTTGCCCACGATGGCGGGGATGTCCTGCAGCGTCGGAGATTGCGACATGTCCACTTCGGCGACGGTAGCCATAGCTATATGTGACGTCTATGGATTTCACGGCCAGATTGTCACAATACGTCAAGGACAAAGTGGGCTCTGCCTCACTCTGGACGGGAGTGAGGTCTACGCCAGTGATCTAACGACCGCGTGACCAATCACCTCTAACGGCGAGGAGGTGCCAGAAAGGTTGACGGCCACTACTCGAGGTTCTCGGCCTTGGCCTCGAACTCGTCGGCTTTGGCCCTGAACTTCTCGGCCTTGTCGGCGAACTTGTCGCCCCTGCTCTCGAACCACTCGGCCTTGATGCGGAACCGCTCGGCCTTGATGCGGAACCGCTCGGCCTTGATGCGGAACCGCTCGGCCTTGTCGGGCTTGTCCCTGAACTTGTCGGGCTTGTCGGCTTTGTCCTTCTCGACTCCTCCGCCGGCGTCGCCTGCTCCCTTCCCCGAGGCGACCACCCTCGTGATCTCGCCCTTCTTGATGCCGTCGAGCATCGAAGGATGAAGATTCTTGGCGACGGTCGAGACAATGGCGCCGTGGTGTGTCTTACCGGGAGGGTGAGCGATGACGAACTCGATGCAGTCGCCTGCGCCGTACACCGCGCTTGCCGACTCATCGGTTGCCGGGTCGGTGGTGCTGGGTCCGCATTCCGGCAGCTCGCCAACGATGGGTATGCCGATGAAGACCAGGCCATTCTCCTCATCGACGACCACTCGAGGTGTCGCCAGCGCCCCCTCGGCGACTTCGCCGCCCTCGTTGGCAGCCGCGATGCCCGTCAAGGACAACCCACCGATCAGCGCAACGACCATCAGGCCGATCATTCTTCGAGTCTTCGCCAAGTCCACCACTCCCTTGCAGGATCCAGACAGAGTAAGCAACCGGCCCTACGCGTGTCGAGAGACCCATGGTGAGTTACCGCTGACTAGTCCTACCAGCCGATCGCGGAACCACCCTCCAGTTTTCGGCAGCCACCTGCCGATATCTCTATTACCACGAACGAGAGCTACGTAAGGAACCAACATGTCGAATCTGATGAGGGCGGCGTTCGATCGCTTGGAAGCCCATCGCAAAGAGCTCGAGAGGCAAATCGTTCTCGACCTGCAGCGCAAGTTTCTCTCCACCGACGAGCACATCTCGCACATGGCGGCCAGCCACGACGGCTCCTACATCCGGGCAAGGTTCGATACCGAAGAGTCGAGTTCCAATAACGACAGCCACATCACGATCAGCTGGGTCGACAACGACTAGTCGCGATCCAGCCCCAGCAGAGTTTGGTAGGGCATTCCGGGCATCCCCCGTGCGCACCCAAAGAGACCCCGGCGTCAGCCCCGGGGTCTCTTAGGTATGCGAGTCAGCTGATGCGCCCAAGCGAGGCACGAGCCTCACATCAGCTTCTGTAGCTGCTCCAGCTGCTCCGCAGTGCCGATGGCGACCAGCACGTCTTGTGCCCGCAGCGGCATGATCGGAGACGGATTGGCGGTCACCCGCCCGTCGGCGTGGCGCACCGCCAGCACGGTCGCGCCGACGCGGGTGCGTAGCTGACTCTCGGCGAGCGTCTTGCCTGCGAGCTCGGAGCCGGGGGTGATCTCCATCTCTTCGAAGCGATATTCGAGGAGCATGCCGCCGGTGGCGATATCGACGAACTCGGTGAGCCCGGTGTCGAGCACGAGGGCAGCAATGCGCTCGGCCCCGACTTCCGGGGGTGTGATCACCCGGTTGGCCCCCGCCATCTTGATGCGCCGCTCGGCCTCGAGATCGGAGGCCCGGGCCACGATGTAGAGCTCGGGCTTGCGCACCCGCGCAGATAGGACGATCGAGAGGTTGTCGGAGTCGCTGTGCACGCATGCAACCAACACGCGGGCCCGTTCCAGTGCTGCCGCGGTCAGAACATCCTCCTGGATAGCGTTTCCCCTGACGGTGACGAACCCGTCGTCACGGGCATTGGTGATCCGCTCGTCATCGTCATCGACGACCACCACATCGACGTCGTGGGCCACCAGGCGTTGGGCAACGCTGGTTCCCACCCGCCCATATCCGCACACGATGGTGTGCCCTTGCAGCTTGGCGATCATCTTCTCCTCCCGTCTCAGGCGGCGCCGGCCACCCACCATCTCGTCGATGAAAACCTCCAGCACGACTGCCGCCGAGTAGAAGACGGCTCCCACCCCCATGAGGACCAGGATCACCGTGAAGAGCTTGCCGGCGTCGGTCAGCCCACCGGCGGGTTCCTCGAACCCAACCGTTGAGATCGTGATGACGGTCTCGTAGAGCGCATCGATCGGGCTCAATCCCTCGATGACGACGTAGCCCACCACACCGACGACGATCACGGATGAGACCACGGCCAGCGCCCATCGCAGTCGCTGCCGCTCCGTCATCGTGTTCCGAACCGCAGTCTCATGGCGGCCATGATGGCTCATCGAGCCAATGGCTGCGCACCCGGTGCGAGAAAACGCCTTTAGGCGATCGCCTCGATGGCGGCGTGGAGGGCGCGCAGGGCGCGGGCTCGATGGGAGATGCCGTGCTTCTCGGCGGGGTCCATCTCAGCCAACGTTCTGCCTGCTACTACGAACACCGGGTCGTACCCGAAGCCGAACTCGCCGCGCGGCGCGTGCCCGATCTCCCCTTCGAGCACGCCTTCGACCACGATCTCGTCGCCGTCGGGCGTAACCAGTGCCACCGCAGTGCGGAAGCGGGCGGACCGATTGGACACTCCCTCCAGCTCATGAAGCAGCTTGGCCGTGTTGTCGGCATACGTGGCGTCGGGACCGGCATAGCGGGCGGTGATCACCCCGGGAGCCCCTCCCAGCGCATCCACTTCCAGCCCGGTGTCATCGGCGATGGCAATCCGCCCGGTCTGGGCGGCGACGGCACGGGCCTTCAGCAGTGCGTTGCCTTCCAGCGTGGCGGCCGTCTCCGGAACCTCCGGCCAGCTGTGGCCCCGCTCCACCACCGCCCCCAAGTCGGCCAGCACCGACTCCATCTCGGCGATCTTGTCGGGATTCTGCGAGGCGACCACAACGGGCTGGTCAAGTCTCACAGATCAGGCCCGTGCCTCGTTCTGGCAAGCCACCAGTTGGGCGATCCCTGCGGCAGCCCGATCGATCATGGCGTTGAGCTGCTCGCGGCTGAAGGTGCCGCCTTCCGCGGTGCCTTGGATCTCGACCAGGTTGCCGCGCCCGGTCATCACCACGTTGCAGTCGACATCGACAGTGACGTCTTCCGAATAGTCGAGATCCAGTAGAACTTCGTCATCACGCAGTCCCACCGACACAGCCGCCAGATTGTCCCTGATCGGCGAGGCGGGCAGCCGCCCCGAGGCGACCACGGTGTCGAACGCGTCGGCGAGGGCCACCCAAGCGCCCGTGATTGCTGCGGTGCGAGTGCCCCCGTCGGCCTGGAGCACATCACAATCGACCCGGGCGGTGATCTCTCCCATCGCCGTGAAATCCACGACCGCCCGCAGGGCGCGCCCGATGAGCCGCTGAATCTCCTTGGTGCGGCCGCCGCTCTGGGAGCGCCGCGGGATCCGCTCGGTTCCGGAACCGGGCAGCATGGAGTACTCGGCCGTGACCCAGCCCTTGCCGGTGTCGCGCATCCACGGCGGCACCTCCAACTCGAGCGAGACGGTGCACAACACCTTGGTCCGGCCCATCTCGATCAGCACTGAGCCGGGAGTCATCTCGGTGAAGCCGCGGGTGATTCTCACCGGCCGCAACTCGTCGATCGCCCGATCGCTGCGCCCCGGCGGGGCCTCCGTCTGGTCGGTCATGCAGACTCCTCCCGTTGTTCGTTGCCCGCAGGGGCGATCATGTAGCGGTCCCCCGGCGCCGCCAAGCTGAGCGGCCCCGAATAGGCGGCGCTCGCTTGGAGCAGACTCTCGGTCGGATCGAGCGACGCCGGAATGTGGGTGAGCAACAGCCGGCCGACGGCCGCCGCGGCCGCCATCTCGCCGGCCTGGCGGGCCGTCATGTGAAACGGCATCGACTCGCTGTCGTCCTGGAGCGTGGCTTCGGCGAGCAGCACGTCGACGCCCGCCACGTGCTCGGTCACCATCTCGCTGGGACCGGTGTCGCCCGTGTAGCCCAGCGCGCCGGTGGCGTCGCTGAGCCGAAACGCCAACGCCGGGACCGAGTGATGCGCAGCCTGGGCGGCGACGGTCACATCGCCGACTGTGACCTCTTCGCCTGGTTGCGCCTCGTGAATCTGCAAAGTGCTGTGCATCGCATGGTCGGGTCCCGCCTGCAGAAAGCTGGCGATGCGCTCTGTCGTTCCGTCGGGCCCGATCACGAGAACCGGGTCACTGGCGACGCGCACGTACCGGAGATCATGCAGCAGTGCAAACAGGTCTGTGGAGTGGTCGGCGTGCATGTGGCTCAGCAGCACTGCGCCGAGCTCGGTGGGCTCGAGGTGGCGCAGCAGTGCCATGTAAGTCCCCGGGCCGGCATCCATCCAGATGGCGGCGCGCTCGCTGCGCACCAGGTAGCCGCTCGCCGGATTGGTGGCCCGGGGCGCAGTGCCGCTGCTACCCAGCACGTGGAGCCACATCACGCGTTCCATCCCAGCACGGCACCGCCCACGGCGATGATGCCCACGATCATCACCCCGGCCAGCAAACCCATGCCGAGCGGGATCCAGGGCGTACGGCGCCAGTTGACGACCGAATACACCGCGGTGATGGCCCATACAGAGATGATCACCGCCACCCCTGCCGGAGGTGCCACTAGACCCGACGCGAAGGCGATCACTCCGAAGGCAGCCTGCAGCCCCCAACCGACCAGGCTGTACAAGAGGTGGCGCGGCGAGATCCCGGATTCGGGCTCCGGTTCGGGCACAGCTTCCATCGTGGCCAGGCTAGGCGGTCGCGCTGTGCCCCTATTCCTCCACAACGGCCAACTCCTCGACCTCGCCGTCGTGCGTGCGGTAAGCGCGGATCGGCACCCGGCCCGCAGCGTTACCCACCACAACGGTGACCCAGGATCCGCCCGGCGACAGATCCCGATCGAAAGCTGACAGCGAGGCGCTCCCGTTGGGATGGGAGTGCCACGCCCCGAGGATGGCAAGTCCTTGTCGCTCGGCGTAACGCAGCGCTCCGAAGTGCTCGCGGGGGTCGATCGTGTAGCGGGTGCGCGACGCCAGCCGGTTGGTGAGGCAGAAGACGAGGCCGACCACGTTGCCCGCCCCCGCTATCAGGCCGCAGGCTTCCAGGGGATGGGCCCACTGAGAGTGGTCCACCATGGCACGCTGGATCTGGCTGGGGATCACCAACGCCTCCCCCACTGCCAGTGCTTGCCGAGCCGCCGCCCCATCCCGCCGCCTGACGAGCAACGTGACGCGATACTCGGAGAAGAACCCGGGGTTGAGGCCCCCCTCGTCGTCCGCCCGTACGACGGCGACAATGCCTTCGCCGGCGAGGACTGCTCGAGCCACCTCGGCATCGCCCCGGTATAGGTACTCCCCCACCACGATCGCATCGTCGTCTTGCGGGCCGTCGTCTTGCGGGCCGTCGTCTTGCGGGCCGTCGTCGTGCGGGCCGTTGTATCCGGGGCGCTCCATGGCGCGAAGGTACCAACCTTGCGACGCTTCTCCGTTGCCGGCGGCCGCAACGAAGTGCCGGCTGCCGGCGATGGTCGAACAGCCACGCGTTGACCGGGACGCGTCACAACGGTCGCGTTGACCCCGAAACGCGTTGACCCGAAACGCGTTGACCCGGAACGCGTTGAACCCGGAGACACTTCATCGGCGCCGCGACGGCATATACCGATGCTGCGATAGGACTAGATCGCAGATCTCCGGGTCCCGGTGGTCCAAGTTGAAGTCGCTACCTGTCCCGCTTCCGCTCACGGCTGGCGGGGAGCGGCGACTCCTGAAAAGTCAGGGCCGCAGCTCAGCGCTCGGCCACCTCCAGAGTCCTAGATAAACCTAAATGCATTCTTGGACCACCTCCTTTCTCTGGTGGCGACATACTGGCACAGGCGGGCCGTTAGTTCCACGAATATCTGTCACATGTGCCGTAGAGCAGCGCTTCCGGCCCTTCGACAATGAGCCTGGACAGCTGCCACGAGTTGGCGCCGGGACGCCAACTGTTCTTGGGAGAGCTGCTGGCGCCGGACGAGGCCGAGGGCATGCCTCCCGAGGACATGGAAGGGCCGGCGGCGATCCTCGTCGTCACTGATTGAGCCTGGTCGCCGATCGGGTAGCGCAGCGCCGGACACGGCCGAATCGGCACGGCCGAATCGGCATGGTTGAATCGGCGGCATGGATATCGAACAGCACGTTCGAGACGCCGTCGAGGCGCTCGGAGTCGAGCACGAGTTCCTTCCGTGCGACCCGGACCTGGCCGATACAGCGTCGTTCTGCGAGCACTACGGATACGCGCTCGATGAGTCGGCCAACACCATTGTCGTGGCCTCGAAGCGCCCCCCGGGCCACCACGCCGCCTGCGTCGTGCTGGCCGACAGTCGCCTCGACGTGAACAAGAAGGTGCGCAGCCTGCTCGGCGTCCGCAAGCTGTCGTTCGCTCCAGCCGAGGTCACCGCCGAGGTGACCGGCATGATCATGGGCGGAGTCACAGCCTTCGGGCTCCCGCCCGAGCTTCCCCTGTATGTCGACTCCCGAATCATGGAGAAGGAGTGGGTGATAGTGGGCGGCGGCAGTCGCACGCTGAAGATCAAGGTGCCTCCGGCGGCGTTGCTGGCAGCCGGCGGCGAGGCAGTCGAAGGGCTGGCCAACCCGATCGAGCCGGACTGAGCCATGATCGCCGTGGAAAGGGCAACTGAAGCCGACGCGGCGGCCGCGGCCGCCCATCTCGATGGGATCTACCGCCGCGCCCCGGGCACCGCCGCTCGGCTGGCCCGGGCGCTCGCCAAGGACGATTTCATCTTGCTGCTGGCGGCGGTGAATGAGACCCCGGCGGGTTATCTGCATGCCCAGGTGCTGGACCGGCTCGACGGTGAACGGATGCTCCTGATCTACGACCTCGAGGTGGCACCGCAATTCCGGCGACGGGGGGTGGCCACCGAGCTGATGGACGAGGTGCGGCGGATCGCAGCCGCCGCCGGCGTCGCCCGCTCGTGGCTGCTGACCGAAGACGACAATGAAGCCGCCTGCCGCCTCTACGAGTCGTTGGATGGTGAGCCGTTTCCCGCCGTGGGGTACGAATGGACCGAGAAGTAGCCGTCGGCCGCGCCATCGACCATCAGCTCTAGCCGTCACCAGAGGCGGAGTCCCGGCGTTGCAGCACCCCGGCGCGACTGAGCTCGAACTCCGCGAGGTCCTCGGCGATGTGGAGGCCGTCTGTGAAGTGCCGTTGAGCCTCGTCACGCACCTCGCCGATCGTTCGACCGGTCTCGCGTGGCAAGCTCGGGGTCCCGGCCCCGAAGGCCGCATCCGGCGCGTAACGAGGGCTGAAGTGCGTGAGAACGAGGGCGCCGACGCCGGCGTTCGCCGCGGCCGCCGCGACGCGAGCGGCCGTGCTGTGGCCTTGATCGTCCCCCAGCTCGGCCACCACGTCTTCCGTGAACGTCGCCTCGTGAACGAGGACTTGGACCGGGCCGGTTCTGGCGAGCAGCCCCGCTGGATCGCTGTTGTCGCCGGCGATGATCAATATGCGCCCCGGTTGGGGCGGACCAACGAGGTCGATGCCGTGGACTTCGCGGCCATCGGCGAGGGTGATGGTCTCCCCGGCCTTCAGTCGCCCGTATTCAGGCCCCGGCTCGATCCCCAGGTCTGCGGCTCGCGCCGCATCGAACGCACCAGGCCGGTCTGACTCCCGGATCCACCATGCAAAGCTCGTGACCCGGTGCGCCAGCGGCAGCGCGTCCACCGTCCTCGTTGGGTCTTCCTGCACCCGGCCCCCCGTTTCGGCGACTTCGATGACCTCCAGCGGATAGCTCAGGTAGGTGGCCGAGCGAGAGAGAACGGTGCGCACCATATCTTCGAGCCCCGTCGGCCCGATGACCGTGACCGGCGTCTCCGCACCGTCCATAGCGCGACTGGCGAGTAGGCCGAACAAACCGAAGCAGTGGTCACCATGCAGATGGCTGATGAAGATGCGGCGCAGCCGCTGCAGCCGCAGCGAAGTCTGGGCGATCCGGTGTTGCGAGCCTTCGCCGCAGTCGAACAGGTCCCATGCGCCACCCGACCTCAGCGCCAAGCCGGCCACGTTGCGATGCCGGGTCGGCGTACCAGACGAGGTCCCTAGGAAGATGAGCTCCATCGGCATCAAGCTAGTGAGCCCACCTCCAATCCAGGCATCCGGGACCCGGGCGCCGGTCGCCCAGCAGGGTTCAGGCTACGGCCCGTCCTGTGCCACCTCGCCCGCCGCCGCCCCGCATAGGATCACCCGCAGATGAGCCACGAGTTCGACATCGCCACTGCAGTCGCCGAGCAGGCGCCGGGAATCTATACGGGTCGGCTCCACGAGGGGTGGGGTGTGTGGGACACGGTCAACGGCGGCTACTTAGCAGCGGTTGCGGCGCGCGCCATGGTGGCTGCCACCGGCCGGGCCCACCCCGTCTCGCTGACGACCCACTTCATCCGCCCTGCTCGGCCGGGAGCTGTGGAGATCACCACGGAGCTGATCGCCTCGGGACGGCGGCTGGCCCGGGCGGCCGCCGCGATGATCCAGAACGGGGAGACCGTGGCCAGTTTCCTGGGCAGCTTCGGCGAGGTGCCGTACACCGCCCATGAGTCGCTGCGTCTCGTGCTCCAGGACCTGCCCCCGCGCAACGACTGCGTGGTGCCCGACCGCAGCGGCTTCGAAAACGCCACCGTCGCCGCGCGGATCGAGACCCATTTCAAGCCGAGTGATGTCGGATTCCTGACGGGCGAACCCAGCGGCCGCAGCGAGATCAAAGCTTGGCTGCGCTTCGCCGACGAGCGGCCCGTCGACCCCTTGGCACTGGTCTTTTTGGTCGATGCGCTACCACCGCCGATCTTCAATTCGGGTCGACCTCCCTCCTGGGTGCCGACCATCGAGATGACCACCCACGTCCGACTCCGCCCCATCGCCGGCTGGCTCCGCCTCCACACCCACAGCGACGACGGTTACTACGGCACTACCGACGAACACTGCGAGATCTACGACGACAGCGGCCGCACTGTGGCGGTGGCCAACCAGCTGGCCCTCGTACGGGACGGATAGACGGACGGCGCTCCGCCCGGGCGGGCAGAGAGCGACTCACGACTCAACGTTTGGAGTGCGGCTCCAGCGCACCACAGAAATAGTGACCTTGGTGCTCACCCGCCTGCCATCGCCGCCATGGTTAAGTGGCCCGCGTCGACCCCATCCTTGATGACGAGCTGAGTCACGTTGGTCCGGCTCTGCAGATCGAGATGGTTCACGGCCAGATCGTAGGCTCTCTGCACTCCGTCGCCCCTACCCAGCGCGGAGTAGAACGCTCGCGAGAAGTCGATCGCATCAGCGTCGGAGATATCTCGGGCCGTACCCAGCACAACGTCGACGTGGGCGCCGATGGCTTCGGCGGCCGGCATCGAGCCGCACACGTTGAGGACAACACACGACACCGGCGATCGCGCCAACTCGAACAACCGGGCCAGAGCAGCGGGTGCCACCGGTTGCGACATACCGGCAGCATCCTCCAAGACCACGGCCCCCGACTGGCCGTGACCCGTGAAGTGCACGATATGGGGCTGCATCCTTTCCATGAGCGACTGGAGCTGAGACGGCTCCACCGAGCCGAACTGCTTGAGCTCGAACTCGTTCTGCAGCGCGTTGTACAGGACGGTATCGATCGTGTAGTGCTCATGGCCCAAGTCCAGCTCCTCTTGATCCAGCGGATTGGCGGCCAACATCAAGATGCGGGGGCGCCGGCTCTCCGACGCCAAACTCTCCACCGTGCGCCGCAGATTGGGGCGCATCGCAGCCGCCGCAGTGCGCACGCTGCCGCGCTCGCCCGCGTGGACGAGCTCGTCGGTGCGGTAGGCGGCCGCCAGCAACTCCGATTGCGGCATGCCGTCAAGCCGCCGCTTGTTCACCAGGTTGGTCTTCTGGTTCAGGTAGGCCTGAAGGCGGTTGGTGTGCGGCGTGTGCGGTTCCACCGGGATCCGCTCTCTCCCGAGGAGCCGCAGCACCGCACGCAGCGACTGCCACTCCGCGTGCAGACGGAGCAGGTGAATTCGAACTCGCCTCACCATGCCTTTGTCGGCTCCGCGATTCGACAGCAGCCACACGTCGACGTCCTTGCCCTGATGCGGCTGATACCAGTGATATAGGCGAATCCCGCGATCCTCCAGGCCGGTGACCGGGGACAGGGCGCGGGCGGGGGGACCCAGCTCCGAGCTCTCGATCAGGACTGCAGGTGGAACATCTTGGCACCACCACGAGGGGGCATCGTCGACCTGTTTGGCGACTGAGGTGGTGGACCTCCTGAAGTGTCTCGCCAATCCACCTCCTGCGGACCCGAGGGCGGTTCGGGCGAAAGGCTCGGGAAAGGACCGCACGGCGACCGGGATGTCGAGGGCGGCCGCTACCAGCGCATCGGCCGCCGGGAGCTCCGCGTCCCACCGCACGCTGACCGCAAGACCGGTGTCGACCCGCACCGTCGCCGTGCCGTCTGCCATGAGCCGGCGGAATGCAGCCCGGAATCGATATTGACCGGCTTCGCCACCGGCCGGCAAGTCCCGATCGAAGCGAAGCGCCCGGGCGGCGTTGGCGTACAGCTCTTCGCCCGGCCAAGCGGAGTCTCCACCGCGGCGCCGGCGCTGCAACGGGCCGAACGCTCGGATGAAGTCCTCGCCCGGACTGAGGCCGGTGAACGCGGACACGAGGGGGAGCTGACCGGTCACCTCCCGCGGCAGGAAGTGGCGGACATCGATGAAGGGCAGTTGCACCGTAACGAGCATCTCACCCGCAGACTACGCGTCCCTTCGCCGTCGAACGTTGAAGGGAGGAACGTGATCCCTTACGGGTCCCTTCCGAGATCCGCATCGGTCCCAAGTACCTTACGTACTCGAGTTGCTCACGCAATCTCGCTCTCTACGGCGAAAACCGCTGAAAGCGACTGCTCTACTAAGAGCCTCCAAGGCCACACACCGGCGGGTCCGCTGCCCCCAATGCGCTCCTCGGCGCTGCCCCCATCCTACGCCTCACAAGGAGCGGACCGCACGCATCCGGCACGGACAACCGGCCTCAAAACCAGGACTGCAAGAACGGGTCCCATTGCCGACCGGTACAGAACGACCAGATGGTGTTGAAGCCCGGGTAATAGATGAGCCCGTCCCATCTGAGCCATCCGGCCACGGCCCCGTTCCAATACCACACACCGTCTGGGAGGCTCTGCTGAGGCAGCCCCAGGCCAGTGGCGAAGTTGGCGACGTCCCCATCGCAACCCAAGTCGCCGAGGAAGCCCTGATCGGGCTCGAACTGCGAGAGAAACGCTTCCTCGACGTCGAGAGTTGCCGGCTGCGGCACCGTAGTGTCCGAGTCGGGAACCAGCGTCCCACCGGGAGCGATCGCAGCGGTGTCGATCGCCGGGCCCCCCGTCCCATCGTCATCACCAGTCAGCTGAGTCCACGCCAGGAGGGCGCCCGGGATGGCGAGGATGACACCGGCAATCGCAACCCACTGCGCAGTCTTGCTGTCACGTGCCATGCCGAGACCCCCCGATGTGATGACCCGGCGCCCTGGCTCCACCGAGCCGGCGAAGTCATGACTCAGTGTACCGAGCGACACCCGGAGTCGGCCCGGCGCTGATACCTCGGCGCACGCCAGATGCGCCGTGGCGCGCCGGGGCGCCCGGCAAACGCGGCGAGGCGCC
>JBFIXI010000071.1:0-22659 GCA_041605955.1 Acidimicrobiia bacterium
CCGGCTGGTGCGTTCGGAGGCCCAGATCGGTTCGCAGCTGTTGGTGATCGCCACCAACGAGGCCTCGTACGGTACGGGGGCGGCCTCTGATCAGCTCATCGGGCTGGCCCGCGTCAACGCGGCCGCCGTCGGCCAAGATCTCGTTCATGCCGCCATCACCGGCAGGTCGACGATCATCTCGGCCTCCGGAGACGTTCACGAGCCCACCGAGCTCTTCGAGGAAACCGTCCTCTTGGGCCGGGTGAGGTTCCGCACCGCCGGGCCAACGCTGTTCACCCGGTTTGGTGACTGGTTGGTGCTCGTTGCCATCGCGGGGGCGGTTGCCGCAGCACTGGTGCCCGGTGAAGACCGGCCCGAGCGACGCCAGCGAACGCAGGCGGCGACGGCTCAGCGCTCGTAGTTGGTCAGCGCGGCATCGATGATGTCGATGCCCAAATCGAGCTCCTCCGTCGAGATATTCAGTGGCGGGATGAAACGGATCACGTTGCCGTCGGGACCGCATGACAGGATGAACATGGCGTTCTCTTTGGCGTACGTGGACACCGCTTTGAAGGCGTCGGCATCGGGCGCGCGGTCCTCTCCCACCAGTTCCACCCCGATCATCAGCCCCAACCCGCGCACGTCGCCGATCGTGCGGTGCATCGCCTTCATCTCGAAGAAACGATCGAAGGCGTGCTCCGAGAGTTTGGGCACGTGCGGCACGACGTCGTGGAGCGATTCGACGGTGGCTGCGGCGGCGGCACAGCAGATGGGGTTGCCGCCGAACGTGGTGCCGTGCGATCCCGGGGGCCATTGGTTGAGGAGCTCGGCGCTGGCGCCGACAGCAGACAGGGGCAACCCGTTGGCAATGGCCTTGCCCATCACCAGGATGTCGGGCCGCACGTTGTACACCAACGAGGTGAACCAGTCCCCGGTGCGGCCAAACCCCGTCTGCACCTCATCAACGATGAGCAGGATGCCGTGCTCGTCGCAGATGGCTCGTAATGCCTCCATGAACTCCTGGCCGGCGGGGTAGTAGCCGCCTTCACCCTGGAGCGGCTCGACCAGGAAGGCGGCGATCTCGCCTGGAGTCACCTCGTGTTTGAGCATCAAGTGGAGATCGGAGAGCGCCCGGGCGTTGGCTTCCTCCTGACTCATCCCCCAGCGGTAGGGGTGGGGGAACGACGTCACGAACACCGACCCCACCAGCGGGTGATAGCCCTGGCGGTATTTGGCCTTGGACGTTGTGTAGCTGACCGCCCCCATGGTGCGTCCGTGAAACCCGCCCCGGAACACGACAACCCCCTGCCGACCGCTGGTCTTGCGGGCCAGCTTGATGGAGGCTTCGACTGCTTCGGCGCCTGAGTTCATGAAGAGGAACATGTCGATGGAGGGCGGCGTGATCGACTCGAGGGCGGCGGCGGCCCGCACCAACGGCTCGTACAGGAACACCCCGCCGGCATGCCAGAACCGATCGAGCTGCTCTTGGATGGCGGCCTTGACGTGAGGCGGTTGATGGCCGAGACCAGACACGGCGATTCCGGTCGAGAAGTCCAGATACCTCTTTCCGTCCGCTCCGGTCAGCCAAGCACCCTCGCCCTTGACGATCTCGATCTTGGAGTCCCATGCGATTACCGGGGCGATCAGTTCTTGGTAGCGGCTGGTGATGTTCTCGCTCATGTCTCTCCTCCTGTAGCGCGGGCAACTGCGTGACTGCCGGGCGGCGCGCTAAGGAGCAGCGAACAGGTTGCGGCGAGTCGTCAACGGAGTCCGTGCCATCGCCGCATTGTAAGGGATGGCGCTCCGAGCTCCTGCTCCTCGAAGGGGGAAGTGATCGGTATCGTGCCCGGGTGGACAGCCACCCTCCTCCAGGTGAAGGGGCCGTAGACGAGGCCGCTTTGGATGAGTGGCTCGAATTCAGCGAGCAACGCCTCGACGAAGCCGACGAGATGCCGCGGTGGTTGCGCTGGGGAGTCGGCCTCGCAGTGGCCGCCACCGTGCTGGGACTGATCGTGCTGTGGCCGTCGTCGACTGGAGTCGACCGCGGCGCACTCGGGGTACTCGGCGTTCCGAGCGCCTTCGATTCGGCCGAGATCGTCGATGTCGCCACCTCACCGTGCCCGTTCCTCGCCGAAGTCGAGTGTGTGTCTGTCGACTTCTTGTTGGAGACCGGGCCTGAGGCGGGGTCAACCTACACCCAGGCATTCCCCACCAGCGCAACGACCCCCGACTTCGCCGCCGGGCAACGTACCGTGTTGTCCCGTCGCGAGCCGGAAGGCACGGTCGTCGAGGGGCGCCAAGCCCCCTGCGAATTCGACGCCACCCAGGAGTGCCGCGTCCTGCGGATTCGGCTACACGATGAGGCGTCCACAATCGTGGAAACCGAGGTGACCCCGGACAACCTCGCATACAACTCATTCGCAGGCGATGGGCTCCACCTCGACCTCTTTCAAGAAGGCGACGAAGTAGTCGTATTCGGGGTGGCGCTTCCCACGCTCGCCTCGACCTACCAGTTCGCCGACTTCCAGCGTCGGCCCCTTCTCTTCTGGCTGTTGGCGATATTCGCCGTCGCCGTGGTAGTCGTCGGCAGGCGGCAAGGATTCTTTGCCCTCGGCGGCCTGGTGTTGAGCGTCGCCGTGTTGTTGCTCTTCGTCGTGCAGGGGATCGTCGCCGGAGGCTCGCCGCTTCCGATTGCGGTAGTGGGAGCCGCCGCGATTGCGATCATCACGTTGTACCTCGCCCACGGATTCACGACAGAGACGAGCGTGGCACTGCTAGGAGTCCTTGGCGCGATCGTGCTCACGGCACTTCTGGGCTCGCTCACGTTGGCCGTGGCCAACATCACCGGCTTCTCGTCGGAGGAGACCTCTCTGCTGACGCTCTTCGAGAACATCCAGGTCACCGGGCTGCTGCTGGCCGGAGTCGTGTTGGGGGCTGCCGGGGCACTCGACGACGTCGCCGTCACGCAGGCCGCGACGGTGCGGGAAATCAGCGCCGCCGATCCCGCGCTGGATCGGCGTCAGCTGTTTGATCGCGGTATGCGGGTGGGCCGCGACCACATCGCGTCCACCGTGAACACCCTGCTGCTCGCCTAGGCCGGGGCCTCGCTGCCGCTGCTGGTTCTCTTCGTGTTGTCCGAACAGTCGCTCGGCACCGTCGCCAACAGCGAAGTCGTTTCGATCGAGTTGATTCGCACAATCGTTGGCTCGCTGGGACTGTTGGCAACGGTGCCGTTCACGACGTGGCTGGCCGCGACCGTGACGTCGCGCTCCTGAGGTCGTCTGATGTCGATCCCTTACGGCGTAGCCTCGATGGTGGAGCCGTTGCGGCATGTTCTGGTCCAGCGTCCCACCGCCGCTTTCGCCGCGGCGTTCGACGATCCCGCCAACGGATACCTGCGCCCGGTCGACTTCGACAGGGCGCGCCGGGAACACGGTGCCTTCTGCGAGCTACTGGCGTCGTTGGGCGTAACGGTTCACCAGCTCGACGCCGACTCACCGTATCCCGACCAGATATACACGTACGACCCCGCCCTGATAACCGACCGGGGAGCGATACTGTTGCGATCCGGCAAACCCTCCCGGCGCGGTGAGGAGGCCGTGCTCGGAGAGTGGTTCCGGAATAATGGGATTCCCATCGTGGGCGAAGTCACGGCACCCGGCACAGTGGACGGGGGCGATGTGTTCTGGCTGCGTCCCGCTGAGATATGTGTCGGCCGCACGCTCCGCACGAACCAGGCAGGTATCGACCAGCTGGCGGCGCTGCTCGATGCGACCATGCATGTGTTCGACGTGCCCTACGATCTCGGCCCCGCCTCCTGCCTGCACCTCATGAGCGTGATCTCCATGGTCTCTGACGATCTAGCCCTGGTCGAGTCGCGTCGCCTCCCCGCGGGCCTTCACGGGCTCCTCCGGGCCCACGGAGTGCGCCTCATCGAGGTAGCGGCCGGGGAGGTCGATTCGCTGGCAACTAACGTGCTCGCCGTCGAACCGGGGGTCGTGTTGGCCACGGCGGGCAACCCTGTGACGCGGGCGTCCCTCGAGAAGGAGGGCGTCGTGGTTCATGAGTTCAACGGATCCGAGATCGTCATCAACGGCACCGGCGGTCCGACGTGCCTCACCCGGCCCGTCCTGCGGTCATGAGGCGCGCCGACCGCGGTCGTATCGAGCGGGATCTGGCCGCTTTGGTTGCGGTGCCGTCGATGACCGGCGACGAGTTCGCCGTGCAGGACATGATGGCCGAGCTGCTGGCGGACGCCGGAGCCACGGTGGAGCGGCTCACCGTCCCGTTGGCTGAGATCGAATCGGATCCGGGCTTCCCCGGGATCGAGGTCGACCGTGCCGAGCTTCCCATCGTGGCGGGGCGCCTCGGAGGCGGTCGACCCGGGCCCACCCTGATGCTGTGTGGCCACGTCGACGTGGTGCCGCCCGGCGAGCCGGACACATGGACGAGCCCGGCTTTCCAGCCTGAGATCCGGGCCGGGTCGATGTACGGCCGAGGCACGTGCGACATGAAGGGCGGGCTGGTGGCGGCTCTCGAGGCGCTGCGTCTGGTGGCGGGGGAGAACCTGGCCGGAGAGATCATCTTGCTGGCAGTGCCCGCTGAGGAAGACGGCGGATCGGGCGCGTTTGCGGCGATTCGCGCCGGCTACACGGCGGACGCGTGTGTGATTCCGGAGCCGACCAATATGGAGCTCGTGGTCGCCCATGGTGGCGCCATCACTTTCACCCTCGATGTGCCGGGCAAAGCGGCGCACGCTTCGATGCGCCGGGAGGGGGTGTCGGCGCTCGACAACCTGGCTTACCTGGTGGACGCGCTCCGGGCCGATGAAGCAGCTCGCAATGCGGCCGAAGCCCGACCCGAGATGCAGGCGATCGGCCTGCCCTATCCGACCATCATCGGGCAGGTGGAGGGAGGCAACTGGGCGTCGACGGTGATGGATCGGGTCATCGCCCACGGTCGGTACGGCGTGACCCTCGATCAGGACGGCGACGGCGCCGCCGGGGACCTCCGTCGTGCAATCGAGCGGGCGGCAGCCGAGCACGAATTCATGGCTGAGCATCGCCCGGTCGTGTCGGTGTGGGGGGGCCGCTTCGACTCGTCAGCGATTGCCCCCGACCATCCACTACCCATGTCGCTGCAAGCGGCCGCCAGTGCTGCAGAGGCTCGGGTGCCGCCCACCGTCGGGTTCCCCGGAGGTGCCGACATGCGGCTGTTCATCAACCAGGGGCACACGCCGACGGTCATGTACGGCCCAGGGGACGTCAGGGTTGCCCACTCGGCCGATGAACATGTACCCCTCGACGACGTGGCGGAGTGCGCCGAGGTCCTGGCGCAGTGGCTGCGGGCTCGGCTGGGCGGCTAGGCGCGTGACAGAAGGGGACGAGTCGGCTGACGCAGGCTGGTCTCCAGCCGGAGACGGAGCCGTCACATCAAGACGATGCAGTGGTCCGCCAGCGCAGTCTGCAGCTGGGTTTACTATGTCGAGTGGTCGCTCCGGGAGCTTCGGCCGGTGTCACGACGCCGGTTCCGCGCTGCGTGGTTGCCGAGGATGGCCGGAAACAAGCCAAACGGCGAGCGGTTCAGTGGCACCTGAGCCGCCGCGACTCACAACGGAGCTCTGGGAATGCCAAAGCGAAAAGAGATGAAGCCGCGCCCCGCAGCGCAAACGGGACGCGCCAAGCAGCCGTCGCGTCAGCCCGCAAAGCCGACGGCTCCCGCCAAGAGCCGCGATTGGACGCGAATCGGTCTCATCTCCGGGGCGGTGGTTCTCGTAGGCGCTTTCGTGTGGTTCCTCTCATCCGGCGTCGCGTCGGAGAGCTCGGGTGCTCCGGATGGCGTCGTCAATGTTCCGATTGGGGCTCCAGAGCACATCGAGGGCGACATCTTCTACGAGGGACACCCCGCGGGCGGTCCGCACAATGCGATTTGGCAGAACTGCGGGGCCTATAACGAGCCGATCAGGCCGGAGAACGCCGTGCACTCGCTGGAACACGGGGTGGTGTGGATCACGTATCCGTACGGCGACACGACCGTCGATATCGACCGTCTCAACGGCTACACCAACCGCAATCCCAAGGTCCTGGTGAGCCCCGTCGAGGGACAAGAGATGCCGGTCTTGGTGACGGCGTGGGGCGTTCAAATGGAAGCATCCGACGCTGGCGACCCGAGAATCAACCAGTTCATCGTCGAATTCGTGGGCGCTGCCTCTGCGCCCGAGCCCGGAGCCGCGTGCAGCGGGGGTGTTGGGGTTCCCGGCTAGGCCGAACTGCCGCGGCAGCAAAGTCAATGGCGATGGGCGTGACACAGCGGGCTGTGTAGCTCGGAGACTTCCTCCAGCGGCTCATCGGCCGGCATGATGGTTTGGCAGCGAATCGGGTCCGCGCACTCGGCCGGATCGACTGCCTCGGCCCGAGCAGCCATCCGAGCTAGTCGCTTTCGGGTCCGTTGCAGTGCGTCGATTCGCTCGTCGAGCTCCGCGAGGTGGCGAGCCAAGAGCGTGGCGACGTGCTCGCACGTGGAGTGTCCCCGGTCACGCTCGTCGAGAATCGAGGCAATCTCCGTCAGCGACAGGCCGGTCGCCTGGGCGTCACGCACGAACTCGAGCCTCTCGACGGTCGTGGGGCCGTACTCCCGATAGCCGTTGGGAGCTCTGGCGGGTTCCGGCAGCACTCCGATCTCCTCGTAGTACCGGATCGCCTTGGTGCTGAAGCCCGTGGCGCGGGCAATCTCGCCGATCTTCACGACTTCATACTAGCTATGACTTTCCAGTCGACTGGAGGGTCTCCAAGCGGCTCATACCGTCGTTACTGTCCCGTCAGAATGTGCGCACCGCACGATTCGGGCCTGCCGTACCGAGCCGACACCGGCCAGAGGTCGACTTGACCATCCAGTCGACTGGAAGGTGTATAAAGAAAGCGTATAGACATCCTGAACTAGATGTTGGAGGAGTTCCGGTGAATTCGATTCATGTGGGTTCGACTACCACCAGCCTCGGCCTGGCGGACGCCTGGGGCTGGGATCACATGGGCGGTTGGGGATGGGTCATGGCGTTCTTCGGCCTCATCACGATGCTGGTGTTGGTGGCGCTCGTAGTCTGGCTGTTCGGCGCTGCCGGCCAACTGCCTAGGCGTGGGGCCCCGGCCGCGACGGCACTCGAGTTGCTGGCCGCCCGGTACGCTCGAGGAGAGATCGATCGTGATGAGTATCTGGAGCGTAGGCGTGATCTGGAGGGCTGACGCTTGACTTCCCACGACCACCACGACGAAGGCCGGGCGTCTCCGATATCGCACGTTTCTGTTCCAGGTGACGGCCCGGAGTTGAATTCGGAAGCCCCGCTATCCCCACCAGGGCAACCCGCCTCCGCAACCCCGCGTCAACATGCCACGCCGCACGACGCCGAGGATCACCGCGTCGCCGAGAATCACGGGGCCGCTGAGGATCACAGGGCCGCTGAGGATCACAGGGCCGCTGAGGATCACGCGGCTCACCGAGATCACCGGTCCCACGACAAACACGAGGGGCACACCCCGGAGATGTTCCGGGACCGGCTCTGGGTGAGCCTGGTGCTGACCGGTCCGATTCTGTACTTCTCGGAGCAGATCCAAGAGTGGTTCGGTTACGAGGCGATCTCGTTCCCCGGCAGCTCCTGGGTTACGCCGGTGTTGGCGACGGTTCTGTTCGTTTATGCCGGGGTGGTGTTCCTCGAGGGAGCATGGCACGAGCTGCGGGCGCGTCAGCCCGGGATGATGACCCTGATCGCGATTGCGATCACGGTGGCCTACGCATACAGCCTGGCGGTGACCCTCGGGCTCGAGGGCGACCCCTTCTATTGGGAGCTGGCCACCCTCCTCGACGTGATGCTGCTGGGCCATTGGATGGAGATGCGCTCGGTGATGGCGGCGTCGCAGGCACTGGAGCACCTGGCGGCGATGGTGCCGGCCACTGCCCACCGGATCGCGTCGGACGGGTCGATCCGTGAAGTCCCCGTCTCCGAGTTGGCGGACGGCGATCGGATCCTCATCCGGCCGGGCGAGCAGGTCCCCGCCGACGGGGTGATCGTCGACGGCGCGTCGAGCATGAACGAGGCCTTCCTGACGGGGGAGTCGCGTCCGGTCGCCAAACGCGAGGGCGATGAGGCCATCGGCGGCGCGGTGAACGGCGAGGGAGCACTCACGATCGAGCTGACTCGAACGGGCGACGCCACCACGCTGAGCCAGATCATGAGGTTGGTCGAGGAAGCCCAAGCGTCGCGCAGTCGGTTCCAGGTGCTCGCCGATCGCGCCGCCTACTGGCTCACCATCATCGCCATCGGCGTGTCGACACCGACCTTCGTGGCCTGGGCGGTCTTCGGCTCGAGCGGGATCACTTTCGCCGTCGCCCGTGCCGTGACCGTGCTGGTCATTGCGTGTCCTCACGCGCTCGGGCTGGCGATTCCCCTGGTCAACATGAATGCCACCAGCATCTCGGCGCGCAATGGGATCCTCGTGCGCAATCGGGAGGCGTTCGAACGGGGCCGCAGCATCGAAGTCGTCGCGCTCGACAAGACGGGAACACTGACGGAGGGCCGCTTTGTCGTGGCCGACGCCGTAGCGGCAGAGGGCACCGCAGGAGACACGGTCGACGCCGTGATGGGCATGGCTGCCGCCCTCGAACGCTCTTCCGAGCACCCGTTGGCGGCGGCGATAGTGGCCGCCGCGGAGGAGCGGGGGCTGCAGATTCCGACTGCGTCCGATGTCGCCGCTGTCGCGGGTCACGGCATCACAGGAACCGTTGCCGGGCGGAACATCCGTGTCGGTCGACCCGAATGGGCCGACGAGGCGGGCATTTCGGTTGCGCCCGCACTAGTGGAGGCACTGGCGGCGGCGGACAGCCGGGGGGAAAGCGCGGTCGTCGTAATGGACGAAGTCGCCGCGCTCGGCGTGATATCGCTGCGCGACAAGGTCCGCGACTCGGCGCGCACGGCCGTTGCCGAGCTGATCGCCATGGGGATCGTTCCGGTCATGATCACCGGGGATGCCGAAGCCGTGGCCGAGACGGTGGCGACTGAGCTCGGCATAGAGCGCTTCTACGCCAGAGTCCTCCCGCAGGACAAAGCGCGATTGGTGCGCGAGTTGAAACGGGACGGCGCCATCGCCTTTGTCGGCGACGGCATCAACGACGCGCCGGCGCTGCTGGAAGCGGACCTCGGAGTGGCGATCGGGGCCGGTACCAACGTCGCCATCGAATCCGCCGACTTGGTGCTGGTTGACGACGATCCGGCGGACGTCGTCCGGGCGCTGCGCTTGGCGCGAGCCACTCGCCGCAAGATGGTGCAGAACCTGGCCTGGGCTACCGGGTACAACACCGTGGCGCTGCCTCTGGCGGCCGGGGTATTGGCATGGGCCGGCATCCTGCTCAATCCGGCGCTAGGCGCCCTCTTCATGAGCTTGTCGACGGTGATCGTGGCCGTCAACGCCATGTTGCTACGCCGTATCGACTTGTCGATCGCTTAGACGATCTGCCTACGGCTCCCCGAACTGCACCTGCCATATCAGTCGGCGGAGGGAGTGGGATTCGAACCCACGGAACCCGAGAAGGGTTCAATAGTTTTCAAGACTATCGCCTTCGTCCGCTCGGCCATCCCTCCAGACGCAGCAAAGGGTAACCCGGGCGTTGGCATCCGGATCCGCTTCCGATGAGGTTTCACTCGCCTCTCTCTTGGGCATGTCAACGGCAGGCTCTCCAGTTTCGAGGTGAAGACATGGCAAAGGACCATGGTCCGTCGATCAAGAACGACGCCCAATACGAGGCCCTGCGCCACAAGGGCATGAGCAAGGAGAAAGCGGCCCGCATCGCCAACGCCGACGACGCATCAGCCCGAGGAGGCGCTCAGCCGCCGTACGAAGAGTGGACCAAGGATGAGCTGTACGATCGGGCCCAGGAGCTCGACGTGGCGGGACGCTCCGACATGACGAAGGATGAGCTGATCGACGCCCTCCGCAACGGCTGAAACTCCGGCGACGGCCGTGCAACCGATGGGTGCCATTGAATACCATGACCGCTCCGCTGAGGAGGTGGCATGGGACCGGTTCACGACACGCGCTTGACTCCGCTTCTGTTCCTGGAGCGTTCGGCGGACGTGTTCCCCGACAAGGAAGCCATCACCTATCCCCGCAGCTCCTACACGTATCGAGAGATGGCCGACACCGCCACCCAGATGGCGAGGGCGCTGGCAGCGTCAGGCATAGCGGCCGGCGATCGGGTGGCTGCGCTGCTGCCGAATCTGCCCGAGATGCTGATCGCCCACTTCGGGGTTCCACTGCGGCAGGCGGTGCTGGTGTCCATCAACACGCGGCTGGCGGCGCCGGAGATCGAATACATCCTCAACCACTCCGGGGCCAAGTTGCTGATCGTCGACACGGAGCTCGCCAATCACATCGCGCCGATCCGCGGCAACCTCCAAACCGTCGAGGAGATAGTCACCGTCGCCGACACCGCGGCGGCTTACCCTGTCGAATCCATCGACTATGCCGACTTCCTGGCTCGTGGCTCCACCGACCCCCTGCCCTGGACCGTGGATGACGAAGACCGCACGATCTCGATCAACTACACGTCCGGCACGACCGGGCGTCCCAAAGGGGTGATGTACACCCACCGCGGTGCGTACGTGAACGCGCTCGGCGAGGTGTTCCACTCGCGCCACAGTCCCGACAGCGTGTACCTGTGGACACTTCCCATGTTCCACTGCAACGGGTGGTGCACCACCTGGGGGGTGACCGCCGCCGGCGGCCGTCACGTCTGTCTGCGCGCCATCGACCCCGACGAGGTGTGGAAGCTGATCCGCGCAGAGGGGATCACCCATCTCAACGGAGCCCCGACCGTGCTCACCGGGTTGGCCAACTCTTCGGAGGCTCAGCCGCTTGGCCGACCGTTCGTGGCCACGACTGCGGGAGCTCCGCCCAGTCCGACGGTTATCTCACAGATGACCGCGCTGGGAGCCGACCTGGTGCACGTGTACGGGCTGACCGAGACCTACGGGCCACATACGGTGTGTGAGCGGCAGCCAGCCTGGATTGCGGAATCGGCCGAGAGCCAGGCCAGGCTGCTGGCGCGCCAGGGCGTGGCGATGGTCATTGCCGACCCGATCCGAGTCGTCGACGACGACATGAACGACGTACCGCGTGACGGCGAGACGATGGGCGAGGTCGTAATGCGGGGCAACAACGTGATGAAGGGCTACTACGCGGATCCCGAAGCGACCGAGACTGCGTTTCGCGGGGGGTGGTTCCACAGCGGTGACCTGGCCGTGTGGCACCCCGACGGTTATATCGAGCTACGCGACCGGTCCAAGGACATCATCATCTCGGGAGGGGAGAACATCTCGACCATCGAGGTGGAGCAGGCCATCGTCAGCCACCCGGCGGTGCTGGAGTGCGCGGTCGTTGCCGTACCAGACGAGAAGTGGGGCGAGCGCCCCAAGGCGTTCGTGGTTCTCAAGGACGGTGGCGGCGCCGAGCCGGAAGAGATCATCGCGCACGTGAGGGAGAGATTGGCACGCTTCAAGGCCCCCGACGCGGTCGACATTGTCGACGAGCTGCCGAAAACCTCGACGGGCAAGATCCAGAAGTTCGTGCTGCGCGACAAGGAGTGGGCCGGGCACGACAAGCGGATCAACTGACGCTGGTGACTCGAATGCCGACGCGAAGCCAGAGCGTCAGCCCCACCACGATCACCAGAATCACCACGATCGGGACCCGAAAGCTGAGGGTGGCTTCCAGCCAGGCGCCAGCGAGGGCGTTCCCGAACGCCCCGGTGACGGCGGCTCCTGCCAACCCCAGGGATATGGCGCGCACCGCGAGACGCGAGTCGATCTCGTCCCCGATGGCGGAGCCGAGGAGTCCCCAGATCGGATAGTTCAAGAGAGCGAACCCGACAACGGCGACGGCCAGCCCTGGGTAGCTCCACAGCACGGCGAGCACGAGCAGACCCACCATGTAGGCCACCGCAACCGCCAGAAGGGCGCGCGGCGGGCTGCGCCGATCGGCGTATCCACCTACCAGCGGTCCCCCTGCCATGCCCACGACGCCGACGATCCACCACAGCGCAGCGGCACCGAGGGCGCTGACGCCCATCTCATCCACTGCGGTTGCCGTGAGGAACGAGGAGAAGGGAAACCCGACCAACCCGGCAACGCTGCTGGCGATCACGATGAGCCGGCCGGTCTTCGACCGAAGCACCGCGGCGAACCCGACACGATCGCCGGTCGCCACCGGCCCGGCGATGGGGTCGCCGTACACGAATCGGGCCGCGGCGACGGGCGCCATGGCCACGAGTGCCGCTATCACGAATGACACCCGCCAGGTGTGTAGCGAATCCGACGTCTGCACCAATATCCCGTTGACGAGAACCCCAAGGGCGGCCCCGCCAGACGCGGAGGCCATGACCATCCCCCGTTTGCTGCGGGGGCTGGTGCTGCCGGCTACGTGCAGTGTCACCGCCCACGAGACCGGTGCGATGAACCCGGTGACAATGACTCCGATCGCCAGCGTGAAGACCGAAGTGGCGGCTGCGACGATCATCAGCCCCGCGGCGCTGACGGCGTATGTGATCATCAACAGGCCGCGAGTCGGAATGCGGTCCAGGATGTGGGCGGCACTCAACGCTCCGGTGGCGTAGGCGACCAGTCCGGCCGCCAACGCAGAGCCGAGCGCTCCGTAGCCGGCGGCGAGATCCTCGGCCATCCGGGGGAGCATGGCGGGCGCCAGCGAGAGGCCAAAGCCGTGCGATACCAATGTGCCCAGGCCGAGCACGGCTATCGCCTGAGCCGGACTGATCGCCTTGCGCTGCACCCGAAAGGGCTCCGATCTGGAGGCTGACTGGGATCCGGGGACTCTATCCCAACTCGATTCCACGATATGGCACAAGACCGCTCTGCGGGAAGAGCCAGTGGAGATTCGCCGCCGAAGGACGCTATCTTCATTTGCGAGCGCGGCCACGGGCCGCGCCCCAATCCCCCGCGGAGGTAGAGCAGGACAATGAATTGGAAGCGATACGACTTCATCCGGAGGAACTCCTCCGCGCTCGAAGTCGACTTGATTGAGAGCTACGCATCGGGCGCCATCTCACGCCGAGATTTCATCAAGCGAGGTGTGATCATCGGTCTCGGCATGACGACGATTTCGAGCGTTATCGCCGCTTGCGGGGACGACGCCGACCCGGCGACGACCACGGCAGACCCGGGAACCGGCGCAACCACGACCGCCGGCACCCCGACTCAGGGCGGCAGCATGCGAATCGGTATCCAGCAGGGTGATGCCAACTCAGGTCTCGACCCCCTGAACATGCTGGATCTGGGCACGTATAGCGTGCTTTCACAGAGCTTCGAGTATCTGGTGGGCCTGGCCCCCGACGGCAACATCGGCAACACAGGACTGGCAACGAGCTGGGAGCCGAATGCCGACGGTACAGCCTGGACCTTCAATCTGCGTGAAGGCGTTACTTGGCACGATGGCACACCGTTCACGTCAGCAGACGTCGCCGCCACTGTCGACCGCATGGTCGTCGCCGGCGCCGGCCTCGCCGGCGTCGTCAGCGAAGGCGCCGTCGAGACCCCCGACGACCTCACAGCCGTCGTCAACCTCGACAAGGCGAACGGCAACCTGCCGGTTCTGATTTCGATCTACAACCCGCAGTCGCTGATCACCCCTGCCGACTACTCAGACGGCACAACGCTCGATGCGCGGCAGGCCGGCACAGGACCTTGGATCTTCGAGAGCCACGACCCAACTACGTTCACGACGGTCTTCAAGGCCAACGAGAACTATTGGAACGGCCGCCCGAACCTCGACGACATCACGCTGATCGGGTTCGGCTCCGAGGGGGCGCGCGTTTCGGCGATGCAGGCCCGTGAGCTCGACATGATTCAGCAGTTCGGTGTTATCGACGGCACCAGCCTGCTCAACGACAGCAACTTCACGGTGCTGAAGCCGCCCTCGGCGAACCACCGCCAGCTGTGGTTCAACACACAGCTTCCGGCCGGTGGGCCATTCACGGACGCTCGCGTCCGTCGTGCTTTCGGCTTCATGCTGGATCGTCAGCAGATGGTCGACGTGCTGTTCGACGGCTTCGCCACCGTCGGCAACGATCATCCGGTCCATCCGACGCTGCCGTTCTTCGATCCGGACGCGACGCCACAGCGCCCGCGTGACATCGAGATGGCCAAGCAGTTGCTCGTTGACGCCGGCTACGAAGGCCTCCAGGCCACGATTCAAACCGGCGACATCCTGGTGAGCCCGGACATGGGCGCCATCGTCGAGCAGAATGCGCTCGAGGCGGGCGTCACGCTTTCGGTCAACGTCACAGCCAACTCGGACTTCTACGGTGAGTACTGGTGCACTGGTGCCCCGTGGGGCGCCTCGCCCGAGACGGGCGGTCCCGGTCTTCCGTGTGGCGCCTCGGCCGAGATCGGCATCGTCGACTACGGCCACCGCCCGACTCCGGACGTCTATTTCGGGCGAGCTTTGGAGACCGACGGTGACTGGAACTCTTCGAACTACGCGTCGCCTGCATTCGATGCCCTGTTCGCTGAGTATCAGGCAGCGATCGACGTCGCAGGTCAGAGGACCGCGGTCGGCAAGATCCAGCAGCTTCTTCACGAAGACGCTCCGGCTCTGTACCCGTTCTTCTTCGACTACCTGTCGGGGCACGACGTGTCAGTTTCGGGCGTTCAGGTGACGGCACTTGGTCATATGAAGCTCGAGAACGCGAGCATCGCTCGCTAATGAAGACGAGGCGCGATGGCAGGGCCGGAGCGGCCCTGCCATCATCGCCCCCTAGACCGTTCAGCAAGCACGCCGCTCCGGCGGCTGAGGGATGAGGCCAACAAGTGAATAGTGATGAGGTAGCCAAGTGACGCGTTTCATCATTCGGCGGTTGCTGCTGTCGGTCGTAACCCTTGGCATCATCCTTATCCTCATCACTCTGATTCCCAACATCGCCCCAGGCGATCCAGCGCGGAAGATCGCCGGAGGCACGGCTTCGCCTGAAAGACTGGCGGCCGTCACCGAGTCGCTCGGTCTGGACAAATCTGTCGTCGAGCAGCTCACGGATCTGGTCACGGACGTCTTTACCCTCGATTTCGGCGACTCGTTCACGCGGCCCGGAACGTCCGTGTGGAGCCTGGTCTCGACTTCGCTTGGGAACTCGACGAAGCTGGTCATCTTCGCACTCTTGTTGGTACTACCGGTGGCGATAATCGGGGGATTGGTAGCGGCTTATCGACGCGACACCTGGCTAGACAGGGTGATCGTGAACGTCGGTGTCGCCTTGTCGTCACTCCCCGAATTCGTCGTCGGGGCGCTGTTCCTGGTGTTGTTGGCGGTCCCGATAGATTTCTTCAGAGTCGTCGCCGACCCTCCTGCCGGCGCCAGTTTCTTGACGCAGGTGCAGTACTTGCTCTTACCCGTGTTCACGGTGCTCACGGTTTACTTCGGCTATATCGCACGTATTACCCGGGCGAGCACGATTACGGCCATCGAGGCGGACTACACGCGTACCGCATTCATGCGGGGACTCAGCACGTCTGAAGTCTTCCGCAAGCACGTACTGCGCAACTCCTTGGTGCCAACAGTTGCCGTGGTCGGCACCCAGCTCGGCTATCTGTTCGGAGGAATGGTCGGCCTCGAGCTGATATACAACTACCCGGGATTGGGACGAATGATATTCGACGCTGTCGATTCCGCTGACTATCCGTTGTTACGGGGTGGAGTGCTCACGGTGGCCATCATCTACATGCTGGCCACCCTGGCGGCGGACCTCATCATCGCGTGGATGAACCCGCGTGCTCGACTCAGCCTTAGCGAGGGCTCATGACAACGACACCCGAGAACATCGAGACTGCGGCCGACGAAGCAGCCGAGGCTGAGGACAGGGCTGTAGCCGTTGCTACACGCAAACAGGTCCGTAAGGAGCAGCGACGACTCCTGCTCCGCAACCCGAGCTTCATCATCGGGGCGATCATCATTGGATTCTGGGTCCTTTCGGGCCTGTGGCCAGAGCTGCTCGACAGGTTTGATCCGAAGGCCAACGTTCCCGGTGTGTCACCGCGGTCGAGTCCGGGAGACGGAACATGGTGGGGCACGGATCGGCTCGGCCGGGACGTCTACTCCCGAGTCGTGCACGGTGCGAGGCCGATCCTGATCGCGGCCCCGGCCGCAACTCTGATTGCCGCGTTCTTCGGCACCCTGCTCGGGTTGTTCACGGGCTACTTCCGGGGCTGGGTCGACGAAGTCATCAGCCGGATTCTCGAGGCGATCCTGTCGATCCCGGCGATCCTCCTGGCAATCGTGATCGTGTTCACATTTGGGGCGACGACACCGGTGATCATCGGCACCATCGGCTTCCTGTTCATTCCTGCGATTGCACGAACGGTTCGAGCTGCAACCCTGGCCGAAGCGCAGCTCGACTACGTAACCGCGGCGCAAATGCGCGGCGAACGCAGTCTCTTCATAATCGGGCGCGAGATCTTCCCCAATATCATCGGCGTGGTGATCGTCGAGGTCACAGTCCGTCTCGGCTACGCCATCTTCACACTGGCGACGCTGGCGTTCCTCGGCCTGTCGGGAGGTAACGCCACCGATCCCAACTGGGGTTTGGACGTAGCGCAGAACTACCAGCAGGTCGTGGCGGAGGTGTGGTGGCCGACGGTCTTCCCGGCATTAGCCATTGGAACCCTGGTGATTGGAGTGAACTTGATGGCAGACTCGATCGATGAGGCATTGAAGTCATGACAGCCAGCCCAAAAGAACTGTCAACGGAAGCCCTATCGATTCGCGACCTGGAAATGGCTTACATGGTGCGCGGAACGCCGCGAGCTGTTCTGCGCGGCGTCAGCTTCGACGTCAAGTCCGGCGAAGCCTATGGCCTCGTCGGTGAGAGTGGTTGCGGCAAGTCGACCACCGCATACACTGCATTGCGGTACCTGCCGAGCAACGGGCGAATCCTCAACGGGACGATCTCAGTCGGCGGCCGCGAGGTCACCGCGATGTCACCGAAGGAGCTTCGAGAGTTCCGGGCCAACCATGCTTCGATGGTTTATCAAGACCCCGTCCAAGCGGTGAACCCGGTCCTCAAGATCGGCCGTCAGGTCGCAGAGTCTTTCGAGGTGATCGGCCACTCGAAGGGTGAGGCCAAGGAGCTGGCGGTCGAGGCGCTGAAGCGAGTTCATATCGCAGACCCGATCGGCGTGTTGGAACGCTATCCGCACCAGCTGTCTGGTGGCATGCTGCAGCGCGTGGTTATCGCCATGGCGCTTGCATCGGATCCGTTGCTCCTTGTGCTCGATGAGCCGACGACGGGGCTCGACGCCACAGTCGAGGCCGAAGTTCTCGACCTGGTCCGCGAGCTGCGCGACGAAATCGGCGCCGCCATCCTCCTGATCGCTCACAACCTCGGCGTCATCCGCACCATGTGCGACCGGGTCGGGATCATGTACGCCGGCCGGATCGTGGAAGAGGGAACCGTCGACGACGTCTTCGACAACCCGAGTCATCCGTACACCGTCGGCCTGCTCAATTCGATTCCGCGCCACGGCGCCCGCAAGACCGATAGGGAACTCTTCTCGATTCCCGGGAACCTGCCCCAAATCGGCGATCCGCTGCCAACCTGTGTCTACGTGGATCGCTGCCCGCTGGCCACAGACAAATGCGCTGCCGAAGTTCCGCCGGTCGTGGCCCGCAGCGACGGTCACTGGACTCGCTGCCACTACCCGGACCGCATCGATGAGGTACCGCAGCCTGAGGAAGTCTCAGCCGAGCACATCGTGGGCACTGAAGAGATCATCGGCGTGCACGGGGTGTCCAAGACGTTCCAACAACGCTCGGGCGACGTACCGGCTCTCGTCGCCGTCGACCTCGGTTTTGCCAAGGGTGAGACCCTCGGCTTGGTCGGCGAGTCCGGCTCAGGAAAATCGACGCTAGCCAAGGTGATGCTCGGTGTTCACGAGCCGGACGAAGGTGGCGAGATCACACTGCGAGGTCGGCCGATGGCGACCCGATCGATTGACCGCCAGGTCGAGTCGATCCGGGCGATCCAGATGGTCTTCCAGAACCCTGATTCAGCGCTCAACCGATCCTGGACCGTGCGCCGCATCCTCACCCGGGCTGTCAACAAGCTGACGGGGAAGTCCGGTGACGACGCGGACGCCCAGGCCGTGAAGATCGCGCATGCCATGCAGCTGTCAGACCGGCATCTCGACATGCGGCCTCGCCAGCTTTCGGGTGGTTTGAAGCAGCGGGTGGCGATTGCCCGTGCTTTTGCGGGCGATCCGCAGGTCGTTGTTGCCGACGAGCCGACATCCGCACTCGACGTGTCGGTGCAGGCGGCGATTCTCAACCTGCTCGCCGAGCTGCAGCGCGATGTGCGCACCAGCTACCTGTTCATCACTCATGACATCGGCGTAGTGCGGTACCTGGCGGACAGGATCGCAGTGATGTACGTCGGCCGGGTAATGGAGGTTGGTCCAACGGACAAACTGTTCGAAGGTCCCATCCATCCATACACCGAGGCACTGCTGTCGGCCGTTCCCAGCGTCGACGGTGAGGCGGAGAACCGGATTCCATTGAAGGGTGAGATACCTTCGCCGAAGGATCCGCCGCCTGGCTGCGTGTTCCACACTCGGTGCCATCGCGTGATCATGGGAACGTGCGACAAGATCGAGCCGCCGATGGTCGAGGTTTCGCTCGGTCACTCGATCAAATGCCACATCCCACCGGACGAGCTGCGGAGACTGCAAGCAGAGCCGTGGGTGGACCACACGGTTCCTGAGGCCGAGCTCAGCTGATCAGCCCTTAGCCGTCGAGGCGTTCGCGCAGCGCCGTTCGCATCTCCCGCCAGCCGACGCGTTCGTATTCGAGCGTATCGAGCCAGCCCAGAAACTCGGGGTCCGAGAAGATGCGGTACTCGCCGATGCGTATGTGGGCGATATGAGGCTCGATTGCCTCGATCTCCCCGGGGACGCTGGGGTGGAGCGCCACATAGGTCAGTCCCTCGCCGACCCGTTCGAATATCGACTGCGCGGAGTCCCATGCCGACTCGGTGCGATCCCACACGGTTCCCAACAGGGCGTCGAACACCGGGAAACCCAAAGTGCGGGCTTGCGCCACCAAGTCCTGGTAGGGAGGTGCGTCCAGAGTGCCCAGCTGACGGGGTAGGGGGGTGGCATCGAACTGTTCGCTGAGAAGCACAGGGATGCGATAGTCCGTGCCGATCCGTAGATAGGACTCTCGAAACTCGGGAGCCAGCGCGGCAAACAGGTGAGAGTCGGCATGGGTGATATCGAGGCCAAGCTGCAGCGCCAGGTCGAGCTGGGCGCGCATCTCGGCTTCGGCCGCCTCGGGAGCGCAGTGGGCGCGCAGTTCGTCGACCGTCGGCCAGAGAAAGCCGTCGTCGTCGCTGAGCCCGGCAGCTCGACCGGGTCGGGTCAGCGGCCGCCACTTGTAGCGTCGCGCCTCCGAGTTGAGTGTGAGATGGACCCCGAGGTCGAGGTGCGGATCGGCGGCCGCCATCTCGGCGACTTCGGCGAACCACGGTCCGACCATCATGATCGAGCCACCGTCGAGCAGCCCGACGGAGGTGAGCTCGGCAAACGCCAAGTTGGTGCCGTGGCACATCCCGAGATCGTCCTCGTGGACGAGAACCCGCTGGCTAGCCATAGTGCCTCATCGGGTCATGCTACGCCTGCGGATGTCGGCGTCGGCGGGTTGCTACCGCGGCGCTGCCCTTGGCGCGGTCACGCCGTCGGCCGGACTCCTATGACTTGTAGGTTGATCGGGCGATTTCGTCCGAAAACCTGGTAGCGAATCAGGATCTCGTCGGTGCCGACCGTCACCCAGTCGGAGTAGCCGCCTGCCATTCCGGTCACGTCTTGGAGTGGAACGATGGACCAAGTGTCGGGAGCCGTCCCGAGGACGACTTCGGTGAAGTCGCGTTCAGTACGCTCGTCGAAACTCTGGAAGACGGCCACGATCCCCATGGGTCCGATTCCCGAGGAGGAGAGCCACCGACCGGCGTTGGCCGGCATGGCCCCGAGGATCGCGTTGAAGTCGACCATCTCCCAGCCGCCGGACTCGTCCTCCCAAGCGGCCAGCGCCCCGTTGGCACCTTGGCCGACGATGATGCGTCGTCCCTGGAATGATCCCGCGTTGGCGATCCAGTCGAACTGCTGCAAGGTGTCATCACGGGCCCACGTCACGCCATCGGCGGAGGTCCAGATCGATTGGCGCCCGGCTTGCCACTCGACCGCAATGAACCCTTCGTCGGTCGCAAACAGTCCCTGGATGTCTGTGCCAGGTGCAAACGGCGAGTCGACGGCTTCGAACTCGATGCCGTCGGCCGACACGAAGAGCTCTGAGAACACCGGCTCGGTGCCGTCGGCCAGGCCCATTTCCCCCCAGGTGACGAAGCCAATGCTGCCGGCGCTCTGGTCACCGTTGAACAGTGCCTGGCACTCTGCGGAGATCGCGTCCTCCTCACCCAAGCCGGCGCCCAGCTCGCGTTCGCATTCCATGTACATCTCTTCCATGATCCGATGATCGATCACTTCGACCCCATCGGCGGTTGGTTGGTAGCCGAATTCACCGCCGGCGAACTCCGCCGGCACCATCCGGCTGTAGTCGAGGAAATACTGCGAATGCACCGTCGCCACCACTGCGTCGGGGGTGGCACCGATGCGCATGTTCACGTTGGCCCACTGGATGGGAGCCCCCCCGGGCGGTGCCGCCACGGTGGGAAGCAGCGTTTCCGTCCAGCTGTTCCCGTCGTCGGTTGAGGTGCTGACCATCACCTCGGGCGCCTCGTCGATATCGCGGTTGGACGGGCCGGTGCCGATCAGATAGAGGGAGCCGCCGCTGGCCGCCATGTCGGTGGCGGAAATGGTGTTGTCCAGCGAGATGATGTCCCAGTTCTCGCCGTCGGCGGACTTGTAAATGGCGTTCGGCACGGGCCAATTGATGGCCTGTCCCGGCACCGTCGACAGCGCGTAGAAGGTCCCGGCCTCAGTGGCGAACAGCCGGCTGGCGAAACCCAGCGGCGCTTCGATGGCATACCAGTCGAGATCGGCGGCAGCCTCGACCGGCTCCGCTATGACAACGGTTGGGGCGGGCCCGGCCGCCTCAGGAGGGGCGGCTGCGTCGGCGCGCGGTGATGGAATCGTGGGGTCAGACGTCAAGCTGCCGGCTATCCACGAGAGAGCGGCATAGAGGCCGACGAATCCGACGAGCACCGCTACCGCAGCGCCGCCGAAGACGAGCATCTTGCGCCGCTTGGCTTCCCTGGCATCGACGTCCGAGTGCCAAGTAGGGCCGGTGGCACCGCCGTCGTTTGGCTTTGAATCGGGCTCGCTCAACAGTCCTCCCGGTGTCACCCTAATGACGCTGTGAGATAGCGCCGGGTTCCCGGCTCAGCCGTCGAGCAGCTCGCGCAGTCGCACCAGCTCGGGTGATGCCGGGTCGATGGCGGCGATGGTGGCGAGCTCGGCACGGGCCTCCTCGATCCGATCAGCGCTGATGTAGAGCAACGCCAGATTGACGCGAGGGGCAATGCTGCCCGGCGCCAGCTGGGCCGCCGTCAGCCACTGCGTCTCTGCACTCGCCCCGTCCCCGCCGAGCGCGTAGGCATTACCCAATTCGAGCCGGTAGCGAGCATGGACGGGATCCCGGGCCACCAGGGCCTCCCACTCGGCGGTGGCCTTGCGGAGCTGCCGCGGGTCACGCTCTGCTTGGGCGAGGCGGAGCGCGATCGAGGCATGTTCGGCCAGGAGTATCGGATCGCGCGGCGAGATGGTGAGCGCCCCGTCGATCCGATCCAGCGCCACCATGTAGCCCCCGGAGGTCTCCCCCGCGGCCGCCACAGCCCCGGCCAGGAGGCGATAGCGAATCGAGTCGGGCCGTAGCGAGATTGCCGCGTCGGCCGCCCGCAGGGCGGCGGCACTGTCGCCCCTGACGAGGTGATCCGCAGCACGCGCCGCCCGATGGTCGGCGGCTACGTTCAATGCTCCGGCGACCAGAGCTGCGGCCGCCAAGACGAGGGCACCGATCCAAGCCCCTTTCGGTGGGGCCCATTCGAGCCGACGCCCCCGGCCGACGGCGCCGATCACGATTCCGGCGACGAGCCAAAAGACCGGGTCGACTTCGGCGACGGGGAACAGGAAGAGTTGCTGGGCCATGTAGGCAACGCCGGCGGCACCGAGTCCAACCAGGGCAGGGCGACGGGTGCGCACCGCCGCGACGGCGACCCAGACCAGGTAGACGGCGCCGGCGAGGTAGATCGCCATGCCTGGTATCCCGGTCGCTACGGCGACGTCCAGCGGGCCGCTGTGGGCCCGATCCGGCATAGTGACTCTCGTGTAGCGACGTTCGTAGTCGGCGTCGACCCCCTCGGCGAACGCGATTCGATAGCCCTCGAATCCCACCCCGGTGACGGGGTGATTGACGGCGACTGCGGCAGCGACCTGCCATTCGTCGATGCGGCCGCGAGCAGTCCCCTCCGTGAAGTCGACGGCCGACCGGATCCGGCCTCCGATGGGCGAGGTCGCCACCACGACCAGCAGAATCGCGGCCGCTGCCACCACAACCGGCCAGCGGCGCCGCAGCCAACCGAGAGTCGCCGGGAGGCTCACCACCGCCGCCGCCACCAAACCCACCC
>JBFIXI010000072.1:0-21657 GCA_041605955.1 Acidimicrobiia bacterium
AGCGGCCGGCGTCGACGTCGACGCGGCGGAGATCGGGTCGCGACTCGTAGACGGTGACCGAGTGTCCCCGGGTGCCGAGATAGGTTGCCAATACGGCTCCGGCCGGACCGCCACCCACCACCGTCAGCTGGCGGCTCACTCGAGCGCCTCCGCCAGCAGCTCTACGAAGCGATGGATGTCCTCGAAAGAGTTGTACAGCGGGACCGGCGCAACTCGAATCACATCGGGATAACGCCAATCGCACTCCACGTCTGCCTTTTGCAGCCGATCGAACACGGCCTGGCCATCCACTCCGTCGGCGGTGATCCGCAGTGACAACTGACATCCCCGCTCTTCGAGCCGGCGGGGGGTGATCGATTGCACCCGGCCCGCCAGGTGCGCGTCGAGGAGGAAGTCCAGATACGTCACCATCTCCTCGCTCTTGGCACGCAGCGGCGCCATTCCGCCGGCCTCATCGAATACCTCCAGCGCGGCGATGACCGGCGCCATCGACAGGATCGGTGCATTGCTGAGCTGCCACGCCTCGGCGGTTGGGATCGGCACGAACTCGGTCTTCATCTCGAACCGGGTCGCCTTGTCGTGGCCCCACCAGCCGTGGAGACGCGGCAGCTCTGGTTGGTCTAGATGCCGCTCGTGAACGAACGCCGCCGCAGTGGCTCCCGGGCCTCCGTTGAGGTATTTGTAGGAGCACCAGGCAGCAAAGTCGGGGCCCCAGTCATGGAGATGCAGCTCGATGTTGCCCGCGGCGTGGGCCAGATCTAGCCCCACCATGGCGCCCACCTCATGCGCCGCAGTGACGATGTCGGCCATCGGCAGCACCTGACCCGTGTAGTACTGCACGCCCGGCAGCATCACCATCGCCAGCTCCGATCCCTGCTCGTGAATCGCAGCAAGGATGTCGTCGGGGCGCAGCGTGTCCTCCCCCGACCGGGGCCGCAGCATCACCAGGCTGTCGGCAGGATCGCCACCCCAGATGCGGATCTGGGACTCGGCGACGAAGTGATCCGAGGGAAACGCGTGGTCTTCGATGATGATCTTGTGGCGTCGCCCAGTCGGCCGGTAGAAGCTGACCAGTAGCAGATGAAGATTCACGGTCAGGCCGTTCATCGCAACGACCTCTTCCGGGCGGGCCCCGACGAGACGAGCCAGCGGCTCCGTCAGGAACTCGTGATACGGCGCCCACGGCCGCGAGGTCTCGAAGTGGCCGCGCACCCCGAGCCGGGCCCACTTGTCCAGCTCGGCGAGCACCATGTCGCGCGCCTTGTGCGGCTGCAGCCCCAGCGAGTTGCCCACGAGGTAGATGACCTCGTCGCCGTGCTGCGGCTCGGGAAATGCGAACCGGCTGCGAAACCCGGCCAGCGGGTCGGCCGCGTCCTTTGCCCGGGCATAGTCCACCCCGGCCGTCGGTGCCTCAACCACTGCTGTCCCGTCCCAGCCATTCCATGGCGTTTCCGCCCAGCATGCGCAGCTCGTCCACCGGGTCCAGGTCGGCGTCGCGGATCGTCCTGCCCGGAATCAGCTCGCCGAGCGGGAACGGAAAGTCGGTGCCCAGACACACTCGGTTGTTGCCGAAGAGGCTGGCGATGTACCACAGCTGGCGCGGGTTGTGCACGATCGAGTCCACCCAAAAGCGCCCGAGGTATGCCCGCGGTGGCAGGTCGTTGTCGACGGCGCACAGATCGGGGCGGACCTCGAAGCCGTGCTGGATACGATCGATGGTCCCGGGAAAAGACCCGCCGCCGTGGGCGAAGGCCACCCGTAGCCGCGGCAATCGCTCGAACACGCCGCCGAAGATCATGGAGCACACGGCGCGAGAGGTCTCTGCCGGCATGCCCACCAGCCACGGCAGCCAGTAGTCGACCATATCCTCCATGCCCATCATGTCCCAAGGGTGAACGAACACCGCAGCTCCCAGGTCGGCGGCGGCTTCGAAGACCGGAAACAGATCCGGCGAGTTGAGGTTCTTGTCCAGCACGTGGGTGCCGATCATCACACCGGCCAAGCCGAGCTGGCGACAGCAACGGTCGAGCTCCTTGAGGGCGAGCTCGGTGTCTTGGAGCGGCAACGTGCCCAGCCCGACGAAGCGGTCGGGATGAGCGGAGACGGTTGCCGCCAGGTCGTCGTTGAGGAACGCAGCCACCTGCGCCCCATCGGCCGGCTGCGCCCAGTAGGAGAACATCACCGGGATCGTGGACAGCACTTGGACGTCGACGCCGGCCTCGTCGCAGGCTTCGAGCCGGGCGGCCAGGTCATAGCTGCGCGCGTCGATCCGACGGAACTCCTCTCCGCCCTGATACAGCGTCGCACCCTCACCATCGGGAACCATCGTCAGGAAATCGCCGTATCCGAATCGCTCCCGGAAATCGGGCAGATGGCGCGGCAGGATGTGGGTGTGGATATCGACGATGCGGGCGGCGCCGGTCAACCAGGCACCGCCATCACTTCGCCACATTCCGTGCAGGTGCGCTGCTCCTCGGACGCGTAGAAGTTCTCGATCAGGGGCTTCAGCTGACCGGCGAGATCGGTGACGTGCATCGTCTCGCGATGCAGCTCCGATTCGCAGTTGTCGCAGAACCACACCACTTGGTCGATGTGGTGGGCATCGCGCTTACGCTCGACGACCATCCCGACGGTGTTGGCCGGCCGCCGCGGCGAGTGAGTCGTGTTGCCGGGCAGGAGGAAGATGTCGCCCTCGCGGATGGTGATGTCGCGAATCCCGTCGTCGTCCTTGACCTTCAGGACCATGTCTCCCTCGAGCTGGTAGAAGAACTCCTCGGTCTCGTTGATGTGAAAGTCGGGACGGTCGTTCGGGCCTCCCACGACGATGATGACGTAGTCGTCGGATTCGTCCCAGATCTGCTTGGCGCCCACCGGCGGCTTCAGCAGGTGCCGGTTTTCCTCGATCCACTGCTTGAAGTTGAAGGGCACAAGCATCTCGGCCATAAGGTCCTCCTTTGTCGTCTCGGGGTGGACTATGCGTTCGAGTCGGGGAGCCTCGCAATCGCTTTCATTTCGATCAATAGGTGCGGATGCGGCAGTTGATGAACGGCGACGGTGGTCCGCGCCGGGCCGGTGTGGTCGAAGAACTCGCTCCAGACTTCGTTGTACCCCCCGAAGTCGTTCATCGTCGTCAGAAACGTGCTCACGTCGACGACGTCGGCCAAACCGGCACCCACCGTCGCCAGTATCCGCTCCAGGTTGGTGATGACGGCTCGAGTTTGGGCCCGGATATCGAGGGTGACCGTTCCCATCTCGTCGACGGCGGCTCCCGCAATCGAGTTATCCGGGTTACGCGCACTGGTGCCCGACACGAACACGAGATTGCCGACAACTCGCAGGTGCGGAAAGGTTCCCCGGGGGGTTACCAGGTCAGTCACCCGGGCAGTGTATGCCGCTGCAGCCTCTCGCGGCGGCGACACCGAGCTCGGTACCGTCTTGCGCCCCCCAGTCGACCGCGGGTCTGCATAAGCGTGCACCTGGAGAGTCCCGAAGGGGCAAAGGGGATCCCGCTTGTTCACCGCAGCGGCTCGCCTCTCGGCATGTCGGGGACAGCCGAGGTGAATCGCCCCTGCCGGCGATGCAGGATCGACCAAAACCGCCGACGACGACAGCATGCGACGGCGCCACGTTGCCTCGACCGCGCTACGCGACACCGTCGTGCGCGGCACCCCCGGGTCTCTCCGGCGCCCCGGCACGTCTCAGGCCGACCGCTCCCAGGTCACCTCGTTCAATCGGGCCAAAGCCAGCAGCAGAGCTTGGGTGCCGTGGCGGCCACCGCCTTGGGCCTGAAGCGCCACGTACAGCTGATGCGCCAACGCCAGTCCCGGCACCGACAGCTGCATCGACTCGGCCTCGCCCAGCGCGATACCCATGTCCTTGACGAAGTGGTCGACGAAGAAGCCGGGAGAGAAGTCGCCGGCCAGCATGCGGGGACCGTAGTTGCTCAGCGACCAAGAGCCGGCGGCCCCTCCGCTGACTGCCTGCATCGTCTTCTCCAGGTCGAGCCCGGCCCGCTGTGCATACAACAGAGCCTCGCTGACGCCGATCATCCCGGTGGCGATGAGGATCTGGTTCACCATCTTGGTGTGTTGCCCGGCCCCGGGCCCGCCGCAGTGCACCAAAATCTGGCCCATGATCTCGAAGAGCGGCCACACGCGGGCCACGTCGTCGTCGGCGCCGCCGATCATGATCGACAGCGTGGCGTGGCGCGCCCCCACATCGCCGCCGGACACTGGGGCGTCGACTGCGCCGACGCCCTTCGGCTTGGCAGTTGCCGCGATCTCGACGGCGAGCGAAGGCTCGGAGGTGGTCATGTCGACGAGTATCGACCCTGCGGCGGCACCGGCGAGGGCACCATCGTCGCCGAGCATCACCTCCCGCACGTCGGCGGGAAACCCAACGATGGCGAAGGTCACGTCGGAGCTGGCGGCGACATCGCGAGGCGTTGCCGCCCAGGCCGCGCCTTGGCCTTCTAACTCGGCGGCCTTTTCCCGGGACCGGGTGAAGACCGTCATGGGGTGCCCGGCAGCCAAGAGGTGCCCTGCCATCGACGCCCCCATCACTCCCGTGCCGATCCAACCCACTCGAATCGTGTCCGCCATCCATCCTCCTCGGAGCAACAGGCGGACTCTACGGGACTCCCCCCTCGCCCGCTCTGCCGGCCCGGCTGCTCACGCCAGCCCGTGTTTCACTGCCAGCACCGCCGCCTGGGTGCGGTCCTCGACCTGGAGCTTGGTGAGGATGGTGCTCACGTAGTTACGAACCGTGCCCTCAGATAGGAACAGTTGGTCGGCGATGGCGGCATTGGTCAGGCCGTTGCCCAGCAGGCGGAGCACATCGAGCTCTCGTTGCGTCAGATCGGCCCCGATTTTGGAGGCCGGCGGGCGGTCGGCCCCGGCCGCGTGGGCCATGACGTTGCCTGCGATCCCCGGATCGAGATGGGTCTCCCCGGCGGCAGTTCCCTTGATGGCTGCTATCAGCCGTTCGCGGGTTGCGTCTTTCAGCATGTACCCGGAGGCGCCGGCGCGGACCGCGTCGAGAACCCAATCGTCGGCGTCGTACGTCGTGAGCACCAGCACCTTGATGTCGGGACGAGTGGCCCCTAGGGCTCGTGTGGCCGCTACGCCGTTCATGATCGGCATGTTGAGGTCCATGAGCACCACATCGGGATTCAGCGTGCCGACCGCCTCGACCGCCTCTGCCCCGTTGGCGGCCACTCCGACGACTTCGATGCCGGGGACTGTGCCGAGAATGGCACGCATACCCTCGCGCACGACCTCTTGGTCGTCGACGATCATCACCCGGGTCACATCGCTCATGGGGCCGCCTCGACGCGAAAGCGGACGCGGGTGCCGGCTCCGTGGGCAGACTCCACGGCCAGCGAGCCGCCGACGAGATCGGCTCGCTCACGCATCCCCTGCAGGCCAACATGGCCGTTGGGGACGTCGCCCGCCGGATCGAAGCCCGAGCCGTTGTCCCGCACGTGCAGCTCCAGGTCTCGCCCGTGACGGGCCAGGCTCAGCTGCGCCTGCGATGCGCCGCTGTGACGGACCACGTTGGTGAGGGCCTCGTCGGCAATCCGGTACACCGCCTGCTCCACTCGGGGATCGAGGCTGCCGATCTGCTCGTCGAGATAGGTAGCGACCGAGATCGTCGACCGAGCCTCGAGGGCCTCTCCGAGCTGAGCGAGCGCTCCGAGCAAACCTCGGTCCTCGAGCGGTGACGCCCGCAGCGCATGGATCGCCCGCCGCGCCTCCCCGAGCCCGCCGCGAGCCGCGGCCAACGATTCCTCCAGCATCTCCCTTGCTTTGTCGGGATCGCTGTCCCACAGTGCTTTGACGGCCTCGAGCTGCACTGCCGTCGCCGACAACGAATGGGCCAGCGTGTCGTGGAGCTCTCGGGCCAGTCGGTTGCGCTCGCGCGAAGTCGCCAATTCCTCGAGCGTCGCCGCGTGGGCCTGCAGGGCGCGCCGAGCTTGTTTCTGGCCCGCTACCAGCTTGACCACGAAGAGACCAACAAAAGCGAACAGCACGCCCCTTGCCAGGATCAGCGCGCTGAGGATCGTGATGTCGGCGCCCGCCTCGTCCAGCGGGGGAATCGCCATTCCGGCGTCGAGCAGCGTGGTGGCGACCGTCCAGACCAGCACCGCCCGATAGCGGTACTGCCAGGCGATCAAGAGAAGCGGCACCCACAGCAGGAAGAAGGGCACCCAGGCGTCCGCCAGCGCCTCGTTGGGTGACAGCCCGGCGTCGAGACGTCCGGTGATGTTGGCCGAGCTCTCGACGATCGGACCCAGCGTCGCCAGAGCCAGCGCGATCGGCAGGAACCAGCGACCGAGCTTGCGCTGTACCCACGGCCAGAGCAGCAACACCAACAGCACACCGAAGAAGAGGACCCCGCCGTCGGGAAAGCGCGGATTCGTTGGGTCCCTATCGGCATTGACCGACCAGACCGCCAAGACCCCCACCGCAAGTCGGATGGCAACGTACCAACGGAATATTCGCAACAGCCCGGGTTCCACGTCCGGGTGCTCGCGGTCGAATCGCTCCCGCCAGCGCTGTCTCAGCTTCGATGCCATGGCCTCATTATCGGCGTCGCCCCTCATCGCCCCTAGTGACATCTGTCATGTTGCGACGTGCACCCCGTCATGGCCCCAAATGCTTGGCGTTACTACCGGATCGACCCCGGTCCATCGTCCAATACAGGTGTCAGCCAAACACCACGGAGGTGGATCATGAAGAAGATGTTGCTCATCACGGCCCTGGCCGCTTTCGGTCTCATCGCCGGGGCGTGTCAGCTCGACGTCGAGCGCAACACGGACGGATCGCTGCAGATCGAAGCCGTCATCTCGGAGAGCGACATCGCCACCGAGATCGCGCTGGGCATGGAGGCCGAAGAGGGCACCGTCACCGTCGATCTCGAGAACGGCTACGCCCTGGTCAATGCCGAGGGACCCAGCGAGGAGCATCCGCTCACCGACACATTCAGCTTCCGGCTCGAGCTCTACGTCGACGGCGACCATCTCGGTGCCGAGATATCTGAGGCGGTCTGGAACGGGCTGGAAGTGCCCGAAGAGTTCGTCGAGATGTGGAACGAAGAGCTCGCCAGAGAACTGGAGGAGGGCGCCAAGGAGGATCCGGACAGCAGGCTCGTCGATGTCCAGATCACCGAGGACGAGCTCCGGTTCGAGTTCCGGGTCGAGACCGAGCACTCCCGTCCCAGAGCCTGAGGCTGGTCGCGACCACAACCCAACCGGTAAGACCCGTCGGGGGCGACCGAGCGGCCGCCCTCGGTGGCGCGCCGCAGCCTCATGCCGGTTGCGACCACTCCGGGTCATCGAAGCGCTGAATCTCGATCAGGTGGCCGTCGGGATCGCGATAGAAGGCCTGGTAGATGGCGTACTTGGGGTGGTAGGACGGCCGGCGCACACAGACCACATCCGCTAGGTCGAGGCGAACATGCCAGCCGTCCACATCATCGGTCACCAATGTCAGAATCAGGCCGTCGGTGGCCCGTTGCGGACGAGCGCAGATACCCAAGTAGGCGTCGCCTGCGGTCCGATAGATCCTGCAGTCGCCCTGGTCCAGCACCAGCCGCAAACCGAGAAGACCCCCGTAAAACGCGCTGGATCGCTCGATATCGGCGACCCCCAGAAAGACGATCTGCTCGGTGAACGGCGCCAGCTGCTCAGGCGGCGGCTTCTCCTGAGCACCGGTGGGCTCCACCGCGCCACGCTAGCCGTACCCGGCGACCCCCGGCACACTTTGTGAAAACTCTCACAAATTGTGACCAACGGCCCTATTCGAGGAGGCATGAACAGCCATAGGGTGCAGAAGAAGGCAACCAGAGGCACAAGCTGCAATGACACTGCTGACTACCAAACAAGTCCAGGAGCTGTTCAAGGTCGACAAATCCACCATCTACCGGATGGCCGAAGACGGTCGCATTCCTGCGGTCAAGGTGGGACGGCAGTGGCGCTTTCCGGCCGATAAGCTCGAAAGTCTGCTCGGCGGAGCCGCCGACCTGATCCCTCATCCCCACTCGGCTCCGCCGGCAGACGACTACACGTACACGCTCGAAACCGCGTTGACCGCCGAGATCGCTCAGGCTCTGGCCGACCTCGCCGCTGATCTGTTCGGCGTCATGGCGGTGGTAACCGACATGACGGGCAAGGCGCTCACGGAGGTCGCCAATCCGTGTGGCTACTTCTCCGCGGTATTCGACGGGCTGTACACGGCGGACCGTTGCGCCGAGGGCTGGAGGCAGCTCGGGGAGGAGATCGACCTCGAACCCCGATTCCTGCCGAGCCACCTCGGCTTCCTGTGTGCCCGCAGCTTCATCCGGCAGGGTACGAAGCTGATCGGCATGGTCATCGTCGGCGGCGTTGCCCCGAAACGATGGCCGCCCAGCGACGACGACATCGGAGCCGTCGCCACCGAGACGGGAGTCCCCGCTGAGACGATTCGGCGCCACGTCGACGAGGTCTACTGGATCGACGGCGCCCACCAGGACTGGATCGTGCGCAACCTATCGCGCGTCAGCGACCTGATCTCGCTCCTCGCCGACCAGCACGGTCGGCTGACAAACAAGCTCGAGAGAATTGCCGCACTCGCCGGTGCGGATCACCCATCAACCATCAAGGAGACAAAGTGAAGCGACTGCTGATCCTCGGCGCCGGCACAGCCGGGACGATGGTAGCCAACAAGCTGCGGCCCCGGCTCGATGACAGCGAATGGAATGTCACGGTCGTCGATCAGGACGAAACCCACTACTACCAGCCCGGATTCCTGTTCGTGCCCTTCGGGGGATACACCCGCGAAGAGCTGATCAAGCCGATCAAGAATCTGCTGCCACCCGGCGTCGAGGTCATTCGCAGCGAAATCGATCTCGTCGAGCCTCAGGCCAATCAGGTGAGGCTGGCGGATGGCACGCTCGTCGCGTACGACTACCTTGTGATTGCCACCGGCACCAGCCCTCGCCCTGACGAGACCCCGGGTCTCGACTCGGACGAGTGGTACCAGACGGTCTTCGACTTCTACACGATCGACGGCGCCGAAGCCCTCGCCTCCAGATTGGAGAGCTGGGAGGGCGGCAAGCTGGTCGTCAACGTGATCGAAATGCCGATCAAGTGCCCGGTGGCGCCGTTGGAGTTCATCTTCCTGGCTGAGGCGTACTTCGCCGAGCGCGACATGAGTGACCGTGTCGAGCTGGAGTACGTCACTCCGCTCCCCGGTGCCTTCACCAAGCCGGTGGCGTCGAAATACCTGGGCAACATGCTCGACGAGCGCAAGATCACGCTCGAAGCCGACTTCATGCTGGAGCAAGTCGACACCGAGAACAAGAAGCTCATCTCGTACGACGAGCGCGAGGTGGACTACGACCTGCTGGTGACCGTGCCGGTCAACATGGGCGCCGACTTCGTGCAGCGATCCGGGCTCGGCGACGAGCTGAACCACGTCCCGGTCGACAAACACACCTTCCTGGCGAAGGGGCACGACAACATCTTCGCACTCGGCGATGCCGCCGCGCTGCCCACGTCGAAGGCGGGATCGGTCGCCCACTTCGCCGTCGACATCTTCACCGAGAACTTCCTCGACTACGTCGCCGGCAAGCCGATGCGCGGCCGGTTCGACGGCCACGCCAACTGCTTCATCGAGTCGGGCCGCGGCAAGGGCATGCTCATCGACTTCAACTACGACACTGAGCCGCTGCCCGGCAAGTACCCGCTGCCCGGGATCGGGCCCTTCTCGCTGTTGAAGGAGACCGAAGCCAACCACTGGGGCAAGTTGATGTTCAAGTGGATGTACTGGAATCTGCTGCTGCCCGGACGGGGGCTGCCGCTCCCCGCGCTGATGTCGATGGCGGGCAAGGTCCCCGAGGAGGTCGCATGACGACGACTCTGCCCTCCGCCGCTCCGAACCTCGAACGCAAGCTCGACGAGCTCACCGCCCAGGTGGCGTTTCTCGCCGAAGAAGCCCGCCTCACTCGGCAACGCCGGGAGCGTTGGGAAGAGCTGCAGCACGACATGGTGCCTATCGCAACCGAGGCGCTGACCGTGGTGAGCCGCGAGTTGGAAGATCTCGAAGTCGATGTCACCGAGCTCACCGGTCTGCTGAAGCGACTCGTCAAAGCGGCGCCGCTCCTGGAGCGGGCCCTCATTCAGTTGGAGATGTATGCCGAGCTGGCCCAAGAGGCGGCGCCGATCGCCGGTGACGCCATGGAGTCCGCCATCTCCACGTTGGCAGCGCTCGACGAGCGGGGATACTTCACCTTCGCCCGCGGTGCCGTCAGTGTCGCTGATCGAGTGGTAACCGGCTTCACCGAGGACGACATCGAGCAGCTGGGCGACAACGTCGTGCTGATCCTCAACACGGTCAAGGACCTCACCCAGCCCGAGATCATGGCGGCGCTGCACCGGATGATCACCGCTGTTCAGGAGCAGCAGCGGCGCCTCATCGAGGAACCGGCCCAAGCTCCCAGCCTGTACCAGATCATCCGGCAGCTGCGTGATCCCGAGATTCGCCGCGGTATTGCTCGCGGCCTCAACACACTGCGGGCGGTGTCCGAAGCCGAGACCGGCTTCGGACGAGAACCCAACAAAATCAACTTATCAGGAGGAAAGTAATGCCAACCGCCACATTCGCCGGAGCCGAAGTCACGGTCGACGAAGAAGGCTTCATGACAGAATTCGACCAGTGGACTCGCGAGATCGCAACGCACCTCGCCGGCCAGATCGGTATCGATCTGGATGACAAGCACTGGCAGGTCATCGACTTCGTACGCGGCGACTACGAGGAGCAGGGTGAGACCCCGACGCTGCGCCGGGTCTCCACTATTGGCGGCGTCCCGACGAAGCAGCTGTTCCAGCTGTTCCCGAAGAAGCCGGCCAAGAAGATGGCCTACATCGCCGGCGTGCCCAAGCCGCACGGCTGTGTCTAGCTAGTTATCGCTCCCGCCAGGGAGCGCTGAAAGGAGTACCAAGTAATGACGAGCACGCAGGAGGCGCCGGTGGTGGTCCCGGACTTCGGGGACGACGACGAGGATCGCAAGATCTGTTTCATCGCCTCCAAGGGAACCCTCGACATGGTCTATCCCTCACTCATCATGGCCAATGCCGCACTTGGTGAAGGCATCGAGACCCATATCTTCTTCACTTTCTGGGGCATGGACATCATCAACAAGGAGACGCAGGAGGATCTCCAGTTCACCTGGCTGGGGAACACCGCGATGCATCCGCCGGGCATGAAGATGCACATGCCGCAGGGCCTCGCCGGGCTTCCGGGCATGACCGCCATGGCGACCAAGATGTTCAAGAAGCAGATTGCCGACATGGACGTCCCCGACGTTGCCGAGTTCGTGCAGATGATCGCCGATGCCGGTGGCCAGCTATGGGGCTGCAAGATGTCGGCCGACATGATGGATCTGAAGATGGACGACTTGGTCGACGGCATTCAGGGCATCATCTCGGCTACGGAATTCATCGAGATGTCGGAGGGCGCCCAGGTTATCTTCACCTGATCCAGAAATCCGTCTACGAACGACACAACCCGAGATCAGGCGCTCGGATCTGCCGGCGCCGGGGAGGTTTGATGCAGTACACATTCGGCTTGACCATCGACGACGAATTCGAGTCTGTTCGGGAGCAGGTCATCGCCGCGCTCGCCACGGAGGGCTTCGGAGTGCTCAGTGAGATCGACGTTGCCGCCACGATGAAGGCAAAGCTCGACAAGGACGTGCCCCCCTACCGAATCCTCGGAGCTTGCAACCCGCCGTTGGCGTATCAGGCATTGGCCCTTGATCCTCGGATCGGCGCCTTGCTCCCGTGCAACGTCGTCGTCCGCCAGACCAAGCACGGGGTCGGCGTCGACTTCATGGATCCGCATGCAGTCCTGACGCTGGTCGACTCCGAGGGTATCGGGGAGCTGGCGGGTGAAGTTCGCGGCCGGCTCAACAAGGTCAAGGCAAGTCTCGAAGCCGGGTCGGTCGCCGCCTAGCCGCGGCCGACCCCAGTGGACCGGCCCGAGCCGCCGGCCGTCAACACGGTCTCCGGCAACCTGGTTTGCCGGCGAACAAAATGGGAACTCCGGCAACCTGGTTTGCCGGCGAACAAAATGGGTAGGCCCCGGCTTGATCACACATTTGTGCCGTCGGCGGCGTCGTGGCGGCGCCGACGGGATATCCTCGAGGTGACAGATGGCTAACGAGAACGAACGCAAGCCGGAGTGGAAGGTCGAAGGCCTTCCGGATGACGCCGAGGACGAGCGACCCAGTTGGCGCCGGCAGCTGCCCGGCGGCAGGTGGTTCTGGCTCGCGTTCCTGTTCGCCCTGATCATCAACTGGCTCATCTCGACCTGGTTCCTGGCTCCCGACGCTCCCATCCGGGTGCCCTACACCACGTTCCTAGCCGAGCTAGAGGCCGGCAACGTGGACTCCGTAGTTGCCATCGGCGAAGAGGTGGAGGGCGAGTTCAAGACGGCGATCCCCAACCCAGCCACTCCCGAGACCACCTTCCAGTCGTTCAAGACGCTACGCCCCAGCTTCGCCGACGACGATCTTCTGCAGCAGCTCATCGACGCCGGGGTAGTTGTCAACGCCGAGCCGGCGGCGACCACCCCGTTCTGGCAGCAGCTCCTCTTCGGCTTCGGTCCCACTCTGCTCCTGCTGTGGCTGTTCTTCAGCTTCTACCGCCGCGCCGGGCAAGGGCTCGGTGCGCTCGGCGGGCTGGGGGCGAGCCGGGCTCAGAAATACGAGCCCAGCAAGGACCGTGTCACCTTCGACGACGTCGCTGGCATCGAGGACGCCGAGGAGCAACTGGTCGAAGTGGTGGACTTCCTGCGCGATCCGGAGAAGTACACGAAGTTGGGCGCCGCCATCCCCCGTGGGGTCCTGCTCAGCGGTGCCCCCGGCACCGGCAAGACGCTGCTAGCCAAGGCGGTAGCTGGCGAAGCCAGCGTGCCATTCTTCTCGATGGCCGCCTCCGAGTTCATCGAGATGGTGGTGGGAGTCGGCGCCAGCCGGGTCCGCGACCTGTTCGAGAAGGCCAAGGAGGCCGCTCCGGCGATAGTGTTCATAGACGAGATCGACGCCATTGGACGGGCGCGGGGTGGCGCAATGTCGTTTGGCGGACATGACGAGCGCGAGCAGACGCTGAACCAGATCCTCACCGAGATGGACGGGTTCGTCGGCAACGAGGGCGTGATCGTCATCGCCGCCACGAACCGTCCTGACGTGCTCGATCCGGCGCTGTTACGGCCCGGTCGCTTTGACCGCCATGTGACCGTTTCCGCGCCTGATCAGCTGGGACGCAAGGCGATCCTCGAGGTCCACACCCGCGGGGTGCCGCTCGCCCCCGACGTCGACCTGGGGACGCTGGCCTCCTCGACGCCCGGCATGGTCGGCGCCGACCTGCGGAACCTCGTCAACGAGGCCGCGCTGATGGCGGCTCGCCGGGGCCATAACGCAGTCCACATGGCAGACTTCACCGACGCCCTCGAGCAGATCATTCTCGGGGCCGAACGCAAGATCATGATGACCGAGGCGGACCGGGAACGGACCGCCTACCACGAGTCGGGCCACGCTCTGCTGGGCATGCTCGAGCCGGGAGCCGATCCGGTCCGCAAGGTCTCGATCATTCCGCGGGGGCGGGCCCTGGGCGTCACTTTCCAGAGCCCTGAGGCGGATCGCTACGCCTTCACGAAGGACTATCTCCTCGGAAGGATCATCGGTGCGCTCGGCGGCCGGGTCGCCGAGGAGCTGGTGTTCGGAGAGCGCACCACCGGAGCCGAGAACGACCTGGTGCAGGCAACCCAGATCGCCCGCAACATGGTGGGCCGCTGGGGGATGTCCGAGAAGATCGGCCCGGTCTCGGTGTTGAAAGAACCGGACACTGCAGTGCCGTTCGGGCCCGACGAGCTGTCGGAGCACACCCACCAGCTCATCGACGAAGAGATCCGCAACATCATCGAACGATGCGAGCAGTCGGCCCGGGAGACTCTCGAGAAGCATCGCGAGAAGCTGGATGCCCTGGCCAGCGCCTTGCTCGAGAACGAAACGCTCGAGGAAGACGAGGCGTACCAGATAGCCGGGATCACTCGCGACGACAGCGGCGCCCGCTGAGCATCGTTGCTAGACGGCTGCCGGCTCGGAGCCCGTCTCAGCTTCGGATTGCGTTGCGGTAGAGGACCCGCACTGCCAGATTCTCCCGTACCTCCTCGGCGGTGTCTTCGAAGAACTCGGCGCGCAGAGTTGCATCCGCCGTCGTGTAGACGGCGAAGTAGACCCCGGCGAAGCCCGCCAGGAAGACCGCCACCTGCACCAGCTCCCTGCTCAGCTGGACGTCGCGTCCGAACACGCGAAAGCTCTGCCCGAGGGCTCGGGGCGCCTCTGTAGTCCACAGCTCGATGGTGTCGACCGTGATGATCAGTAGCCCCAACGCCACGAAGAAGAGCCCGACCAGCACGCTCACCAGCAGAATTCGCAGTCCCTGGGTGAGCAGCACTACCAGGCCCAGATTGCCCCACTCGCGGCGACTCAGCCGAGGGGGGTCGAGGGTACGAGTCGCCACCGTCGGGAAGACGTCGTGATGATCTGAGGCACAGCGGTGCACTTCGTCCCACGACTCGAACGCGGCCAAAGGAGGCAGCTCCCGAGTCATCTGCGTGAGCAGGAAGGCCGCCCCGAGCACGGTGAAGAGAACCAGCACGGTTGCCAGCGAAGCTCGATCGACCGTTCCCGCCGATTGCCAGGCCTCGGCATTGATGAACAGGAACATGAAGCCGAGCAACAGCAGCGGTAGTGCCCTCGAGAACAGGCGAAACGTCTGGCCAAGCGAATGGGCGATCTGGACGACCGCCCAGCGGGCAATGGCCACGACTCCGTAGCTGGTGGCGGCGTACACCAGACCGAGCACAACGACCTGGGTTGCGAAGGTGATCCCCGCCCCCGAGAAGTCTCCTCCGAATATCACCGGGAGGAACACCGGCACCAACAAGAAAACGGCGACTTCGACTGAGCCGACACGGCGCGGCAGCTCCCAGCGGCTCCTCCCCCGCATCGTGTTGAGGCCCGCCCACACCGCCAGCAAGACCGCCAACCCGCCGAGGATGGCGAGGGCAATTCCCCACGCCGGCCAGTCCAGGTCGATGGCGCTGATCGAGCTGAACAAGAATGCGAGCACGAGGGCCGGCACCGCCCGGGTCAGCACATCTTCGGACGCGCTGTACCCGGCGATGAAGTGCGGGATGCCGCGCGCCACGAACCAGCGCTCCACTTGGGCTCGAGGAAGTTGGTCCATGACGGCGATGATCGCAGACGCCCGCAAGTCGCTGCAGTCAGCCCTCGCCCGAGTGTTGCGATTCAGTTCCGCCACCGCTCCAGTATTTTGCGGACATGCTCGATCCGGATGTGACCGCCCATCTCGCCGCTACTCGAACAATCGACATGACGACGATCGGTCGCCGCAGCGGACGAGCAGCCCGGATCGAGATCTGGTGGTTCTTCGTCGACGGTCGCTTCATCATTACCGGGACGCCGGGAAAGCGCGACTGGTACGCCAACGTCCTGGCCAACCCCGACATCGTCATTCATGCCCCGATCGGCGACTTCCCGGGCCGCGTCGAGATCGTCACCGACGCTGAGTTCCGCCGGCGGGTGTTCACCGATCCGCAGATCGGGTGGTATCGCTCCCAGTCGGAGCTCGACTACTTGGTGAGGGCAGCACCCATGATCGAGGTGCTGCTGCAGTAACCGCCGCTGCGGTCAGCGGTGGGCGCACGAACCGGCTTCACCCTCCGCTGCGACGGAACGCTCCGCAGATCGTGCAGATGTACTTCCCGGGGCCACTGGTGGGAGCCACGCGGTGATTCCACGTGTGCGAATGCTCCGGCTCCCGCCGCAGCTCGGCGCTCACGGGGACACGATCGAAACCAAAGACGTCGTAGCGACGAGCCAAATCGATTAGACCGATCCAGGTGCGGTGCCGCGCCTCCTCGAGCTTTTCCTTGGCGGGCTGCAGCCGGGCGGCGCTCCACGCTTGCCGGGGAGCCCTGCGCTTCGACGGTCGCTTCACCTTGGGTGGGCGGCTCCGTTGGGTCGGCGGAGGCGATGCCGGTGCCGGATCTGGCGCCGCCGCGGCCGCGGGCTTCGCGGCCGAGGGGGGCGGGGAGACAGGTCGGCGCGTTTTCCGCGGCTTCTTGGCGGACTTCTCGGTTGCTTTCGACGGCGGGGGTGACGCGGCAGCGGTGGCAACGCGGTCGCGCGACACGGGCGAGGACGAGGCGGTCTCGGTTTCTGGGGCCATACGCGAGCGGGCCGCTTTGCGCTCCCGGCGCGATTGTTCAGCGGCGGCCTGCTTCCGGGTACGTTGCGCCGCTCGAAGCTGACGTTCGCGCAACTGTGCCTCAGCCTCGGTCGATTCGTCCCACCGCAGCTGCTGCACAGCAGGTTGGCCGGCGGACTCCTTGGCCGTCTTGGACTTCTTCGCCCGTTTCCGGCGTTTCTGGCCGTTGGCGCCGGCAACGACCGGAAGCGCCGCGAACTCATCCGGATTGTCCGGATAGAAGACGAGGCGGTCGCCTTCAGCAACGAACTCGAAAGTCATCGAATCGATGGGGCGGATGACGACTGCGTTCAACGGCCAGTGGCCAAGCTCGGCGCCGTCGGCCCGCATGGTGATGGCGGAATCCCAGATGCTCAGCTTCACCTGCAGGGCACTGGCATCGTCAGGGGCGCGTATCGAACCCGCCACCACGACGACGCCACCGCTCCCCGGTGGGTCATTAGAACGCGAAGACCTGGCCACCTTGCGTGGCAACGTACTACTCCTCGTCAGTTTCCGCTACTAGAAGTTCTCGGTTGATTCCTGCGCGTACTCAACCAGGTTCTTCCTCGCCGCTGGCCCTGCGCCGGCTACGGCTGGGGAAGCAGCCCGGCTTCGGTGTATGCACCGGGGCTCGGGACCTCTTCTGGAATCACATCCGCTGGGCGTTGGGGGACGGTGTAGGCCCAGTTGCCGCGAACGTTTGCCGAGCTGCTCTGGCCGGTCCACAGGATCGTGAAGCCGTAGCGGCTCGCACCATTGTTGAGGAAGTCATTGTTGATGCGGCCGATGCCGTTGAAGGCGACACTGTTCTCCCACGTGGCATAGATGCACAAGTGGCCGGCTACGGCCTGAAACACCCCCGGGCAGTCGGTGGTCGGGCCCGCCTCAGGCAACACATAGTGGACGTTGGACTGCGGGATGCTGGCCTCGAGTGGCGTAGTGAACGTGGCGGCATGCACCAGGAAGGTCCCGTCGCCGGCTGCACCGAAAGCACCCACAATGGTCTGACCCGGCCTGGGCTTGGAGGTTGCGAAGTACGCCGCATTGCGACCGTCGAGGAGGTCGGCGTTGAGGTTCTCGACCTTCTTCTTGCTGGAGACGCGCAGCGGCGGAGATCCGGGTTCGACCACAACCGACAAACCGGCAGCACCTGCTCGGCTGTTGATCAGCCGCAGCGTCGACCCGGCGGACTCCCCCCGGATCGTGGTCCGCTGGTTGACCGTATTGACACGGCCTTGGAGCACCGCGTCTCCGACATCAGCGATCACCGGCGCCGATGCCACCAACAGCGTCCCGACTGCTATCCCCACGATGACGCTCTTCCAGCTCAGCGAACGATTCTGATCTGCCATGGCTCACCCCTTCTCCTCGGTCGCCGTTAGCGGCGCACCCCAACTGTCACGCAATGTAGCCATTGGCTCGGAAATCACGCCCCGCCACGGTGACTAGCCACTTCGGAAACCGACGATTCCCCCCTCTTCTCCGGCGGCCGACACGCCGATAGTGGAGTTGAAGGCACAGGACAGGAAGAAGACAATGTTTCGCCGTAAAGCCCGCCGCAAGGACAAAGAAGTCAACGAGATCGCTGCCGCCCATCGGCTTCGGTCCATCGGAGAAACGTACAAAGTCGAAGAGGCCGACCCCGACGAGATCACCAAGCGGATTCGCAACATGACGTTTGGTTCGACGGCCAGCCGAGTTGCCGCCACCCGCAACGCAGGAGAGACGAGCCTGATCTCCGCGGTGTAGGCACAGAAGAGATCAAGCCAGCGCAATCGCCGGGTAGGTGGGCACCCGGCGATTGCCCGCGTCTGGGCCAACGGCACCGTGCGTTAACAACCGTGGCGCTCAGCTGCAATCAACATCAGTCATCGATATCTACCTCGTCGACCTCACCGCCTGCCACTGCGAATGGGATGCGTTCGACGCCGTCCGCCAGCAGCGAGCAGCCACCCTCCGCCAGCCCCACGAACAGGGCGAAACAACACGACATCACTATCAAGGGTGCGCCGCAGGATGTCGGGTGGGGCACCAAAGTCGACCTCGAGCCGGCCGGTGGGCTCGAGGCGCTCCTCTACAAGTCCCGCCACCCGATCGCAATCTGATCGCCCGAGCCGGCGGTCACTTCGGGATCACCCCGTTTTGAACTAGCGAAACGACTGATTCCGTGCGAATTCACAGCGTGGTTCATCCGCCACGGAGGGTGAAAACGTAACCCCTACATCACCAACAGGGAGGCACCCGCTATGAAGAGAATCTCAATGAGGAAAGCCATCGCCATCTTGGCGGTCGTAACGAGCGTTGCTGTGATGTCGCCGGCTGCGGCTCTCGCCGACGATGACGGCGATCAACCGCTACCGACGCTCGCTGAGATCCTCTTGGCCGACTCGGAGCGCGACAACGCCGATGGGTTCGACCGACGCTGGTGGGACTACGACATCGTCACCCAGGCGGTGCTGGCTTTCGACGATCTGACAGCAGCCGCATTGGATCCCGACGCTGAGCTGACCGCGTTCCTCCCCCGCGACCAGGCATTCCGCCGGCTCGTGTACGAGATCACGGGTGAGTGGGTCCGCGCCGAGTCAGATGTCTTCGATGCCGTCGTCGGCCTCGGCCTCGACACCGTCAAGAGCGTGCTGCAGTACCACATCGTTCCCGCCAAGATCAGCTACCGAGATGCGCTGCGGGCCGACGGAGCCGTGCTGCCGACCCTGCTCGAAGGAGCCACCATCGAGGTCAAGGTGCGCAAGTTCTTCTTCTTCAAGTGGATCAAGCTGATCGACGCCGACACCAACGACCGCAACCCCACGGTGGTGCGGCCCAACCTCGGTGGCGAGGCTGCCAATGGCTACGCCCACGGGATCAACCGGGTGCTGCGCCCGATCGACCTGCCGTAACGACTCGACCTTACGATGCCCAGGGCCCGGCCGTGCCGGGCCCGGGACGCGTCCGCCCAGCAGGCGATCCGACTACCTTTCGAGGAACATACGGAAGGGATGGAAACGATGACGTATCCGGCGAGCTTTGCGGTCGACTCACGGGATCGAATCGCCAACTGGCGTCCTCTCGTGCAGTGGTTCCTGGCGATTCCCCACTATGTGGTTTTGTGGGTGCTGGGCATCGTCTCCGTCATCGTTGCGATCGTCTCGTGGTTCTCGATCGTCTTCACCGGAAGTCTGGCGGAGCCGCTGGCCGCCACCCAAGCCATGGTCCTCCGTTATCAAGCTCGGGTGGCGGCTTACATCGGCTTCCTCCATGAGGAATACCCCCCCTTCGAGTTCATCACTTCGAGCACCGAGCCCGGCGGCACACCGGTCACGGTCGAGTTCACCCCTGCGTTGGAGGAACGCAATCGCCTGACCTCTGGTTTGCGCTTCATCTGGGTGATCCCGGCTGCGATCTTCTCCGGCATCGTCCTCTTCGTAGCCGAGGTGCTGTGGCTGTTCGCCGCAGTCGCAGTGTTGTTCACGGGGACCTGGCCGGCAGGGATACGTGACTTCGTCGTGCAGGCACTGCGGCTGATGGTGCGGGTCAACGCATACGGCGCTCTGCTGACCGACGAGTATCCCCCGTTCACGCTCGAAGGCTGAGCCCGGGCCAACCTCGATCAGCGGACCTACCGATTCAGTGCTCGCCGCTGGCCGTCTTCGGATCCTCCGTGGCGATGGTGCGCATGGCGTCGGCATCTTCCTGCTGCACGCGTAGCGCTTCTTCGAGCACTTCACGGATTTGATGGTCGGGAATGATCACCGCCCCCGAAGAGTCCGCGAACACGTAGCTACCCGGCAACACGCCGACGCCGGACAGCACCACCGGTACGTTGGCCTGGAACGGCCGCACGCTGTCACCACCCCAACGAGTGGCCTGGCCCGAGCAGTAGATAGCTAGATCGTATTTGGCCAGCTCGTCGAAATCGCGCAGCCTGCCGTCAGTGAGCACACCGGCCAGATGGTGGTTGTGGGCCCGGGATATCTTCGTACCTCCCGCCAGGGACACCTCGGGATGGCCGTTGCTGGCCAACACCAGCACTTTGCCGGCACCGTCTTCCCCGATGGCTTCGTAGAAGAGCCTGGCGAAGTTGTAGCGCTGCGGATCCATCGCCAGGTCGCAGGTAGGGAAATAGGAAATCGTGACCGCCCGGCCGAACAAGCTCCGGCCGGGAGTTGGAGTCACCAGATCAACGATGTGGGCGCGATGACGATGAAGTCGACCCATCGCATCCACTAGATCCGCCGTCCTGACTTGGGCTACCAAATCTGTCAGCGCTGACACCGTTCTATCCCTTCGCCTCCAGATTGATCGTACGGCCCCGGACCGGTCGGTGGGCCCGCTGCTGCTGACTAGTCCGTGTGGAACCGGCCCTTTTGCTTCTGTGCCGAGGCGTGCTGATACCGATGTAATGGGTAGCAGAAAGGGGGCCCAATGCTCTTTGCCGGATCGAGACGACGCCATCGTGACAAGAACGAGGTCGCGTCACCGGAGCTGGTGCGCAGCATCGGGACGATGAACGTCTACGAGAACGCGGATCCCGACGAGGTGGTTGGTCGGCTGCGCAACATGAGCTACGGGGCCACCCACTCCCGAGTGACCAAGCTGCGGTCAGAGCAAGAGGCCGCGCCGATTCACGCCTGATCCACCGTCGGGCGCGGACCGCCGCCGAGTTGTCCCCACCGCCGGCCGCAGCCCACGACACGCGGCGATGCGCTAGACATAGAGCGGCTCTGAAGGGAATCTGCGTGGCACCCATCCTGCCCGCACAGCCGGTGCTCGATCTGAGGTCGTACATGGACGCCGGCGTCGGCGGCGTCCTGGAGAGCTGCCGGCAGCTTGGAAGAGACGGCGTCATTGGCACTGTGCGCGCGTCGGGACTTCGGGGACGCGGCGGGGCCGGGTTCCCCACCGGCATCAAATGGTCCGGACTTGCCAACATGCCGGCGGCAACCAAGTTCGCAGTCTGCAACGCTGCCGAGGGAGAGCCGGGGACCTTCAAAGACCGCGCGATCATCAGGCGCAACCCGTACCAGGTGCTCGAAGGTCTGGCCGCTGCCGCCTTTGCGGTCGGAGCCGAAACCGCCTTCATCGGCATCAAGGAAAAGTTCGCCAATTCCATCTCTCGACTGGAAACGGCGGCCGCGGAGCTGTCTGCCGCCGGCATGCTCGGCGATCTCGAGATCGCATTCGTGACCGGGCCAGACGATTACCTCTTCGGCGAGGAGAAAGGTCTGCTCGAAGTGATCGAAGGTAGGGATCCGCTGCCGCGGCTCTATCCGCCCTATGTCCAGGGATTGTTCGAGGAGCCGGGTGGCCCGCCGCAGCCGGCATTGGTCAACAACGTAGAG
>JBFIXI010000073.1:0-21592 GCA_041605955.1 Acidimicrobiia bacterium
GTTGACAGGTGCCGACACGATGGTGACCGATGTCGGGTCGAGGTTGCCATCGACATCGTCGTCGTTGAACACCACATCGACCGTTACCGCCATGTCCTCATCAGTCGACGCCACATCATCACCCGCCACCGGCGGATTGAGCCCGGGATCGACTGAGATGGAGACCGTGGCGGTGTCGCACAGTGCGGTGGGGGAGGTCTGGTCGCACACCTCGTAGGTGAAGGAATCCGGTCCGAGGTATGCGTCGTTCGGCGTATAGGTGATCTCGCCGGTGGCCGGGTCGATCGATACGGTGCCGTTGCTGGGCCCGGCGGTGACCCGCACCGACGCCGGATCGATATCCCCATCGACATCACTGTCATTAGCGAGCACGGGGATCACGACGGCAGTGTTGACCACCGTCGTGATCGAGTCGTTGTTGGCGGTAGGGGCGTCGGCGCCGGAAGTGACGGTGACGTCGATGGTGGCGGTGTCGCAAGCGCCGGCGGTGTCACAGATCTGGTAGGTGATCGAGTCGGGACCGTTGTAGTTCGGGTCCGGGGTATAGGTGATCTCGCCGGTCACCGCATCGACGGTGGCGGTGCCGTGGGTGGGACCCGCCAGGATCGACACCGTGGTCGGGTCGAGGTTGCCATCGACGTCGGAGTCGTTGGCGGCGACGTCGACGACCACTGCGGTGTCCTCCGGGGTGGCCACCGGATCGGCCACTGCAGAGGGGGCGTCGTTGATGGCGGTCACCGTCACGGTGACGGTGGCGGTGTCGCACAGTGGGGTGGGGGAGGTCTGGTCGCACACCTCGTAGCTGAACGAGTCGGTGCCGTTGAAGTCCGGATCTGGGGTATAGGTGATCTGGCCGGTGGCCGGGTCGATCGATACGGTGCCGTTGCTGGGCCCGGCGGTGACCCTCACCGACGCCGGATCGATATCCCCATCGACATCACTGTCATTGGCCAACACATCAACCACCACCACCCCATCCTCAGCCACGGTGGCGACGTCGTCGTTGGCGGTCGGGCTCGACCCACCGGCCGGTTGGCCGTCAGCGCGTACCGTGCTGAGCCCGTCGTAGATCACGCCATCGCCGATCATGAAGTCCTTGTTGATCACGGAGAGGTTGGCGGCCTGCGAGGTGCCGTAATAGAGCTGAATCGGGGTGGAGCCGGTCACCGCAGGCGCCACTGCCGTGATCTGCGTAATGGGAACTTGGAAGTCGATGAACCAGCCCTCGTCGGGGGCTTCCACGGCGCGCGCGCCGTAGCTGGTGCCGTTGCCGTCGTTGGTGAACGGGGTGGTGTAGATCTGGCGGACTGTGGAGCCGTCGGCGTTCGACGTGTAGACGTAGTCGGTGGCGGAGGGCTTGCCGTTGAGGCCGACGACCGCAGCCTGGGTTCCGTCGACAGCGAGCGAGACGAGCCACGACGTCGAGTTGAATCCGCCGTTCTTGCTCGTCGGGTCGCTCCTCATCCGGAAGCGGAAGAACGCATTGGTGCCGTCGGACGTGAAGTAGACGGTCGGCAGATCGTTGGCGGCGCCGGCGTACAAGTCGGAATAGCCGGGGTTGTTGTCTTGAGCGTCCGAGATGGGGTTGCCGTCCGTCGTCGTGTATACGACGAACGCGTCCGGCCAGGGGGCGGCAACATCGCCGAACGGGCTTTCTCCGGCGAGAGCCGGAGCTGCAGCGACGGCCATGACCAAGGCGAACGCGACGGCGAACGAGGTCAGCCGGGGGCTGAGATGTTTCACGGGGGCTCCCTGGGTCCTTCTGGCAGGACTTCATCGGCCACTGCGCCCGTGAGGTTTACTTACGTTTTTGCCGACCAGGGATGCCACCCGCTCCGACCTATGCCCGCCCGTCGGACGCCTTGGTGCAAAGAAAGCTCCGGGCAACTGGCTGCCACGCCACGGGGCCGGACTCGACCCGCCGGCTCACGATGGCCAGGCAGCGTCCCGGTAGATACTGACGACCGTCGGCGTAGGCGAGCTTGTTTGTGGAAGACTTCCGGGCCATGGCGATCCTCTTAGACCCGGCGGGATATGGGCATAGCGGTAGGGCGTGGCTCGCGGCCTTCCAGCGCGAGCTGCCTGACATGGAGATCCGGTTGTGGCCGGATGCGCCCGAGCCCGAAGACGTCGAGTTCGTGATCGCGGTACGCCACGATCCAGCGCTTCTGGCCAGCTATCCCAATCTGCGCGCGGTCCATGCCATGGGGGCCGGGGTCGAGCAATACACCGGTCCGGAGATGCCGGATGTTCCAGTGGTACGGCTGGAGGAGCCGTACATGTCGAACGAGATGGCTGCCTACGTGGCCCACTGGGTCGTTCACTTCCAGAAGCGCATGGACGTGTACCGCGAGAACCAGGCCGAGCAGAAGTGGCGCACCGAGTTGTACCCCACCGCTGATGAGTACTCGGTCGGCATTCTCGGCTTTGGTCGGATCGGGAAGCGGATTGGGGAGGTGCTCCACAGCCTCGGCTTCCCGATCAACGCATGGTCACGAAGGGGAACATTCGAGCGGTGGGCAACCTCTCATGCGGGTCTCGACGCGTTGCCGGGCTTCCTGGCCGCCTCGACGGCAGTCGTCAATGTGCTGCCGAGCACGAGCTCGACCCGCAAGATCATGAACGCCGAGAGGTTCGCGCAGTGCCGTTCCGGAGCCCTCTTCATCAACCTTGGTAGAGGAGCGACGGTCGATGAGACGGCCTTGCTGGCGGCGCTCGAATCCGGTCAGATCGGTAACGCAGTCCTCGACGTCACCGATCCCGAGCCCATGGAGCCGGACAACCCACTCTGGAACCACGCGAACGTGAGGATCACCCCCCACATCGCCGGCTTCACCGTCGTCGGCCCGGCGAGCAAGGTGATCGCCGCCAACATCCGCCGCATCCAGAACGGCGCAGAGCCCTTCCCGCTCCTCGACCGGGGGAGAGGGTATTGAGCGGGGCATCGCCGAGCACGCGGACCCGCACGACGTTGCGCTGCCAGTGGGGTTGTGAGCCGACTTGGCAACGGGAGGCGGCCGGTTGGTCTGGGGTCAGGCCCGTGGGACGAGAGCCAGGATGCGCTCGACGGTGTCGTTGATCGACTCGGCGCCGTTGTCTATGCGCGTGAACGAAGCAGGTGCCGGGTTGCGTCGCAACGTGAGGTCGAGGCCGGCAATGGCTTCCTCCAGGATCGAGGTGTCGAAGGACTTGCCTTGGCGAGTGCGGTTCCGCCGCAGCGCAACGTTGACCGGCGGGTGCAGTTCGACGCCCACCATCGCGTCGCCGACGCCGGCATCGGTGAGTGCAGCCGCAGCGTGCCACGGGTCGATGGCGCCCTCGATGGCCACTGCAAAGCCGGCTGCCTGATAGAGGGCGGCAAGCTGGGCCGATCCGGTCACCGCCAGCCCGAATTGGCGCTCCGTCTCCTCGCTCGGCTCCAACGGGCTTGCCAGCCCACTCACCACCATCTCGCGGATCCCGTCGACGTCGATGTGCAACCCTCGCTCGTATCGGGCAAGCAGGGCGCGGGCCACCGTCGATTTTCCCGCAGCTACCTGACCGGTGATGACGAAGATTGGCGCAGTCGGCACACCGGCACGGTACCGGATCGCGCTACCTGCACCCGGCCCGGTATTCAAAGCCAGTTGCGCCGCGCAGCGCGCTACCTTCCGTGGGTGATTCTGCTCGCACCCGAAGGAGCCAAGAGATGAGGAAAGTTTCGATGTTTGGCACCATCACGTGCCAGGACGGTAAGGCCGACGAGATGGCGGCGGCGCTCGCCACCATGGTCGAAGCCGCCCGGCAAGAGCCCGGGACCGAGGTGTACTCGTACCACCGGGGTGAGGGCAACACCTTCTGGTTCTTCGCTCTCATGACCGACCAGGACGCGATGCAGAGCCACGGCCAGTCGGACGCGATGAAGGCGGCCATGCCGGCGGTCATGTCTATCGTCGAAGGGCGACCCGAGATGCAAGTCGCCTCGCCGATAGCCGCCATCGGCCTCGACGTCTGAGGCTCATTCGAGTCCGGACACGGGGGGGTGTCTCCGCACGGGTGGGGTGGCTTGCGGCAGTCGCCGCGGCTGAGCTACCGCCGCTCGTGGTGGTTCGTCTACCTCAAGTCGGGATTCGGGCCAGCCGATCCTTCAAACATGACCCTCAACTTCCTCGCCGGGTACGTCCTGGGCCAGCACGGGCGACAATCGGTCCGCCTGGCATCACAGGCCGCCAACCGGCCGGGGGCGGCCACAGAGGATGTCTACGAGCTCGAGGATCGGATCGATCGGCTCGTGCTGATCATGGCCGCGATGTGGTCTCTGCTCGAAGAGAGCGGCTTCACGGCCGAGCAACTGGAGGCACGCATCCGCACGATGGACGAGGCCGACGGTGTGGCCGACGGGAAGATGACCCCGCTACCGAGCATCTGCCGGCAATGTGACGCCAAGGTTCCGGCGGGAATCCCCGCCTGCCAGTTTTGCGGAGCTGAGGTAGCGGCGTCGGCTCAGCCGGGGCCCTTCGACGCCGTCTGATTCTGCATAGTGCGGAGCCAAGGGATCGACCCCACTGGCTCGATGCGTCGCACAGCGAATTGTGACCGCGCTAATTTTCGGCGGACGCCTTCAGCTTGGCGAGCCCCTTCTCGAAGTCGGGCCCCATCATCGAATCCATGCTCTTGAAGATGCCCATGACGCGGGTCATCAACGTCTTCTTTCCCGTCATCGCCCATGTGACCTTCGTCTGGTCGCCTCGTGGCTGGAGTGTGAACAACGTCGTGTTGCTCACCCTGAACGGCTTGAGGAAATCGAGGGCGATGAAGACCTCGGCGTCTTGCTTGGCGTCGGTGATCTCCATGGCTCCTTGTCCGACCTTGCGGTTGCCGGACCAGGAGTACCTCGCTCCCACCCCGGATTCCGCCCCGGAGAAAGTCTTGGTCACGTTCGGGTCCATCTCTTCCCACGGGGACCATTCGGCCCACTTGCGGAAATCGATGATCTGCCCGTAGACGTCGTGGGGTGAGGCGTTGATCGTGGTGGAACGCTGAACAGTGTATGTGTCTGCCATGTTCGGAGGTTACTCATCGGAACCATGACGGAAGTCGGCGGCGTCAGAATTGGTACGAGATGGAGTCGGTGCTGCGCAGAGTCGTGACTGCCGGGACGCTGCTCGCCCTGGCGGGCGCCCTGGTGCTGGTCACGCCGTCCGTCGCCAACGCGTGCTCATGTGCCCTCCGTACTCTCGAGGAGTCGGTCCCAGAGGCATCTGTGGTGTTCATCGGACGGGAGGTCGATCGGCTCGAGAACCCGGTACCGGAGCGTGACGGGGCGTACGTCCCACCCGTTCTGGTCGTTTTCGAGGTCGATGAGTGGCTGAGTGGCGGCGAGGCTCCCTTGGAGATCACCGTCGGCACCGGCCGCGGCAGTGGCGACTGCGGCGTTGGATCGATGGCGGGCCGGGGGCAGTTCGGTGTATATGCGTTTGGCGAGCCGGGCAACCTATCGATCAGCTCGTGTGGCGGCGTCGCCGATCCCGATGAGCTGCGGGCCGTCGTCCTTGGCTTGCCGGCGGCAACGACTGGCGTGCCCGGGTTCGCGGTGGCTCAGTCGCTGGGAGACAGCCGCATCGCCGTCCTCGACGATGCCGGCACGGTTGTCGGATACGGCAAGGGAGACGGCCGTGTCGATGCGATCGCCGCTTGTTCCGGTGGAGAAGCCATCGTCGAGGCGGTGGTTCCCGACTTGGCCCATGAGCTCAGTGGGATCCAGTCGCTCGAAGTGCGGCAGCTCGATTCTCTGGAGATCGTGTCGAGCCGCAACATTTCGCTGTCCGCACCGCGCTTGGCGCGGGGCGGCAACAGCATCTGGTGGCTGCGCGACCTCGAGTGTCACGACGGCGCCGGCGAGGTCGTCAGCTACCTACTGCCCCGCGCCGAGTGGAACGCGCTGGCCGGCGCCGAGTTGCACGCCGATGGAGCCGAGTTTCACTGGTGGGACGGGTCGGGCTTGCGGGTCGTGGCGGTGGGCGACGCGAGGGCGGTCGCCGTCGCCCCGGAGCTCGATCTGTTGATGACGGTCTCGGGACCCGACGGGGAGACCGTGTCGGCGTTCTCCTTGCTCGCGGGCAAACTCCTGTGGAGCATGCGGCTCGCCGACGGTGACGTTGCTTGGGACGTGGCATACAGCGCAGATCTAGAACTGTTCTCCGTGTTGGCCAACGATCGAGCCCTGGAGCCGGAGAATCGCTACTTCGCGGCCGTGGATCGGGCGGTGTTGATCGATCCGCAGGGCACGGCCGTTGCGGTGCACGAGTTTGGGGAGCGCCGCGTCGCTATGGCGCTCGAGCCCGTTCCGGGAGGATTCGTGGCCGCCACCGGATGGGAGGGCCAGCCCGGTGCCCACGTGGTGATCGTGGACGGCAGTGGCCAGGCAGTGGCCGAGGAGGCGATTCCGGCCGACACCTTCTTGGGCTCCGCCGCCTGGGGCGACTTGGTACCGCTGGTCGTCTCCGGCGGACGAGCCGTCACCGGTGGCAGTGGGGTCGGCGAGGTTGGGGGGATCGCCGACCCGCGGTGGGTGGTGGCCTTGCGGGATGGCGCCGTGACGATCGCCGCCGATTCGCTCGGTCAGTCGACAACGACGACGCTCGGGCCGGATGCCGGATCGACCGTACCGACCCAGTCGGAGCAGCCGACCGGCGAGGAATCCCAACTCGGCCAAGCGGAGCCAGTTGCGGGCGTGGAGCAGCCCGGCGGCTCCTTGCCCCTCGTGTGGCTGGCAGGGATCGCGCTGGCACTACTGACGGCGGTCGGCGTCGCAGTCTTGGTCCGACGTCGGCGCACCTACCTGGAGGGGTGGTCAACGAGTCGCCACCGTCCGACGGACCGGGATACCTAGTCAACGGGCCGGGAGAGGTAAACGAGCAGTGCGGGCCCGGTTGACCGAGCCCGCACCGACTGTTGAGGGCTTCTGTCGCCGCTGGCGCGCTACCTAACAGCTGCGACCAGCCCTCACTTGGGAGACCTTCGCCTCACGAGCCAAATGGTGATCCTTGCCCGCTGAAGCCGGTAGAGGCAAAGGACTCTTTAGCGCTCGTCCCGCCGCCTATTGAACAGCCCTCCCCGGCGCGGCTCGGGCATCTCATTCACCGGTTGGAGCTCGGGCATGTCGGAGGGGAGTCGTGTGGCGCGGGCGACGTAGCGATCGGCCCCCGGCTTGGCGGTGATGCCGTGGACGAAGACGCTGGCGATGACGACCACAGCCACGACGTCGCGAACCCGATCGGCCACGTCCCCGCCGGCCTTTTCAACGAACAACAGGGCAAACAAGATGGACGCCAATCCGCGGGGGCCGAACCAACCCAAGAAGGCAGCGGTGGCGCGGTCGCAATGGGTTCCGACGAGGGCGAAGGCGACGGGCACCATGCGCACCACGGTCAGGCTCAGCAGCGCATAGATGGCCTTCTGCCAAGTGAGGGCGGCGACCGCCTCACCCACGATCACCACACCGAAGAAGAGGAAGGTCATCCAGGTCGCCAGCTCGCCGATGTCTTCGGTCAGGTCGGCGGCGGTGGTATGCATGTCGCGAGTCGCTCCTCCGAACCCGGCTCCGGCAACGAAGGCGGCGATGAACCCATTCCCGGCGAGGGCGTCGCTAGCCGCAAAAGCCATGACGGCCACCGCCAACGTGACCAGTTGCCGAGCCGCCCCGGTGACCCACTTGCGGTCCCAGGCACGCCGCATGATGAAACCCCCGAGAACCCCCACCAGCAGCCCGACCGCGCTCCCGACGGCAATCTCGCGGATAGCGAACCGCACCCAATAGGCGGGGGTCTCCAAGTCCTGAGTGGCGGCGGCGACGGCAACCAAGGCTGTCACCAGCGGCAGCGCGATACCATCGTTGAGGCCGCTCTCGACGTTGAGCACCTGGCGGACTCGTACCGGCACCAACCGGTTCGTGATGACCGCTTTGCCGAGGGCGGCGTCGGTCGGGGCGAGGATCGCGCCGATGAGGAACCCCTCGGCGAGCGACACGTCCGGGATGATCCAGGCGGCCAGCAGCCCCCCGCTGATGATGGTCAGCGGCATCCCGAGCCCGAGCAGCCGTCCCGGCATGTCGAACTGCCGGCGTAACACCATCAGGTCGATGCGGGTGGCGTCGGCGAACAACACTACGACCAAGGTCGCTTCCGCCAGCAGGCGAACGCCCGGTTCCTCGAAGGTGACATCGACCCGCTCGAGGCCCTCCATGCCGATGATCCAGCCGACCACCAGGAAGACCATCGGTGCGGTGATCGCCAAGCGCTCCAGGTATCGCGACAGGATTCCATAGAAGAACACGATGGAGGCGACGATGAGGAGCGCGGTGTTCTCCATTGGATCAATCTACGGGAAGGTGACCGGCCGGCGCCGCCGCGCGGCTTCGGTCAGCGGAGCCGGGTCGGCGTCAGGTCGCTCACCTGGACCCCGCGTTCAGCTACATCACCGGGGAGCCGCCCATTGATAATGAGCTCGGCTGCCGCCCGACCCATCGCGGGGCTCGTCATGATGCCGTATCCGCCCTGGCCGGCCAGCCAGAAGAAGCCGTCGACATCGGGGTCCAGGCCCACGACGGGAATGTTGTCGGCGACGAACGAGCGCAGCCCGGCCCAGGCAGACCGCACGTGGCGGATCTGCAGCGAGGTAGCCGTTTCGATGCGCTCGATCGCCAGCGCGACATCGGCCTCCTCGTGCCGGATGTCTTGCGGCTCGACCGGGGTCTCGTCCTCGGGCGACGCCAGCAGATTGGGCCCGTCCGGGCGGAAGTAGAACGTTGCGGCGATGTCGACGATCATCGGCCACCGGTGGTGGTCGACGCCTGCAGGAGCGGCGAATGTAAAGGCGGTCCGCCGCTTCGGGACTAGCCCGATCGGCTCGGCTCCGGCGAGGCTGCCCACCACATCGCCCCACGCTCCGGCGGCATTGACGACCAACCCGGCGTCGACGGTCTCTCTTGGGGTGGACACCTGCCAAGCCGAGCCGCGTCTCGCCAAGGCAACGACGGGCGCGCTGGTGGCCACCGATCCGCCCCGGGCGCGTAGACCGCCCAGGAAGCCTTGGTGAAGGGCGTGGACGTCGATGTCCATCGCGTCCGGCTCTAAGACCGCGCCCGCCAGCCACTCGGCGCGGAGCACCTCACAGCGAGCAACCGCCTCGGCCGGTTCGAGCAGGCTGATGTTGGGAACCAGGGCCCGCTGCTGTTCATGGAACGCTTGCAGCTGTGCCGCCCGGTCCTTCTGGGACACGAACATGACGCGGCGCTCGTTGAGAATGGGGCGGTCGGTGAAGCCCTCGGGCGGCTCCAGCAGGAACTCCTTCGAAGCCATCGCCAACCGCCGCAAAGGAGGCGGGCCGTCACACTCGGTGTAGAGCGCCGCGGATCGGCCGGTGGAGTGATGCCCGGGAGTTGCCTCCATCTCGAAGACCTGCACTGAACCGTGCGCCGCCAGCTCGTAGGCGGCGGAGGCACCGGCGATCCCGGCCCCGATCACTGCGAAGTCGACGGTCAGGCTCAGTTCTCCTCCTCCTCACTCACGGCGCGCCCGGCGCGCTCGAGCCAGGCGGGGTTGATGGTGACTCCCCATCCTGGCTCATCAGGAATGGGCACGCATCCATCGGCCACCACCAAAGCGGGTTCGTAAATCCCTACCTGCCACGGGTAGTACTCGTCCTTCTCTATCGAGAACTCGACGTAAGGTCCCGCTCCGGGTATCGCCCCCATCATGTGCAGGGTGAAGACCGTGACCAGCGATAGGTTGGCAGAGTGGGGGATCACGGGCAGCCCGGCCGCGGCGGCCAGGTCTGCCACCTGCCGCGCTCGGGTCAGCCCACCGAGATAGCACAGGTCCGGCTGCACGATGTCGAACGCGGGTAGGTCGATGAGTCGGCGCCATTGCGTCACGGAGCAGTCCTGCTCGCCGCCGGCGACGGCGATCTGTCTGTCGCCCAGCGCCGCGGTGACTGCGGCGGTCTGCTCGTATTCCCAATAGGGGCAGGGCTCTTCGAAGTGGGCGATTCCGTTGTCGTCGAGGAAGCGGCCCACTTCGATGGCGACTTCAGGGGAATAGCCGCAGTTGGCGTCGACCAGCAACGTGACCTCGGCATCCATTGCGCGGCGCATCGCGGTGACGATGTCATGGGTGCGGCCGGGCCACTCGTCGATGTCGTGACCGTTCTCGGCCGCAATCCGAAACTTGAATGCACCATATCCGAACCGGTTGCGGAGCTCGCTCAAGCGGGCCACTTCGGCTTGCGGTGTGATGTCGCGCCGCATGCTCGCTCCGTAGACCGGGAAGGGACGGGGAGTGCCCCCCAGCAGCTCGCACACGCTTTGCCCTTGCAGCTTGCCGCGCAAATCCCACAGCGCGGTGTCGAGGCCGGTGAGCGCCCGCCGCAGATAGGACCCGGGAAACTTGAACTCGATCTCGACGATGTCGGTGAGCATGGCCTCGTGGTCGGCGATGGCGCGCCCCAGGGCGTGCGGAGCCACCTGGCGGTGGAAGACGGCGCATGTGATGTCTGCGTTGTAGTTCGATACCTGGCCCCAGCCCACGCTGCCGTCGTCGGTGGTCAACTTGACGATCCCTACGAACTCGTTCGTGTAGGTCTCCAGCCGGGTGATCCGCATCAGCCGAAGACGATCACGTTGCGGACCGCCTCGCCGCGGCGCGCCGAGTCGACTGCCTCGTTGATCTCGTCGAACGAATACAGGCGAGTGATCAGCTCGTCGAGCGCCAGATCTCCGCTGCGATAGAGCTCGGCGAGCATGGGAACATCCGCAGCTACGTGGACCGAGCCCATCTTGGACCCCAGGATGCGTTGGCTGTTGTCGGCGAAGTCGGTGAGGTCGATCTTGGCAAAGTCGCCCGTGGGAGGCATGCCGACGACGATCAGGCTGCCTGCCCTGCGCAGCAGTGCCAACGACTGCTCGACAGCTCGGGAGCTACCGACGGCAACGAACACGTAGTCGGCGCCGCGACCTTCCGTGAGCTCGGCTACCGCAGCGGCGGCCTCTTGGACGCCTGGATTGATCGTGTGAGTTGCACCGAGGCGGCGGGCCAGGTCGAGCTTGGCGCTCTGCAGATCTACAGCGATGATTGGCTCCGCCTTGGCGTACACGGCGCCCTGGATGCAGTTGAGCCCGACCCCGCCGGTGCCTACCACCACTACGGACGAGCCGGCCGGGACTTGGGCCGTCTTGGTCACCGCCCCGAAGCCCGTGATGACGCCGCACGCCAGTAGAGCAGCGGCTTCGACGGCGATGTCGGCAGGCAGCCGCGCTACCTGAGAGTGGTGGACGACCACGCGTTCGGCGAACGCAGCAGTCCGCAGGCCCTGGCGGATCACCTCACCGTTGGCGGCGCGAAGGGGCGGGCTTTCCTCGAGCGAGAAGGTCTGCTCACACAGGTTGTCATTCCCGGCGCGGCAGAAGAAGCAGCGCCCACAGCTGCGCACCAGGGTGACGGCCACCGGGTCACCAACAGCCACTTCGGTCACCGCTTCGCCGACCCGGCTCACCGTGCCGGCGGCCTCATGGCCAAAGACTGCGGGGAGCTTGCCCCCCCATGCACCGTCGATGTAGGCAATGTCGCTGTGACAGATCGCCACCGCGCTCACATCGATTAGGACATCTTCTGGTCCCGGCTCGGCAATTGCCACTTCCTCGATGCTCAGCGATGCTCCGAACTCACGGCAGACGGCCGCCCGCACAGCTACTCCTCCCAACTTCGGGGCGAGTATTGCAGGCCGCATTGGCGGGCGCCCCAGGGCTCTCGCTCGTATGATCACGGCGGCGCCAGCGAGAGGGGTGGACATGACCGCGCCGGGGACTCACGGGGTTCGGCTCTCGATATTCACCTGGGCGGTCTATGTTTTCGCCGTCGGAATCGGACTGCTGCTGGCTCCCCGTCGATTGCTGGACCTCCTCGACATGGACGCTCCGGCCGACTCGTGGGCACGGGTTGCCGGGGTCGGTCTGTTGGTGGCGGCCGCCTACTACCTGGGAGCCGCGATCCACCGGGCGCGATGGCTCTACTGGTATTCGGTTCCGGTGCGGATCCTCGCCGCGGTCGGGTTGTCGCTCCTCGCCATCCGGGAGGAAGTGTGGCAACTGTGGCTGTTCGCCGCTGCTGAGATTGCCGGCGCCGGGTGGACCTTTGTGGCATTGCGGTGGAGGCCGCAACCGCCACCCCTCGAGCCGACGGCGTCCGGTTAAACGCTCTCCGGCAGCGCGGTCCACGGCACCTCCGGCCACACCGCCGCTACGTAGTTGGGGAGAGCCTGGTCCTCCAGTTGGTCCGCAGCCACGTCGAAGCGTCTTCCGGAGCGCGTCACGAACGCCACTAACGCCGGTTGCCGGCTCGATGCTCCAATGGCCTCCACCGCCGACCGACTGAGCCTGAGCTCCGGTAGATACCCGAGGGCGGCTCCCAGCCGCACCTCGTCGCCGGTCAAGACGACGGCGCGTCCTCGGGTGACGATGCGAATCAGGGAACGAGCGGCTACCCACACGGCTCCAACCAGGGCGGGGTAGACGAGGAAGCCACCATCGTCGGAGGCGCTTCCGGCTAAGGCATAGCCGATGACTCCGAGAACCGGAGCCGCCACCACGGATGCGACGAGGGCGCCGAGCGTGGGGAGCAGCCGCAGCTCGGCACGCACCGGGATCTCGTCCGGCAAGACGGACGGCGCTGCGGGCACGGCAGCCCCCGACTCGATTACCGGCTTTCCCCAGTGGAGTCGCAGTGGTCGGCGACGGGCGACCGGCTCGAACACCGCCAGCCCGGGCCACCCCGCGAGAACGACCCCGCCGGCGATGACCAGCGCCACGAACCGGCCGCCGCGACTCAGCGATTCGTTGGCGGCGATCGCGTAGGCGGCAATCAGCGCCGCTATGCCCACGCCGATGAGGCCGTAGCGGATCATCGAGTCGAGACGCGGGCTCACGGCGGCGACGATAGGCGATCCCCGCGTCGCGGAATGGAGAGGGGGAATGGAGAGGGGGAATGGAGACGGGGAATGGGGTGGGCCGAGTCGATGTTCCTCGGACTATGCGCACCGCAATGGTCTTCAGCGCAGGCGGAGTGGCCGGCTGGGCATATCACGCCGGTGTGGTGAAGGCGCTCGAGGAGAGAGTCGGCTACCGGGCAGCCGACGCGCAGTTGCTGGTCGGCACGTCCGCCGGATCCGCCATAGCCGGCAGCCTTCGATCCGGCACCTCAGCAGACGAGATGCTGCGTCCGGTTCAATCTCCGCCCACCGCCGACGAGCGGGCCGCCATGATGGCCTACGTTCGCTCCCGCGCTCGCAAGGTTCGCCTCCTGTCGCCGACACTCACCCGCAAAGCGGCTCGTAACGGGTCAGGCTGGCTGCTTGCCACTTCCGGGCTGTTGCCCGGCGGGTTCTTTCCGACGGCGGGGCTATCCCGCTTTCCCGGGGTCGACGCCCACGCCGGCTGGCCCGACGGACTGTATATCCCGGCGGTGTCCGTAGATGCGGCCGCCCGGGTGATCTTCGGGCGGGACGTGAAGCATGTCACCGTGGCTGAGGCAGTGGAGGCCTCGTCGGCGGTTCCGGGGATGTTCGAGCCCAAGGAGATCGAAGGGCGCCGATTCGTCGACGGCGGCACCGTCTCCGGCACGCACGCCGACTTAGCGGTGGACGCCGATCCCGAGCTCGTGATCGTCTCTTCACTTATAACCCGACCGGCTCGTCGGCCGACGTCCCGTCACGCGCGCAAAGCGCTCCGGCGGGAGCTCACCGAGTTGCAGCGCCGGGGCGTGCCGGTGCTGTTGATTCAACCCGACGGCGACCACACGGATCTGCTCAAGGGTTTTCCCCGGAGAGGTCCTGACCGCCTCGCCGGCATCCTCGACTTGGCCGCGTCCGATGTCGAACGGGCGCTCCTGCGGTCGGAGACGATCTTCGGCTGATCGTCGCATCTCGCTATTGGCAGACTTCGTGTTCGGGTACCTGTCCGCAGAAGTGGAAGTAAGGCCCCAGGCCGGTGACATCGCTGACCGGCACCTCGGTCGGCAGGGACCGGCACTTGATCCACACCACGTGATTGGGTTGACCGATGGCATCGTGGTCGTCGGGAACCTCGACCACCCCAAGGACGATGTTGGCTCCGCTCGAGAGTGGCGGCAGGCACTCGGGAACTCCGCCACTGTGCCAGGAGCCCCGAGTGTCCTGCCACACGACGCCGGAGCCGATCAGGTATCCCTCCTCGTTGTCCAGCCCAATACCTTCGGCGGCGACGTCCACTCCCGTGACCGTGCCTTCGACTACCCGTACCGAGGCGGCTCCACCGCCACATGCGGCGCATCCCAGGGCCACCGCCACGATCATCGGAGTCAGTAGCTGCGATCTCATCGCGGTGAGCCTAGGTGGGGTGCTGTTATTGGACCTCCGGCGAACCGCGGCGGCACGGGTGTGCGACACTACGGAAATGGAAGCTCCCGAGATCGAGCTCATCTACGTTGGCGACGCCATGTGCTCCTGGTGTTGGGGGTTCGCCCCCACCGTGGATGCCCTGCTGGCTCACTACACGATGCCGCTGCGGCTGGTCAACGGCGGCCTGCGACCCGGGCCGAACGCGCAGCGGCTCGATGACGACCTGCGCGCCTATCTGCGGCATCATTGGGACCAGGTGGCCGCGGCCAGCGGGCAGCCATTCGACGATGCTGTGCTCGCCGCCGATGGCTGGATCTACGACACCGAGCTCCCGGCGCGTGCCGTGGTGACGATGCGAAGCCACGCTCCCGACCAGGAGTACAACTGGTTCAAGCGACTACAACGCGCCTTTTACGCCGAGGCCACGGACATCACGTCGGCAGAGGAGTACCGACGGCTGCTGGCCGGCTTCCCCGTCGATGACGGAGCCTTCCTCGAAGATGTGCTCGACGAGAAGTCGCGCCTCGCAGCCTGGGAGGACTTCGAGCAGGCCAGAGTGCTGCAGGCCAGCGGTTTCCCCACCCTCCTGGTGCGCACCGGGCGGGATCTGGCGACGGTCACCCGCGGGTACATGCCGTTCGCCGCCATCGAGCCTCATCTCACGGCCTACCTCGCCGACCGATACGAACCGGCCGTGTTCCTCGCCGTCGCCTAGCTGCGTCCCACCAGCAACGGAATCACCCGCTCGGGATCGGTGAGGCCCCCATGATGGCCGATCATCCGGTCGTCGCTGTACTTGTGGTGAATCACCTTGTCGTCGTCGGCCACCAGGATTCCGTGGGGTGCTCGAGCGGTGAAGCTGGGGTGAGGAGGCCCCGGTCCCCACCAATCGGCCATGTCGTCCAGCGGTATCCAACGCGCCGGCAGGTCGCGGGCCAGCTTCGCTCCGTCACCTCTGACGAACATCACTCGGCTGTCGCCATAGAAGACGTGGCCGGACTCGTGAGCTCGGTCAATGCTCACGGCGGCGGTGGACGGGTAGTCGACGTGTCCGTGGTCGGCGGTTGCCAGCAGGACCGCGCCCGCGGGCATCTGCTGTTCGAGCCGGCTCCACAGGGCGGCCACGAAGTCAACGGCATCGGCGTAGTCGGGCGAGCGCTGGCCCGTCATGTGGGCGGCCACGTCGACGTGGGGCACATAGGTGACGATGAGTCGCTGCGGTGTCGTCGCCAGCTGGGCGGTGGCGTCAACCATCTCATCTGCCGTATACACGGCCTCGAAACGGCAGCCACGGAACAGCACCTGCGACATGTTGGTCCCCGAGAAGTTGCCGGGCTGGATCGTGATCGGCTCGGCGCCGGCGGCCTTCAGCCGTTCCCACAGGTTGGGAGCGGGGAGGAAGTTGGCGAGGTCCAGCTCCACATCCTCTCCCCAGGGGCGCTTCCACTTGATCGTGTAGACGACTCCTTGGACCTCCGGGATGTAGAGCTGGTAGCCGATGAGCCCGTGGCGGCTGGGCGGCAGGCCGGTAGCGATGGTTGCCCAGCTCACGGTGGTGGTCGTCGGGAAGGGAGCGTCGAGCGTGGCAACTTGCGACGCGGCGAGCGGGGCGGCGTCGGGATGAGAGAGTTGATGCGCTCCCAGCCCGTCGATGAAGAAGAGGACGTACGTGGCCGCCTCCGGGATCAACTCGGCCAGGCGGGAATGGAGGCGGGGCGATGCGGCCGACCCGATGAGGCGATGCTCCAACTCCGCAATCAGGTTCACCAGAGAGCCGCCGAAGTAGTCGGGCACTTGGATCGAGGGCATCGAGCCAAGTTAATCCGATGCCGCCACCGATCTGGGGGTTGTCGAGCTGGGGTGTCGTGCTGGGTTGTCGAGCCGGGATGTCGTGCTGGGGTTGAACGCGGTGAGTTGGCCGGCTGAGCAGCTCAGGCCTGATCAGCCCGCCAGCGAGCCAGCGTCTCTTCGATCTCGACTCGGGCTTGGGCTACCAGTGCGGCGGGATCGTCTCCGGCGACACGGGCGATAGGGTCGCCGAACCGCACCCGAATTCTGGTGCCAAACGGGATCGGGAACATCTTGTTGCGCAGCAACTCCCACGATCCGTCGATCGTCGTCGGAACCACTGCCAGCTGTGGAGCCGCTTTCAGGAGCGTGACGGTGCCGCTCGCCTTGAAGTCGCCGAGTCGGCCATCACGCGATCGGGTTCCTTCGGGGAAGATGACCACGGCCGTATTGCGATCTTGGCACTGCTTGCCGAGCTCCTTGATGATCCGCAGTGCCTGGCGGGGTTCATCGCGATCGATGATGGCATTGCCCCCGTGGGTCAGGTTGAAGCTGACGCTCGGGAGCCAACGACCCAGCTCGCGCTTGGCCACGTACTTCGGGTAGTTGCTGAAGAGCAGGCCTCCGAATATCGGCACATCGAAGAGGCTCTGGTGGTTCGAGATGAGCACGTATCCAGTCCGCGCTTCGATCTTGGGTGACTTGTCGACGATCAGCTTGGTGCCCGTGATCGGGAGCAGCCACAGCAGAACTCGCTGGAGAGCGCCCATGGTCACCTCCATCGGACGCAAGCCGAACAGGCGGGCAACCCGCGCAATCAACTCGAACACCACCAAGGCGAGGCCGAAAGCGATGACAAACGGAATCGTGAAGATCCAATCGATGATCCGCTTCATGGGACGGCAGGCTAGGCGAAACCGCGTCGTCCCGACGGGTCGCGGTTGTGACGCTCGGGCGCGTCGGTCGGGCAGCTGAGGTCCTCAGGCTCTATTCCCGGCCGGCGCCGGCTGAGAAGCTGGGGTCATCCGCGACACGGGAAGGCGCGATGGTTGCGCATCTGCCGATCATGAGTAAAGGGGCCGTCGTACCGATCCTCGGCGGGCCGGACGTGCTGGAGGTGCAGCCGTGGGAGGTGGCCGCTCCGGGGCCGGACGAGGTGCGGGTGCGCGTGGAGGCGGCCGGAATCAGCTACGCCGATCTACTGGTCATGCAGGGTGTCCACCCCGAGCGACGTCGGCCCCCGTTCGTGCCCGGCTGGGACATCGTCGGCGAGGTCGAAGCGGTCGGGCCGGACGTTGACGACATCCACGTCGGTGACCGGGTCGCCGGGCTGACGATCGTCGGCGGCTGGGCGGAACACGCCATCGTCTCGGCCAAGTGGGTCGTCCCAGTGCCGGCAACGGTGGAGGCGGCGGCCGCAGTGTGCCTGGTGATGGACTACATCGTCGCCTACCAGATGCTCACCAGGTCGGCCCGACTCCTCCCGGGCGACACCGTGCTGTTCCAGGGGGCAGGCGGCGGCGTCGGCACTGCGTTCATACAACTGGCGCGCACCCAGGACATCCGAGTCCTGGGCGCGGATCGGGGAAAGAAGCGAGCCCACGTCGAAGCGGCCGGCGCCACCCTCGTCGACTTCGAGACCGAGGACGTGGTCGCCCGTTGCCGCCAGCTGACGGGAGGCAGGGGTGTCGAAGCCGCCTTTGACGGAATCGGCGCCACCGCCAGGGATTCGCTGCGAGCCCTCCGCCGTGGTGGCACCCTGGTGTGGTTCGGAATGGTGACCGCCCTGAGCCGGGGGCAGCGCGACCTGCGCCAGCTACTACGGACCGCGGTCCAGGTCGGCGCGGCTTTCGCACCGAACCTCGTTCCCGGCGGCAAGCGGACGACGTTCTACAGCATCCAGCTTCTCGCCCGTAAGCACCCGGAGTGGTACCGCCAGGATCTCGCCACGCTGCTGGCCATGCTGGCCGACGGCACTATCGAGCCACGGATCGCAGCCGCATGGAAGCTCGACGAGGCCGCGGTGGCGACCGCGGGGCTGGCCGACGGGTCGCTGCCGGGCAAGCAGGTCATCTTGGCGGCCTGAGCCAGCCTGGGCCGGAAGATCAGCGCGCTCCCAGCTACGCCGACGCGGCGTCGCGCTGCCCACTTCCGGCGGCTGTGGGCCGCCGGCCGATCGCCGGACCGAAAGGTCGGCTTCACCGATCCGGACCGAGAGATTCGTTTCCCGTATTGGGACGCCACCGCCGAGAATGAGTGAACTTTGGCGGTCAATTTCCGCTACCTATACTCGCTGCGGACCCGCACTGGTGGGCTGCAAGTGCCGTTACTCCGAGGGGTTTGACCGAGTGCTAGACCAGTACTTTGGCGACTACATCACGGTGTTCGTCTTCATGGCCGTCGGGGCGCTCCTCGTCGGCGGCGGGTTGCTCGCTTCGGCTCTGCTCCGCCCCAACAATCCGACGAAGACGAAGTCCGAGACTTACGAGTGCGGGATCGATCCGGTCGGCGGCGGGTGGAGCCAGACCCACATCCGCTACTACATCTTCGCTTTGCTGTTTCTCATTTTCGACGTCGAGGCGATCTTCATCTTCCCGTGGGCGATCAAGGTCGAGGACTTCGCCAGCCCCCAGTTCGGGCTCGGCGGCTTCATCCTCGTAGAGATGGTGATCTTCATCGTCATCCTGCTGGTGGGGCTCATCTACGCCATTCGCAAGGGAGTCCTGAGATGGGACTGAGGTCCTGCCAGCCCGTGCAAGACCCGGTGCTCCTCGAGGGAGCCGGTCTATGGGGATAATCGAGAAGTTCGGAGCACCCAAGCCGATCTCCTGGCTGCTCAACTGGTCTCGGAAATACTCACTGTGGTTCTTCCAGTTCGGCTTGGCGTGCTGCGCCATCGAGATGATGGCGGCCTCGGCGCCTCGCTATGACTTCATGCGGTTCGGCATCATCCCGTTGCCCGCATCGCCCCGCCAGGCGGATCTCATGGTCGTGGCCGGCACGGTCACCGACAAGATGGCTCCCGCCGTCAAACGGCTCTACGACCAAATGCCCGATCCCAAATACGTCATCTCGATGGGGTCCTGCTCCAACTGCGGGGGTCCGTACTGGGACTCGTATTCGGTCACCAAGGGGGTCGACCAGATAATTCCGGTCGACGTTTACGTACCCGGCTGCCCGCCGCGGCCGGAGGCGCTGATGGAGGGCATCGTGCTCCTCCAGCAGCAGATCACCAACGAAGACGTGAAAGAGAAGTGGAACCAGCGTGACCGACAGCCCGTCTGAGGCAGAAGTCGTGGACGCCGCCGACGAAGGTGAGGAGGGCACCGAGGAGCCGTCCGGCGCCGCCGAGCTCGCCGCCTTCGCTGAGTCGATGGCGCAGCGTCTCGGGGCCACCTCCTGGAGTGCGGATCACGGTGTGGCCCGGCTGGAGGTCGACAGGGAGAGCTGGGTCGCCGCCGCAGTCGGGGCACGTGAGGAGGGCCTGCCGTTCTTCTCGTGGCTGGCCGCCGTCGATTGGTCGAAAGACGTGGAGGTCGGTGAGCCGGTCGAGGCACCCGACGAGCTCGAAGAGCGCTTCGACGTTATCTGCCGGCTGTCGTCGGTGCGCACCGCCGAGGCGGTGCACCTGGTCACCAGTGTGCCCAAGGACGACGCGTGGGTTCCCAGCCTGGTCGGCGAGTTCGGCGGCGCCCAGTGGCACGAGCGGGAGACCGCCGAGATGTTCGGCATCGACTTTCCCGGCAACTCGGAGGTGAACCGCCACCTGTACCTGCCCGACGCATTCGAGGGCCATCCGCTGCTCAAGTCCTATCCGCTGCTGAGTCGCGAGGTCAAGCCGTGGCCGGGAACAGTGGACGTCGAGGACATGCCGTCCACCGAGAACGTAGAGGCCGCCTCCCAAGATGCGGCCCAGCAGGTCGGCGACGACGAGGGGGACGAGGCGTGACCCAGCTCGACCCGCGCGCAGCCATGCATCGGTCCGACGCCGCCGTGTCGGTCGAGATCGAGACGCCGGAAATGACGCTGAACATCGGACCGCAGCATCCGTCGACCCACGGTGTGCTGCGCTTGGTTGCGCAAGTCGATGGGGAGCGAATCAGCTCGGTGGATCCTGTCATCGGCTACATGCACCGCGGCTACGAGAAGCTGTCCGAGGTCCGTACCTACGCTCAGATCACCGCGCTGGTGAATCGCATCGACTGGGTATCGGGATTCGCCAACGAGATCCCCTTCATCGCCGCGGTGGAGGAGCTCGTGGGAGTCGAGGTGCCCGAGCGGGCCCAGTACATCCGGCTGATCCTCACCGAGATGGCGCGCATCGCATCGCATCTCGTCTTCATGTCCTCCTATCCGCTGGAGTTGGGGGCGGCCACACCGCTGATGCACGCCCTGCGGGAGCGGGAGCACGTGTTGGAGTTGTTGGAGAGCGTCACCGGCGGGCGGTTCCACCCCAACTTCAATCGAATCGGCGGCGTCAAACCAGTAGCCGGGGGCGGTTCCAATATGAAGAAGATGTCGCAGGACCTCCCGGCAGGCTTCCTCGCCGCCACCGACGCGGCCATGGACAAAGTCACCGCGATCTGTGACGATCTCGATCGCCTGGTCACGGGCAACGAGCTGATAAAGGCCCGCACCGTCGGCATCGGTGTCATCCCCGCCGACAAGGCGATCGAGTACGGCTTGTCCGGGCCCAACCTGAGGGCTTCGGGAGTCAAGTACGACCTCCGCAAGGTGGAGACTCTGCTGCCTTACGACGGCATCGACTTCGAGATACCGATCGGACACAACGGCGACTGCTACGACCGCTACGTGGTCCGCCTCCAGGAGATACGCCAGGCGGCCCGCATCGTGCGGCAGGCTATCGCCAAGCTCCCGGCAGGCCCGCTCCAAGCCAAGGTGCCTCGCATCATCAAGGTCCCCAAAGGCGAGGCTTACGTGCGCGCCGAGAATCCCAAGGGCGAGATGGGATATCTCGTCATCTCTGAGGGCGGGCGCATCCCCTACCGGGTGAAGATCCGCTCCGCCTCGTTCTCCAATCTGTCGATCCTGCCCTGGGTTCTCGAGGGCCAGCTCGTGCCCGACCTCGTGGCCATCATGGGAAGTCTCGACTTCGTCCTCGGGGACGTGGACCGATGATGCCCACTTGCGAAGCAAGTGCGTTCGAGAACGCCGGCGGCGTTCTCCCCGCTCGCGTTTCGCGCGCCAGGATTCGCAACGTGATCTCCCGTGGAGGGCGCGACGCGGTGAGCACGAGTTTCGGCATCGCCGAGACTCGCGACGTGATTCCGTGTGGAGGGCGCGACGTGGTGAGCACGGGTTTCGGCATCGCCGAGACTCGCGACGTGATTCCGTGTGGAGGGCGCGACGTGGTGAGCACGGGTTTCGGCATCGCCGA
>JBFIXI010000074.1:0-21413 GCA_041605955.1 Acidimicrobiia bacterium
ACGATCAAGGACCGCTTCGGCGGCGGCGATGTCATCGCCGCTCTCGTCGGGATGTTCGTCGGGCTGGGCGTGCTCGTATTTCTAGGAGCATTGCTCGCAGCCGGCGGCGCGTCCATCGACTACCAGCTCAACGCCATCGACATCGACGGCAACCTGCAGGAGATCGAAGTGGTCGGCGCCATCGTGGCCATCGCAGTCGTCTTCGCGTCGTTCCTTGCCGGGGGCTATGCCGCCGGAAGAACGGCACGGTACGAAGGCGGAGTCAACGGCCTGAGCGCGTCCCTGCTGTTCGTGCTGCTCGTCGCCGCCTTCGGGGCGCTCGGCACGTGGGTGGGAGTTGAGTACAACGCTTTCGGCGCAGCCGACCTGCCGAACTGGTTCGCCCAGTTCGACGCTCAGGACGTCACGCTCAAAGCCGTCGCAGCCGCAGCTGCCGCAATCGTGGCCAGCCTGCTCGGCGGATACATCGGTGGAGTGCTCGGAGAGCAGTACCACCGCGACGCCGACGCCACGCTCGTGCAAGAGACCGTCGACCAAGTCGCCTAGCCGACAAACCCACGAAAGGAGGAGCCATGTATATCGGAGTCGGAACCCTGATCCTGATCATCCTCATCCTGATGTTGATCTTCTAACAAGCCACCAGTCAGCACAACGAAAGGACCAACTATGACAAGAACCACATTGAGCGCTTCGTCCCTCATCGGCAACGACGTTCGCAACGGGGTCGGCGACGATCTCGGTGATGTCAAAGACATCATGATCGACGTCGAAACCGGCACCATCGCATACGCCGTGCTCGACATGGGGGGGTTCCTCGGCATCGGAAACAAGCTGTTCGCGGTGCCGTGGCGGGCGCTGTCGCTCGACACCGACTCGCACGAGTTCGTGCTCGACGTCGACAAGGAGACGCTCGACAACGCTCCCGGCTTCGACAAGGACAACTGGCCGGACTTCTCCGACCGGGTGTGGGGCACCACCGTGTATGCGCACTATCGGCTCCGTCCTCACTGGGAGAACTGAGCCGCACGCGTCACGACGAGAGAGCAATCGCCCCGGGAATCGCCGGGGCCGACACGGAAGGAACAACGAAGATGGAATGGCATGAGAAGCTTCAGAACGAAGGCACGTGGCAGAACCTCAAAGGCAAGCTGCGTGAAGAATGGGCCGAGCTCACCGACGATGAGCTCGAAGAGGCCCGCGCCAACTGGGACCAGTTCGTCGGCACGGTCAAGGAGAAGACCGGGGCCGCCGCTGAAACCGTCGAAACCAAGGTGAAAGCCCTGGTCTCCTAGCCGGCCACATTCGGCAACTCACGAGGGCCCGCAGCCACGGCTGCGGGCCCTCCGGCGTCTACGCCCACATCGTCGGTTGCCCGAGCGCCTCTAGAAGAAGTTCAGCTCTTTCCCGGCTTTGGCGTAGAGGGCAAGACGGTGCTCCATCATGTCGCCGGCGAAGTACGTATGGAACGCGAAGCCTTCACAGGTCAGCATCGCCTTGTCGCACAGGACGATGAACTCGTCGTTGTCGACGATCTCGAAGATGGTTTCCATCTCACCACGCACGACCATCATCCCGTCGTTGACGTGCATGAGGATGAGCGGCTCGGTCACCTTGTTCTCGGCAACCAGCTTCTCGAAGAACATGCGGAAATCCGCCAGGTTCTCGAGTGCCTTGGCCTCCCGACCGGGAAGTGCCTTGACCCACTTGAACACAAGTGCATAGTCCACAGCAATCTCCTCTCGCTAGGGACGGTCTCCCCAACCTTCAATTGTGCCCGGGGTCAAAAAGGGTGCCTAGGGCTGGAATGCCCGAATCGCCTCCTCCGAAACCCATCTGCGGCCCCGTCGCAGCGCTCCGCAGCCCGCTCGCCGGGTGGTGTGTCACACCCGGTTGGTACGTTGCGGGTATGAAGTCTGGGATTGGCAAAATGCCTGAAATGAGGCGGGTCGTGGGTGATCGGCGCGATGCGCAGCGGGTGGTGGAGGCGCATGCGGCGTTGGGTGCGGCGCTGGTGGGGGTGTTGGATCTGGTTGCCGAGTTGGATGCCGATGAGGCGTACCTGGCCAACGCGGCGACCGACATGGTCTCGTGGTTGACGTTCGACCTGGGAGTTGCCCCCGGCACCGCTCGGCGGTGGATGCGGGTGGGTCGCCGGTTGCCTGAGTTCCCGTTGCTGCGGGAGGCGCTGGCGGCGGGGGTGGTGTCCTTTGACGAGGTGGCGGTGCTGGTGCGGTTCGCGACCCCGGAGACCGAAGCCGCCTTGTTGGAGTTGACCCGCCAGGTTCCACAGGCCGAGTTGGCGGCCGCCATCAAGGAGCACCTGGAGATGTCGGCACCGGAAGAGCAGCCGGCTGAGTTGGTGGCTGATCGGCCGGCCGCGGAGCTGCGGATGTGGTGGGAGGAGAATGACCTGCAGGTGCGGGGTCGCATCCGGGGTGTCGACGGGCTGCTGGTGGAGACCGCTCTCCTGCGGTACGGGGCCAAGGCGCCCGTGGATCCCACCACCGGGCTCTTTCGTGACCCCGACGTACGCCAGGGTGAAGCCTTAGTTCAGCTCGCTTCCGAAGCCACCCGCTCCGACGGCGACCCCGACCGGGCCACCGTGGTCGTCCACGTGACGGCCGATGAGCTGAGGGACCCCGACTGCGCCATCCGTATCGGAGGCAAGACGATGCAGCGGGACGAGTGGCTGCGGCTCACCTGTGACGGGCGTATCCAACCAGCCATCGACGACCCCACTGGATTCACTATCGGAGTGGGACGCACCACCCGCCGGATCCCACCCTGGCTGTTACGGCTGGTGACCGGTCGCGACCAAGGCTGCCGCTTCCCCGGGTGTGGGCGCACCCGCTGGACCCATGCCCATCACATCATCCACTGGGCCAACGATGGTCCCACCAACCTCGACAACCTCCTCACCCTCTGCGGATTCCACCACCGGCTCATCCACTCCGAGGGCTGGACCATCACCGGCCACCCCAGCGGAGACCTAGTCTTCCGCAACCAGTGGGGCAGCATCCACCAACCCGCCCGCCCCCGCTTCCACCCCGGCCATATCCAACACCTGCTCAACAACATCGAGAACTACCGGCAACGCCGACACCTCGCTCTCGCCAACGCTCCACCCTGACGAGTTGTCGTTCGGACTACAGAAACAGCTCGGCAATCTGGATCGTGTTGAGGGCCGCGCCCTTGCGGAGGTTGTCGCCCACCGCCCACAGGCTGATGCCGCCCGGTTCACCGAGCGTGCCGCGAATCCGGCTCACGAGCACGTCGTCGATGCCGGCCGAGTCCAACGGGGTTGCCGTCCGGTCTGACCAAACCTGGACGCCGGGCGCCTCATCGATCAGCTTGGCAGCCTGCTCGGGGGTGATGGCATCGCCGAACCGGAGGGTGGCTGCAATGCCGTGGCCGACGACCACCGGAACCCGCACGCACGTAGGTTCCACCGGCAGCCCGGGGATTTCGAGGATCTTGCGGCTCTCGTTCTGGAGCTTCATCTCCTCGTCGGTGTAGCCCGCCTCCACTTCCGCGCCGGCAAACGGCAGCACGTTCCAGCCGATGGGCCGCGTGAACACCGCATGGTCGGGCGCCTCCCATCCACCGTCGATGAGCGCCTGGGGGCTGCGCGCAAACCAGTCCACCTGGTCGCGCAGCTCGGCGATCGCACTGTTGCCGGTCCCCGACACGGACTGGTACGAGGTCGCCACCATGCTCTCCAGCCCGGCGGCCCTGTGGAGCGGGGCCACCGCCATCATCAGGACCATCGTCGTGCAGTTGGGGTTGGCGATGATGCCCTTGTGGGTGAAGGCGGCCTCGTCGTTGACGTCGGCGACCACCAGGGGGACGTCTGGATCCATCCGGAAGGCGGACGAGTTGTCCACCACGATGGCGCCGGCCTCGGCGAAGACGGGTGCGTATCGGCGGCTGCGGTCGCCCCCGGCCGAGAACAAGGCGATATCGATGCCGGCCGGGTCGGCGGTGGCGAGATCCTCGACCTCGACCGCACCAAAGCCGGTTTCCAGCACGGTACCTGCCGACCGCTCCGAGGCCAGGAGGCGCAGACGGCCGACCGGGAAGGACCGCTCGGCGAGGATGGCGCGCATGACCCGGCCGACGGCGCCGGTCGCCCCGACAACGGCGACGGTCAGATCACTCACACCGGCGCCTCTTCCGGCAGGTAATAGCTGTGGAGTGCCCGCACTGCCTCTTCGCCACGGTCGGCGTCGATGACGCACGAGATACGGACTGCCGAGGTGGAAATCATCGAGATGTTGATGCCGTGATCTGCCAGCACCCTGAACATGTCGGCGGCAACGCCCGGATGGTTCCGCATGCCGGCGCCGACCAGCGAAACCTTGGCGATGGCGGGGTCGACGTCCACCCCCTCGGCACCCAGCTCGGGAACCACCCGCTCGGCGGCCGCCCGGGCCCTGTCGAGCTGTTCTTGGCGCACAGTGAAGCTGATGTCGGTGATGCCGGCGTTCGACACGTTCTGGACGATCATGTCGACGTCGATGTTGTCGCCGGCGAGGGCCCCGAACAGCTTGGCGGCGATGCCGGGCTGGTCGGGAACGCCATGCACGGTCACCTTCGCTTCGGTGTCATCGTGGGCGACACCGGTGATGACCGTCTGCTCCATGACTTCCTCCTTGATCCACGTGCCGGGCTCATCGTGGAACGATGAACGGACATGCACGGGGATGCTGAACCGGCGGGCAAACTCTACCGATCGAGCCATCAAAACCCCGGCCCCCGCCCCGGCCAGTTCCAGCATGTCCTCATACGACACTTCGTCCAGCTTGCGAGCAGACTCCACCAGGCGCGGGTCGGCCGTGAACACCCCGTCGACATCGGTGTAGATCTCACACACGTCCGCCCCCAATGCGGCCGCCATGGCGACGGCGGTGGCATCGGAGCCACCCCGGCCGAGGGTGGTGACGTCCCGGCTCTCCGGGTCCACCCCCTGGAACCCCGCCACGATGACCACCAGCCCGTCGTCGAGGTACTGGCGCACCCGGTCGCCGCGAATAGCGGTGATCTTGGCTCCACCATGGACCGAGTCGGTGAGGATGCCGGCCTGCGAGCCTGTGAGACTGGCGGCCTCGACTCCGAGATCCCGGATGGCCATCGCCAGCAGCGCCATGGAAATCCGCTCCCCGGCAGTCAGCAGCATGTCCATCTCCCGCCCCCCCGGCCGGGAGCTGACATGGGTGGCGAGGTCGATGAGGTCGTCGGTGGTCCGGCCCATGGCAGAAACCACCACGACCACGTCGTGGCCTGCTTTGCGGGTCTCGACCACCCGGCGGGCCACGTTGGCGATCCGCTCGGCGTCACCCACCGACGTGCCGCCGTACTTCTGGACCGTGAGGGACATGGCGCGGAGTATATGAGCGCGCAACCGTTGCGCCGGTCGCAATATCGGAGCAGTCAGCCTCTCTATGATGCAGCCTTCATGACGAGCAAGCGAGAGCGCCAGAGAGTCAACCGGGCGGCCCGGCGGGAGGCCGAACGCAAGGCAGCCCAACGAGCTGCTCGCATCCGGACTGCCCGCAATATCGCGATCCTGGTGGTCGCGGTGCTGGGGCCGCTGCTGCTGTTCTCCTTGCTGTCGGGCAACGACTCCGAGCCCGATGCCGCCACCACCACCACCATCGGAGTGACCACCACAACCACCCCGGAACAGGCTCGCCTCGCCACCAGCTACGAGTTGTTTGCCGGCCAGCCCACCGCATGCGGTGCGGAGACGCCGCCCGCCCCCACCGAGATGAGCTTCGAGGCAGCCGAGGACCAGGAGATCCCACCGGATGCCGAGGTCACCGCCGTCCTCACAACGTCGTGCGGCGACATCACCATCGAGCTCGACAGGGCAGCGGCACCCGAGACCGTCAACAGCTTCGTGTTCCTGGCCCGTGAGGGCTACTTCGACGGCTCCCCGATGCATCGGATTCTGCCGGCCTTCGTCATCCAGGGCGGCGACCCGACGGGCACCGGCCTCGGGAGCCCCGGCTACTCACCGGCCGACGAGTTCCCCGAGCCGCTCACCACCTACGACCCCGGCGACGTCGCCATGGCCAACTCCGGTGGCGAGGCCACCGCCGGCAGCCAGTTCTTCATCGTGCTGGAGGAGAACCAGCTCCACCTGAGCGGCTCCCAGTTCACGACGTTTGGCCGGGTGATGGGAAGCGAAGACGCCATCGAGGCGATCCGGGCGGTTCCGCTCGGATTCAACGAGTTCGACGCCGACCCCTCCCGACCGCTCGAATCGGTGTACATCGAGTCGGTCACCATCGACGTCACCTAGCCGGGCCGGGCCGCGACCTGATGGCAGTCGACCTTCACACGCACAGCAGCTACTCGGACGGATCCGACACGCCCGCCGAGCTGGTCGCCGAAGCGGAGCGGGCCGGGCTCGAAGCAGTTGCGCTCACCGACCACGACAACCTGGATGGCATCGCCGATGCAGCGGAAGCTGCCGCCGAGCACGGCATCGAGCTGGTCCCCGGCGTCGAGCTGTCCTGTGAATGGGACCGGGGTGGCTTCCATATGATCGTGCTCTTCCTCGAGCCGGGCATCGGGCCATTGCAGGATCGACTGGCCGAACTCCAGGCGGGCCGCACCAACCGCAACCGGCAGATGGTGGACAAGCTCGCCGGACTCGGCGTCGAGATCACCTACGAAGAGGTCTTGGAGGAGGCCGGAGGCACCGGCATGGGCCGGCCACACATGGCCGCAGTCCTGGTCCAGAAGAAGGTGGTCGGGTCGATGTCGGAAGCGTTCGATCTCTACCTGGGCGCGGGCCGCCCCGGCTACGTGGGGCGGCCCCGCCTCGCCCCGGAGGAGGCGATTGCCCTCGCGACTGACTCGGGGGCGGTGCCCATCGTCGCCCATCCCCACACCCTCGGGATCTTCCGGGCGGAACTGGACGATGAGCTGGAGCGGCTGGCCGGTCTTGGACTCGTCGGCCTGGAGACGTACTACCCCGAGTACGAGCAGGACACTCGCCTCGAGTTGGTAGAGCGGGCACGCCGGGTGGGGCTCATCCCGTCGGGAGGATCCGACTATCACGGCAGCTACAAGCCGGGTCTGCGGCTCGGAAACGGGTACGGCGACCTGATGGTGGGGCGTGAAGTGCTCGAGGAGTTACGGGCGGCCCGCAAGCTCGGGAACTAGTTACCTCAATTGGGCCTGCTGGGCTGCCGAAGAATTGGGAGATGGAGCAGACTCCGCAGGCCCCGCCGGCCTACGACGACATCGGACCGGCCTTCGACCGGACCCGTACCGTCAACCTGATCCTCGCCAGCGTCGCCATCTTCGTGATCGGCCTCGAGGTCGGGTTGGTGGCGTTCGCCCTCGCCTTGGCAACCCTCGTGGTGGGGGCGGGATCGAACGAGTACCGCCGGCGCCGACCCGGGCGATCCACATCGGTGGCAGTCGCAATCGACGTGACCATGGTCGGAGTGGTCCTGTTCCTGACCGGCACGTGGCCGACACTCCTGCTGGCGGCCACTCCCTACATGCTCGTGATGGCGTTTCTGTTGCTTCCGCCCGGACGCGCCCTGGTCGTCGTCGTCTACATGGGTGCCCTGTTCACCACCGCACACTTCTTCGCACCAGCCCCGTTGTCCGACGTCGTCGACAGTCTCTACGTCAACGTGGTGACGGCGGTGCTGTTCCTCATCCTCACGGTCATCGAAGTGGCATCTGCTTCCGGCTCACTTCACAAGATCCGGGGGGTGGAGCGTAAGATGCTCGAAAGCGCCCGGCAGGCAAATCTCGCCAAAGACCAGTTCGTCTCCATGGTCAGCCACGAGCTCCGGACACCGCTCACATCGATCGCCGGGTTTGCCGACACGCTGCGAGCCGGGTGGGCCGAGCTCGACGCCGCCGAGATCGACGAGTTCCTCGAGATCATCGCCACCCAGGCCGACCACCTCCAGCATCTGGTCGAAGACATCCTCATCCTCCCCCGGCTGGAAGCCGGCAAGCTGGCGATCACCACCGAGCCGGTCGACCCTGCTCTGCTGACCCACCGGATCGTGTCCGTCGTGTTTCCCGCCGGGGGCGCCATCGATGCCCGGGTGGAGATGACGGGGGGAACCGCAGTGCTGGCAGACGCCCGCAGGGTCGAGCAGGTTCTTCGCAACCTGCTGGGCAACGCCAGGAAGTACGGCGGCGACGAGATCCTCGTCCACGGACAGGAGACCGACGATGCCTACCTCATCTCGGTAACCGACAACGGGCCCGGGGTGGCTCCAGAGGACCAGCAGCGAATCTTCGATCACTTCGAGCAAGGGTCCAAGGGTGACGATCGCACCGAGGGCGGGGTGGGGCTGGGCCTTCCCATCGCCCGGCAGCTCGTTCAGGCCATGGGAGGCCGGTTGACCTACAGCGACGCGTTCCCGCACGGAGCCAGTTTCGCCTTCAGCCTTCCTCTTGCCGACCGGCCGGCCGTGGCCGAGAAGAGCCAGCGGTCGGCCTGATTGGAGGGGCCGGGCCGGGAGCGCCGGCCGGCTGCCCGACACCCCAGCCGCTCGGCTCGTACTGCGGCAGCTCAACCCGCCAGCGGGAGACGGTGGTCATCTGTCGTGACCGTGCCTCCGACTCGGACAGGATCGCGTGCAGGGCAGCGGCGACTGCTGCCGTCTCGTAGGGGCCGGCTCCTCCGACGATCTCGAAGTCTGGCGTCATGGCGACTCCACCAGCTCGATGAGGGTGCCGGCCAGCGATTTCGGATGCACGAACGCAATCCTTGCTCCCCCGCCACCAATGCGGGGCTCCTCATCGATCAGCTGTGCTCCCTCGGCTCGGAGATGATCGAGGGCCCCCTCGATGTCGGCCACTGCGAAGGCGACGTGATGCATGCCCTCGCCGCGCTTGGCGAGAAACCTCCCGACCGGGGAATCGTCGCTCAGCGGCTGGAGCAGCTGCACGTGTGAGCCACCAATGGCGATCATGGCCTCCTCGACGCCCTGGCTGTCGACCACCTGCCGGTGGACGGGCTCCACCCGGTACTGGCGCTGGTACTCATCGAGGGCGGCGTCGAGGTCCCGCACGGCAATGCCGATGTGGTCGATGTTGATGAGGAGCATGCGGGACAGGTTAGAGGGACCGTCGGTCCGGCGCCTGGGCCCGAGCACCTCGAGGGTGCCCGGCTGCGCCCTCAAGGTGTCACGCATTGTGGGCGATATCTCCTCAGGAGTCGTCCCGCCCACCACTGTGAGAGAACCCATGAAGCGTTACGTGATCGCGCTGTTCGTACTGGCCGCCCTCACCCCGCTCCCCGGTGCCATCGCCGGCTCGCGCTCACAGTCGGGGGCCGATCTTGCCTTCTACGATGCCGGGAACGGGCGATGGGAGTTGGGGGAAGGGGCGTCGTTCTACTACGGGGCCCCGGGCGACCTGCCAATCCTGTGCGACTGGAACGGCGACGGGATCGCCACCGTGGGTGTCTATCGGGACAGCCGTGGCTATCTGCTTCTCCACGACGGCAACAGCACCGGCTCGGCCGACTACGAGTTCTACTACGGCATACCCGGCGACCGGCCGGTATGCGGCGACTGGGACGGCGACGGGGTGGACACCATTGCCATCTTCCGACCATCCGAGAGCAAGTTCTACCTTCGCAACACCAACACCCAGGGCTTCGGCCAGGTCGAGTTCGACTTCGGTTTCGGGAACGGCATCCCGTTCGCAGGCGACTGGGACGGAGACGGCACCGACACGGTCGGCCTGCGTGATCCGAAGAACGGGTACGTCCGGATCGCCCGCAACCATTCGGGAGGCAACCCGATCGAGGCCTACTTCGGCTCGTCGTGGGACACGCTCGTCGTCGGCGACTGGGACGGCGACGGCCAGGATCGCATCGGCGTGTACCGTCCCCAGACCGGCACCCTCGAGGTGAGCGAAACCTTCTCGAATCCGAAGGCCACCGTGTTCTACGACGTCGGCTCCCGCCCGGGCGTCCCGCTGTCCGGTGAGTTCGACACCACCGGCGGGGTGGCAAGCACCGTCTCGACCCCGTCCGAGCCGCCGCCGCCCCCGGAGGGGGAGCAGCCCGACGAGCTGGCCGCTCCGCCGGACGACCCCGCTGGGAAGGCCACCACCATCCCGATCTGGGACACCGCCTGGTTCGCACCGGCCCACGGCACCGTCGAGGAAGTCGACGAGTACGCCGCCCACCTGAAATCGGTGGGTATGACCGGGATGCTCGTGCAACTGCTCCCCCAGGAAGACGCCAAGTTCACCCATCGCAACCGCTACGGCCATCCGGTCGGGACTGGTGGCGGCGGCGCCAACATCAGCCTCGGATCGGAATACGTCGCAGACTTCCGGCGGATGCTGGACGCCGCCCACACCCACGACATCAAAGTGGGCATCGTCCTCGCCTGGGCGAGCATCTACGTGAACGAGGGTGACCTCACCGCCGGCAACGCCAGAGCGTTCGGCCGGGAGGTCGCCGATCAGCTGGGCGACCACCCCGCCATCGAGTGGTGGATCATGGGTGGAGACAACTTCAAGAGCGTGGAGAGCCCCGAGATCTGGGCCGAGCTCACGCGCGGCCTCCAGGTAGGGGGGGCCGACCAGCGGGTCGGTTACCACAACCCGGGAGGGGGCGGGCGCTTCCACACCGAGTGGTGGAACCAGCTCGGCCTCATGCAATCCGGCCATTGCAGCCCGGTCGATACCAACCTGCTGCGCAGCTTCGTGGCCGGCCACAACGGCATCGCCGGACAGGGTGAGCCGCCCTACCTGGGCATCGACGCCGGCTGGTGCGACTATCACCAGATCGGTGCGGCCGACGTGGTGCAAGCCATGCAGGCGTCCATCGATGCCGGCGTCGACTTCCACGTCTACGGCGACGTGCGGCGGGCAGCGTGGGGGACCGGCCGCTGGGACGCCGACCGCCGCGGGTTCGCCGCCGTGCGAGATACCTTCGGCTCCTCGGAGGAGCAGCAGGTGATGGGGATGGTCTCCCCCTAGCCCCCGGCGAACGAGCTCCCCTCCCATCCTGCGCTCCGACATACACTTGTCGACATGGCTTCTGTAATCGCTTCCATCGCCCGCACCCCGATCGGCCGCTTCGGCGGTGCCTTTCGCTCCCTGCCTGCCGTCGACCTCGGAGCAGCCGCCATCCGGGGGGCACTCGAGCGCTCCGGCCTCAGCCCCGGGAAGGTCGACGAGGTGTTGTTCGGGCACGTGCTCCAGGCCGGCACCGGTCAGATCACGAGCCGGCAAGCAGCCGTCAAGGCCGGCGTCCCGATGACGGTACCGGCCACCACCATCAACAAGGTGTGCCTGTCGGGGCTCACGGCCATTGCCATGGCCGACCGCGCCATCCGGCTGGGGGAGGCCACCTTCGTGGTTGCGGGCGGCATGGAATCCATGACCAACGCCCCCTACCTGCTCCCCAAGGGGCGATACGGATACGGGTACGGCGCGGGAACGGTCATCGACTCGATGGAGCACGACGGACTGTTCTGTGCCTTCGACCAGTGCACGATGGGCGCTCAATCCGACGGAAACGCCGCCCGGCTCGGTATCGGCCGGGAGGTTCAGGACGAGTGGGCGGCGGCCAGCCACAGCCGGGCCGCCGCCGCGACCGAAAGCGGAGTGTTCGCCGACGAGATCGTGCCGGTCGAGGTTCCCCAGCGCCGCGGTGACCCGGTATCCGTCGATCGTGACGAGGGGATCAGACCCGACTCGACCCCGGAGTCCCTGGCCGCCCTTCGCCCGGCCTTCAACCCCGACGGGACCATCACCGCCGGCAACGCCTCCCAAATCTCCGACGGAGCCGCTGCCCTGGTCGTGGCCGATCGCGCGGCTGCCGAAGCCGAGGGCCTGCCGATCGTGGCCGAGATCCTCGCCTACGGCCAGATCGGCGGCGCCGATGCCACCCTGCACGAGCGCCCGGCCGAGGCGTTGCGGCTGGCCTTGAAGAAGGCCGACCTGTCACCGGCCGACCTCGAGGTGGTGGAGATCAACGAAGCGTTCAGCGGCGTGGCGATCTGGTCGGCCAAGATGCTCGACCTCCCGCACGACCAGGTGAACGTCAACGGTGGAGCAGTCGCCCTCGGCCACCCGCTGGGGGCGACCGGTGCCCGCCTCATCGTCACCCTCGTCAACGCCCTTCGGCACCGCGGCGGCGGCATCGGAGGCGCCACGCTGTGCGGAGGCGGGGGGCAGGGTGATGCACTCGTCGTGCGGGTGCCGAAGCCGTAGCCTCATCCGGCGGGGCGAACCACGATGAGCTGATCGGCGGCCGATTCTGCTCCCCACACCTCGCCCGGGCGGCCCAGCAGCTGCCGGACGTTCCCCGGCACCGACGGGAGTGGGAACGAGTCGAAGGTCTCGGTGCGCGGATCGAACCGGTGGAGGGCGTTGCCCCCGAAGTCACTCACCCAGACGAGGTCGGTGTCGTCGACGTACACCGCATAGGCCTGCGGAGTAGCTCCCGGCAGCGGCCACTCGGTCCAGACCCCGGTCTCGGGGACATAGCGGCTGAGCTGCCCGGTGTTCCATTCACTCACCCACAAGCTACCGGCCGAATCGGCCCACACCCGGCGGGCACCCTGGTCCGGGGTGGGGAGTTCCAGCACCTCGACGGATCCGTCGGATGCCACCGCCCCCAGATAGCTGCCGGTCAGGGAGGCGTAGTAGATGTCGCCCTGCGGCGTCGCCGCAATCCCATACGGGCCCCGGCCGCGAGGAGCGTCGAACACGTCCATGGCGCCGGTCGCCGCATCGAGCACTCCGATCACGCCGTTCTGCCCGGTGAACCACAGGCGGCCCATGGCATCGAAAGCGGCCGTGTTCAGGTTGGCATTGGGCCGGTCGGCGGGCAGCGGGTAAACCGTGACCTCGTCGCTGGCGGGATCCACGGCCACGATCGCGTTGAGCCCCCCGTCGGTGATCCACGGGGTGCCATCGGAACCGACGATCACCCCATGCGGTCGGGATCCGGCCCCGAGTGGAATCTCCCGGATCTCCCCGGTGTCGGGGTCCAACCAGCCCAGCTCCCCCGAGCCCTGGGCGGTATACCAGACGCCTCCGTCGGCCGCCGGGGCGACGTCGTGTGGCCGGGAGCCGGCCGGCACTGGGAACGCGACCAGCTCGAGCCGGTCGGTAGGCACGATGGTTGAGCTGGTCGTCGTGGTGGAAGCGACGGAGCTCGTCGTCGGAGGCGGCATCGTCGTGGTGACGACCTGTTCGGTCGTGGTCGTGGGAATCGTGGTGGTGGTGGTGACGACCGACGTGGGAAGCGAGGTGTCGGAGGATGCGCATCCCCCTGCCAAGAGAGCAAGTGCCAGGGGCACCAAACGAACGAACATGGAATCGGGAGCGTACCCGGGCCGGCTGGCTACGGCGCAAACAAAAGAGGGCCGGCTGTGAGGACCCGGCCCTCTCTTGCGAGGAGGCGTTGAGGCTGAGGAAACCGCAACACCGAGAGCATCGGCCCATCGGCGGTTTCCCGGAGAATGGTTGATTCGGGTTCCGGAGTGACTAGTGCGCAATCCTGCCCGGCGAACGAAGATGCCAGATTTGACGGCCACCGGAGCAGGCGACGATCGAGCGCTTCATGCACTCGCCTGCCACAGTCCTGGATGTGGGATGCGGCGCCGGCCGCGAGGCCAACGAGTTGGCGAAGACCGGGTTCTCCGTCACAGGCGCCGACATTGCGGAGGCGCTCGCGGAAGAAGCGAAGCGGCATCGAACGGAATCACGCATCGTGGGGCTTCCGCGATGGACACCACGGCAATGAGCCAGCCGTGGACTCCGCTCGTGAACGAAGCTTCGGTCCGCTGGAACCCGTCGACTATTCCCGCACCGATTGCCGGCGGATGGCCAGTGACACACCCTGCTTCTATCACCGGTTCAAGGAGACCGAAATCGAGCGTGAGTGACCGAGGCCGGGACTACGGATCGTCGACCGGGCGGGGGCGAACCCAACGAGTTCTGGAAGCCCACCCAGGTGCTCGTCCTCGCCAGTGACGCGTCCTAGCCGCCGACCTCTCGGAACGTTGCCCGCACTGCGTGAACGACGTCGGCGACGTCCTGAACGGTCAGTTTGGGCGACAGCGGTAGCGAGAGCGTCCGGTCCGAGATCCATTCCGAGTTGGGCAATGGCGTGCGCAGCGCGAAGTTCTCCCGATAGAACTCATGCAGATGGACTGCCCGGTAATGGATGCCGGTACCGATGTTGCGGCGATGCAGCCCCGCCTGGACTTCGTCCCGAGTTGCCGTGATGTGGTCCAGATCGAGCACCAGTGTGTACAGGTGGCGGGCGTGGCGGGTGCCTTCCTCCTCCGCAGCCGGCAGAAAGACCGGAAGGTCGGCAAACGCTTCGTCGTAGATTCGCCAAATCTCGATGCGACGCTGGAGGCTCTTCTCGACTCGCTCGAGTTGATGGAGCCCGAGCGACGCCTGCAGGTCCATCATGTTGTATTTGAATCCTGGCTCTGTGACCTCGTAGTGCTTGAACCCGGCATCCGAGAAGCGAGCCCACGCGTCGGCGCTGAGACCGTGGAGGGCCAACCGCTTGATGCGAGCCGCCCACTCGGGATTCGAAGTTGTCACCATGCCGCCTTCCCCGGTGACGACGTTCTTAGTGACGTAGAAACTGAAGACTCCCAGATCGCCCAGGGTTCCTGCGTGCCGACCGTGATACGTGGTCTCAATTGCGTGCGCGCAGTCCTCGATGACCTTGAGATCATGGCGGCGGGCGATGTCGAGAATGGCATCCATGTCGCACGCCCGTCCCGCGAAATGCACCGGTACCACCGCCCTGGTGCGGGGGGTGATTCGCCTTTCGAAATCCTCCGGCGACAGGCACATCGAAGCCCGGCCGACGTCGGCGAAGACCGGTGTTCCCCCCGCATGGATTACGGCGTTGGCCGTCGCTGCGAACGTCATCGAGGGAACGATGACCTCATCGCCCGGCTCAACTCCGGCCACCAGCATCGAGAGGTGGAGGCCGGCGGTGCAGGAGTTGAGCGCCATTGCGTGATCGGCTCCCACGTAATCACGGAACGACTCCTCGAAGGCAGCTACTTTGGGACCCGTACCGATCCAGCCGCTCCGGAGGGAGTCGACCACCTCGGCGATCTCCTCGTCCAGGACTTGGGGACTACCGTAGATGAGATAGTCGGAGCGGATGGGCAACCCGGACTCGACTTCACCATGAGATATTGGGCCATCCGTTACCGACATCGGCAACTCCCGACCCGATCACTACTCACTGCGTTTGAGTGACCTAGGGCGCGCTGTTGAACGACCGCGTTCACCGAAACCCTGCCCGGTCGAGCATACTTCCGAGGACGGTGGAAGCTTCAAAGTACTCTTCGGCGATGGCTCGAGCAGCCCGACAGTGAGTGTCATAATCTGAGTCAAGTGCGGCCAGGGCTTCAATAATCTCCTCTTCGTTCGAGAAGCTGAACACACCCTCACCCGTCGGAAGCCAGTCCGAGAACCCGGTTTCCTGGTGGAGGACGGGACGCCCAGCTGCCAGAAAGCAAATACTCCGGTCGCTGAACCAGCCGCTTGCGGCAGCCACGTATGCGTGCTTGGCGATCCCAAGGTCGGCCATTGATCCGGCAATGAAACCTCGGTAAGCGCGCATCGTCCTCGTCGCTTCCAAGGGATTCTCCAAACGCCACCCTCGCGCACGGAGTTCCTCGCGAGGAGCATCTTTTCCTCCAACCGCCAGAACGAGTTCCCGATCCACAGCCTTTGGTAGATCGATAAAGCGTCGAAGCTCGCGGTTCTTATGCCCGTAGATGCGACCGTCGACCGTGACATCCGGGAAAGCCCCCCAATGCATGAGGGTCGTGACAGGGAGGTTGGTGGCTCCCCGTTGTGGGTTCCAAAGGCGCGTTGCCGCCACCGATCGAGCCGGAAGCCACTCTCGATCGGCCGTTGGTATCGTGCAATCCTCCTGGCCTATGCGGACGCCAATCGAGAACAGCGTGGGATACCGAGCCAGCGCTGGAGCTATGACTTCGTCGCCCGTGATCATTCCGTGCTGCGTGAAGACCGGATCGCCGTCGATAAAGCCGCGTCGCGTACAACGCTCGAGATCGTCAAACCACGTCTCGTCGGCGAGTGTGAGAACGAAATCGGCTCTGTCCAAGGCATCTTGTAACGCCTTCCAACCTGACCCGTGGCAGTGATCGTCGTGGTCGATGAAGCTGAACATCGATTCGGCGATGCCGTAACGTGGAAGAACGCGACGTATGTAGCGAATGGCGAAACTGGGGTCGTCGGTCACCGTGTCCTGATCGGTGTCGTAGCACTCGACCTTCCGATTCTGACGTTCCACGTAGTGGATGTCGTACCCGAGATCGCGTAAACCGGCAATGTAGTGAAGGTTGTAGTAGGTCATGCCGGCGACCGGGAACTTGCCGATGAAGCCAACGACTACTGCCAAAGGTCGCCTCATGGTTGTGAACTACCGATCGGTGAAGTGGCTGCGGACCCTGAGAAGGCTGTAGCGATTAGCGCATCAAGAATCAGCTTCGAGTCGAAGTGGGCCTCGGCGATCTCGAATGCCGCTCGTCGGTGTGTGTCGTAGCGACGGTTGACGTCCTCGATGGCTGCAATTGCTCCGTCCAGATCGCGGAATGCGGCAATGCCGTCACCCAGAGGCAACACGCCGTCGAGCCCCGTATCTTGCACGACAACGGGACGGCCCGAAGCCAGGTAGCACGCCGAACGACAACTGAACCAACCAGCCTGGCCTACAACATAGCCGTTCTTAGCTACGGCGAACTCGGCGTGTGACCCCCGAAGATAGCCCCGGTAGCTCTCGAGATCGGGACAGACCGTGTTGGGATCCACGATCTGCCATTTGCGATGCCGGAGAAGGTCGACAGGAGCTCCTGCATCCTTACCGGCTGCCATGGCTACCTCAAGGACAACGGGCGAAACGCGGTCTGGGAGATCCATGAGTTTCTTGAACTCCACATCCTTCTGACCGTAGGTCTTCCCTTCGAAGGTAATGGGCTTATAGCTCGACCAGTTCATCACGGTTGTGAAGGCCGAACGGGGTTTCTCCCGGGTGCGCCATGCGTCGAGAAGAATCGGTTGCCGCGTCGGCCGCCAATCATGCCCAGTGGCAAGCGACGGGTTGTCGGCGACGTTCTCACCGAAAGTGAAGAACACGTCATGCTGGTCTATAAGGGCTCGAAAATCTCGTTGCCCACGCCGCAGCTTGAGCTGCGTAAAGACCGGGTCTGAGTCGACGTACACCAACAATGCACCCGCTGCGTACTGCGCAGGCTGTGCAAGCGTCCCCGACACGTTGATCAGTAGATCTGCTGAATTCACGATGTTGCGTCGTCGCGAATCTGACAGTCCGTACCATCGCGGCCCGCGCGGGAACCGATAGGCCCAACGATCCCCGAGCCCGAAGTTAGTCATCACCTTGCTCAAATACTCCGCGTTGTAGTCAGCAGTGTCGCTGATGCCTCCTTGATGCGGGTTATAGGGCCATTGACCAGTGTCCTCGAAGTAGTACACGTCGTGCCCCAGGGCAGCCAGACCGGCCGGGTACTGGACGTAGTCCCACGCCAAGCCGCCCAGCGGGTACTGGGCGATGAGGCCCGTGACGATGATTCTCAAGCCAGCTATCACAGCATGTATCCGAACTCACGAGCAAGGGCATCGGCGCGCCTACCGAGTGGCGTCTCAGCGACATCTCTCCACACGAATGTGTCGTCTCGGGGACGAGCATTGACTGATCGCGGGACGGCGGCGAGTGCTGCCTCAAGCTCTGAATCAGTACACGCCCCGCAGAACAACTCATCAATGCTTCGAAGCAGTGCCAGGTCGATACCCTCGAGTTGATACTGGAAATATGGTCGGTCCTCTCGCTTCAAAACATCAGCGACAATCCCATTCCATGACACCCAATACTGAAGGCACCGCCCTAACTCTGAAGGCTGTTCGAAGACTTCCGGCGCATACCGTCGAATTATGGTTAGAAAATCCTCATGGTTGTCAGCCAGATACTCAGAAGGCTTGGGCGGGAAGGCAAAGAAGCCGATTCCGAGATGTGACCTGACAACGGCCTCCGGATGCCGAACTTGATGGAGAACGAGCGTTCCGGGTCCACTCAAGTGCAGGAAAGGCGCTGCAAGAAACGATGATGCGCCATCGAGATCGTCGAAACCCTCAAAGACGTCTTGTCCTTCCTCGAGCCGTTTGACCCTATGGATACTGAAGACTCGCTCGTGGCTCGTCGGATGTCCGAGTGCTGTAAGAAGTTTCGCGATGTACTTCGTGCCTGATCTGCTACATCCGGTAACAACGAACTTGGGAGAGACCGGTCCCCGCATGTCACGCCAGCCCAATGTGATCGCAGATTTCCCCAAGCACTAGCGAAGCCGCCAAATAATCGTTGGCGATCTCTTGGGCTGAGCGCGCATGGGCTTCGTAGTCGGACGAAACCTGTTCCGCGGCTTCGGCTGCGTCGTCTTCCGACGAGAACGGCATGAGCCCTTTACCCGTAGGCAGATAGAACCCGAATCCAGTGTCTTGCGTGATAACGGGCCGACCAGCCGCGAGGTAGCAAGCACTCCGATCGCTGAACCAACCTGTGCGGAGACGCACATTCAGGTCTTTGGCGACTGTGAACTCGGCATGGGAAGAGCGCAGGTACCGCCGGTACCGTCCTGGATTCGCCACTGTCGAGGCTTCGCGGAGCCTCCAACCATGCGACCGCAGCATCGCTGCGTCCCCGTCAGGTACGCCTCCCAGCGTGAGCTCAAACCCAGACAGCACTCGGGAGGGGAGTCGGAGGACCTTGGCGAACTCAAGATCCTTCCTCCAGTGGTACGTTTCGCCCCGCCACCGAACGTCCTTGCCTCGATTGCTCCAATTGCCAACCGTCGTAAAAACGAGAGGACCGTCGGGACGAGCACATTCCCACCACTCGACGATGACTGGCGGGCGAGTGGGCTGCCAATCAAAACCCTCGCTGGGTAGGCGGCACTGGTCATCGCCAATGTTGGCAGCGTACGTGAAAAGGTAGTCGTAAGCCTCCAGTTGCTTAATGGTCTCCTGGTCATTCTCATCCACAGAAACCTGAGTAGATCCTGGATCGGTCTCGATGAGGACGAGACACTGCGCCTGACGGTGACTATCGCGGATTTCCTGTGCGCCGCAGAGATTGAGAACCGCGTCTGCCCGTCGATATAACTTCCGCAGACCTGCTTCATCCAGTCCGCCGAGAACCTCTTGCGTCCCTGGGGACCTGTAGACCCAGCGATTGGCTAGGCCGATCAATCCCATGTTGTGAGCAACGTAGGCCACGTTCTCGCGGTAGTTCGAAGTGCGCTGAAACGTTCGCGGATGATACGGATGCTTGTCGCTGTCCTCGACATACCAGACATCAAAGCCCAATTGCCGCAACCCGACGACGTGCTGAAGAACCTGCCATGTCATGCCACCGAATGGGAAGGATCCCAGAAGCCCCCACAGCACCACAACGCCGCGCTTCGCAGGTGGGTACGGCTTCTGGGCGAAATATCGCTCGAGGCTCACACCACACCGCTCTCTTCTGCGTGCATACGCAAGGCATCGATCTGGCCTTGCATTTCAGGATCCGTGGACCACTCCATCCGGTCGCCCAACCACCGTACAAGCAGGTAAATCCGGGCTGCCGCGACCTCTGCGGCGAAGGATTCGGCCTCTATGCCACGGTGGGAAACGTATCGTTGCTGAGCATCAGCGGCAGATTCCGGCGACAATCCGTCCAACAGAGCCACCACGTCAATGCACGGGTGGGCCAGCGCGGCGGATTCCCAGTCAACGGTGATTAAACCTTCGGGAGTCACTAGCAGATTCTCTGGGTAGAACTCTCCATGGACCAGCGACTTTGGACCACCGCATAGGCGATCGATCCAATGGTCCGAGCGTAAGACGAAGGCCTTAAACCATGGCTTGCGCCGCACGTTCTCCGGCACGTAGTTCGACGCCCTGCAAACCCAAGCCTTGTAGTACGCGTGATCGTACCGGGTCAGCCAGCGTGGAAAACGGGTCTCGTCAGACACAGCCATCTCGTCGTGAAAAGCAGCCAGCCACGATGCGGCCTGTTCGAGTCCCTCATACCAATCAACGCACTCGGACAATCGCGTACCCCCCGAAATGAATTCGAGGTAGAGCTTTGCCCATGTTTTGTCAACGCTGTACCCGAAGTATCTCGGGGTCGCGGCTCGACAGTCGGCCAATATCTCGGCGTAAACCGCCGCTTCGTACGGAACCCCACCGCGGTGACCATGAGCGCGGTGACGCCGGTCGGCTTGTTCTGGGTTGCGCTTCTCCATCTTGCAGAGGACTTCAAAGGTCTCTTCCTCAAGCTGGCAGGTCAAGAGCTCTGCTCGATGGGTACTCGCTCGAACCAATCCTCGACGACTCGTCACCGTCCACGGCTCTGCCCAATCGGAAAACACCGCTGGACCCGTCATGTCACCCCCACACGCGGCCTGCTGCGTGAGGCGTCCCCACACCCATGCAACGATTCCTCCTGGGCGTCATCAGTCACTCGTCAGGTCCTCGGCAAGGCGTGACGTTGTCAGCAGCCGGGCACCTGACGGAGTGGAGACCGGGATCGGCCGCCTCGGTATAACCCGCGCTTTCCTAACCTCGAAGATGGTTTCGCACAAGGCCAAGGTGCTTGCGCGATGTGCTACCACAAGCGCGGTCCGCCCGGCCATGAGTCGCTCCATGGCCTCCATGATGCTGCCCTCGGTTTCGGTGTCGACCGAGCTCGTGGGCTCATCGAGGATGAGAATCGGGGCATCCTTCAGGAACGCCCGCGCAAGGGAGATTCGCTGGCGCTCGCCCCCTGACAGACTCATTCCGCGTTCGCCGACAAGCGTGCCATACCCGTCCGGGAGCTTGGAAATGAACCCATGTGCTTCCGCGGCTTTGGCCGCTGCGACCACGTCGTCGAAATCGGCGTCTGGGCGGGCATAGGCAATGTTGTCACCGATCGTCGTTGAGAACAGCAGCGGCTCTTGCAGCACGATCCCGAATTGGCGGCGAAGATCGTCGAGCTTGTACTCCTTCAGGTCGACACCGTCGAGACGGATCAGCCCACGGGTCGGATCGTAGAAACGCGTGAGAAGCGAAACCAGGGTCGTCTTGCCGGCACCGGTCCGTCCGGCGATGCCGATCCGTGATCCAGGCGCAATCACCAGTGACACGTCGTCGAGAACCATGGTCTCACCGTCATAGGTGAATGAGACGTCCTCAACGGCGATACTCCCGGCTGCCCGGCGGATCTGCTTCGCGTCGGGAAGCTCAACGACATGGGGAACCTCATCGACCAACTCAAAGGCTCTCTGTGCGCTCGCCAGGTGGTTCTGGAGCCCGAGCAGCTGGCTGCTGATCGACTTGAGTGGTCCGTAGAG
>JBFIXI010000075.1:0-20788 GCA_041605955.1 Acidimicrobiia bacterium
GACGGAGAATCGTCATTATGCCCATGTGGATATGCCGGGTCATGCGGATTATGTGAAGAACATGATTACGGGGGCGGCGCAGGTGGATGGGGCGATTTTGGTGGTGTCGGCGGCGGATGGTCCGATGCCGCAGACTCGGGAGCATGTGTTGTTGGCGCGTCAGGTGGGGGTGCCTTATATCGTGGTGTATTTGAACAAGGTGGATATGGTTGATGATGAGGAGTTGCTTGACCTGGTGGAGTTGGAGGTCAGGGATTTGTTGACCGAGTATGAGTTTCCGGGCGATGAGGTGCCGGTGGTGCGGGGGTCGGCGTTGCAGGCGTTGGAGGGTCAGGAGGGGGCGGAGGCTTCGGTTGTGGAGTTGATGGAGGCGGTGGATTCGTATATTCCGGAGCCGGTGCGGGAGATGGATAAGCCGTTCATGATGGCCATTGAGGATGTGTTTTCGATTACGGGTCGGGGGACGGTGGTGACTGGTCGGATTGAGACTGGGGTGATCAAGGTGGGGGAGCCGGTGGAGATTGTGGGGTTGCGTGATCTGCAGTCGACGACGGTGACGGGGGTGGAGATGTTCCGTAAGTTGCTCGATGAGGGTCGGGCTGGGGACAATGTGGGGTTGTTGTTGCGGGGGATTGGTAAGGATGAGGTGGAGCGGGGTCAGGTGGTGGCTAAGCCTGGTTCGATTACGCCGCATACTGATTTTGAGGCGCAGGTGTATGTGTTGACTAAGGAGGAGGGGGGTCGGCATAACCCGTTTTTTGATGGGTATCGGCCGCAGTTTTATTTCCGGACGACGGATGTGACGGGGGCGGTGCATTTGCCGGAGGGTGTGGAGATGGTGATGCCGGGCGATAACACGGAGATGACGGTGGAGTTGATCTCGCCGATTGCGATGGATGAGGGTCTGCGGTTCGCCATTCGGGAGGGGGGCCGCACGGTTGGTGCCGGCCGGGTCACCAAGATCACCAAATAGCCGCCGGATCACGTTGGCGATCCGGCGAGTTCACTAGTACAAGCCACAACGAAGAGGGGCCGCCCCACCAGGGGCGGCCCTTCCATGTTTGTCGGATCAGTTTGAGCCGGATTCCGTAGACGCGCTGGACTCTGCGATAGCTCGCGTCTTAGAGTGTTCGCAAGCGTTCAGTGTGCGTTGCGAGAACGCCGCTGCTGTTCAAGCAGTAGCTGACGCTAGGGGGCGGACGAGGTGGACCGGCGGATCTTCCGGTGGGCTTTGCAGATGGCGCCGCAGGCTGGGCCCAGGACAGCAGCCGCAGCACGGATCGCTGTCGCGGCTGCTGCGATCTTCATACTGCCCCTAGCGTGGTCACCTTCTCTCGGCACACTTCCGGCCGAGATGTGGCGCCCACCGCGCGGCACGGAGTGGCTCGGGGGCTGGGTTCATGTCAGCCGGGGATTGGCTCGAATGTCGGCCGTTGCCTTGACCGTGGGTGCACTCGGCCTCCTCGTCGGATTCAAGCACAGATGGTTCGGTCTCCTCGCCGCCTCGTCTCTTCTGTACGTTGGCTGGATCCATCAACTGTCCGGCAAGACGGACCACTACCACCACGTTTTGTGGTTCCTAGTCATCGTCTCGATCTTCCCCACAGCAGATGCTTGGAGTGCTGAATCGCTCTCAGCACGGAGACGAGGATTACCTGCGCCGCTTCGCGCCAGACACACTTACGCTTTGCCAATTGCGACCATGATTGTCGCCATCGGGCTGATCTACTTCTTTGCAGGTGTGAGCAAGTTGAGACTGGCGGGTCTCGAGTGGGTATTCAGCGACAACCTTCGCAACATCATGTACCGCACGTGGTGGGAAAAGGGTATGGATCCAATACCGTTGGTTGACGGTGCCTTGGTGAGCCGTCTTGGGGCTGGACTGACCGTTCTCTTCGAATTGACCTTCCTTCCGCTGGTTGCCTTCGTAAGGACACGGCGGTACGTGCGTTATGTCGGATTGATGTTCCATCTTGGGACCTGGCTCGTCCTGGGCATTTCTTTCTTGAGTTTGATGATCATGTACGTGGTCTTCTTCGACTGGCCGGAGCAGGTACAGCGGGTTCCGCACATCTCGGCGAGGCCGCGATCTGAATTGCATTCCCGATTTGGCTGGGCAGTCGTGGTGGCGCTGCTGTTCGCCATTGCCGCGTTCGGGGCGATAGGAGTTGAGAGGTCCTGGCCGATTGCTGCCTATCCAACGTTTGCGGCCGAACACATTGCGAGCACAGAGATCCTCGAGCTTGCCGTGAGTGGTGACGACGGGATCAACCTGAATCTACGGGATTCTCAGCTAGCCGCGGCCTACGGCCCCTCTCATGCTTCCAACATGATGTTCCACAGCCTCTTCGCAGCCCACAACGGCAATTCCGGGCCCCTGCTCGCTTTCGTCGAGCTCTTTGAAGCTTTGGAAGGGCCACCATTTGGTCGGATAAGGACGATCGATACTGTGGTCCTGGACGTAGCGGACGGCAACGCGACAGTGGTGACTAGCCGCCTCGTGTACCCCGTCGGGCGTTGACCCAGCGGTGGCGACGCCGCTCACTGCATCCAGTCGAATTCGTATGGGCCGAGCGCCACTTCGCCATCGTCGATTATGCGGTCGCCGATCAGACTGGTGAAGTCGGCCGTGATCTCTAACGTCGTCGATAGGGGTTCGTCCGACATGTTGGCCACCACCAAGATCTCGTCATCGCCCTGGTCGCGCATGAAAGCGAAGAGTGCGCGGTGCTCGGCGCTGATCGGGCGGAAATCGCCGGTAGCGAAGATCGGATGTGACTTGCGCAACGCCAGCATCGCCCGCACCCAATTGAGCAGCGAGTCGCTGTCGTCGCGTTGGTGGGCGACGTTGATTTCTGCAGGCGAGAAGCCGGGAGCGGACACCACCGGCAGATAGAACTCGTCCGGCTGCGCCGACGAGAAGCCGACACCGGACGACGCATCCCACTGCATCGGGGTGCGCACCCCGTCCCGATCCGGCAGCTGGTACATGTCGCCCATACCGATCTCGTCGCCGTAGTACAGGATCGGGCTGCCGGGCAGGGACAACAACAAGCCGTGCAACAGCTCGATACGCCGTCGATCATTGTCGACCAGGGGTGCCAATCGGCGCCGGATGCCGAGGTTCTTGCGCATCGCCGGGTCAGGGGCGTACTGCTCGTACATGTAGGCCCGCTCCTCCGGCGTGACCATCTCGAGGGTGAGCTCGTCATGGTTGCGCAGGAAGATGCCCCACTGCGCATTAGTGGGGATCGCCGGAGTGCGCTCCAGGATGTCGATCACGGATGAGGCGCTGTGGCGCTTGAGCGACATGAACAGGCGCGGCATGACGGGGAAGTGGAACGCCATGTGGCATTCGTCGCCGTCACCGAAGTACTCGACGACGTCGGCCGGCCATTGGTTGGCTTCGGCGAGCAGGATCGCCCCGGGAAACTCTCGGTCCACCATCGCCCGGAGCTCCTTGAGGTAGGCATGGGTCTCCGGCAGGTTCTCGCCGTTGGTCCCGTCCCGCTCGAAAAGGTAGGGCACAGCGTCGAGACGGAGCCCATCGAAACCGACGTCGAGCCAGAAACGAATGGCATCTTCGATCTCGCGCCGCACGTCGGGGTTGTGGTAGTTGAGGTCGGGTTGATGGTCGAAGAAGCGATGCCAGAAATAGGCACTCGCGGACTCGTCCCAAGACCAGTTGGAGTCGTGGGTGTCGATGAATATGACTCGAGCCTCGCTCCACTTCCCGGGATCGTCCGACCACACGTACCAGTCGCGCATCGGCGACCCCGGCCGGCGCGCCTGCTGGAACCACTCGTGCTGGTCCGAAGTGTGGTTGACGATGAAGTCGGCAATCACCCGCATGCCGCGTCGATGGACCTCGGCGACGAAGGCGCGCACGTCCTCGACCGTCCCGTACGCCGGCAGCACCTCGCGGAAGTCGGCGACGTCGTAGCCGCCGTCGCGCAGCGGCGACTGGTAGAACGGAAGGATCCACAGGCAATCGATTCCGAGCCATTGCAGGTAGTCGAGCTGGGCTGTCAGCCCAACGAAGTCGCCGGTCCCGTCCCCATTCGCATCACCGAACGCGTACACCGGGACTTCGTAGAAGACGGCGGTCTTGAACCAGGGCGCCTCGGTCATAGTGGCCTCTCTGCCGGTTCGGTGGACGCGCCGGGCACGCTAGTCAGCCGGGTGGCCCCGCGGGTTGGCTATCATGGCGGCTCCTACCACTCACAGGACTTCTCATGGCTTCCGACAAGCGACCTCCGATCACGCTCGCCTGCGAGACGTGCAAGCGCCGCAACTACGTCACAACCAAGAACAAGACGAACACTCGCGAGCGGCTCGAGCTCAAGAAGTACTGCCGCTGGTGTCGGACGCATCGGTCGCACAAAGAGACCCGATAGCAATTCGACCGGCGCGCCATCGCGCCATCTACCCTGCGTAGCCATGTCACTCGATGCGCTGCAGGGTGTCCGATTCGATCCGGTTCGGGCGCGAGTTGCGCGGGAGAAGGTGGCGGAATACGTGGCAGCTACCGGCGACGATCCGAAGCGCTGGGCTGACACGGCTCCTCCGTCCTTCGCCGGGGCGTTGCTGTTCACCGCCGCGCCGCAGCTCCTGGAGCGAGAGGATGTGCGTGCTTCCACCAGAGTCCTGGTGCATGTCGATCAGCGATTCGTCTGGCGCGGGCCGCTACCGGTGGGTGCCGAGCTAACCCTCGGCGGAGAGGTCGTGAAGGTGCGGAGTCGGGGTGCCTCGACGTTCGTGACCTACGAGCTTGCCGTGGATGGCCCCGACGGTCGGCTGATCGACTCGACCTCTACCTTCCTGCTGGGCGAGGAGCCCGCCACCGAGCCAGCCGTTGATCCTGGGGAGCCTCCGGCCGCGCAGCGCGGGGAGAACGAATTGCCCTCCCCGATCAGGCTCGGTGGCTCTGGAAGCCGGCTTGCCCCCCTGGCCAAGTCGGCAAGCCGGGTCGACCTGGTCCGCTATGCCGGCGCCAGCGGCGACTTCAATCCGATTCACTACGACCACGAGGCGGCTCGCGCCGCCGGCCTCGAAGGTATCGTCGTACATGGCCTGTTGATGGGAGCCTGGATGACGCAGCTGGCAGCGGCCACTACGAACCGGCCGGACCCGCTCGCCGAGCTACGGCTGCGCTTTCGTACCGCCCTGCGGCCCGCGGTGGCGACCCAGGTTGCGGGAGTCGTGGCGGCCGCGGCCGACGCGGGCAAGGCGCGCGTCGATCTGACGGTGATCGCTGCCGGAGTCGAGCTGGTCACCGGCCACGCAGTTGTCAGGACGGACTGACCCGTGACGGTGGAAGAAGCCCGGCCGAACGAGGACGCCCTGCTGGAACGGGCGCGCGCCGGAGACCGGTCCGCTTTTACGGAGCTCGTTCGCATTCACCAGCACGACGTATACACACTGGCATCCAGGCTGGTGCGAGATCCCGAGCTAGCCGAGGACGTTTCGCAGGAAGCGCTCATTCGTGCCTGGCGGGCGCTGCCTAGGTTTCGCGGCGACTGCAAGTTCTCGACCTGGCTGCACCGGATAGTGGTGAACGCGGCATGGTCGATGCGGCGGTCTCAATTACGTCATCGGGCGGCATCTCTTGGCGAAGTCCACGCTGAGCCGGAAGCGATCGGCGACTCCCCCCACGACCTGGCCACCGTATCCGCGATGCGGCCGCGACTGCTCGATGCGCTCGGCGAGCTGTCGGCGCCGGTGCGTGCGGTCGTCGTGTTGCGCGACATCTACGACTGGCCGCACCGCGAGATCGCCCGCCACCTCAATATCACCGCGACCGCAGCCAAGGTGCGGGCCCACCGTGGCCGAAAGAAGCTCCACGAGATGCTTTGGGATGAACTGGGTGGTGCCGATTGAAGGTGAGTATGTCAGGTATGAATCGTGCAACCGGGTTCAAGTGCGCCGCCGTCCGCAACTACCGTCACCAGCCGGCGGATGCCGGGCTGCTGTCGTCTTCGTTGGCCAGGCACGCAGCTTCATGCTTGCGGTGCCAAGCTCACATCGCCCGCCATCGGCGTCTGCAGCGTGAGCTCAGTGGCCTCGCCGCTCTCACGGAGCGAGCGCCGGCGTCGCTGCTTCCCCGAGTCGAGCACTCGCTGTCCGTCGATGCTCCAGTCGCACCCGGGCAGTCACGAACCAGGCGTGCGCTGGCTGCAGTAGCAGGGGCCAGTGCGGCTGCGGCGAGTGTCGTGGCCGTGGCGTTGTGGCGCCGCACCCGGCTGGCGGCCTGACGGTTCGTTAGGCCACGGAGAGATTTAGAATTTCTGCAACCGGCTCATATACTCCTTGCCGGGTTCGAACGCCGCCCGGAGGGGTGTAGCTCGAATTGGCAGAGCGCCGGTCTCCAAAACCGGAGGTTGTGGGTTCGAGTCCCACCGCCCCTGCTCGACACTGCAGGGATGAGTCCACGGCAGACGTCCTCATGAGAGGTGCCTTGTGAACCGAGAGATGCGCCGCCTTCAACAGAAGGAAGAGGAGCGCGCCAAGAAGCGCCGCGCCGCGGTGCCGCAGCGACAGAAACGAGAGCGCACGCCGGTGCGCCAATTCATACGCGAGGTCCGACAGGAGCTGAAGAAGGTCGCCTGGCCGAGTCGGGAGGAGACGACCACCTTCTCAGTTGTCGTGCTCATCGTGACGACTGTGCTGACCGGCCTGACCTTCGGGCTGGACATCGGGTTCAAGGAGGCCGTGCTCTCCTTCCTCGGAGCGGGATGATGACGACGACGAACGAGAAGCCAGAGATGGAAGAAGCGGCGACCCCCGTCGAGGAGGTGGCTGAGGAGGCAACCGAAGAGGCGACCGAGGAGACGGCGGCGCCCCCGGCACCACCTGCCAGCCCCTACGACCTACCCGGGTCGTGGTATGTCATCCACTCCTACAGCGGGTACGAGAACAAGGTCAAGGCGAACCTCGAGACTCGCATCAAGTCAATGCACCTGGAAGACAAGGTCTTCGATGCCGTCATTCCGATGGAAGAGGTCGTCGAGTTCAAGGCCGGCCGCAAGGTCAACGTCATGCGCAAGAAGTTTCCGGGATACATCCTCGTGCGGCTGTACATGGACGACGACTCCTGGTACGCGGTGCGCAACACTCCGGGCGTTACGGGATTCGTGGGCAACGCCAGCAAGCCCACTCCGCTGTCTCGCCGTGAGGTGGAACGCATTCTCGGTGTCCGCAAGGACGAAGAGGAGAAGAAGGAGCCCAAGCTCAAGGTGGCCTGGGAGGTCGGCGAGACTGTCCGGGTGGTCGAAGGCCCCTTCGCCGACTTCAACGGGATAATCGAAGAGATCAACGTCGACCAATCGAAGGTGCGCGTCCTGGTGGACATCTTCGGTCGAGAAACGCCGGTCGAGCTGAACTTCGACCAAATACTGAAGTACTGACGTATTGATGTCCGGTGCCGAGCTCCGACGCGAGATGTCGGCTCGGAGCTAACTCCGGGCGAGAGAATCAAGAGAGGTTCTGATGGGCCGCAAGAGAGTCGCGACCGTCCTGAAGCTGCAGATCCCAGCGGGGCAGGCAAGCCCGGCGCCGCCGGTAGGCACCGCGCTCGGCCCCCACGGCGTGAACATCATGGACTTCGTCAAGCAGTACAACGAGCAGACGGCCAGCCAGACCGGCACCATCGTTCCCGTCGAGATCACGATCTACGAAGATCAGACGTTCACCTTCGTCACCAAGACACCGCCGGCGGCGGTGCTGCTGCGGCAGGCGGCCCGGATCGAGAAGGGGTCCTCGATCCCTCATGTTGAGAAGGTCGGCACCGTGACGCGGGCTCAACTCCAAGAGATCGCTGAGACCAAGATGAAGGATCTCAACGCCAACGACATCGATGCGGCGATCAACATCATCGCCGGCACGGCCCGTTCGATGGGCCTCGATGTGGTCGGGTGAAGCTTCGCTTCACCTTCGAGTTTGCTTCGCAAACTCGGGGGTGGGGCTTGGGCTCAATAACAAGAAACCTGAGATGTGGGAGGGCGCGACCCGAAGGTCACGGTCGGTGAACCACGAGGAGGAACTCAATGGCCAAGACCAAGAACGCAGAGCGCACCGCTGCGGAGATCGACACCGAGAAGCTCCACGAACCGGCGGAGGCCGTCGCGCTCGTGAGGCGCCTGGCCTTCGCCAAGTTCGACGAGAGCGTCGATGCGGTGTTCCACCTTGGCATCGACGCCCGGCAGGCCGACCAGCTGGTGCGCGGGACCGTGAGCCTTCCCCACGGCACCGGCAAGAGCATTCGAATTGCCGTGTTTGCAGATGGTGAGAAGATCAAAGAAGCCGAGGAGGCCGGAGCGGACATCGTGGGCGGCAAGGACCTTGCCGATCAACTGGCCGGCGGGGGAGCGATCGAGTTCGACCTAGCAATCGCCACGCCTGACCTCATGCCGGTCGTCGGCAAGCTAGGCCCGGTCCTGGGGCCGCGTGGCCTCATGCCCAATCCGAAAAGCGGGACCGTGACCGCCGACATCGGAAAGGCGGTCGGCGAGTTCAAAGCGGGCAAGGTCGAGTACCGCAACGATCGCTACGGAAATGTGCACGTGCCGATCGGCCGGGTCTCCTTCGAAGCGGAGCAGATCCTCGGGAACCTCGCAGCCGTTTCGGATGAGATCATCCGCGCCAAGCCGGCCGCCTCCAAGGGTCGGTTCATTAAGAAGGTCGTTATCTCCTCGACGATGGGCCCCGGCGTGAAGGTCGATCCCGCCGAGATCGAGGCGCTCGTCAAGTCGCTGCGATAACCCCAAACGCATCAGCGGCGCTGGTTTTGGCCGCTCCACGAGCACAATCGCGAAAAATCAGCGTGTGGCGCGATCGTTGTGCCCAATAGGGTTGTGGCATCTTCTTAAGAAATGGTTGCCCCTTACCGCTGGACATAACGCCATCAATGATGTTGAATTGAGGCCTATACGGGGACAACCTTGGGCCGGTGGCAGGGACGATCCACCACCGTTCCGATAGCAGGTTTCGGCCGTGAAGGTGCATATGGTCAGCCCCTACCCTGGCCGCACTCGACCGGTGCGTGTAGATGGCTTCCTGGCCCGCCGTCTGCCCGAATCCATAGAGCGAAGCCGCTTTCCCGGCCCAAGGCCCCGTTAACTTCGTTTCGCAGCGGCAGGCCTGCTGCGAGCTTCTCGACTCCGTTCGCTCCTTTGTCGCTGCGCGCACGTCCTCTCGTGGCTGTCCGTCCGCAGTTTGCATCCGCAAGCTGCACCTAAGTGGGTTCCCTCAGCTCGGGTACGTGTTCGTGCGGATTCGGATCCTCTCTCGGGTTGCGAGCCAAGCAGGCGTTCGTAGCGCCCCTCGATTCGGGATTCTCCCCCCTTCGAGCCGCAGGCTCGATTTGGGGGGGAGTACCGCCCGGGGGGCGGGGAGGGGGCGAGGGGGTTTGGGTGAGGCCCTGTGCCGGGAGGTGGTTGTGGTTCTGCCGATGGCAAACGTCCCGAGTAGAAGCGGAGGCGCGGGTCGGACCTGTATCCGCGGGGGCGGGTACGCGTGTGGGGTTGTTCCGGCGTGTTGGCTTCCCCCTCCGTCTCCGGATGTCCAGATGTACGGTGCCGTTCGGTTTGCTCCCGCTCACCGTCCCCCTACAATTCCCGCCGCACACACTGTGTGCCCAACCTCATATCTTCCCGGCCCCAGACCGTGGGTGGCAGAACGCCATAAGTCCGTAAGGCGCTCACGTAGGTCGCTCTTCTTACTGAAGGGCTCCCGCCTATGCCGGGAGCCCCGTCCTATTTGGGGCATAGCTTGTTTGGGCTCCAGTTTGTGGAGAAAGTAAGGAGGAAACATGCCAAGACCAGAGAAGGTCCAGGCAGTGGCCGACATCAAGGAGCGGATCGAAAACGCTCGGGCCGTGTTCCTCGCCGAGTATGCCGGCTTGTCGGTGCCGCAACAGCAGAAGCTGCGCCGCGAGTTGAAGGCGAACGGAGCGGAGTTCAAGGTTGTCAAGATGACCTTGGCGCGCCGCGCCGCCGCCGAGCTCGACATCGACACGCTTGACGAGCACCTGCTTGGCCCTACCGGTATCGCCATCGCCGATGGCGATGCGGTTGCCGCGGCGAAGGTCCTCAAAGACTTCGCCAAGGCCAACGAGGTGTTCATAGTCAAAGGCGGCCTCCTCGGGCTCGACTACTTGTCGCCGGAGCGCATCAGCGAGCTAGCGGAGATCGAGCCTCGAGACGTTCTCCTCGCCAAGCTGGCCGGCTTGTTCGCCGCGCCGATGAGCAACACCGCGGGACTGGTCGCAGCGCTGCAGCGCGACGTTGTCGGTCTCGTTCAGGCGCTCGTCGCCAAGCGGGAAGAGGCAGGCGAGGTCCCCGCTCCAGCAGTCGCTGACGACGCCGCGGCGGAGACTGAGGACGCGGCCGTCGCTGCGACGGATTCCGCAGACAGCGCCGAAGAAGCTGAGCCGGCCGAGGCCGAAGCCGTCGCGAGTGATGTGCCGGCCGATGCCGAGCCGGAGGCGAAGGCCGACGATGCGGAGTCCGAAGCGAGCGCGGACGACGGCGACGAGCCCGCAGCCGCAGACGGTGACGAGGCAGACACGGCGGCAGCCGCAGAAGGCGAAGCTACGACGGATGATGAAGACCAATCTGATGAAGAGGCCGAGGAGGAATAGACCATGGCCAAGATGACGACAGAGGAGCTCCTCGACGTCTTCAAGGAGATGACGATCCTGGAGCTGAGTGAGTTCAAGAAAGCTTTCGAAGAGGAATTCGACGTGACGGCAGCCGCCCCCATGGCGGTAGCGGCGGTTGCCGTCGATGGTGGCGGCGCGGCCCCCGCCGCGGCCGAGGAGAAGGACGAGTTCGACGTCATCCTCACCGGTGCCGGCGATCAGAAGATCCAGGTGATCAAGGCCGTCCGTAGCCTGACGAGTCTGGGTCTCAAGGAAGCCAAGGCGGTCGTCGACGGTGCTCCGGGCCCGGTGCTCGAGGGCGTCGACAAGGAGGCAGCCGAAAAGGCCAAGGCGGAGCTGGAAGGCGCCGGGGCCTCGGTCGAGCTCAAGTAGCCGTTCGGGCGCCACCACAAGCACGATCATCCAGAGGGCCGTCCCGCAGGACGGCCTTCTGCGCGCTCCATCACCAACCCGAGTTATCCACACCTAGACCTTGACCGCGCTGCGGAGCCGTTGTATGGTCGCAATCACCAGTTGAAGACTTTTACGACTCTGTTGGCAGAGCCGGGGTAGCTATGTGCTATCCTGGCTTTCTGTGCTTGTAAATGTCCTTGTTGTGCCCGTGAGTGTTCCAACTGTTGCCAGATTGAATCGCCAGATTGAATCGCCAAGTTGAATCGTCCGTCGATTTGTCACTGAAGACCCTGTCAGCCCTGCCCACCACTCAGCTCTACCAACGGTTTCATTGGTCGTCGGGCCGTTGCTAGAGGATCAATAAGAGGAGTCGCCTTGACACGTGCGCGCGCGAAGCGGTTGTCGTTCGCAAAGATCCCCGAGGTTCAGGATCTACCCGATCTGTTGGCCGTTCAACACGATTCGTTTTCGTGGTTTCTCGAACATGGCCTGAAGCAGATCTTCGGTGAAGTCTCACCCATCGAGGACTTCACCGGGAACTTGGCTCTAGAGCTGACCGAGCATCGCTTCGGCGATCCGCCGCTCAGCATCGAGGAGGCCAAAGAGCAGGACGCCAACTACTCCAAGCCGCTTTTCGTGACCGCTCGTTTTCTCAACCGCGAGACCGGCGAGATCAAAGAGCAGCAGGTCTTCCTCGGTGACTTCCCGATGATGACCCCCAACGGCACGTTCATCATCAACGGAACCGAGCGGGTCGTGGTGAGCCAGTTGGTGCGGTCACCCGGCGTCTACTTCGACCAGTCGATCGACAAGACGTCGGACAAGGACGTGTTCAGCTCCAAGGTCATTCCGGGCCGGGGCGCTTGGCTCGAGTTCGACACCGACAAGAAGGACACGGTCGGGGTTCGAGTCGATCGTAAGCGCCGCCAGTACGTGACCACGTTCCTGCGCGCTCTCGGATTCGGCGAGACCGATGAGGAGCTGCTGGCACTCTTCGACGGATCCCAGCTGATCGCCAACACCCTCGAGAAGGACCCGACCGATACCAAGGACGAGGCGCTGCTCGATCTCTATCGCAAGCTGCGCCCAGGCGAACTGACGACGGTGGAATCGGCCCGGGGGCTCATCAACACCCTCTTCTACAACCCGAAGCGCTACGACCTCACCCGGGTCGGCCGCTACAAGCTGGATCAGAAGTTCAGTCGCAAGCCCATGAACCTCGACCAATACCGGGTCGATGAGCACGGGCTGCTCAGCCACGACGACATGCTGGAGACCATCAAGTACCTGGTTGCCCTGCACGAAGGCACGGAGGGGTACCGCATCGACGACATCGACAATTTCGCCAACCGGCGAGTGCGCACCGTCGGCGAGCTGATCCAGAATCAGATCCGGGTTGGGCTGAGCCGACTCGAGCGCGTCGTGCGGGAGCGGATGACGACGCAAGACCCCGAGTCGATCACGCCGCAGAGCCTCATCAACATTCGCCCCGTCGTCGCTTCTATCAAGGAGTTCTTCGGTACGAGCCAGCTGAGCCAGTTCATGGACCAGCCCAACCCGCTGGCCGGCTTGACCCACCGTCGCCGCTTGTCGGCGCTCGGCCCGGGTGGCCTGTCCCGAGAACGCGCCGGCTTCGAGGTGCGCGACGTCCATCCCTCCCACTACGGGCGGATGTGTCCCATCGAGACGCCGGAGGGGCCCAACATCGGCCTGATCGGCTCGTTGGCCAGCTTCGCCAAGGTGAACCGCTACGGCTTCATCGAGACACCGTATCGGCGAGTCGATAAGGGGAAGGTGACCGACAAGGTCGACTTCCTGACGGCGTCCGAAGAGGAGACCCACGTCATCGCCCAGGCCAATGCCATGCTCAATGATGATGGTTCCTTCGTTCACGATCGGGTGTTGGTTCGCAAGACGGGCGGCGAGGTCGACTACGTGACGGCGAAGGAAGTCGACTACATGGACGTCTCGCCGAAGCAGGTGGTGTCGGTCTCGACTTCCCTCATCCCGTTCCTCGAGCACGACGACGCCAACCGGGCGCTGATGGGATCGAACATGCAACGGCAAGCGGTTCCGCTGCTCAACGCCGACGCACCGCTGGTGGGCACCGGAGTGGAGGCGCGGGCGGCCACCGACTCGGGTGATGTGATCGTCTCCCCGGTCTCGGGCGAGGTCGTCGATGTCACCGGCGACCACATCACGATCAAGGGCTCCAGCGACAACAAGAAGTACGTCAGTCAGCTACGCAAGTTCGAGCGTTCGAATCAGGGCACCTCGATCAACCAGAAGCCCATCGTCAAAGAGGGGGACAAGGTGCGCGCCGGCCAGGTGATCGCCGACGGGCCTTCGACCGACATGGGCGAGCTCGCGTTGGGTCGCAACCTGCTCGTCGCGTTCATGCCGTGGGAGGGCCACAACTTCGAGGACGCCATCATCATCTCGGAGCGTTTGGTCAAACAGGACGTGCTCACCTCGGTGCACATCGAGGAGCACGAGATCGAGGCGCGAGACACCAAGCTGGGGACCGAGGAGATCACCCGGGACATCCCGAATGTCGCTGAGGAGGTGCTGCACGATCTCGACGAGCGCGGCATCGTGCGTATCGGCGCCGAGGTCGGCCCCGGGGACTACTTGGTCGGCAAGGTGACTCCGAAGGGCGAGACGGAACTGACTCCCGAGGAACGCCTGCTGCGTGCCATCTTCGGGGAGAAGGCTCGCGAGGTGCGCGACGTTTCACTGAAGGTGCCGCACGGCGAGTCCGGCAAGGCGATCGCGGTCAAGGAGTTTCGACGGGAAGACGGCTTCGACCTGCCTCCCGGCATGAACGAGCTCGTGCGGGTATACGTCGCTTCGATGCGCAAGATCTCCGAGGGTGACAAGCTGGCCGGCCGCCACGGCAACAAAGGCGTCATCGCCAAGATCCTCCCCGAAGAGGACATGCCGTTCCTCGAGGACGGAACGCCGGTTGACATCGTGCTGTCGCCGCTCGGGGTGCCCTCGCGGATGAACCTGGGCCAGATCCTCGAGACGCATCTCGGCTGGGCGGCGGCCCACGGCTGGGAAGCTTTCGACGACTTGGAGAGCCCGGCAGCCCAGGGTGCAGACCCATGGCAGACCGTGGCCACTCCGGTGTTCGACGGGGCGCAGGAGGCCGAGATCCTCAAGCTGCTCGAAGTCTCCAAGCCCAACCGCGACGGACAGAAGCTCATCGACGAGAACGGCAAGGCGCGCTTGTTCGATGGTCGCAGCGGCGAGCCCTTCGACTCCCCGGTCACGGTCGGTTACATCTACATCCTGAAGCTGGTCCACCTGGTCGACGACAAGATCCACGCCCGTTCGACCGGGCCCTACTCGATGATCACCCAGCAGCCGCTGGGAGGTAAGGCGCAGTTCGGTGGGCAGCGCTTCGGTGAGATGGAGGTGTGGGCCCTCGAGGCCTACGGAGCGGCCTATGCCTTGCAGGAGCTGCTGACGATCAAGTCGGACGACGTGCGAGGCCGGGTCAAGGTCTACGAGGCGATCGTCAAGGGCGAGAACATCCCGGAGCCGGGCATCCCCGAGTCATTCAAGGTGCTCGTCAAGGAGATGCAGAGCCTGTGCCTCAACGTCGAGATGCTCTCGGCGGGCGAGGAAGTCGAGCTCAAGGAGCTGGAGGAAGATGTCTTCCGCACTGCGGCTTCGCTCGGCATCGACATCTCCCGTCCGGAACGCGTCGAGAGCGCAGCCCCGTGAGGGAATACGAGTTTGTTGACACCAATGCACAGAACGACGAGAAGCGGGAGTTGAGGCCCAGTGGCACAACTGTTCGATGAGCTGAAGATCAGCCTCGCCAGCGCCGACCAGATTCGATCCTGGTCCTACGGTGAGGTGAAGAAGCCGGAAACCATCAATTACCGGACCTTGAAGCCGGAGAAGGATGGGCTCTTCGACGAGCGCATCTTCGGGCCCACCAGGGACTGGGAATGCTATTGCGGCAAGTACAAGCGGGTGCGGTTCCGCGGCATCGTATGCGAGCGCTGCGGAGTCGAGGTGACCCGGGCCAAGGTACGCCGGGAGCGGATGGGCCACATCGAGCTGGCCGCCCCCGTCACCCATATCTGGTTCTTCAAGGGGGTGCCGTCGCGCCTGGGTTACCTGCTGGACATGTCGCCGAAGGACCTGGAAAAGGTCATCTACTTCGCCGCGTACCTCATCACCTACGTCGACGAGGAGAAGCGGGACCAGGACATCCCCGAGCTGGATGAAGCGGTCGAACGCGAGGCCGAGCTCATCAAGGCCGAGTTCGACGAGTGGCGCAACGCCCGCCTGGAACGGCTCGAAGAAGAGCTCAAGCAGATGGAGGAGGCAGGCGCCAAGGCCCAGGAGATCTCAGCTCGCCGCCGCGAGGTCGAGCGCGAGATCAAGGATCGGGAAGAGCGCTCGATGGTGGAAGAGGAGCTGCTGCGCGAGGCCTTCACCACGTTGAAGACGATGAAGCCGAAGCAGCTGATCGAGAGCGAGCAGCTGTGGCGCGAGATCGTCGACCGCTACGGCGAGTACTACGCCGGCGGCATGGGCGCCGAAGCGATCAAGGAGCTGATCAACCGTCTCGACCTCGATGAGGAGATGGATCTACTGCGGGCGGATCTCGACGCCAACTCCCAGCAGCGTCGCCAGCGGGCGATGAAGCGGCTCAAGGTGGTGTCGCCGTTTTCGGACGGCAAGAACGACCCCAAGGACATGATTCTCGAGGCGGTGCCGGTGATCCCGCCCGACCTGCGCCCGATGGTGCAGCTCGACGGTGGGCGGTTCGCCACCTCGGACCTCAATGATCTGTACCGCCGAGTGATCAACCGGAACAACCGGCTCAAGCGCCTGCTCGACCTGGGGGCTCCGGAGATCATCGTCAACAACGAGAAGCGCATGCTCCAGGAGGCCGTCGACGCGCTGTTCGACAACGGCCGCCGGGGGCGGGCCGTCACCGGCCCGGGCAACCGGCCGCTCAAGTCGCTGTCCGACATGCTCAAGGGCAAGCAGGGGCGTTTCCGCCAGAACCTGCTCGGCAAGCGGGTCGACTACTCGGGCCGCTCGGTGATCGTGGTCGGTCCCCAGTTGCAGCTGCACCAGTGCGGCCTGCCCAAGATCATGGCCCTCGAGCTGTTCAAGCCGTTTGTCATGAAGCGGCTGGTCGATCTCGACTTGGCTCAGAACATCAAGGCCGCCAAGCGGATGGTGGAGCGGCGCCGTCCCCAGGTGTGGGACGTCCTCGCCGACGTCATCCAGGAACACCCCGTGTTCCTGAACCGCGCCCCCACCCTGCACCGTCTGGGCATCCAGGCCTTCGAGCCGGTATTGGTGGAGGGCAAGGCCATCCAGATCCACCCGCTGGTCTGTGAGGCGTTCAACGCCGACTTCGATGGGGATCAGATGGCAGTTCACCTGCCGTTGTCGGCCGAGGCTCAGGCCGAGGCCCGCATCCTGATGCTATCGAGCAACAACGTGCTGTCGCCGGCCTCCGGCCGCCCGATCGTCACCCCCTCGCAGGACATGGTGATCGGGATGTACTACCTGTCGGAGATCGGAGAAGACGAGGTCGGCGCCGGCCGAGTGTTCGGCACCGTCGAAGAGACCAAGATGGCATACGACCACGGCGATCTCGGCCTCCATGCTCCGATCAAGCTGCGGGTCGGCGACCTCGCCGGCGAGCCGGAGATGCACGCCGAGCTGAAGGGTGCTCTCGGCAAGCTCGCCACGGAGGAGCCGGTCGACGGCACTGCACTGCTCGACACCACGGTGGGGCGGGCGATCATGAACTCCGCGTTCCCGGCCTCGTTCCCTTACATCAACCACCCGGTGTTCAAGGCGGACGTGCGCACGATCATCGAGGAGATCATCGACCGCTACGACAAGCCCGACGTGGCGCGCACCCTCGACGCCATCAAGTCGCTCGGGTTCCACTTCGCTACCCGGGCCGGCCTGACCATCGGTCTGGAGGACGTGAAGACTCCGCCGCGTAAGCAGGAGATCTTGGACGCCTTCGAGGAGCGGGCCGCCAAGGTGGAGTCGCTCTATCACAAGGGCGTCATCACCGCGGACGAGCGTCGCCAGGAGCTGATCGAGATCTGGACCGAGGCGACTGACGAGGTCAAGGATGCCATGCAGGAGACTCTGGAAGCGGAGCGGTTCAACCCCATCGACATGATGGTGCGGTCCGGGGCCCGCGGCAACATGATGCAGCTGCGCCAGATCGCCGGCATGCGGGGCCTGGTGGCCAACCCGAAGGGTGACATCATTCCGCAGCCGATCAAGGCCAACTTCCGCGAGGGGCTGTCGGTGCTCGAGTACTTCATCTCGACTCACGGCGCTCGCAAGGGATTGGCCGACACCGCGCTGCGCACCGCCGACTCGGGTTACCTGACTCGGCGGTTGGTGGACGTGTCGCAGGAGATCATCATCATCGATGAGAACTCCGACGACGTCGGCCTGGTGATCCCGGTGCGTGACCCCAACGGAGCCCCGTTGCGCAACCTACGCAATCGCATCTATGGACGAGTGCTCGCCGAGGACGTCAAGGTCGGTCGCACGCTCGTCGAGACGGACAAGGGCGTGAAGTTGCGGTCCGGGGAGCTGATCGACCGCGGCGCGATGCGGGCGATCACGGAGCACCCCGAAGTGACCGAGATCCGGGTCCGTTCCCCGCTGACCGATCAGTCGCGCTACGGCATCAGCCAAGCCTCGTACGGCCTTTCGCTGGCTACCGGCCGCATGGTCGAGCCCGGCGAGGCGGTAGGCATCATGGCTGCCCAGTCGATTGGGGAGCCGGGGACGCAGTTGACCATGCGTACCTTCCACACCGGCGGCGTCGCCGGGGAGGACATCACTCATGGTCTGCCGCGTGTCGTCGAGCTGTTCGAGGCACGCACTCCGAAGGGTAAGGCGCTCCTGGCCGAGCACGGCGGTGCCGTGAAGCTGGTCGATGACGAGGAAGGCCGCCGCATCATCGTGGTCGACAAAGACCGCGAGACCGAGCATCCGCTGCCGCGGCGAGCCCGGCTGCGGGTGTCCGAAGGCGACGTGATCACGCCGGGTACTCAGTTGACCGAAGGTCCGCTGGATCCCAAGGAAGTGCTCGAGATCCAGGGAGTGCGGGCATGTCAGCGTTACCTGGTCGACCAGGTGCAGGAGGTGTATCGCTCCCAGGGTGTGGACATCCACGACAAGCACATCGAGCTGATCGTCCGTCAGATGCTGCGCAAGGTGCGGGTAGTCGCCTCCGGCGACTCGTCGTTCCAGCCGGCGGAGCTGGTCGACGTCCAGGAGTTCCGCGAGGCCAACAGTCAGCTCGTCGACGCCGGCAAGACTCCTGCAGAGGGTCGACCCGAGCTGATGGGGATCACCAAGGCATCGCTGGCCACGGATTCGTGGCTGTCGGCGGCCTCATTCCAGGAGACGACTCGGGTGCTCACCGAAGCTTCGCTGCAGTCCAAGTCGGACTTCATGCGGGGTCTCAAGGAGAACGTCATCATCGGCAAGCTCATCCCGGCCGGCACCGGCTCGACGTCATATCAGGAGATCCAGCCTTCGCTGCCGGATGCCACGGTGATGTCGGCGCTCGGGCTGTTCGGGGAGGCTCCTGCCGAGCTGACCGAGGACGCGTTGCCGGCGAACCCGGCGGAGTGGCTGGCCAGCTTGGGCACCGATGGCGAGGACACCACGGAGACCGAAGAGGGCTGATCGCAGCCGTAATCGAATCCACTGAGGGGCGGGCCATGGCCGGCCCCTCAGTCGCGTGGTGCGGGCTCCTCCGGCGTCGGCTCGGCAGTGAGCAGAGCCGACGCCACATCCACCATTCCACCGAGCTGCTCTTGGAAACCGTCCACCGAGGACCGGGTGGGGGCGGCCATGTAGAGGCCGGGGTGCCGCTAGGGCAAGGCCGACCAGATAGGTCGCAGGGGATTGGGTCAGAAAGCTGAGGGCGAACCCGACCAGCGCCATCGGCTCCGCCAGCGCGAAGATCGTGAACATCCGGATGCGGTAGCGGCTAACCGCTTCTGCTGCGCTGGCGACGGTCTGTCCCCGATTACGGACGATAAGCACTGCCACATAGCTGACAAACGCCACCGCCACCAGGATCACCACCGCCGTCGACTGGCCCATCGATCCGGCACCTTCGAGCCCCAGCAGCCACAGCATCAGGAACAGCACGGCCAGCGCCGAGACGAAGGCCAGGTACACAAGTCGAAGTTGGTCCAATGGCGACAGGCCGCCGCCGGTGAGCGCCTTGGCGCCTCCCGGAATCAGTGCCCGGGGGAGGGCGGCGAGTGGCCGGCGCCATCCTGGGTCTTGACTCACCTCTCAATAGTAGGGCGCGAGCCTGCCGTCCCCTGTTGTCTATGGCGACGCCGAGCGGCCCCGCGCCCCGAGCTCGGCGCCGATAGGATCCGGCCATCGTCAGGAAGGGGACCGGTGAGTGTCGAGGGCATGCTTTCGGTCGACCAGCTCGACGCGCTCTACAAGGCCGATGAGGTCGACACCGTAGTGGTCGGTTTCACCGATCACTACGGCCGGCTCATGGGCAAACGGTTCGACGCCGGATACTTCCTGGAGGTGGCGGCTACGGCCGGAACCCACGGCTGCAACTACCTGCTGACCGTGGACATGGAGATGGAGCCGGTTCCCGGCTACGACTACGCCAACTGGGAGCTGGGCTACGGCGACTTCCATCTGGTGCCCGACCTTGCCACGTTGCGGCGGGCGACTTGGCTGCCCCGTGCGGCGCTGGTGATTTGCGATGTCGAGGACGACGCGACCCACGAGCCGGTGGCGGTGGCGCCCCGCAGCATCTTGCGCCGTCAGGTCGACCGGGCAGCGGCGATGGGATTCACCGGGATGGCGGCCAGCGAGCTCGAATTCTTCCTCTACGCCGACTCATACCGGGAGGTCCACGACAAGGGGTACATCGGCTTGGATCACGCCGGCTGGTACATCGAGGACTATCACCTCCTCCAAGGGGCCCGGGTCGACTCCTTCGTGGGGGCCGCCCGCCGCCACCTGCGCCACTCGGGGGTGCCGGTCGAGAACTCCAAGGGCGAGTTCGGCCGGGGCCAGCACGAGATCAACGTGCGGTACGACGAGCTGCTGGTGATGGCCGACCGCCACGTCGTGCTCAAACAATGCCTCAAAGAGACCGCCGATGCCCAGGGCGGCAGCGTGACGTTCATGGCCAAGCCTCACAGCGACGAGGCGGGCAGCTCGTGTCATCTGCATTTCAGCCTGTGGCGCGACGGCGCCAACGCCTTCGCCGGCGACCATGACATGGGCGGCTTCGGGGTGTCGGACGAGTTTCGCTGGTTCCTCGGCGGCTGGATGCGCTACGTCGCCGACCTCATGCTGTTCTATGCGCCGACGGTCAACTCCTACAAGCGCTACCAGGACGCTTCGTGGGCTCCCACCCGGATCGCCTGGGCGCGGGACAACCGGACCGCCGGCTTCCGCGTCGTGGGCAACGGCCCCAGCCTTCGCATCGAGTGCCGCATTCCGGGCGCGGACACCAATCCGTATCTCGCGTTTGCCGCCTCGGTGGCGGCCGGATTGGCCGGCATCGAGGAGCGGGCCGAGCCGCCGGAGATCTTCGTCGGCGACGTCTACGCGGCGACCGACCTGGCGCGGGTCCCGTCGTCCCTCGACGACGCCGCCGCCAAGTTCGATACCAGCGGCTTCGCTCGGGCGACCCTCGGCGACGCCGTGGTCGACCAC
>JBFIXI010000076.1:0-19449 GCA_041605955.1 Acidimicrobiia bacterium
AGGGGCCGGCGGCACGGCACACTAGTCAGCTCGCCATACCTCAAACTGGACCTTCACGGCTACTCAGGGTGGTCTATCGTGTGCGCCACGGGCAAAAGGGGAGGAATGAATGACGGTCGATGTCGTCGCCGCTCGTGAGCGCGATCGTCGCCGTCGCCTACGCCGGGTCCTATTCGTTTTGGCGCCGCTCGCATTATGGATGTGGTGGCGCATCTTCACCGGCAATCCGGTCTCACCCGGTTGGCCGGATCTGCCTCCAGATGCCGTCTTCTGGCTACCGGGGATCGCGCTGGTGCTGTTACTTGCCGTGGTCTTCGTTGCGCCGATGCTCGGTTCGGGGCGCTCCCCGCACACGATCTACTTACCCGAGCAGCTCGAGATCGGTTTCGATGACGTCAAGGGACTCGGATCAGTCGTCAACGAAGTCCGCCATACCCTCGACGTGTTCCGCAACCACGTCCGTTTCCGCGACGAGATGGGTGGCTCCCCTCGCCGGGGCGTGCTCTTCGAAGGCCCACCAGGAACTGGGAAGACTCACCTGGCCAAAGCCATGGCCAAGGAAGCCGAGGTGCCCTTCCTCTACGTCTCTTCAACGGCATTTCAGTCGATGTGGTACGGCGCCACGGCGCGCAAGATCCGCACCTACTTCCGGCATCTGCGCAAGGTGGCGCGCCGCGAAGGAGGCGCCATCGGCTTCATCGAGGAGATCGATGCGATCGGGATGGCCCGCGGCGCCTTCGGCATGTCTGCCCGTCCGGCGGACGGCGGAGCTCTCGCCGTCGCCCAGGCGATCGCTCACGGGACAGGCGGAGTCGTCAACGAGCTCCTCATCCAGATGCAGAGCTTCGACGAGCCGACCCGCAAAGATCGCTTGCGCAACGCGGTGGTGCGAGGCATCAATCGTTACCTGCCGCCGGGCCGTCACCTGAAGACAACTGCGCCGCCTTACGCCAACATCCTGCTGATCGGCGCCACCAACCGCGCCGATAGTCTCGATCCGGCGCTGCTCCGGCCCGGCCGGTTCGACCGAGTCTTCCACTTCGCCCTTCCCGGCCGGCAGGAACGCCGGGAGCTCGTCGAGTACTTCCTGCAACACAAGTCCCACGATGTCGCCCTCGACCCGGCCGAGGCGATTGACGACTTGGCGGCGATGACCATGGGCTACACCCCGGCATCTCTGGAGCGGCTCTTCGACGAGGCGCTGCTGCAGGCCCTCCGTTCCGGGCGCCGTGAGTTGACCAGGGAGGACGTGCGCCACGCCCAGCTCGAAGTGGAGATCGGGCTCCCCAACCCGGTGGACTACACCACCGAGGAGCGCCTGACAATCGCCACCCACGAAGCCGGCCATGCAGTGATGGCCTACCTCGTCGGCGCCGGCCGCAAGCTCGAACTGCTCTCGATCGTGAAGCGACGCGAATCACTCGGTCTGTTGGCCCACCGCGAAGAAGAAGAACGATTCACCCAACGAGCCAGCGAGATGAAGGCGATGCTCAAGATCTCGTTTGGCGGGATGGTGGCCGAAGAGATCTTCTTCGGCGAGTCGGGATCGGGCCCTGCGGCCGACCTGGCGGCCGCCACCAAACTCGCCGTAGACATGGTCGGCTCGTATGGGCTGGGCGACGCGCCGGTGTCGTTCCGGGCCGCCGACGGCGGGGCGCTCGGAGGTGACTTCGTCGCTCAGGTTTTGGCCGATCCGAAGGCCCGCAAGGCGGTCGACCGGATCCTCGGCGACGCCAAGCACGACACCATGCGAATCCTCACCGACCACCGCTACCTGGTCGAGGCGCTGCGGCGCTCTCTCCTCGAGCGAGACGAGCTGGTAGGAGACGAGATCATCACCGTGCTACGCGACGCCGAGACGCACGCCCTCGAAGGAAGCCGAGCGCTGATCGACTTGAGGGCCCGCGATGCCAGGATCGTGGAGATCGTCCCCCGCGACCAAGACCACGAAAAGAGCTAGCCGGCCGGCTACGTGCCCTGGTCCCAGCTGGCGAGATAACGCTCTTGCTCCGGTGTCAGTAGTTCCAACCCGCCGCCCATGGCGGCGAGCTTGAGCCGGGCGACTTCGTTGTCGAGCTCGTCCGGCATCACATACACCTGATTGTCGAGTGTGCCCTCGCTCTGCAAGAGCCACTCGGCCGACAGCGCCTGGGCGGAAAACGACATGTCCATCACGTCGGCAGGATGCCCTTCAGCGGCGCCGAGGTTCACCAACCGGCCCTCGGCGACCACCATGAGTCGCCGTCCGTCATCCATGAGGTACTCCTGCAGATTGGGCCGCAGCTCCCTGCTGGCCTCCGCCATCTCCTCCAACTTCGCAAGGTCCAGCTCGACATCGAAGTGGCCGGCGTTGGCCATGATGGCGCCGTCCTTCATCACCGCGAAGTGCTCTTCTCGGAAGACATGGATGTTGCCGGTAGCCGTAATGAAGACGTCCCCCTCCCGTGCCGCCTCCAGGGAAGTGAGCACCCGGTGCCCGTTCATTGCGGCGGCGACGGCGCGCACCGGATCGATCTCGGTGACGATCACATCGGCGCCGAGGCCCTTGGCGCGCTCGGCGATTCCCCATCCGCAGTCCCCGTAGCCGGCCACCACGACCTTACGGCCGGCGAACAGCACGTTGGCGGCTCGCAGAATGCCGTCCAGCGACGACTGACCGGTGCCGTGGCGGTTGTCGAAGAGATGCTTGGTGGCCGAGTCGTTGACCGCCACCACCGGAAAGCGGAGAACCCCGTCCGCCGCCATGGCCCTGAGGCGGATCACGCCTGTGGTGGTCTCCTCGAGACCGCCGACGATCGGTTGGTCACTGCGCTCCTGATGTAAGACGGTCGTCGTGTCCGCCCCGTCGTCGAAGACGATGTGGGGGTCCGTGTCCAGGATGGCGTGAATATGGCGATAGAAGGTCGTGGAATCCTCGCCGCGTACGGCAAACACCGACATGCCCTGTTCGACCAGCGCCGCGGCGACATCGTCTTGGGTGGAAAGTGGGTTGGAGGCACACAGCGCGATCTCGGCTCCTCCCGCCCGCAACGTCATCATCAGGTTGGCCGTCTCGGTCGTGACGTGCATACAGGCCCCGATGCGCCTGCCGGCAAAAGGCTGTTCCTTCTCGAACCGTTGGCGGATCACAGCGAGTACGGGCATGCGGCGGGCTGCCCAATCGATGCGGCGGTGCCCCAGCTCAGCCAGCGAGGCGTCGGCGATGTCGTGCGGTACGGTTTCCACGAGTTCCTCTCGACGGTCGGCTCGGTTCCTCAGCGCGGGGGATGGATTGCCGGCAGGTTCACCAGCTCGGTTGCCACTGCCACCAGTGACGCGTACCGCGCGGCGTCCGACGCGCCCTGCGCTACGACCTCGCCGACAAGATCAGCGCCGTCGAGGTCTTCAATGCGGTCGAAAGAGTACCCGGCTGCGGCCCTCTCGCTGTGCAAGTGGATGCGTGCCGCCCCCGGGGCGGCATCGGCAGCCATCGAGAATCCCGCCGCAATGAGCAGCCGGCGCCAGTGGTCGGCAGCCAGCTCACCGACGGTTCCGCTGGCGGTGATCACCACCGGCCGCCCGCCGATCCCATCCGCCAGATCCTGCGCCAGCGCGGCTGCAACCGAGTCGGCAGCTCCGGCGATTCTCCCCACGAGCGTCCTCGCTTCGGCCAACTCTGCAGAGCTGGCCAGCAGCCCATCCGGCAGATCAACCATCCGTGATCTCAATCACTCAGCGGTTCGATCGTCCAGAGGCTCGGCAGCCTCTTCGAGCATGACCGGGATGCCGCCGTCGGCAATGGGATAGGCGACCCGACAAGCGTCGCACACCAGCGAAGGCGGATCGGCCCGCTCGGTGAGGGAGCCTCCACAACGCGGGCACTGCATGATCTCGAGGAGACCTTCGGGAAGCTGCGACATCAGTAGCGCTCCAGGACTTCGCTCACCTTGTCCACGATGGCATCCACCTCGGCCGCGGTAGGCGCCTCGACGTTGAGCCGCAGGACCGGCTCGGTGTTCGACGGCCGCAAGTTGAGCCAACGATCGCCGAGGTCAACGGTCAAGCCATCGAGCCGATCTGTGACTCCATGGCCGAACTCGACTTCGACTGCCGCCGTGGCACCGGCTTTGTCCTCGACTTCGAAGTTGACTTCCCCCGACTGGGCGTAGGGCTCGTACGCACGGCGTATCTCGGATAGGGGGCGCCCCTCCTCGGAGATGATCTGCAACAGCACCAGCGAGGCAAGGATCCCGGAATCGGCTCGGTAGTTGTCCCGGAAGTAGAAGTGGGCCGAATGCTCGCCGCCGAAGACGGCGTCGGTCTCCTTCATGATCTGCTTGATGAAGGAGTGACCCACCCGAGTCCGCACCGGGACTCCCCCGGCGGCGGCCACGGTCTCCGGGACCGCTCGCGAGCAGATCAGGTTGTGCACGATGTGCGCTCCGGGCTCGCGGCGCAAGAACCAGTCGGCGATGACGGCGGTGGTCGTGCTCCCGGGTAGGGGCCTGCCCTCATCGTCCACGAAGAAGGCGCGATCCGCGTCGCCATCGAAGGCGATGCCGAGATCGGGCTGCTCTTCGGCCATGAGCTGCTGCAAGTCGACGAGGTTCTCTGGGTTCATGGGATCCGCCGGATGATTGGGGAACGTCCCGTCCGGCTCCAGATAGAGCCCAATCACTTTCATAGGAGTGCGGGCGAAGACGACGGGAACGGCCACGCCCGCCATTCCGTTGCCTCCGTCGATGGCCACCCGCATCGGCTTGAACTGTTCGACGTCCACGATCGAGAACAGGTGGTCGACGAATCCGGGCAGCGCATCGAAGCCCCGAACCGAGCCTGCGGCCGGAGCCGCCCCCGGGGGATTCTCGGCGATGGCTTTGATTTCGCCCAAGCCCGTGTCGGCGCCCACCGGTGCCGCCCCAGCCAGGCAGAGCTTCATTCCGTTGTACTCCGGAGGATTGTGCGAGGCGGTGATCACCAGTCCGGGCACTCCAGCCACACCCGAGTAGTAGTAGAGCATGTCCGTGGTGATCTGTCCCAAGGAGACGACATCCACCCCCTGCCTTGTGATGCCCTCGATCACGGCCGCCGCCAGGTCGGGTGAGGTTTGCCGACAGTCGTGGCCCACCGCGATCTCCTCGGCGCCGGCGAAGACGGCAAAGCCGATGCCGATGGCGCGCCCCGCATCATCGCCGAGCTGCTCGGGGGCGAGGCCGCGGATGTCGTAAGCCTTGAAGATTGCGTCGAGATTCACGGTCACGGATTCTAAGGCTCAGCGAGCCGCATGGTCCGGACCCCTCGACTGCGTCTGCACCAGTGGGCCTCACGACGGCAATGACCCCAAAGCGTGGCGCCGCCAACCGACGCCCTCTCCGCTGGGTACCATCGCGCCGCATGTCTCGGCCCCAACTCACCATGTCCCTGGTGATCCCCGTCTACAACGAGGCTCAGTTCCTCCCGGATGCCCTGGCCCGGCTCTATCAGGAGCTGGAACAGGTCGACGCCGAGGTCGACGTCATTCTCGCCGAAAACGGATCCTCCGACGCGACGGCCGAAGTGGGACGCCAGTTGGCGGCGACCTACCCGAACTTGACGGTCATCCAGCTGCCCAAGCCCGATTACGGCGGGGCGATGCGAGCGGGGTTTCTGGCCGCCCAAGGCGACTGGGTATTGAACTCCGACATCGACTACTTCTCGGGGGCCTTCATGGCCCGGGTCGTGGGCCTCGCCGACGAAGCGGACTTGATCCTCGCCTCCAAGCGAGACCCGGAGTCGGAAGACCGGCGCGGCTGGCTGCGGCGACTGGCGACGTGGACGTTCAATCTGCTGCTGCGGTTCGTGTTGGGATCGAAGGTCTCCGACACCCATGGCATCAAGGCAATCCGGCGCGAGGTCATTGCGGACGTGGCCGCCGACGTGATCTCGACTCAAGACCTGTTCGACACCGAGCTCGTCTTGCGCGCCGAGCGCAAAGGCTGGCGCATCAAAGAGGTGCCCATCGTCGTCGAAGAGCAGCGCACCGCGAAGTCGTCCCTGATCAAGCGGGTGCCACGGACTCTGCTCGGCGTGTGGCGCATCCGGAAGGCGTTGCGGGGTACCGCCGGCGCCGGCCGCTAGCTGCTGATCGAGGCGGAGTCGGACGGCTCCCGCTGTAGTGCCTTCTTGAAGACGACGTCGCGGTAACCGGCGAACTTCGGGAGGATGATGATGATCGCGGCGGCTATGTACGCAATCCGCAGGCCCGTATCCGACAGAGGGCCCCAAATGGCATTGGTGCCGCTCACAATGAGGTTGGTGAGCGCCAGCGCCACACCGTTGATCGCAAAGAAGCGAGCGGTCTCCCCACCCCCACCGGTGGCGTCATCGAGCTGGAACGTCCAGAGCCGGTTGAGCACGTACGACATCAATGTCGTCAAGGCAAAAGCAATAGTGGTGGCGGCGAACACCGGGAGGTCGAAGCCATCCGATCGAGTCTCCTCGCCCCCGAGGACGATCAGCAGCACGCTGAAGAGAATCAGCGACACGACCGTGTTGAGCACCCCGATCAGGCCGACCTTGACCACTTGGACGATCGACTCGCCGGTCATGAAGCTCTTGAAGTAGCTCTTCATTCAGCTCTTCCCCCGGTACCCGTTGTAGGGATCGGGCTGTCCAACCGCGGTATCGGTGCGCCGGACCGCTTACGCCGTCGCCGGAGGGTGAATCCGATCAGCGCCACGATGGCTACCAATGTAGATGCCATGCCGAGGTTCTCGGCCCATCCTCGCTCGAACTCAAGAACCACGTCTTCCTGGGTGGGCACGACAACCATCAGCGACGGAGCCGCCCGGTAGGGCCCGTCGGCACCTTCCCCCTTCCAGTTGGGGAACCACGAGACCTTCACCAGATGGGGTACCCCGACTGCGGTAGTTCGGAACGAGATCTTGTGGTCTTCGATCACCGCGTCCGACACCACGCCCGGGTCGTTGATCAGCGCACCGCCCGGGAAGGGGCCTTCGGCATTGGAGGTTCGCGGCCACGCTTCGGGACCGTCGTCGACGAGCCATCGATCCAGATTGTCCACGTCGTCGTACCATGCCAAGGCCGCCTCCAGGAAGTCGCCGCCTTCGTAGACGGTCGGCTGGACGGTCGCCACGTCGATGGGATCGGCATCGGGCAGCAGGAACACCTCGAAGGGGCCGGAGCGCGAGATCAGAGTGAGGCCGTAGTCGGTAGCGGCCACCTTGGCCTCGTCCGTCCACGCTACGTAGTAGCTCACGTCATAGAGCGCCAGGTGGGGCACCGCCCGGTTGAAGTCCATCGGTCGGTAGTTGAGGTTGCGCACCGGATTCGACGGAGAGCGACTCACTTCCGAGGCATTCAAGAAGTGGAACGGGGTGGTGAGAGAGGATTCGAAGAGCAACCCCTCCATCGAGGGGTGCCCCTTGCTCCAGTACGGGAAGAGCATCAAGGCCATCGGCGTGCCGTAACGTCCCAGGTCGCTGTTGGCTTCCCACATCACTCGACCGGCGGGAAGCGCATCGACTTCAGTCATCAGCGCGGCGTACTCCCCGTATACGTCCTTGCCTTCGTAGCCGCTGTAGTTCCAGCGCACCCAGCCCGGCACATCGTGGATACCTGCCACGGTGATGCTGATGACTATCAACAGGGAGAGGGCCACTCCGACGGTCATGTTTTGGGCCCGTTGCGGCACCCACCTCGCCAGGGTCGAGACGCCCAGACCCAGGGCAACGCCGGCGAAGAAGTAGCCGCCCAGATACCAGTAGGGCAGCAACCGAGCGTTGTAGACGATCGTGAAGTCGATGTTCTCGAGCTGGATCAGCCAGTAGCCGATGAACGGCAACGCCGTCATCGCCAGCGGGACGGTGACCCGATCGCGCCGCAGCAGGCTCCAGCCGGCACCGATCACCGCCAGCGCGAAGACGGGGATGAACTCGTTGGGAAGTGGAGTGGCCGTGGTGCCGGCGAACGGCGTCCCTCCGACCAGACCGGTGACCGGGTTCCAACCCATGTCGGTGGTCGTCCTCGACAGGAAGCTGATCAGAAATGGCAAGGCCCATACTGCGGCAACTGCGAACCCGAGGGCCCACGAGGCAGTGAGCACCTTCCAGCCGCGGCGGCGCAACAGCAGTGGCAACGAAACGATCGTCACGACGATGGTGGTGACGATGTGGCTGAGCGCGGTCAAGGCCAGTAGGACTCCGGCTTTGGCGCTCACCTTTCCCCCGTCCCTCGTGTCTTGGATCACGGTGCCCAAGTACATCAGGGACAGGGTGAACGACCAGGCGAACGAGAACTCCCCCGCCATCGTGGACTTGATGTTGCCGCCAAAGATGCTGAAGCTCTCCATGAAGACGTACATCGAGCCGGTGGCGGCGACGATCGTGGACACGATGCGTGTATATCCAATCCCGCGGGCCAGCACGTAGACGCCCAACGGGAGGGCGATCACCCCCAGCGAGGCGGTGATCTTGAAGGCGACTCCGTACGGAAGGAATACGTCTAGTAGGACGGTGAACAGCGCCGGCAGCGGGAAGTAGAAGTAGAGGGCCGGAAAGCCCGCGTACCACGCATTGCTCCAGCCTATCAACCGCAGCTGCGGGAGCAGCTCGTCACGCAGAATGGCCGGTACGAGCACGTGGGCGCCCATATCTCCCCCCGTCGGCGTGTTGGCGCTCAACAGCGTTGGCCAGCCGAGATCGATCGAGAAGAATGGGAAGCTGTCGGTCTGTTGCACCTGGCCGATGAAGCCGGCCATTATCAAGGCGATCAGTAGCATCGGCAGCCCGACACCGATCACTGAGATCACCCGCGGATCGCGCAACCGGCCGCGCCATGTCGGGCGTGGCAGCGGCGGGGCGGGATCAGGCGGTGCCGACATCAGGGGGAGGCTAGCCGTGCCCCAGAATTGTCAGTTTGTCGGCTGCGCCGTCACGGGCGCGGTTTGCGCGCCAAGTCCAGCACGACGTCGAGGTCGAGCTTCTTGCCGTCCTGGTTCCACCATCTCGCCTCGCACTTGTGGCACGAGTTGAAGGTGACCTCAGTGCCATCGGGGAGGATGAGATCAATCTCGATGACCGACCCGGAACCGCAACTCTTGCATTCGAGGTCCGTGGCGGCCTCATTGCTTCTGGCCATCAGCAGATCGTAATACGCGAAAAACGAACCGCGGTCGCATTGCGTGTCACCGGCCGGTGACGGGTACCCCGGTCACGAGCTGGCAGCTCGCTTCTCGGGGAGATCCTCCAGCTTGCCGAGGTAGCGCGACCTGCGCTTGCCGTCTTCCCACCAGTACGCATACCAGTAGGGCCCGTGGGGACATCGGGTGCAAGTCGCTTTGCCGCACCTGACGCTCCGTTGCCGAAGCTTCACATCCGGGGAGGCTCCGGGGAAAGACACCCCCCGACCTTCGAGGCGGGCCCTCGCCAGGATGACGAGACGTCGCAGCTCATGCTCGTCCATGGCCCGCACGGCATCCATGATCTCGCGGTCGATGGCCACTAGGCGACGTCGCTGTCGGCGGCGTCAGCCGGGGTCGGGGGCTCCAGCGTGCTCACAGGGAAGAGAGTACGTGCCCCGGGCCTACCGTCGATCAGCTCCCAGCCCACCGGCGGGGACAGCCGGTCGGCATGAGTCTCGCACATGGCGTACCCACCGTGTCCGTCGGCAACTCCGACGAGCTCGAGGACCTCGATGCGGGCCGCGGCGTATTCGAACGTCATCCACGCCGAGGCCGGATGGTTGCAGCGGCAGCACGTCATAGAACGACCACGCTAGGCGGCCGGCCGGGTTGCACCAAGCATTGCGAACGGCCCATCATCGGGTGCGCAGCGCCCGCAGGGAACGGCGCGTGGGCACCCCGGCAGCGAGGAAGCTTTGCCGGCCAGACGGCTCGACTCGGGCCAACAACGGCACGCCCTGCACGCCGTAGCGCTCGAATCGCCCGGACTCCAACTCCCAAGTCACTTCGCGATACTCGATGCCGGCCGCCTTGAGCGCCGAGCGGGTGGCCGCACACTGATCGCAATCGGTCGACGTGAACAGGACTACACCGGCGGGCAGATCGCCGGGGGGGATCTGCAGCGGCGGATGGGCTACCCGTTGCCACGGACCCAGCAGTCGTGCCAAGCCGAGGGCAACGAGGACAACCGCAACCACCACCCCGAGGCGGATGATGAAGTCGTCCACTGCTCACTCTCCGATGGCGACACCTGCCAACAATGCCACCGCGTCGGGCGTCTGCAAACTCCACGAGGCCACGATCGGCAAGGCCGCATCCAGCCGATACCCGCCCACGCCGCTCGTCGCCGTCAGCCGCACGCGCCGGATCGTATTCGGCTCGACCCGCACTTTGTCGGCTGCCAGCTGAGCGCGACCCAGCGGTTGAATCGTCACGGTGACCGGCTGCCCGTTGGGATTCAAGAGCCAGATCGAACTGTCACCGCCGACCTGTCCCCCGACACCGGCCAACAACCAACTCTTCGAAGCTTGCGGAGCCCCGATCGTGGCGGCGATCCGCACAGGCGCATCCGAGCCGGCCGGATTGCCTTCGATTGAATCGTCCTCACCGGCAACATCGGCAGGCACGTCCTCGGCAACCACGACTGCGGCGACGGGCCCGGTGGCTCTGACTCGCACCCCCAGCGCACCGGTGGACTCATCGGCCAGCGATACCTCGAAGGGGCGGCCGGCCTCGATAGTTGTCGTTCTCACCGCTCCCACCGCAGAGGTTCGGGTGAACAGGTCCACCTCGATCTCGACCGGCCGCTCGCTCGGGTTCCAAACTGCCAGCCGCGGGGCCAACCCCGACAAGGCCGCGGTCGGAAACAACCACTCCGTGGCCAGCCCGGTACCCGGCCAGCTGGCCTCGTCGGCACCCCGGCTTTGGACGACTGTGGGGATGATCGTCCCCTCCTCGGTACCAACGGTGATGGCCAAGGTATCGAGAAACGGAATCGCCTCGTCCAAGGCGATATCGACCCAGTTCTTACCGACGACATCGATCGATTGCAGGTCGGGAAGTGCCTCACTGCCGAGCTCGCTTGCGGCTCGCACCACCACCTTGGCGTTATCCGGGAATGGGTTGAACAAGCGGAGAGTGAGGGCGTATCCGTCACGGGTGGTGAGTCCGGCGATGTGCCACAGCTTGGGCACCGAACCGATGCACCGGTCCCCGCTGAGAGAAGATTCTCCCGCCACGATCGCGGCGGCGGTGGCGGGCCCATTGGAGAACTCGACCAACCCCGGGGCGTCTCCCCGGTTGGCGATCTCGGCGATGTCCTGCACCACCGCCCCTGGGCCGTCTGCCCGCAGGAGGGCAACGTCCTCAGGTTCTCCTACCCGAGGGTCGGGATGGGTGTAGGCGATCTCGACATCCGCCAGAAACGCCGCCGCCACTCGCGTGTCGCGGGTGGCTCCAGAGTTGATCCACGGGCAGTACCACAGGCTGGGCTGCGCTCCCGCCTCGGTGGCGGGTTCGATGGGCTCGGTGAATTCGGGACCAGGATCGCTCGGCGGCGCCGGGAGGCTTGCCGCCAACAGGCCGATCGCGATGACCGCGGCCACCGCTCCGATACGCCTCCAGAGTGACTCGCTCAGCGTCGCCTCCTCAGAATCGCCGATAGCAGCGCCAGCCCAGCTCCCAGCCAAAGCGCGAGCTGGCCTTGCCGCCGCTCCGGACCCGCCTGGTACTCGATGCTGCCACTGCTGCCATCCAAGGTCATCGACCAATCGCCGGGGTCAGCATCGAGTCCCCAGCCTGCGTCGGCCTGCTCGCGGATCAGCACGGCCGGTGCGGCTGGACCGGCAAAGCCGGTGCCGTCCACACGCCACGGGTCGCCATTTACCGTCATGGCCCGTAACGCCTCTTCTGAGTCCACCAGAAATGCGGGCCGGCGCAAACCGTCGAGTGGGATCAGGTCGAGTTGCCCGACGAACGCCGCACTCAGCGGTGTCTCGCCCATCGCCAGAATCCACCGGATTCCAAACTCGGCGAGCTGCTCCCCGGCCCGAAACGATTCGCCCTCGATGACGGCTTCGAGCACTTGCTCGAGGGCCGCGTCGGCCGGCCCGGGCGACGGCAGCTCGACCTCCCACATGCGAGGAGACGGCACAGAAATCACCCGATATGCCGCTCCGCGCACCCTCCTCGCATTGCCCGGTAGCGACTCCGGAGGGCCCACGAGCAGCACCCGGGCCGCCGAGTTGTCGTCAATCGATGCTCCGGTGAAACGCAACGCCGCACCCAGCTCATCGGCGGGCATTCCGCCGCGCCCCGGTGCCAGGACCGCGAGAGCGCTCACTACCACTGCGGCCGCGCCCACGGCCCCGATGCCAAGCACCAACCGTCGCAGGCTGTCGACGCCAGCCGCTCTCCGCACCGCTTCGAAAGCGGACCCGACGACGACCGAAGTACCCAGCGCCACTGCGGCGAGCCCGAGCGCCAGGAGGTGGCGTCCCCCGCCTTCGCCGGCGGTGCGTGCCAGCACGCCTCCAATCGCAGCCACGATGCCGCCCCAAGCCGCCAGCCGCCACAGTCCGTCGGGGGCGGCGATGATGGCGGCCGCGGTCGCCAAGAGCCCGGCAGTCAGCAGAACCGTGCCGGGCTCCCAATACGCCACGCCGGCACGGAAGTATCCGGTGAAATCGACCGACGTCACCCAGGGCCGCAGCAACGGCACTGCGATGGCGACGCCAGACGCCGCGACCAATACGCTCAACCAGTTGATCCCCTCCCGAACTGCCAACAAGGCTTTCGCCAGCAGAGCGGCCAATGGCAGCAGGAGAAGGTCAGGACTGAGGTTGGCCAGAAGCGCACTCAACCAGCCGGCCGCGGCGATTCGCCCAATGCGCCGTATCCATCCCGCCGGCCACGGAGCTACCGCTACCCGCATGGCCCATGGGACCGCCGCTAACGCTACGACGTTGGCGACGTCGCCACTGCCGGCAATGGTGCGGGCGGCCGGGCCGGCCATGTAGGCGACTCCGGCGAGAATGCCGGGTACCGAATCCACCGACCAGGTGCGCAGCAGGCGGGTAATTCCCCAGATACCGCCCAGAAATGCCAGCAGCGCCAACGACCCGGAGGCCAGGTCAGCCCGATCGAACAACACCTGCTGCCATACGCCGGCGAGGCCGAGGAATGGGGGCAGCTGTTCGGTGCTCCCGAACCCGGCGGGGTTCCAGCCGCCGGCGTAGGCCGCCACCGCATCAGCACCGGAGTCGGGCAGAGGCATGCTCAAGCCTCCCCCGGGGAAGCCCTGCCACAGCTCGCGAGTGGCAACGAACGAGAAGACCAGCGCAGCGAGGGCAACGCCGAAGGCCGGACGGCGCATCTCCTGGGCGAGCGCGCCGATGCCGCGATCGTCGCTGGGAAATCGTGCTCGCGCCGTCTCCACGAGATCGGCCCATAGGGACCGCAAGGTGACCGAGCCGCGCATCTGATAGCGGAACAGCTCGGCATCGCCGGCGGCCGCATTGGCGCGTACCGCGCGCCGAGCGCGCAGCGTCGAGGGCAACCTTGCCAGGTTCCACAACCAGGCACGCAGCCAGCGGAAGAGAGTCCACCGCCCGGCGAGAGGCGCCAGCACGGCCTCTACCAACCCGATCAGGAACCGGGTAGGCAACGCCCAGGCCAACGTGAGCCAGCTGTAGACCTTGAGCATGGCGCGGATCCGCCCGGCTTCTTCTCGCCACGCACTCTCGGTGCCCGATGGGGCCGCTACCTTGGAGCTGGGTACCACCACTACCCGGGCTCCCAGAACCCGTGCTCGCTGGGAGAGATCGATCGCCGCAGCCTGCGGGGCGAGCAAACGATCGAGACCGCCGAGACCCTTGAGCAAGTCACGCCGCGCCACTAGCGAGCCCGGCGCTGCTGCGGCAACGTCGCGCAGCACGTCGTATTGACCGGCGTCGAGCTCGTCTTCCTCGATGCCCAGATAGGGAACGCCGAAAACATCAGTAGTCAGGCCCACCGAGATCAGACGATCGGGATGCTCTAGATCCAAGAGCTTCGAGCCGGCGAGCCCGGCCCCCACCCGCTCGGATTCGGAGATCAGCGTGTACAGCGCGTCCGGATGCGGAGCAGTGCCGGCCGCCAGCAGCCACACGTGGGTGATGGTCGGCTCCAACCGACCCACGAGCGATTGGAGGGACTCTTCCCAGCCCACCCCCAGTGCTGCCGCCACCGACTCGTAGTCACCGCCGACGACGAAGGTCTCCACGGGCGCGTAGCTCTGAAGGGCCACCGCTTCTAGCGTGTGATCCAACGACGCATCACGGTCGGCCAAGATGGCGACGACCGCGAGCGAAGAAGGACGGGGGGGCCGAGAGGACATAGGAGCGCATTCTGGAGGCGTCCGCAAGTTACCGCAATCTTCGTACGGTGCTGCTCGCCGGCGGGGTCGGAGGAGCCCGTATGGCACGGGGCTTGGCCGCAGTCTTGGCGCCTGCCGATCTGACTATCGTCGTCAATGTCGGTGATGATGCCCGGATCTACGGCGTGCTGGTGGCGGCTGATCTCGACACGGTGACCTATACGTTGGCCGGCATCGCAGGTCCCCGCGGCTGGGGGATTGGCGGCGATACCCACGTCGTAATGGATCACTTGACAACCATTGGGGTCGACACCTATTTCCAGCTGGGAGATCGCGATCTGGCCCACTGCCTGGCCCGGACTGCCTTCCTCGATGACGGCGGCACGTTGTCGGGTTTCACCCGGGACTCCACCCGTCGGTACGGCATCGCTTGCAGCGTGCTACCGGCCAGCGACGATCCCATCCGTACCAAGATCGTGACCGCTGCGGGCGACCTCCTCGACTTCCAGGACTACTTCGTACGCCGCAACCAGCGCGACGCAGTGGCTCGCGTGGAATATCACGGCGCGACAACGGCAGTGCCGGCGCCGGGAGTGCTGGACGCCATCGTCGCAGCGGACGTCATCATCATCGCCCCATCCAATCCTCCCCTGTCGATCTGGCCGATGCTGGCCATGCCGGCACTGCAGGAGGCTGTCGCCGGCCACCCGCGGGTAGTGGCCGTCTCGCCGCTCATCGCGGGCAAGGCCGTGAAGGGACCGCTAGTCGAAGTGATGACCGGCCTGGGACTCGAGCCCTCCAGCGCCGGCATTGTGGCGGCCTACGACGGTGTGCTCGATGGTCTGGCGATAGACCGCGCGGACGCCGCGTCGCAAGATCAACTCAGCGTCTCCGGGTTACCCGTGCTCGTCGCCGATACCTTGATCGCGGAGCAGGAGGCGGCAACCCGGTTGGCCGCAGAGCTGCTGACATTCGCCACCGCCATTGCGGGGAAACAAGCGAGCGACGCCGAGTAGATTCCGCCTGCGGAGGGCTTCACGGCATGGCGGACAAGGTCGAGATATTCCCAGTAACCGGTGTTGGCGAGGTCGCCCCGGGCTCCAACGTCGCCCAGATCCTGCTCGATGCGATCACAGCAGCGTCCCTCGCACTCAAGAGCGGCGACGTGGTCGTGGTAACCCACAAGATCGTGTCGAAGGCCGAGGGTCGCATCGTGGCCGCATCCGACGAAGCTGCCTACCGAGCCGTCGCCGAGCAGGAAGCGGCAGCAGTGATCCGCCGGCGCGGCGATCTGATCATCGCCCAGACCAGTCATGGCTTCATCTGCGCCAATGCCGGCGTCGACCGTTCCAATATCGCCGACGGGAAGGTCGTGCTCCTTCCCGAACGCCCCGACAGGTCGGCAGCGACTATCAAGGCCAGACTCGAAGCAGCCACCGGGGCAACCATCGCGGTGATCGTCTCGGACACGTTCGGTCGCCCGTGGCGACGCGGGCTGACCGACGTCGCGATCGGCATCGCCGGCATGTCTCCACTACTCGACCTGCGCGGCACTCCTGACATGTACGGTCGGACGCTCGAGGTCACCGAGGTGGCCATTGTCGACGAGATCGCCGCTGCGGCCGATCTCGTCATGGGCAAGAGCTCCGGCGTCCCGGCAGCGATCGTCCGCGGAATCGACTGGGAGCCGGCTTCCGGGCGAGCCACGGATCTGGTCCGTCCCGCAGCCGAAGACATGTTCCGCTGATGCCCGAGCTGCCCGAGATAGAGGCCTACATCGCCGCCCTGCAACCGCGGGTGCTGGGGGCTGAGTTGGTCGGCATCAGGCTGGCGTCGTTCTCGTTACTGAAGACTTACGATCCGCCGATCGAGGCCGCCGCAGGGAAGCAGGTGGTAGCGATCTCGCGAATGGGAAAGCGCATCGTTTTCGACCTGGAAGACGATCTGCATTTGGTGTTTCATCTGATGGTGGCGGGTCGGCTGCACTGGCATCCACCGGGCAAGGCAATCCCCCGCAAGTACGGGCTGGCGGCATTCGACTTCCCCGAGGGCACGTTGCTCCTCACAGAGGCGGGAACCAAACGGAGGGCCTCGCTACACCTGGTCAAGAGTGCCGCCGCCCTGGCGGAGCTCGATCCGGGCGGGATCGAAGTAGCCGAGGCCGCCGCCGACGAGTTTGCGGCTGCGCTGCTCGCCGAGCGTCACACGCTAAAGCGGGCTCTGACCGATGCCCGGTTCATCTCCGGAATCGGCGGCGCCTTTGCGGACGAGATCCTGCATGCCGCCCGGCTGAGCCCCATGCAGATCAACCGCAATCTGAGCGCGGACGAGATAGAGCGGCTGTTCACCACCACCCAGGAGGTCATGGCGCGTTGGACCGAGATCAGGATTGCGGAGACCGGTGACGGCTTTCCCGAGAAGGTGACCGCCTTTCACCCGGAAATGGCGGTGCACGGCAAGTTTGGTGAGCCCTGTCCGGTGTGCGCCACCGCGGTGCAACGCATCGTGTACGCGTCGCGCGAAACCAACTACTGCCCAACCTGTCAGACGGGTGGCAAGATCCTGGCCGACCGGTCGTTGAGCCGGCTGCTCAAAGACGACTGGCCGGCGAGCGTGGACGAGCTCTGAGCGGGCCGCGCGCCGGCGCCTACTAAATCCTAAGTACCGGCCCGCTGCGGGCCGATCTAGCGGGTGGGAGCGCAACGCCGGGTAGAATCCTGAGCGCTGCCGGATACAGCCAGGAAACCCGGCGCTTCGCAGGCGGACGCAGCGCCGCCGCACGTGTAGGAAGAAGGACAACCATGACACCGCGGGCATTGATCTCCGGGATCACCGGACAGGACGGCTCCTACCTCGCCGAGCTGCTGCTGGAGAAGGGATACGAAGTCCACGGCATCGTCCGCCGCTCGTCGACTTTCGGCACGGAGCGCATCGACCACCTCTACCTGGATGCCCACGAAGCGGATGCCAGGCTCTTTCTCCACTACGGCGACCTTGCCGACGGAAACGCACTGACCCGCTTGCTCAACGAGATCCGACCCGCCGAGGTCTACAACCTCGGTGCCCAATCGCATGTTGCGGTGTCATTCCAGAACCCGGTGTACACGGCAGACGTAACCGCGCTCGGCACGCTGCGCTTGCTGGAAGCGGTCCGCATGGTGGATCCATCAATCCGCTTCTACCAGGCGTCGTCGTCGGAGATGTACGGCCAGGTCGCCGAGATTCCGCAATCGGAGAAGACTCCGTTCCACCCGCGCAGCCCCTACGGAGTCGCCAAGGTCTACTCCTTCTGGCAGGTCGTCAACCATCGCGAGTCCTACGACATGTACGCCTGCAACGGGATCCTCTTCAACCACGAGTCGCCCCGGCGCGGTGAGACCTTCGTCACCCGCAAGATCACCCGGGCCGCCACCCGCATCGCCCTCGACCTGCAGCGCAAGCTCTACCTGGGGAACCTCGACGCCGAGCGCGATTGGGGATTTGCCGGCGATTACGTCGAAGCGATGTGGTTGATGCTGCAGCAGGAGGCGCCGGCAGATTTCGTGATCTCCACCGACGAGCGCCATTCGGTGCGGGAGTTCGCCGCATTGGCTTTCAGCAAGCTCGACCTCGACTGGGAGCGCCACGTCGAGATCGACCCCCGCTACTTCCGACCAGCTGAAGTGGCGGTGCTCCAGGGCGACTCGACCAAGGCACGCACCAAGCTGGGGTGGAAGCCCAAGGTCTCATTCGAAGAGCTGGTTGACATGATGCTCGATGCAGACATCGAGCTCGCCAAGCAAGAGCGGGCGCTGGTCGACGCTGGGCTCAAGACGATCGAGTGGCGCGACGGCGAGAATCAGTGACGGATCTCAGCGGCAAACGGATACTGCTCACCGGCGGTGCCGGCTTCCTCGGACAAGTCGTCGCCCGCCTCCTCGAAGAGCGCGACGCCGGAGAGCTGATCGTGCCCCGTCGCGCCGCGTACGACCTCACCGAGCAAGCGGCTGTGAGAGATCTCTATCGACAAACGCGACCCGAAATCGTTATCCACCTTGCTGCCGAGGTCGGCGGAATCGGCGCCAACCGGGCCAATCCCGGCCGCTACTTCTTCGCCAACATGGCCATGGGCCTGAATGTGATCGAGGAGGCCCGGGTCGCCGGGGTAGAGAAGGTCGTTCAAGTAGGCACAGTCTGTGCCTATCCGAAGTTCGCCTCGGTCCCGTTTCGCGAAGACGACCTGTGGAGCGGCTACCCCGAGGAAACCAACGCCCCGTATGGCATCGCCAAGAAGAGCCTGTTGGTGATGCTCCAGTCCTACCGCCAGCAATACGGGCTCAACGGGATCTACCTCCTTCCGGTCAACCTGTACGGCCCGGGCGACAACTTCGATCTGGAGAGCAGCCATGTGATTCCGGCGGTGATCCGCAAGTTCGTGACGGCCCGAGAGCAAGGCGATGCCGAGGTAGTTGCATGGGGGACGGGTGCCGCCAGCCGGGAGTTCTTGTATGTCGACGACGCGGCGCGCGCCATTGTCCTCGCCACCGAGCGCTACGACGGCGCGGAGCCGGTAAACGTCGGCACCAGCCACGAGATCACGATCAAAGAGCTGGTCGAGCTCATCGCGCGGCTCACCGACTACACGGGGAGCATTCGCTGGGATCGCTCCAAGCCCGATGGTCAGCCACGGCGCACGCTCGATACGACCCGCGCGCGCCAGCTCTTCGGGTTCGAGGCTGAGGTCGAGCTCGAAGAGGGCCTCAAGCAGACCATCGCCTGGTGGGAGGCAAACCGCTCATGACCGCCGGACTGCCGGAAAAGCAGGACGTCGTCGGGACGGGCATCTCGATCGTCGACTTCGCGGAGCTCACTGCGGCCCTGGCCGGGCGGCCCCCCGACAGAGCCACCGTGGTGGCTGTCTGCAACGTCCACTCCGTGATGTCGGCCCGGCGGGACGCCGAGCTGCGGACGGCACTCGCGGCGGCGGACATCTGCACTCCCGATGGGATGCCGGTGGCTTGGGCGCTGCGTTCCATGGGCAATCCCGACCAGGAGCGGCTGCACGGGGCCAAAGTGACGGCCACGCTGCTCGCAGCCGGCACCCCCCGCGGGTGGCGCCACTACTTCTACGGTTCGACCCAAGAGACGCTCGACCGCCTGCAGGCTGCCGTCAAAG